>DATFYK010000090.1:0-18471 GCA_035315085.1 Occallatibacter sp.
CAGCAGCCGTTGCCCGAAAACGATGACGCTACGGAGTTATTCAGTCGCCTGCGTACAAATTACCGCTGGGTTGCGGCCTTGGCTGCATGGACCATACTCAATTCGCTACAGCATCGTTTTTTCGGCGAGCTAACTGGGCATACGGCACTTTCTAACTTACTTCTGGCGCTCTGGGAACTATCAAGAATAATGCTTCTTTTCGGATTGATGCGAAGCCTACTCACAGGTGAGAACAGCCGCACCCGTGTTATCTGGACCGCACTATCTTTTATAGTTTGGGTGGTGGTGGCCTTAAGTGTCTGGTACATGATGGGTCGCTATGCGGGACCCGCTACACAGTGGATGTTAGGTACATATGCTGTACCCGCTCTGTTCATCCCCATTGCTGCAGTCTCTGCGCAATATGGATTTCGTCTGCCTTGGCGAAGAGTACTTGGAGTCCTGCGCGATGGATATTGGTGGATTGCAACTCTAATGACAGTTGTGATCGGAGACACTGTCTCCAGCTTTATTGTATCCATAGCTCCTACTGAACAACCTGCGTCGGGAGGATGGTATTCAGGTGTTCTGCATATCACAGCTTTTCTCTGGTCGATGATTTGCTGGATTTTACTCTTTGGCTGGTTTTCTGTACTCTTCACTCGTCGGCGTCGACCAGCCGGCGAGGCGTTTGTGCCGATTCCAGCTCCAATCAGGGCGCCTGAGCCCGTCAAGCAAAATTCAGTCAAACCACCGTTATCGGAGGGAAGTTAGCGCGCTCTGCGGGACGCCCGTGCGTAGCCACTCCAGCACTTGCGCGCGCCCGTAGCGGTCGAGAAGCTGCCGGGCGCACCAACCGGCGGCCCGGTGCGCTGCCTCCGACTCCGCTTCGTTCGCTGCGTGGGCCAGCTTTTGGTCAATTGACTCCAAAGTTTTCTTGGTTCCCACCCGTTCCGCAGAGATACAAGAAGCAGGTCCTTCGACTCCCCCTTGCTGCGCTTGGGGTCGCTCAGGATGACAGAAGGATGGGGCAGGGAATTCTGTTCGCGGATCGCTGGATTGCGCTCCGCCGGACCAGACCTCCACCAAACCCTCGCGCAGCCAGAGCGGCGTTTGAGCGGTGGCTTGCTCTTCCACCAGGGCGTGCAGGAACTCGTGGCGCAGTGTGCTTGCGAGCAATTTGCGCGCTTTCAGGACGCGCAGCGGCTGGAGGGCAATCAAGTCGCCTTCTGTGAAGGCAGCTACCCATCCGGGAGCCAGCGTTGCATCGCGAAAGGCCGGCGTGGAACGGTAAGCCCGGACAGCAATTGCGGCGCGAGGGTTGAGTCCGCTGCGGCTCTGGGCCTCGGCCAGTGCGCGCGCCAGGGCCGGAATGTACGCAGCGTCTGCCGCCTCGCTGGTCTCCAAATTGAAGCCCTGCCCAGCCAGCATCTGCCAGGCCGCGCCAATCGTCTTTTCCGCAACCGTTGCGCCGGGGAAATACTGGGCAAGAATCTCGCGGTAACCGCGTCCCTCCTGCGCCATCTGGGCCGCGCCGGCCTGGCACAGGCCCACGCCGTGGCCGGAGCCGCGGCCATGGAAGAGAAAGCCGTCGCCTTGGGCCGCAACCTCAAACCAATTGCTGCGAATGCGGTTCCATCCCAGCGCGCGGCCCACGGCCAGACGAAAATGTTCCGCCAAAACTTGCGTCGAGCCAACCAGCAACATCGTGGCGCGGCCGGACTCTCCGCGTTGAGCGACGGTCAGGCTCTTCCATCCCGGAGCAGCCAGGCCCGCCGCGGCCAGGGCCTGGGTCAGCTCGGCGCGGGAGAGAGTAGCCGACCACTCGCTCGATCCGGCGCGCTGGCAAAAGGGATCGGGGCGCGAAATCAGGGCTCCCCGCGCGGCGTGGTTCGACGCAGCCTTCGCCGGCCAAACCTCCCCGGCCGATGCCGTGCGCCCCCCGCAGTTCTGATGAAAATACGCCGCGGCGCGGCTTCCATGCAGCCACAAGACCTCTCCGGCGGTAGCCAGCGCAGCCGCATGAGCCTCGGTCGTCGAGCGCCAATGCACCCACTGGCAATGGGTCGAGTCGCAGACGTCGAAAGCGGTGTGCCCATGAGAGGGTTGGAGGGCAAAACTGCGCGCTGCCACAGCCAGCGCCTTGCGGGATTCCGGCGAATCGGCGGCGCCGCTCTCGGCGGCCACTGCAAGCTCCACGTATCGCTCCACCGGCAGGGTAGCGGCCAGAAGCAGCGCGCCCGGCTGCGCCGTGATTCTGAGCGGGTAAGCCAGCGTCAGCGATTCCCCATGAGCGGCAAGGCGGTAACTGCCGGTAAGCAGCAGGACGGTCGAGGAATGCACGCGGCCATTATGTTCCGTCCACGTCAGCCCGGCATCTTTGACTCGAACCACAATGGTGCCGAGCGGCCGGGCGCGGCACGTCTCGCAAGGGCGAAGCGCCGCTCCAGATTTTTGCGAAATAGCAACCGGCGTGATGGTTGCTTCTTTGTCATGCCACAGCGTCCACAGGCCCACGCGAATGGTGGAACGCGGCGCCGTCTGGGCCTGAGCCGCGGTGCAGCAAACGGCCAGGCAGACAGCCAGGACGGCCCGCTTCATGGCTTCCTCAACGGCGAGTGCGCCAGCAGGTTAGCGGCTGCCTGCGCCGCATCCGAGCCGTGCCCCGCGGGCAAGTAAACGGCCACCACCACCCGCGGCGACTCCGCGGGCGCAAGGCCCACGAACCAGCCGTGTGTGGCGCCGCCGCTTTCGGCGCTGGCTGTCCCGGTTTTGCCGGCAACGGGCACGCCGCCCAGCGATGCCGCGCCCGCCATGCCGAAGCTGGCCGAGTCAGTCAACCCCGCGCGAACGACCTCGGCCGCCCTGGCCTCCGGGTGCGCCGCCATCTCGATCGCCAGCGACCGGTACGCCTCCGCCAGTTCCGGCAGCGTCACGCGAATGCCTTCCACGCCCAACGTGGCCAGCTGAACCTGCTCCCGTGTGCGCGGCTCGCGAAAGGCGGCCACGTTCTCCTGCGCGCTCAGCCCGGTGGCTGCCAACAGGCCTCGCGTGCTGAGGGCCTGGCGCAGTTCCTCCGGCGCAAGCGTTCCAGCCAACTCGGCAAAATAGGAGTTGCAGGACCAGGTGAGCGCCTGCTCCGCGTCCATGGGATCAGCCGCCGGGTGGGAACAGTTGAGCTGATGGGCGCCAATATGCATCTGACGGCTGCACGCAACCTGGCGCTCCGGGTCCCAATGTTTGGACGCAAGAGCGAAGTAGAGGATCAGCGGTTTCAGCGTCGAGCCGGGTGTCGCCAGCGTGCGGCTTGCTTCGGCCAGGTGGGCTGACGCCAGCAGATGTCCCGAGCCGATGTCCAGCACCAGCACCCGCGCATCGGGAGTTTTGCCCGCGGCCTGATCGATTGCGCTTTGCCAATGCGCAGCGGTCTGCGTCCAGCTCTGCGCCGCGCGGTTTGTCTGCGCCCAACCGGCCGATCCGGCAGTTGCCAGCCCAGCCAGCAATATCCCCGTTCGTCGCCACCATGGCCGCATATCCAAAGTATGAACCATGAAAAACGAGGGAGTTTGCCGTGAACTCCGATTCGCGGTTGCCGCGAGGGTGCGGCCTGAAAACTTGCCTCCTTAGACTCGGAAGCAAGACCTGGGATACCCGGTTGCTACAGCGGTTCCAAAATTGCTATACCCCGAAGCCACGTCCGCCGAGTGGCTTGCACAGCGCTCGCAAGGGCACGTGAATTGGAGAACCGCTCTAGTGGCTGGCTTTCGTCCACTGGTCTACCCAGTCGTTCACGGTCTTATACCAGAGTTGCGAGTTTTGCGGCTTCAGCACCCAGTGGCCTTCGTCGGGGAAGTAGAGCATCTTGCTGGGAACCTTGAGCCGCTGCAGGGTGGTGAAGAGTTGGAAGCCTTCGGCCACGTCGAGCCGGTAGTCGAGCTGGCTATGGATGACGAGGGTGGGGGTATGGAAATTTTTGGCGGAGAGCGCCGGAGACCACTTGCGGTAAGGATTCTCTTGGTCGGGTTTACCGTAGTAATCCCAGGGCTTGCCTTTGAACTCCCATTCGTTGAACCACAATTCCTCTGTGCTTCCATAGGCCGATTCGGCATTGAACATTCCGTCGTGGCTGACAATGCACTTGAAGCGGTCGGTGTGGCCCAGAATCCAGTTAGCCATGTATCCGCCGTAGCTTGCGCCCAGGGCGCACTCGCGGCTCTTGTCGATGAAGGGATAGTGCTGCTCGGCGTAGTCCAGGCCCTGCATCAGGTCGGTGAAGGGTTTGCCGCCCCAGTCGCCGTTGACGCCATCGACGAAGGCCTGCCCATAGCCGGTCGATCCGCGGGGATTGATCATCACCACAACGTAGCCGTTGGCGGCGAAGAGCTCCGCGTTCCAGCGGTAGGACCAAGAATCGCCCCACGCGCCCTGCGGCCCGCCGTGAATGAGGAATTTCACGGGATATTTTTTCGCCGGATCGAAGGCGGGGGGCCGGATGAGGAAGCCCTGGACTTTGGTTTTGTCGGCGGCGGTGAACCAGAAGGATTCCATCTTGGGCAAATCGAGTGAATATACCAGATCATCGTTGATGTGAGTGATCCAGGTTTCTTCCTCCCCGGTCTCGGTCTCAGAAATTGAGATCTTTCCATTCCTAGTGGGCATAACATACTGATCACTCGGCGGAATTTCCGGAGTAAAGCTGTAATGCACCAAGTAGGCTTCAGCTGGCCCGTCGACTGTCACTTTGGTAGCGACAATTCTGGACTTTGGAAGGGAATGAAGGCTGCTGTACTCGCCGTTCCACTCAGTGATTCTTCTCGATTGTCCATTGAAGGAAGCTTGGAAGATGGAAGCCTCTCCCGCATTTCCGCTGGTGAAATAGAGCACCTCGGAGTCCGGCGCCCACGCAAACTCATCCACCCAATTCTCAAACTTCGGCATCATATCTTTGATCCTCATCGCCGCGCGGTCATAGAGTACCAGCCGGAATTTATCGCTCTCATAGCCACCGCGGGCCTGCGAGCGCCAGGCTATGTACTTTCCATCGGGCGAGTAGGCAGGGTTGAAGTTGCCGCCCGCCGAGATGCTGATCGCTACCGGCTTCGCCGCCGGATTGGTCAGGTCGAGGGTGAAGATTTTTGCGCTCACGCTGATCGCCGGCTCCGGGTCGAGGTTCTCGGTGAAGGCCAACTCCTTCGAGTCGGGCGCAAAGGCGCAGCCGCAGCCGCCGCCATCGAGCGAGAACGGCGGAACATCATGCGGATCGTTCGGCGTCAGGTCGCGCAGCGCGCCGCTCTCGACCGAAACGTAAAAGAGGTGGGACCTCTTGTCGCCGGTGTAGTGGTCCCAGTGGCGATAGAGGAGATGGGTGAAGATCTGTGCCTTCACCTTGCTGGATGCGAGAGCCGCGTCCCGGTCGGCGTTACATTTATCGCCCGTAGCCGCATCTGCTGTCGTGATTGCCGGGCAGTCGGGATAAACCGCCGAGGTGAAGACGATAGAGCGGCCGTCGGGCGACCAGATGGCGTCTCCGGCCTCGGTCGAGATGGTGGTGAGCTTCTTCGGGTTGCTTGTCGCGCCGGTTGCAGCGTCGAAATCCGCCAGCCAGACCTGCTGTCCGCCCTCGCGCCCGCTCAGGAACAAAATCCGCTTGCCGTCCGCCGCGAACTGGACGCCGCTGTCTCCCGGCTGCGCCACGGAGAGCTTGAAAGGCTCTCCGCCGGCAATGGCCTGCACCCACAACTCCGCCGTCTTCGTGTTCTGCTCCAGATTGACGGTTGTCACAGAGTAGGCCAGCCACTTGCCGTCAGCCGAGACGGCGGTTTCGCCCAGCCGCTTCATCTTCATCATGTCCTCGAAGGTCATGGGGCGCCTGGGCTGAGCGGGCTGCGGCTGAGCATTCTGGGCCAGGGCTGGGGCTGCCGGCCCGAGGGCCGCGATCAAGGCGATGGAGAGGACGAGCGCTTTTCTGTTCATGGGATTTCCTGTCAGCGCGGTGGAAACGAAGGCATGCGCGCGAAGAAAAGTGTACACCGATAGCGTCCAGACGATTGGGAGGCGGTCGAAACCTCTGGTTTCACGCCCTTTCCGCGAGGAAAAATGCTTCCAGGGCCTGCTAACAGGCCCTAGCTGTTTTTGCCTCTCTTGCGCGATCGCCGCAGTTCCTGCCAGTCCTTCTCAGTCTGGTCGGCATAGAGCCCGCCGAATTTGCCCAGCGCCTCGGCAAAGCCGTCGCCAGTGCCCAGGTAGCCTGCGATGGCCAGAGGGTCGCCGGAGCGGGCGTGGCCGCGGGCCAGCAGCTCGCCGCAGACCTCTGCGTAAGCCTCAAGGCCGCCGCCGGCCAGGTCCTCGAGTTCGATGGAGCCCTTATGGTCGTTGAGCTGGCGCACCAGGAATTGGCGTCCGCCGATGTGCGTCCAGCCCAGGAATGGATCCGACTGCACCTGCATGGTCCGCTGTCCCTCGGCCACGCGCTGGCCGTTGTGGGGCGCGGGGTGCGCATCGGGCAGCCAGGGCGCGTAGGCTGAGGCCGGCTCCTCCTTTATTTGCAGAAAAAGCGGGTCTCCCGGCCCGTTGCCCTCAAAGTACACGCAATAGTCGCGCAGGCCCACCGAGCCCGTGCCGACCACTTTGAAGGCCACGTCCACCGGGCGATAAAAGGACAACAGGTGCTGCCGCTGCGGCTCCAGCATCTCCCGGTAAGGCCCCAGGGAGGCCAGCACGGCGCGAGCCTGGGCGGCGCTGACGCGGGTGAGCATGGGTTTGGCTTCCTTGAAGCGGCGGGGCGCGCCGGGCTTCCACCCCACGGACGAAGACCTGTCCGTGGGGGCCCCGGACTTCCACCCCACAGACGAAGACCTGTCCGTGGGGGCCCCGGGCTTTATGGAGACGGGCTGGGTCAGCTGTTCCAGCGTGTGCTGCGGCGTCGCCCGCTCGGCCTTCACCAGCGCTTTGTGTATTGGCTCGGCCTGGCCCAGCCAGTGCACCTGATAGCGGCCCACTTCGATGCCGGGCATTTTAGCAAACGCGCGCATCAGCGCGGCATAGCGTTCGATGCATTTTTCCACGGCCTGGCGAGCGGACGATTCCTTGTGGCCCGCCCCCCGCCCGGCCAGCGTGACCGAAGCAGCCATGCGCTTCAGGTCCCACTCGAAGGGCCCGCGGATGGTCTCGTCGAAGTCGTTGATGTCGAAGACCAGCCGTCCGTCGGGCGCGGCATAGGCGCCCAGGTTGCGCACGTGCGCGTCGCCGCAGAGCTGGCTGACGATCCCGGTCGAGGGCAGAACGGCCAAATCCGCCGCCATCACCGGCACGGCGCCGCGAAAATAGCCGAAGGGCGACTGCATCATGAGTTCGTACTTGAGCTTGATGAGCGCCGGGACGCGGCCGCGCATCGACCGGGCAAGAAGCTCCAAAGGCGACGCCTTGCGCGCCTTGGGGTTGAATTCGTTGTGTTCCTGGCGGCCCACCTGCTTGCGCCGCGCCTGGCCAAGATTGCGCCGTTCTTCCGGAGTTGCCCAGTGCATGACCCGGAAGATACACCCTCGGCCCGCAGCGTGCAACCCGGCAACCCCCGGTAATTTACACTGCTCTCTGGAAGCCCCTCGCTCTCAGATCGCCGCTTGATAGCTCCGCCCCGGAGGAATCTCCTTTGACCCGTGCAACAGTCGTTCTGATAGCAGCCGTTACCGCCCTTTCGCTTGCAACTATTCCGTTGGCCGGCCAGGCGCCAGCGAAGCCTCTGACCGTCGAGGCCATCTTCGCCCATGGGCCGCTGATCGGAACTCCGCCCGAAGATCTTACCTGGTCGCCGGACAGCAAGCACCTGACTTACATGGATGGCGGTGAGCTGATGGATGTGGACCCCTTCACGGGCAAATCGAGCGTGCTGGTGAGCCACGCCAAGCTGGCTTCGTTGGCAGGGGCAAGCGACTCGGAAAAGGATCGTGACCATCGCGACCGCTATAACATGGCCAGTTACATATGGGCACCGGACTCGGAGCATCTGCTGTTCGACTCCAACGGCCGCCTCTGGCTCTACGATCTGCGCAACGGCACAGGGGTGCAGGTTGGCTTTACCGGCGCGGCCTCCGGCGACGATCCCAAGTTTTCGCCCAACGGCGAATTCATCTCCTTCATTCGCGACCATGGCCTTTCCGTGGCGCGGCTGAAAGATTCCGGCTCGCCGGCAACCGTGGTGGCTCCCGCGCCCACGCCGGATACCCATTTGGCCACTCTCAACGGCGAGGTGGACTGGGTCTACGAGGAGGAGTTGGATGTTCGCAGCAACTACTTCTGGTCGCCGGACTCGAAGCATCTGGCCTATCTGGAGATGAACGAGGCAGCCGTGCCGCAGTATCCCCTCGCCGACTGGATTCCCACCCATGCCGCCGTCGATCTGCAGCGTTATCCGCAGCCCGGCGATCCCAACCCCGATGTGCGGGTGGGCGTGGTGAGCGCGCAGGGCGGGAAAACGGTGTGGGTCAAGCTGCCCATCCATCCCGGACAGGATTACATACCGCGCTTCGGCTGGGTGGATGGCAAGACGCTGTGGATCGAGACCCTCACTCGCGATCACAAGCACCGGGATATCTACTTTGCCGATGCGTCCACCGGCCAGGCCCATCCGGTGCTCCAACTTGCCGACGATACCTTCTTCGACGAGAGCTACGATGTTTTCGTCGGCTCCGGCGCAATCGTACTGACCAATTGGTCCGACGGCCACAACCATCTCTATCTCTACAGTTATGACCAGGCCGATCCCGGCGCCGCCATGGCCAAACTGGAGCGGCAACTGACCAAAGGCGACTTTGAGGTGGGGGACGTTCTCGGCGTCGATCCCGCGCACAAGCTGATCGAATTCGAATCGAGCGAGAGCAACCCGCTGGAGCAGCAGATCTGGCAGGTGAGCTTTGACGGCGAGCGCAAGCAATTAAGCGCCGGCGCAGGACATCATGAGGGCACCTTTGCTCCCGCCGGGGGCGCATTTGCCGACAAACACTCCACGCGCCTCGATCCGCCCACATTGCGCCTCTGCCAGGCAGACGGCAAGTGCAACGTCTTCTGGCAAACCAGGGCGCTGGAGCCTTACCATATTCGCGCCCCGGAGCAGTTTGAGGTGAAGGCCCACGACGGCACAATCCTCTACGCCACTTTGCTGCTGCCCGAAGGGGCCGCCAGTCCCGCCGGCGTGCCCCTCATCGTGAATCCCTATGGCGGTCCACACGAACTAACCGTCGCGAATCGCTGGGGGAATGGCCTGCTCTTCGACGAGTTGCTGGCCCAGCAAGGCTTTGCCGTGCTCCACGCCGACAATCGCGGCATGGGCGGACGCGGACGCGCCTTTGCCCAGGCCGCTTATCACAACTTTGGCCCGTTGCAACTGGAGGATCAACTGACCGTTGTGGACACGGTGCTGGCCCAATATCCGCAACTGGACCGCAAGCGCCTGGGCTGGTGGGGCTGGAGCTGGGGCGGCGCCTTCACCCTCTATGCAATGTCGCACTCGGATCGTTTCCGCGCCGGGGTAGCGGTGGCGCCGGTCACCGACTGGCGCAACTACGACTCCATCTATACCGAGCGTTATATGAGCCTGCCCTCGGAATTCGCCTCGGGTTACCACGACTTCTCCGTGGTCAACTCGGCGGCCAATCTCAAGGGGCGTCTGCTGCTGGCGCAGGGAACCGGCGACGACAACGTGCACATCGAGAACACAGTTCAGTTGGTGCAGAAGCTGATCGAAGCCCAAATCCCTTACGACCTGCAACTCTACCCGCGCAAGACGCACTCCATCACCGGCCCGGATGTGCGGACGCATTTATACAACCGCATCCTGGCCCACTTCGAGGAGTATCTGAGGCCGCCGGTGCAATGAGCGCGAGCGGATGCCTCCAGGAACGATAAAGCTGCGCCGATGGTGGGCGCGCTGTCTAGCGCAGCAAATCTTCGAGGGCGGTGCTGAGGTTGGTTTTGTCGTCGCGGTATTTGACGATGACGGGGGCGTAGAGCGAGAGGCCCCACTCCTGACCCTTACCTTTGGCGACGGCGCGGGAGCCGGGGACGACGACGGCGTTTTCAGGGATGATGAGGGGCAGCTCCGGCGTGGCGCGGAGGATTGTGCCGTTGACGAGGTCGAAGACGGGCGTGCCGCGGGTGAGGATGGTTCCGGCGGCCAGGACCGCTCCCTTGCGGACGATGGTTCCCTCGTAGACGCCGGAGTTGCCGCCGACCAGCACGTCGTCTTCGATGACCACGGGGCTGGCGTTGACCGGCTCCAGGACGCCGCCGATCTGGACGGCGGCGCTGAGGTGTACGCGTTTGCCGATCTGGGCGCAGGAGCCGACCAGGGCGTGGGAGTCGACCATGGCGCCCTCGTCAACGAAGGCTCCGGCGTTGATGTACATGGGCGGCATGCAGACCACGCCGCGCGCGACGTATGCCCCGGCGCGCACCGAAGAGCCGCCGGGAACGATGCGCACACCGTCGGCAGGACCGAAATGGCGGACAGGATAGGTGTGCTTATCCACAAAAGAGAGGCCGCCGGCGGGCAGCTCCTGAAGGTTGCCGAGGCGAAAGCCCAAAAGAATGCCCTGCTTGACCCAGGCGTTAACCCGCCAGCCGGTGGGCGAGGTGGGGTCAGGCGAGGCGGCGCGGACTTCACCGCTTTCGATGGCGGCGCGCAGGGAAAAGAAGGCCGCCGCCGCATTTGGGTCGCCCATGGCGGCGGGTCCGGCGGCATAGTGCCGCTCAATTTCCTGCTGGAGTTGGCGTGTCGTCATTTCATCTTGAGTTTATCAACTCAGGGTGGAATGACGATGGCGGGGGCGGGATAAAGAGGAGAGTTGTTCAAAAAAATCAGAGCACACAATACATCGGCGCCGTCAAGGAACGGCCAGCGGCGAGAATATTGCTGAAGGTCAGGCTGCGGCGGCTGACGCCTGTTTGGCCCTGACGTGCCCGTTCACCGGGACCGGCTGCAGCCGGAAGGAATTCTCTCCCTCGGGAATCATTGCCAACGGGACGGGAGTTCGGTTCGGCTTGTCGTGCAGGTGTTTGGACTCCAGCCAGGCGCACAGCCGGGGGTCGTGAATCTCAGGCTGTCCCCGCCAGAAATCAGGGCCCAGCCCGCACTGAATCCGCAAATGATCCAGTTGCAACTCGATGACGGCAATGCTCTTAGGGAAATAACGCCGGACGTTCCTAACACCAACGCGCAGTCCAGTGGCACCATAACCCTTGGAATGTGTTTTGACCACCATACGTACCTGCTCTTCAACAGCGAATGAGGTCAGTCTAGGGAGTTAGGAGAAGGGAAGCCGTTGCTGGTGCACAGAATTCGCGGTGCGGATTCCTCATTTAGAACTCACCAGTCGGGGAGTTCGAAGTGGAACAATCATGCACTCTCGATTTTGTCCTGTCAAGAGTCATTTAAGGCACTTTTCCACTGCAACCCTTTTCCCTAGCCTTCGCTTTGTAATCGCGCGCGAGAAGCCGCTTCCCGGCGGTATTTTGCCGGCGGCGCGGGCTGTTTGATGAGCAGGCCGTCGAGCGGGACAGTGGTGAGGACGCGGGCGATGGTTTGGGCTGCGGTTCCGTCGCCGTAGGGGTTGACCATGCCGCGAAGGGATGTTTGGAATTCCGGGCTGAGGGCGCGCTGGATGGCGGCCAGGATGGCGGTGGTTTCGGCGGGCGCGTCGATGACGTTGCGGGCGCGCTCGCGGCCCTGCTGGCGGATGCCGACGTTGACCGTGGGCAGGGCGAAGGAGGCTGTCTCCATGATGCCGGAGGACGAGTTGCCGGCCATCGCGTCCACGTTGGCTATGAGGCTCCAGTAGGTGACGGCGTCGAGGCTGACGAAGATGCGCGTTTGCGGGCGGGTTGCGGCAAGGGCGCGGGTGCGCTCGATGAGCGCGTAGCTGCCGGCGTCGGCGTTGGGATAGACGAAGAGAAGCTGGCCGGGGGTCTGGGCGAGCGCGGAGAACAACGCATCGGCTTCCGCGGTTGTGTCTTTGAGGATGGTGACCGGGTGATACGCGACGAGGAGCGTGGGCGGCGCGAGGGTGAGGCCAAGGCGGGCTTCGAGAGCAGGGCGGTCGAGCAGCGTGGAGCGGCGCAGGTGGTCGAGCGAGGGCGCTCCGGCGTGATGGACGCGGCCTGCCTCCTCGCCCATGGCGATGACGCGGAGGCGGGCGGTGGGGGTGGATGTGAAGTGGATGTGGGCCAGCTTGGTGAGGGCGTTGCGCACCTGGTCGTCGATGGCGCCCTGGCTGATTTCGCCGCCCTC
Source organism: Occallatibacter sp. (assembly GCA_035315085.1). Classification (GTDB taxonomy): domain Bacteria; phylum Acidobacteriota; class Terriglobia; order Terriglobales; family Acidobacteriaceae; genus Telmatobacter. Next base: position 12,260 of record DATFYK010000090.1, read on the forward strand.
GATGTGGGCGATGGGGATGCGCAGGGCGAGGGCAACTGAGGCGGGCGCGAGCATCTCATAGCGGTCGGCGATGAGCAGCAGCAGATCAGGCCGCCAGGCGGTGAGCGCGTCGGCCAGGCCCAGGATGGCGACGCCGATGGTCTTGGCCATGCCGGTATCGGAGTCGGAGCTGAGCAGACACTCGATGCGCGCCTTGATGGGAAAGCCGTCGCGCTCGATTTCCTGGAGAGTCGAGCCAAATTCAGGCGAGAGATGCGCGCCCAGGGCAAAGATGCCGAGATCGACATGGGGGTGGGCGGAAAGCTCGCGCAGGGGCCAGTAAAGGTGGCTATAGTCGGCGCGCGACGTGGTGATGACGCCGATGCGGCGCTTATTGTGGCTTATTTCGTTCATAGGGAGCGGTTCTTCGAGGACTGGATCACAGGAGAAGTATAAATTGGCGGAGGATTTGGGCGGGCATGGGCCGCGTGGGCGGGCGCGCCAGATCGCGGAATTGGCCCATACAGGCTGATGGCTCACCTTGTTGCGCCTCGGGCCGAAGCCGACCTGGACGACAGCATAGAACGGTGGCCAAGAATAGCCCCCGTTCTATGCTCTAGCCAAGTCACTTATGCCGTCGGGCTAGTACTTTTTCCTGTTGCTCTTGCAGCCGTTCTTGCAGCAATCGTACTTGCAATCGCATGTACAAGTTGGCCCAGTGCTTGCGGTTCTTACCAATTGCATCAGGATTACGCACGCCTTCCCGCGTCAACTGGAATGTTTCCTCAACGAGATTCGGTCCGGTTTCTTTCCAAACTTCAAGGATTCTGTCAAATCCGCCGCGCCACCGGGCATCTCCCGTCTTGGGGTTATCTTCAACATATACGCGGAAGGCTGCAAGGATTGGAAACGTTGCGCCCTTTGTGAGCCGGTACTCGTTGTCAGCCAATCCTGCAAACGGGAAATCAAAAGCGCCGCGATGCGTCGAAGCTTGTTCGATAATGTTCATCTTGCCTGCCCGACCACCCTCCTCGTTATGCATCTCACGGAAGTCATGCCGGATATGGTCATAGAGAGCTAGGCCATCCTTGAGCAAGTTCCTCAACCGATAGTATTTGCTTTTTTTCAGTGCATCCTTGTTCATTTCATAGTCGTCAGCAAATTTCTTCAGTGGGACACTCCATTTTTCGTAGGCGGAGATCGGGTGTTTTCCTACGTTCACGTCATTTGGGAAGTCGAAGATATTAAAGACTTCAAGCACCGCTATTAGGTCGCGGACATCATAGTCTTCGTCATCGCTCTCTCTCCACGAAATCCGATCCTTATACTTCTCCCCGCTGATCTCATCCTTGAGCCAGTCAAAGACGCCCGCGATGTTGTAAATGGACTGTGGGGCTACCTGAATTCCTGTGTTAAGGCCACGCGCAATATCGCTGATTAGCTCGGCGCTTACGCCCGTCCGCACGTATACCTCAACGTACTGTTCTTCAGGTGTCGTGCCTTCTTCGTTGGCTTCCTCAATGATTTTCGCAGTATGAGCTCCATCTACGATTCCACCACCTTCCTCATCAATAATGAGGTCGATCAGGCCTTCCTCCTTATTGATCAGTTTGACGGATTTGGCCAAGATCGTGATGCCCTTGTTCATTAAGTCGAAGGAGCCGGGCGTTGCGGTCATTCCATCAAGACTGCTCCGCACTTCCTTATAGACTCGCCGGTTGAGACCCACAGGATCGCGTGCATCTGCGGACGTGCTGATGCCCGAAGGGAAATCCTTCGCAGCAACAGTCAGCCAATATTTGTCGATGTCGGAGAAGATCGGGTGGGAGATTTTGCGCATTTCGAATGCGCGTATGCGGTGGACAGATTTGCCCATTGGTGTACTCCTTTTGCAAGGCCGACGATGCGGCTTGATTTTCGTACCCTGTGCGCACGATGGCGCCAGTACATTCATAGTACACGAATGATGCCGACGGTGCAAGAGCCTGAGTGCGCCGCTGCGTTTGTAATGCTGGGCACCCCTGCCGCTTACTTCTTCAGCGGCTTGCGGGCGAAGTAATACAGAGCCCCGGCCAGCATTGCAAAGGCCAGAACCGAGACGGCGGGGTTGTCGGTGAGATGGAAGTGGATGGGGCTCACCGGATTGTCGGGATGAACCGTCGTCGCGTAGCCCTTGAGCGCCACGCCGATCAATCCGGCGATGCCGCCGGCGGCGATAAGGCCCGAAGCAAAGAGCGAACCCGGCGAGACGTCGCCCTCCGCGTTCGCGTCGCCGCCCGCCTTCTTCACCGCAGCATCGACCATCCAGCGCATGATGCCGCCCACAAAGATGGCCAGGGTGGTGCCGATGGAGAGATAGGCGCCGACGGCGAAGGCCAGCGAGCGAATGCCCAGCAGCTCGACGGTGAAGACGATGGAGACGCCCAGCAGCACCAGTCCCCAGGGCAGCTTTCGGCTGAGGATTCCGTTGATCACGGTGGCCATGAGGCGAGCCTGCGGGGCCGGGGCCTTTTCGCCGCCGATGCCGGGAATCCACTGGACCTCAATGCGCCTGGTGGCAGGCGAGTAGAGGTATTTGCCGTCGGCCAGCTCGCTGGAGCCGAGCGCATTCAGCACGATGTATTCGCTCTTGGGGTGCAGGGTGATCTTCTTGTCCGCGCCGAGGACGGGAATCCGGTCATTCAGGCCCTCGGGGTTGGACTGCACCACGACGCCGGAGTGCGGGACGGAGAGATCCCAGGCCTGCGGCGCCGCGTGGAACTCCTGCAGCACCTTGTTCATCGCTATGAGGGTGCCGCCGACGGCGAAGGTTGAGACCAGAATGCCGACGAGGAAGGCCCACCTCTGCTTGCGCGGCGTGGCCCCGATGAGGAAGCCGGTCTTGAGGTCCTGGGAGGTGTCGCCGGCCTCGCACGAGGCGATGCAGACGACGCCTCCGATGGTAATCGCCAACGCCCCGAAGGCCGGAGCGGTCCAGCCCGCGACCAGGAAGATGGCCGAGGTGGCCATCAGTGTGGCGATGGTCATGCCGGAGACGGGGTTGGCCGAGGAGCCGATGAGGCCGACGATGCGCGAGCTGACGGTGACAAAGAGGAATCCGAAGAAGACGATGAGCAGCGAGGCGGCCAGATTTTCAATGACTCCCAACTGCGCTCCCGGCACCGGCTTGAAGTAGAGGAAGAAGAACATCAGCACCACCAGCAGCGCGGAGCCGATGATGGCCATGCCCATGGAAAAATCATCCTCGGTGCGGAGGGGCTTGGCTGCTGTTGCGTCCGCGCCCTTGCGCATATTCTTGAAGCCGGCGCTGAGCGCGGCGAAGATGGTGGGCATGGTCTTGATGAGGGTGATGAGTCCGGCGGCGGCCACGGCTCCGGCTCCCATGGGACGGATATAGGTGATCCAGAGATCGCTGGGGCCCATCTGCGCGATGGGGACGGTGCCGGGGTAGACAGGACCGGGCAGCGCCTTGCCGAAGAAGTAGATCAAGGGCATCAGCACCAGCCAGGAAAGGACGCCGCCGGCAAACATGACGCCCGCGGTGCGCGGGCCGATGATGTAGCCCACGCCCAGGTACTCGCTGGTGGCGTCGGCCTTGATGGACGCGCCTTTGAGCACGTGCTGGGGGCCGAAGTCGGGCCGGAATTCAGGCGTGCCGGGCCATGCGCCGAAGAGGTTTTCATTCTGGAAGAAGGCGTAAAGCGCGCCCAGGCCGAGGCCAAAGAAGACACGGCTGGCAAAGGAACCGCCCTTCTCGCCGGCAATCAGCACGTCGGCGCAGGCCGTGCCTTCGGGAAAGGCCAGGTTGCCGTGCTCCTCGACGATCAACGGGCGGCGCAGGGGCACCATGAAGAGCACGCCGAGAAAGCCGCCGATCAAAGCCAGCATGAAGATGCGCGCGTATTCGAGATCGAAGCCCAGGAAGATCAGGGCCGGCAGCGTAAAGATGACCCCAGCGGCGATGGACTGGCCGGCGTTGCCGGTGGTCTGGACGATGATGTTCTCCAGGATGGAAGCCCGGCCGAAGGCGCGGAGAATGCTGATGGAGAGCACCGCGATGGGGATGGACGCGGCCACCGTGAGCCCGGCGCGCAGGCCCACATAGACGGTGACGGCGCCGAAGATGAGGCCGAAGAACGAGCCGAGCAGAACGGCGCGGAGGGTGAACTCGGGGCGGTTCTCGCTGGCCGGAACAAAGGGCTGAAATTCTGCCACGTTTAGCCTCCAGGTGAGCGCAAGCAGTCTTGCTGAAATTCTCTGAAGGGGAAGTGTAGCAGTGAAGGGGCTGGAGGCGACAGAGAGATTTCGGGCGGGGTTGGCGGGCGGTTTGGCAAATGGGGCCCTGAGCGCGTAGGGTATGGGCGGCACTGCAACCGGCAGTTAGGGAGAATCGAACCGCCATGACGAATCCGGCTCTGGCACCCACGCCCGCGCAGCGGCTGCTCTCGCTGGATGTGCTGCGCGGCATCACCATCGCCTTCATGATCATGGTGAACAACAACGGCGGTCCCGGCTCCTGGAGCTTCATGAACCACGCCGAGTGGAACGGCCTGACGCCGACCGACCTGGTGTTTCCCACCTTCGTGTTTGTGGCCGGGGCGTCGATCGTGTTTGCGTTTGAGGCGCGGCTGGCTCGCGGGGCAACGAGGGCGGAACTGGCCTGGCACACGGCGCGGCGGGCGGGAATTCTGTTTCTGCTGGGGATTGTGGTGAACGGGTTTCCGTTTTTTGAGCTTGCGCACCTGCGGATTTATGGAGTGCTGCAGCGGATTGCGGTCTGCTACCTGGCGGTAGGACTTTTTTATCTGTGGGATAAGCGCGTGTGGACAAAGATTGCCGCGGCCGGGGTGTTGCTGGTGGGCTACTGGGTTCTGCTGCGTTGGGTTCCAGTGCCGGGAGCCGGCGTGCCGGGACGCGATTTTCCCTTCATGGATCGGAGCCTGAACCTGGTCTCGTGGCTCGACCGGCACATCTTCTCCTATCACCTCTATCTGGATCCGCCGGCCCACAACCTGCGCGACCCCGAGGGGCTGCTCAGCGACATTCCTGCCGTGGGTACGGCGCTGCTGGGGCTGCTCGCCGGGCTGTGGCTACGGGGACGGAGGGCGGTCAAGGCCAAGACGCTGGGACTGGCCGCGGCCAGCGTGGGTTGCCTGGCCTCCGGCTACCTCTGGTCTCTCCGGTTCCCGCTCAACAAGAATCTGTGGACCAGTTCGTATGTGCTGGTGGCGGCGGGATGGTCGCTGGCTGTGTTCACGCTGGTTTACTGGGCCGTAGAACAGCGGGGCTGGGGACGGGGCCGGAGCAAAGGAGTTATATGGCCGTGGCTGGTTTTCGGGTCGAACGCCATTGTGGCTTACATGTTCAGTGAGCTGCTGCCCGGCGCGCTCTGGAACACTCGTTTTACCCTGGGCGGGCGGCGGACGGACGTGCTGGCCTGGGTGTTCGTCCATGCCTTCGCGCATATCCCCGATCCGGGCTGGGCCGCGTTTGCCTACTCGGTGTCGTTCACCGCGGTTTGCTTTGTTCCGGCGTGGGTGCTATATCACAAGCGGATTTTTGTGAAGGTGTAGGGGTGGCGGCGAAGCAGGGCAATCGCATGAACGTCACGCGGGTCCGAGCCGTGGAGCGCGGTAAAGGCCGGAAGTGGCGGCGAGGAGTCTTCTGGCCTTTGATGCCGCCTTTTCGTTTGACCTGGTCGAGCCGAAGGAGATTGAGGGTGATGTGTTTGAGCACGGCCAGGTTGTGAGCGGCGGCTGGTCTTGCCGCCTTCTCCCACCCGTATCAGCACTGATGCCGAACCTTCTCAGCCACCCCTCTTACGTTCATGCGATTGCCCCGGCATGGAGCGTGCCCTCGCCCTGCATCACCCGGAATTCTGCTACACTGGTCGAAGCGCAATCAAGGGGCCAAACGCGCCAGGCCGCGCCCCAACGATACGCTCCTGCAACCCAAGTTCGGGGAGTGGCTCAGCCTGGTAGAGCACCTGGTTCGGGACCAGGGGGTCGGAGGTTCAAATCCTCTCTCCCCGACCAATAAAATCAATAACTTACACTGATTTCTGGCCAGGCTAAACAGCCTGGGGTTCCCAAAAGGGTTCCCACTCTTTGCCATCTCCGCCGTCCGGGAGGCCGTTTGGCGGAGTGACAATCTTCCTCTCTTCCTCATCCGGTTCGGCGAATACCGCTTCGACGACCCGGCTCACTGCTTCAATGCGCTCGTTACACCATGTC
>DATFYK010000091.1:0-51595 GCA_035315085.1 Occallatibacter sp.
CATGGTCCAGACCAACACCGTGATCGGCCCCGGCGGCGAGGCCGGCGTGATGCGCATCAAGGGAACGGGAAAGCCGGACGGATCTGAAGGACCAATCGGGGAGATCGGCCTGGCCATGGCGCTTGACGGCAACGGCCGCTGGGCTTATCTCGATCCCAAGCTGGGCGCGATGCACGCCGTCGCCGAGTGTGCGCGCAAGGTTGCCATGACCGGCGCAACCCCGGTGGCCGCCACCAACTGCCTCAATTTCGGCAATCCCGAGAAGCCGGAGATCATGGCTCAGCTTGCGGCGGCCATCGACGGCATCGCCGAAGCCTGCACTGCCCTCGGCACGCCCGTCACCGGCGGCAACGTGTCGCTCTATAACGAAACCCGCGGCGAAGCCATCTATCCCACGCCGGTGCTGGGCATCGTGGGCATTCTGGACGATGTGACCAGGGCCGTTCCGGCGGAGTTCCAGAAGGCTGGAGATGCGATTCTGCTGCTTTGGCCGGTTCCCAGGGGCGAAGAGTCCGATCCGAACCTCAAAGTTCCCTTCCAGCCCGAGCCGATGAGGTATTACCCGGTTGAAGTTAAGCCCGAACCGGTCCCGGATGTTGCCGAAGACACCACGGAAACTCCCGCGATGGAAATGGCGGCATTCGGCAGCTCGGAGTTCGCCAAGGTGGTCCTCGGCGACCTTTGGGGCACGCCGCCCGCTCTCGATCTCGACGCCGAGGCCAGCCTGCATAAGCTGTTGTCAGAGCTGGCCTGGCGCAAGCTCATCCGCTCGGCGCGCGACCTCTCCGACGGCGGCATCGCCGTGGCTCTGGCGCAGGCAGCCTTCCCCAACGGCATCGGCGCAACCGTCGAGCAGGATCCGTCGCTCATGGTTCATCCGCTCTTCGGCCTCTTCGCCGAGCCGGCCTCCACGCTGCTGCTCTCCGCGCCACACGGCAACGTCTCTGAAATCGAGCGACTGGCCGGAGAATTCAACTTCCTCGCCGTCCGCATCGGCTCGACCGGCGGCCATCGCCTGGAAATTTCAGTTGACGGCGAGCCCTTCATCTCCGCGCCGCTCGCCGTTCTCCGCAAGCCCTGGGCCAACTCGCTGGAAGCCACTCTCCGCGGCGAGGTGACGGCATGAGCCAACGCGTCTACCAGGGCGTGGCCGGGGTTGCGGACACCACCGGGCAACTGACCACTGTTCACTGTCCACTGCCCACTGTCGCCGAAGGCGACACACTCCGCGAAGAATGCGGCGTAGTCGCCATCCACGGCCATCCCGACGCCGCACGCCAGGCCTATCTCGGCCTATACGCCCTCCAGCATCGCGGCCAGGAGTCAGCCGGCATCGCCACCGCCGACGGCTACCACCTGGCCAACATCAAGGGCATGGGCCTGGTCTCTGAAATCTTCACCGACGACGTTCTCGCCAAGCTCCCCGGCCCCATGGCCATCGGCCACACCCGCTACTCCACCACCGGAGACTCGGCGCTGCTCAACGCCCAGCCCATCCGCGTGGACTCCACCAAGGGCCTCATCGCCATCGCCCACAACGGCAACCTGGTCAACCTGGGCAACGTCCGCGCCCGCCTGGAGCGCGACGGCGCTTACTTCCAAACCACCTCCGACTCCGAAATCATCGTCCAGCTCATCGCCCACTCCCGCGCCTCTACGCTCGTTGACGCCATCGCCGACTCGCTCCGCCAGGTCGAGGGCGCTTTCTCCATCGTCATGATGACCCGCGACCGCATCTTCGCCGCCCGCGATCCGCACGGCTTCCGCCCGCTCTCCATGGGCCGCATACGCAATCTGGACGGGCCGGACACCATCGTCTTCGCCTCCGAGACATGCGCCCTCGACCTGCTGCGCGCCGAATACGAGCGCGACGTTCTCCCCGGCGAACTGGTCATGGTCACCGAAGACGGCGTCACCAGCCGCCAATACTCGACCGGCGTTACGCAATCCAGTTGCATCTTTGAGCACGTCTACTTCGCCCGCCCTGACAGCCGCGTCTTCGGCCGCTGGGTGCAGGAGAGCCGCGACCGCATGGGCCGCCAGTTGGCCTGCGAATCCGGCGTGCCCGCCGATCTGGTCGTCCCGGTGCCCGACTCCGGCGTATCCGCGGCCCTCGGCTACGCTGACCAGGCCGGCCTGCCCTTCCGCTTCGGCCTCATCCGCAACCACTACGTCGGCCGCACCTTCATCGAGCCCGAGCAGCGCGTTCGCGACTTCGGCGTCCGCCTCAAGCTCAACCCCGTCCGCAACCTGCTCGAAGACAAGCGCGTCATCCTCATCGACGACTCCATCATCCGCGGCACCACAAGCCGCAAGATCGTGCGCATGGTGCGCGGCGCGGGCGCAAAGGAAGTCCATCTCCGCATCAGTTGCCCGCCCACCATCTCTCCCTGCTTCTACGGCGTAGACACTCCCAGCAAGCGCGAGCTGATCGCCGCCAACAAATCCGTCGAAGAGATCCGCCGCTTTATCGAAGCCGACTCATTGGCTTACTTATCCCTCGAAGGCTTGCTCGACTGCTGCGATGGCGAAGAGCACAACGGCTATTGCACCGCCTGCTACACAGGCAACTACCCCACACAATGGGTCGATGTGGAAGATATCCTGCCGGCGACGGTAAGTTTGTAGTTCATCGCAAGCCCGGCGCGTCCTCATAACCCGCGCCCATCCGCAACAACCGCCTGCCCACCAGCACCCACCAAGCCATGATGGAAACCCCGCCGCAAATGGCAATGACCAGCCCCACGTTGAACCAGGCAGGCACGAAGGCCAGAATGATTTCGAAGACGATCATCAGCCCGTTCCCCACAACCCCCGCGTAACCCGCTGCCTTGCTGAAGACCTTGCCCCTCAGCATGACCGCGGAGAGGACCAGGCCCGCAAGATCAATGAGGAAAATGCCCACGCGGTTCGACCCCTCAACGAGCATGGTCTGCCCCGCCGCTGCCAGCACGGCTCTCTGCGCGTCCGTGGCGGCGCTTGCATACTGGCTGCTGAGGGAGAGCATTGCGAAAGCCCGGTTGCTTGCCAGGTAGACCGCCATTCCCATGAAGAACAGGATCGCGCCCAACGCGGTCCAGGGCTCGTTTTCGCGCCGCAGAGCGAAGGACATGGCCAGGAACGCCGGAGTCAGCAAAGCCGCCCCAATGAGATTTAAGAGGCCCAGGTTGCGCAGCCCAAGGAACCAGTTGTTCTGGAAGAGGGTAAACCAGTCGACCACGGTTACGGTCCGCTGCGACGCGTGCGATGCCTCCGGCAGAAAGGTAATGGCAATCTCGGCCAGCGCCACCAGAACCGCAATCAGGACTGCGGCCCCGCCCACTTTGTAGAAGGCTCTCCATGAGGACCCCGCCGTTACGTCCCCAGGCGTCTGCATCATCATCCATCCCCCTCCGGTTCCTGGAATGGCGGGAGTCTCCAGAGCCTGTCATGCGCCTGCCGGAAGCCTGCCCTGCGCGCAGCCGGGGCGGATCCCGATGCTGAGACCTGGGAAGGCGCGCCGCCCCCTATCTCTATTCAATAATCCTGAAGTTCCCGCTGCAGTGCATCATGCTCATCAAGTAGAGCATCCCATCAAAGTACCTCTGCTCGCCGGAAGGAACCGGCGTATTCCAGAGAGTCTCCACAAACGCCTTCGCCATCGGTCCCGGCGTCGCCGCGAAGCTCCCCACCGCAGCCGTCGCCACCATCCCCACGGAGTGCCGCGTGGATAGCGACTTCCCGTCCAGCGTGTAGCGATCGGCGAACTTGTCGATCCCCTCGCCGTAAAGGAACTTCTGCAGCCGGTCGCTCAGCACAGTCTCCCGAGCCTCCTTCCGCCACCACGAGTAATCCACGCTCCAGTTGCTCACGCTCCGCCACGAGTCGTAGCCGAACGGCGCCGGCTTTCCACCCCAGCCAATAAACGCCGACCCGTCAAAGTTGCTCTGATCCGGTGTAAGTCCCGTCTCCGGGCCGGCAACTTGGTTGAAAAACTCCCGGCTCACGTCCGCCGCCTTGGCCCAGAACGCGCGGTCCTCCGGCGGACCCCATCGCGCCCACAGCTCATAGAATGCCGGTAGGTGATAGCTCGCATCCGTCGAGCCAAACTCCACATTCGGCAAAAACCGGATCATGAAGTGCTCCTCGTCCACCATCGGCCCGATCGACTCGGTGCGCGGCCCGCGGCCGAACCAGAACACCGGCGGCCTGGGCGCGCCCTTGCTGGCGGCCGCGGCCGCTTCTCGCTCCCGATTCCTGTTGTTGGGGCTGGGCCACGGATGATCCGGCGGCGTAAACGGCGCATCCTCGGGGTGAATCCGGAAGGGGCCCGTCCCCGTCAGCACCGGGTGGCGCCGCATCCCACGCAGAATCTTGTCCGCCTCCGCCTTGTAGTTATAGATGCCCTTTCCGTTGCCCCAGCGATGCCACGCAAAGTAGAGCGCCATGACGTAGTACTCTTCCCCGTCCGGCGCGGCCCCGGTCGAGCGCGGCGTGCCATCCGTGTTCATCGACCAGGCAAAGTAACCCACGGAAGGATTCTTGGGGTCGGTAATCAGCATGGTTGTCTTCGACCAGTTCCACAGCGCGTCGAACTCGCGCTTCTTGTCTAACTGGACGGCAATCATCATGCCGTAGCTCATGCCCTCAGTGCGCGCATCGTTGTTGGCCCAGTCGGTAATGTACGCCAGCGGCCCGTTCTGGTTCGCCCCGGTCTCAAAGTAGATCCGCTCCTCCTGTCCGTCGCCATGAAAAAGCTGTTGGAACGCCTTCTCGATCTTCGCCCGGCTCTCCGCCGCCGTGTGCCCCTGCTCGGCAAACAGATCGCGATACTGGTGCGTCTTGTAAGCCCCCTCCCCGTCCCCCGGCATTCGTTTGATGTCGCCGAGCGGAGCATTTACATGGGGGGGCGGCATGGTGAATGCCGGCGCGCTCCGCGCTGGCGCAGCCGCCGGAGCCGGCGCGGGAGCCTGGGCAAGCGCTCCGCAGGCCATCGCCAGCAAAAAGCCGGCGGCAAATAAAGTAGAATCATGGCGAATCAGCATGGAAAAGGCCCCTCTCGGCAAATGCGCCGGGCTGGAAGCTCCCCGCCTCTCTGCCCGGCGCATTCATTTCACACCATTCGGGACGCCCTCGTCGAGTTCTGGCCGATTCGTGCATCCTGCCGCGGCTGCGGAAAGGAAGATGTGCAGGAGCCGCCGATCCAGCAACTGTGGCCGCCGTGTGCCCCCAGTCACAGGACGTTCACACTCCGCGTGTGATAGCATCCGATTTCTTAGCGATAGACGCCTGGCGGATTCATCCTCCATCCATCTGCACGGCGCCGGCCCAAACCTTTATGGACGAGGTAGACGGCAGACCGGGACACGTGGCCCTCCAATCCGGCCACCTGGACGCCCTCATGGACGTCCGTAATCTTTCCCTGTGCCTCCCTCATTCGATCCCGCAAATTCTGACAAAACTCCGCAAACAACCGTTCTCGACTTTTCCATCAACCCAACTCCCGCGCCTTTTTCCTGGCGCGGGCCAGCCGAAGGCCGTCGGCCCCACCGCAGGTGGTCGAAGGCAGTAAAACCCACCGGAGGTGGAGAAACCCATGAAAACGTACCAGGGAAGTGAGATCCGCAACGTAGCTGTAGTGGGGCATGCGCACAGCGGCAAGACCACCTTGATCGCCGCTCTGCTGCATGCCGCGAAAATGACCCCAACCCAGGGCCGCGTTGAAGACGGCTCGGCCGTGACCGCCTATGACGAGGAAGAAGTAGCCCGCGGCGCAACCATGCAGAATGCCGTCGCCTTTGCCGAGTGGCAGGGCGTCAAAATCAACCTTGTCGACACCCCCGGCTTTCATATGTTCAGCCACGAGGCCCGCGCGGCCTTGCTGCCGGTGGAAGCTGCCCTCGTCGTGGTCAACGCCCAGAATGGCTCCGAGCCCGTGACCGAGCGGGTGTGGCGCTATGCCGACGAGGCCAAAGTCCCCCGCATCGTGGTGGTCAACCAGATGGACCACCCCAAGGCCGGCGGCGGCGACGGGCTGAGCGCCCTGATCGACGATCTCGTCGACCGCTGGGGCCGCAACTGTGTACCTGTCCAGTTGCCCATCTCCGGCGCCGATGGCTTTCACGGCGTGGTGGACCTGGTGACCATGGAGGCTTTCTATTACACCCCCGGAGGCGACGGCCGCGGCAAGGTCACAGCGGAGATTCCCGCCGGCCTGGCTGCCGACGCCAAGGCCAAGCACGAGGCGCTGGTGGAGTTAGTCGCCGAGGGCAAGGACGAGCTGATGGAGGAGTACTTCGAGAAGGGCACCATCGCCGAAGACCACCTCATCGCCGCGCTGCGCGAAGCCATCCGCGAGAACCGCATCTTCCCCGTGCTCTTTTCCAGCGGCCTGACCAACATGGCCGTGGACCACCTGCTCGACTTCCTCAAGGTCTATGCTCCGTCGCCCGTCGAGCGAGCGCCCATTGCCGTGCGCAACCCGGAGTATGAAGCGGCGGCTAGCGCGGACGATGCCGAGGCAACCGGCGCCGGCATCTCCTTGCGCAAGGTGGACGACAGCGAACCGTTGGCGCTCGTGGTCTTCAAGACCATGTCCGACCCCTTCGCCGGCCGCATCAGCTTCTTCAAGGTCGTCAGCGGCGTGATCAAGAACGACGCCACGCTGGACAATTACACCCGCCGCGGCCAGGAGCGCTTCTCCCACCTGAGCGTGATGCAGGGCCGCAAGGCCATCGAGATTCCCGAGCTGCGCGCCGGAGACCTGGGCGCCGTGGCCAAGCTGCGAGACACCCTCACCGGCGACACGCTGGGCCAGAAGGGCGCCGAGATCCAGGTTGATCTGGCTCCGCTCCCCGAGCCGGCCATGACCTACGCCATCGAGCCCAAATCCCGCGCCGACGAGGACAAGCTCGCCCCGGCCATCCACAAGCTGATGGAAGAGGACCTGCTCATCCGCTTCTTCCGCGACCCGCAGACCAACGAGTTTCTCATCGCCGGCGGAGGCCAGCCGCACATCGAGGCCATCGTCAGCCGCCTCAAGAAGCGCTATCACGCCGAAGTCACCCTCAAGGCCCCCAAAGTGCCCTACCGCGAGACCATCCGCGCCAAGGTCGAGGCGCCGGGACGCCACAAGAAGCAGACCGGCGGCCACGGCCAGTTCGGCGATTGCAAGATTCGCATGGAGCCATTGCCGCGCGGCACGGGCTTCGAGTTCGCCAGCGAAGTCTTCGGCGGCGCCATCCCGCGGAACTTCATCCCCGCCATCGAGAAAGGCATTGTTGAGTCCGCTGCACGCGGCTATCTCGCCGGCTACCCCGTCGTCGACTTCCGCGCTGTCGTCTACGACGGCAGTTATCACGACGTCGACTCCAACGAAATGTCCTTTAAGATGGCCGGCCGCATCGCCTTCCGCAAGGCCATGGAAACGGCCAAGCCCTGCCTCCTCGAACCCATCATGAAGGTCGAGATCGAGGCCCCCGACGAGTTTGCCGGAACCCTCATGGGGGATCTCAACTCGCGCCGTGGCCGCGTGCAGGGCATGGAATCAAAGGGCCGCACGACGGTCATAAACGCCGAAGTTCCCATGGCCGAGATGCTGACCTACGGAACCCTTCTAACTTCCATGACTCAAGGCAAGGGCAGCTACCGCATGGAGATGGACCACTACGAGATCGTCCCGCAGTTAGTCGCCGAAAAAATCCTCGCCAACGCCAAGCGGCCCGTGGAGGAAGAGGAAGAATAGCTTCCAACCAACTCGACGCACAAACTGGGGCACCCCAATTTGGCATATTGACGGTCTTGGGACGTGGGCCAGCCGCCCCTCCGTCAATGAATTACCGAAAGGCAGGTTTGCAACGATGAATCGCAGATCATTTCTTACGGGCGGACTCTCCATATTCGCTTTGGCTCGCATGGCTCATGCATTGGGAGACTCGCAGTTTTTTCAGGGAGAAGCTCCGCAGGGTCCCTTTCTGCCATTTTGGGAGTCGTTGAAGGCGTATCGCTGCCCGGATTGGTTTCGTGACGCGAAGTTCGGTATCTGGGCGCACTGGAGCCCGCAATGCGTCCCCGAGCAAGGCGACTGGTACGCGAGGAATATGTACATCCAGGGTTCGCCTCAATATGAGTATCACGTCAAGCACTATGGCCACCCGTCGCAGTTCGGATACAAGGACATCTGCCATTTGTGGAAGGCGGAGCGATGGGATCCTGAGGCTCTTGTCAAGCTCTATAAGAAGGCCGGCGCTGAATATCTCGTCTCCCTGGCTACTCATCACGACAACTTCGATTGCTGGAATTCGAAGCAGCAGCCCTGGAATGCAGTGAATGTCGGCCCGAAGCGCGACATTGTTGGGACCTGGGCGAAGGTTGCCCGCGCCAATGGGTTGCGGTTTGGCGTCAGTTATCATGGAACCCCGCATCGCACCTGGGATGAGTTTCTCCCGGTCCGCTACAAGAGCGACAAAACAGGGCCGCTGGCCGGAGTTCCCTACGACGGAATGCAGACGATCGCCGACGGCAAAGGCAAGTGGTGGGAGGGAATGGATCCGCAGTTGCTCAACGGCAAGCCCCACTTGAAAAACACACCCTGTCCGGAGTTCGTTCAGCAGTTCATGCTTCGCGTGCAGGATGTAATCGACAGTTACAGTCCTGACATTCTCAACTTCGACGACGGAGCGCGATTCGGCTTTGACGATGGCGGCCCCTGGGCTCCGGATTTGAAGGTTTGGTTGGGCATCCCGGACCTGGCGCCCCAGATCATGGCTTACTACTACAACAAAAACATCCTGACTCACGCCGGCAAATTGGAGGGCGTGGTCGATCTGAAAGAGGTCGATGAGCCGGTGTGGGGTACATTGACCCGCGATTTCGAGATGAACCTGGCGGACAGCCTGCAGGAGAAGCCATGGCAGACGGAGGCGTGCATCGGGCAGTGGCACTATAGCCGCGCGCTTTTCGAGAACCATACCTACCAGAAGGCCTCGCTGATGATTCCGCTCCTGGTTGATATTGTCAGTAAAAACGGAAACCTGCTTCTCAGCATTCCCTTGCCCGGTTATGGCGAGCCTGACAGCGATGAGCTCGCTTTCCTTGATGAGCTAGCCCAGTGGCAGCAGATCAATAGCGAGGCGATCAAAGGCTCTCGTCCCTGGAAGATTTACGGTGAAGGACCGTCGACAGAGGCCAAAGACATCGCCGCATATCAGCTGTCCAAACACCAATTCGATTCCAGGGACATACGCTTCACAACCAAAGGGGATGTTCTGTACGCAATCGCTCTGGGCTGGCCAGTGGAGAACCAGGTGTTGATCAAATCGCTCGCCAGCACCGCGCCGCACTACGAGCGCCAGATTCGCAAGGTGGAACTGCTGGGGGCGCAGAGCGAGGTCAAGTGGACGAGGGAGCCGGATGGACTTCGAATTTGGGTCCCGCACGATCCGCCCTGCCATCACGCCTATGCTTTCAAGATACTGCCGGCATGACGGCAGCCGTGGGCCGGATATCGGCATTGGGCGGGTGGCCCATGTCCCCATACCGTTCTGAATCATAGATTTATCGTCGACACGCAACAGCGGCCCTGTTATCACAACGGCAGAATTTGACCCCCTGAAAATCGCGTTTCTTGCGGCTTTTCGCGCAAAATGCGGCGATTTTGAGGATCGCTGAGTCCTTGGCTTTGGCCCGCGGACTGTGTCCAACCGTGCCGGTTTTGTTACTGTTGACCCATGCCCGAAGCCGCAACCCAGCTCGATCCGGCCGCTCTCGACCTCGACTCCCTGGCCGCCGACGTGGTGGCGCTGGCGGTGAAAGCCGGCGCCAGCGACGCCGAAGCAGTCGCCCGCGAGGGCGATGAGTTCAGCGTCAATGTGCGCATGGGCCAGGTGGAGACGCTCAAGGAATCCGGCTCGCGCGGCCTCGGCCTGCGCGTCTTTCTGGGCACGCGTTCCGCCTCGGCCTCCACCAGCGACCTGACTGCGGACGGCATTCGCCAGTTGGTCGAAGGCGCGCTGGCTCTGGCCAAAGTCACCGAGGAAGACCCTTGCGCCGGCCTGCCCGAAACGGGCGAATTCGGCTCGTGCACCTCAAATAGTGGCGATCTGCACCTTTATTACGACGATGTCTATTCGCTCGAAGGCCCGGAGCGGATCGAATGGGCGCGCCGTGCCGAAGCCGCGGCCCTCGCGGCCGATCCGCGCATTACCAACTCCGACGGCGGCAGCTTCGACGCCTCTACCGGGTGCAAGGTGCTGGCCAACTCGCGCGGCTTTGCCGGCGGCTACCGCACCAGCTATGCCGGCGTCTCTGTGGCCCCGCTGGCCATGGACGCCAACGGCCAGATGCAGCGCGACGGCTGGTGGTCCAGCGCCCGGCGCCTCAACGATCTTGAATCTCCCGAGGCCGTGGGCAGAGAAGCAGCACGCCGCACCATTCGCCGTCTCGGCGCCCGGCGCGTCCCCACGCAACGGGTTCCCATCGTCTTTGCGCCGGAGGTTGCGCAGTCGCTGATCGGGACGATATTTCAAGCCGCTTCCGGCGACGCCATCTGGCGCAGCGCCTCGTTCCTGGCCCGCCGGCTGGGTCAGCAGATCGCTGCCCCGAGCCTGCACCTCATCGACGACAACACCATGCTGCTGCCCACCGGCGCGGGCGGCTTCGGCACCTCGCCCTTCGACGGCGAGGGACTGCCGTCGCTGCGCACGGTGGTGGTCGAAGGCGGCGTGCTGCGCAACTATCTCCTGAACACCTACACCGCGCGCAAGCTGGGTATGAAGTCCACACATAACGCCTCGCGCGGACTGGCCGGCACGCCGGGCATCGGCTGCGGCAACCTCTATCTGGAGCCGGGAACGCTGACGCCCGAACAGATCATCGCCGCCATCCCAGTCGGCCTCTACGTCACCGGCCTGATGGGCTTCGGCGTCAACGTGGTCACAGGCGACTACTCCCGTGGCGCAACCGGGCTGTGGATCGAGAACGGCCAACTGACCCACGCGGTCGAAGAGGTGACCATCGCCGGCAACCTCGCCGAGATGCTCTTGAACGTAACCGCCATCGGCAACGACCTGGTCTTCCGCGGCGCGGTGGCCTCGCCCACCCTGCGCATCGACGGCATGACCATTGCGGGAGCGTGAGCGTCAATTCAATCACTGAGTGAGGTGGAAGATATGATTCGAGTAGCCAGGATCATTGTTCTTGCCGGATGCATTGCGGCGTCTGCAATTACTGCTGGTGTTTGTGCGCCTGTTCGCCAAGACCCCTGTGAGGCAATGATTAAGGAAGCGCTTAAGGCTGTTGACAAATTGAAAGTTGGTGAGACAAGAGCCGACGTGGAGCAGAGTTTTGTACCTGACGGTGGTAAGCAAATTCGGACAATAACAAGATACACATTCAAGAGATGCGACTACATCAAGATCGATGTCAAGTTCTCCATTCAAGGCGTCGCCAATCCTTGGGCTTTCTCTTCTGCGGATGTTATTGTGCATATTTCAAAGCCTTACTTGGAACCCCCGGATTTTAATTGACGGCTTCGAGAGGAGGGTCGGCCGTGCCGGATGAATCTCTTTCACAATCGCTGCACTTCGATCCATCCGACGCGAAAGCCGCGCTGGCGCAACTGCCTACCACCTCTGCTGTCTTTGCGCTTTATGGCGCGGAGGCGCACGCTGAGCCTTACATCGGCCGCACGCCCAATCTGCGCTCGCGGCTTGCCCGGCTGCTTCAGCCCTCGGCCCAGCATCCGCGTCGCTTGCAGTTGGCCGGCCGTGTGCGTCGCATCGCCTGGCGGCTCACCGGCTCGGAGTTTGAATCCCTGCTCGCGCAGTTTTCCCTTTTGGAGGAGATTTACGGCGCGAAGGCTTTGGAACGCATGCACTTGGGCCATCCCGCCTTTGTCCGCTTCCTGGGCAGCAACCCATATCCGCGCATCACGGTCACCCACCGGCCCAGCCAGCGCGAGGCCGATTGGTCCTACGGCCCGTTCCCATCGCGGGCGGCGGCGGAGCGCTACGCCGAGGAGGCGCTCAAGCTGTTCCTGCTGCGCCGCTGCACCGACGATCTGGACCCCAATCCCAACCACCCGGGGTGCGTGTATTCCGAGATGAAGATGTGCCTCGCGCCCTGCTACCAGGGCTGCACCGATGAGCGCTACACGGCGGAGGCCGCGGCGGTCGAGAGCTTTCTGGCCACCCGGGGCGACAGCCGGCTCGTCATTCTCCGCGCCGAGCGCGATGTGGCTTCGGCCAAGCTCGAATTCGAGTCCGCAGCCGCCTTGCACGCGCAGGTGCAGCGAGTGGAGAGCGTGCGCGCGCTCGCCGCTGAACTGGTGCGGCCGCTCAGCCAGTTGCGGGCGGTGATTCTGCAGGCCTCGACCAATCCGGACGAGGTCGCCGTCTTCCTCTTTGAGAATGCCCGCCTGCGCGGCCCAGCCGGATTTTCAACCCTTGGCATGAGAATCCAGAACGAGCAGTCAGGCTCAACTTCGCTCTTCGCCCATCCGATGGCGATCGAGCCGATTCCAGAAGCCCCGATCGCCACGCTTCCCGCTTCGGAAGCCGCACCTGGATCCGCCGGTTCCGAGGCCGCGCTGCCCGAGACCGCAACTGCCGCGCCCGCAAAGCTCGCCCGCAGCGTGCTCGAAGCCCGCATGGAAGCGGCGCTGGCCGCGCTGCAAGAGCCCTCTGAAACCCCCTCGGCGACCCTCCGCCAAGGCCATCTGGCGCTGCTCAAGCGCTGGTATTACCGCCCTGAAGCCCGCCGCGCAGGCGAAATCTTCTTCCCGGACGCCGAAGGCCGCTGGCCGGTGAAGGCGATGCTACGAGGGGTAGGACGCGTCGCGGCAAAGATGCTGGCAACAGGGAACGACACAAAGTAAGCTGTGAGAAAAGCCAGCCCATGCCCACCTCCGAGACCATTCGCTCGATGCTCGCCGCAGGCGGCAACCGCCTCTCGATTGGCCGTGCCGAGGAGATCGCCGCTCTCGTACTTGCGCAACCGAAACGGGCGCAATCGAAGACGGTTACGCAGCTTGTTGAATGCCTTTGGGATGAAGACCCCGGCGTGGTCAACCGAGCGGCCGACGCCCTGGAAAAAGTCTCCCGCACTCTGCCCTCGGTTCTGGACTCCTGGAAAGCTTCGCTGCTGGGTTTGCTGGCCGAGGCCACGCAAAATAAGCTGCGCTGGCATCTGGCGCTGATCGTTCCCCGCCTCCAACTCTCTCTCCCAGAGTGCCGCCGCGCCGTTGAAACCTTGCAATCCTACCTCGATGACCCCAGCTCGATCGTCAAGACCTGCGCCCTGCAAGGACTGGCTGATCTGATCCGTCAAGACCCCTCTCTTGGGCCGGAGGTTCTTGACCAGCTGCGCATCCACAGCCGCTCCGGAACCCCGGCGATGCGGGCCAGAGGGCACGATCTGCTACGACAGTTGGAGGCGCCCTGCGAAAAGCGCAAGTACCGGCAATCGGGAAGAACGCAGTGCAAGAAAAACGCTCGAAGATTTGGACTTCCTCAAAAGCCGTCTCTCTTGTGATGCATCCGCTCAGCCCATGAGCTATCCCGCTGACTGCCGCGCCTCCGCGCTGATACACTGACCCTGCAAGGAGACGCATCCAGAAACCCTATGGTTGAGCTGCTGCCATCGATACTTTCGGCGGATTTTGCCCATCTGGCGGACCAGGTTGCCGCGGCCGAGCGGGGCGGCGGCACGGCGATCCACGTGGACGTGATGGACGGCCATTTTGTGCCCAACATTACAATCGGGCCCCCGGTGGTCGCGAGCCTGCGCAAGTTCACCAGCCTGCCGCTCGACTGCCACCTGATGATCGAGAACCCGAACGAGTTCATTCCTGCCTTTGCCGACGCCGGGGCCAACTGGGTGAGCGTCCACTACGAGGCCTGCGGACATCTGCATCGCTCGCTGGAGCTGATCGCCGAACACGGCATGAAGCCGGGGGTAGTGGTTAATCCGGCCACCCGCGTCAAGCTGCTGCGGGAGATTCTGCCCATGGTTCACCATGTGCTGGTGATGAGCGTGAATCCCGGCTTCGGCGGACAGGAATTCATTGAGTTCTCGCTGGAAAAGATCAAGCGTCTGGTTGAGTTGCGCCAAGAACTGGGGTTGGCATTTAGAATCGAGGTGGACGGCGGCGTAGCTCACGACACGGTGGCCCGCATCGTCCAATCGGGAGCGGAGCTGCTGGTGGCCGGCAACGCCGTCTTTGGAGCGGGGAAACCGGAACAGGACGCGCGTTCCCTCCTGGCGGCGGCCCGCAAGGCCGCAAACGAGTAAGCGAATAGGAAGAGGTTGCACGCAAGATTCAGGAATATTCGTAAAAGGCGGATAGCCTGTGTTTTAGGGCGCTGCCACAATGAGGTGGTATGAACCGGTTGTTCAAAAAGATTGCCGCGGTGGCTCTGGTGGTTCTGATCCTGGGCGCAGTTTCAGCCCAGGCCAAGGAGAAGAAGCCCAAGAAAAAGAAGAACGAGGACCTGAGCGCCAACCCGCTGGCCGGCCTCAACTCCAAGCAACCCGACAAGGAGCTTTACGACAAGGCTATTCTGGCTATGAAGAAGGGCCACTATGATGTGGCCCGGCTCGACCTGCAGACCATGCTCAACACCTATCCCGACTCCGAGTACCGGATGCGCGCCAAGCTGGCCGTGGGCGACAGTTGGTTCAAGGAGGGCGGCACTGCGGCCTATACCCAGGCCGAAGCCGAGTACAAGGACTTCATTACCTTCTTCCCCAACGCCCCCGAAGCAGCCGAGGCGCAGATGAAGGTGGCCGACATCTACTACGCGCAGATGGAAAAGCCGGACCGCGACTACGTCAACGTTCAGCGCGCCGAGCAGGAGTACCGGAACATGATCAACCAGTTCCCTGACTCCACGCTGGTGCCCCGCGCCAAACAGAAGCTGCGCGACGTGCAGGAGGTTTTGGCTGAGCGGGAAACCCAGATCGGCCTTTACTATGAGAGCCGCGAGAACTTTGCCGCCGCCATCGCCCGGCTGGAGACCGTGGTCGATACTTACCCGCTTTACTCCAAGAGCGACCAGGCGCTGCTGGGCATCGGCGATGCCTATGCCAGCGAGGCCCATTATCTCCAGATGGCGTCCAACTTTCCCGGCGCAATTAAGGAACGGATGCGCGCGGTCTACCAGGACCGGGCCGCCGCTGCTTACGCCAAGGTCATCACCCGCTATCCCATGGCGCCCCACGTGGAGGACGCCCGCGACAGGCTGGTCGCCATGAACCGCCCCGTTCCCGAGCCTACCCAGGAAGCGGTTGCCGAGAACGACGCCGAAGAGCGCAGCCGCCAGCCTCTGCACTTTACCGACAAGACCTTCGACATCATCAAGCACGGGCCAACGGTGGTGGAGGCCGTGCACGTGGGCGAGCCAAGCCTGGACGACCCCAAGCGTACCCTCGCGCCGGACATCACCAAGCAGAACATTGAGCTGTTCAACGCCGCCGTCAATGCCGGCAAACCAGCTCCCTCGCCCATCGGCGCAGTCGCGCCCACCAGCATCAACGAGCCTCCGCGCAGCGACCAACCCTCCCAGGCGCCCTTGCAGCTTCAACCGCCGGGGGGCGGCACCGGCGTAGCTGCGGAAGTTGTATCCGCTCCTGGCCCCCCTGCCGCGGCAGACGCCAACGCCGTGGTCAAGGCCGTGGGACCCGTCAACACCACCCTGCCCGCCGCTGAAAAGCCGGCCCTCGCCCCCGACCAGGTGAATGAAGTCAAGCCCGGTTCCACACCGGCTCAGTCCGCTGCTGACGCCAACAGGAAAAAGCCCAAAGTCGACTCCAGCGACGAATCCTCCAGCAAAAAGAAAAAGAAGAAGGGGCTGGCCAAGCTGAACCCGTTCTAAGCTTACAACCGATTCAAAAGACGAAAGGCCGCTCCCCAACTGGGTGCGGCCTTTTTTGCTTTGGCTGCATCGTGCGCTTCCCAGGTTGCGCCTGATTGTCCTTAGCCCCGCATCTGGTAAAGTTGGGGGGTGGTCCCCTCGCTCGAAGCCCCTTATTAAGAAGGGTCAGACCCCCGGGGGCTCGTTCCGAACCCCCATGCCTCACGACCTGCCAAAAGCCTACGACCCCACCGCCATTGAAGATCATTGGGCCGAGTACTGGGTGCGCGAGAAGCTCTTCGCCCAGCCCACGCCCTCGTCGGCAACCGAGGGCGCCCAAAGGCGCGAAGCGCGCTCCGGCCCCGATGCCCAGTCGACCTTCACCATCCTGCTGCCGCCGCCCAACGTCACCGGCAACCTGCACATGGGTCACATGTTCGAGCATACGGAGAGTGACATCCTTGTGCGCTGGCGGCGCATGTGCGGCGACCGGGTTCTGTGGGTGCCCGGCACGGATCATGCCGGCATTGCGACACAAATGCTGGTGGAGCGGCAACTGACCAGCGAAGGAACGAGCCGCCAGCAGCTTGGCCGCGAGGCCTTCGTCGAGCGCGTATGGCAGTGGAAGCGTCACTATGGCGGCGCCATTCTCGGCCAGATGAAGCGGCTGGGAACCTCGGTCGATTGGCAGCGCGAGTACTTCACCATGGACGAGCGGTTGTCGGTCGCCGTGCGTGAGGCCTTCGTCCGCCTTCACGAGCAGGGGCTGATCTATCGCGGCGCATACATCGTCAACTGGTGCCCGCGCTGCCAAACCGCCATCAGCGACCTCGAAGTCGTCCACGTGGAGCAGAAGGGCCATCTGTGGGAGATTCGGTACTCCGTAGTCGATGATCTTGGACGAGATTCAGGTGAATTCATCACCGTTGCCACCACGCGCCCCGAGACCATGCTGGGCGACGTCGCAGTAGCCGTTCATCCCCAGGACGAGCGCTACCTCCATCTGCACGGCAAGAAGCTCCGCCTGCCGTTAATGGGCCGCGAAATCCCCGTAATCCTCGATGAGTGGGTCAGCCGCGAATTCGGCACCGGCGCGGTCAAGGTAACTCCGGCGCACGACCCCAACGACTTCGCGCTCGGCCAGCGCCACAATCTGCCCTCCATCAACGTGATGGATTCGACCGGCCACATCAACGCCGAAGGCGGCGCGTACGCCGGCCTGGACCGCTACGCGGCGCGCAAGAAAATCGTCCAGGATCTGGAAGAACAGAAGCTCCTCGCAGGAGTAAAGGACTACACCAACAACGTGGGTCACTGCGATCGCTGCAAGACCGTCGTCGAGCCGCGCCTTTCGACGCAGTGGTTCGTCGCCGTCAACAAGAAGCCTCAAGATGGCGAAGCCTCCATGTCTGAGCTCGCCATCGCCGCTGTCAAGCCCGATGCCACCGGCAACAAGGCTATCCGCTTCACGCCGGAGATGTACGAGAAGATATACCTCGAATGGATGAACAATATTCACGATTGGTGCATCTCACGCCAGCTCTGGTGGGGCCATCGCATCCCGGCGTGGCACTGTGCCCAGTGCCGCAAGATCACCGTGGCGCGCGAAGACCCAACCGTCTGCGCTCACTGCGGCTCGGCCCAGATCACGCAGGAGACCGACGTGCTCGACACCTGGTTTTCCTCCGGCCTGCTGCCCGTCTCCGTCTTCGGCTGGCCGAATATCGACAAGAATAATCGAGCTGACTTCGATGCTTTCTATCCGACGAGTTTGCTGGTCACGGGCTTCGACATTTTGTTCTTCTGGGTAGCCCGCATGATCATGTTCGGCTGTTGGTTCGCGGCCGACGTGCCGCTCCCCGACGGCAGCCCGCGCCCGCTTGCCGAATCCGTCCCATTCAGGGAGGTCTACATTCACGCCCTGGTGCGCGACGCCAATCGCGAAAAAATGTCCAAGACCAAGGGCAACGTCGTCGACCCCATCGAGATCGTCAAGCAGTACGGGACGGATGCGGTCCGGTTCACGCTGGCTTCGATGGCTTCGCCTGGAACCGACATCGCGTTTAGCGTGGGCCGTACCGAGGGTTACCGCGCGTTTGCAAATAAGATTTGGAATGCCGCGCGGTTTATTTTTATGAACATCGAGCGAGCCGCCGAACTCGGCGTCACCGTCGATCCGGCCGCCCTCGGCGCAATGCCCACAGCCGCCGCCAATGCCCCCCTCGAAGCCCGCTGGGTTGTGGCCGAGTTGCACTCGACCGTAGCCAAGGTAAATGCTTCTCTCGAAAACTATCGCTTCGACGACGCAGCCAACGCCATCTATCAATTCTTCTGGGGCAGCTTTTGCGATTGGTATCTCGAAATTGTCAAACTCCGCCTCGATTTTTCCGAGACGGCGGACAAGGCAAGCACAAAAGCCGCCCTTACTACGCTGGTTTCCGTTTTTGAAGCGGCCTTGCGCTTGCTCTCGCCCTTCATGCCATTCCTGACTGAGGAGCTATGGCACGCAGTCTATGACGGCAAGCCGCCCGCCAAATCCATCGCTCTCACCCGCTATCCGCAGGCACATGCGGATGCGATTGATAAGAATGCGCTGGTCAAAATACACAAGTTGCAGAGTCTTGTTTCGGGGGTTCGTACTCGTCGTAAAGAACTTAATGTTCCCGAGAAAATAACTGTACCAGTCAAGGTTCTGGAATGGAATTCATCGACCGGCGGATCAGAAATCGTCAGTGAGAACTTGGGCTTTGTTAAAAAGCTTGCACAGATTTCTGATATAGAGTTCCTGTCAGATAAATGTGAAGGTCTTGCTTGGTATGTAGCCGGACCTGCTGAGGTAGTAGTGGTTTATGAAGCCACCATCGATGTAGCCGCCGAGAGCGAGCGCTTGACAAAGGACATCGCAAAGTATGAGAAAGGTCTAGCATCCGCCGAACGCCAGTTGGGAAACGAAGGCTTCCTGGCCAAGGCCCCGGCGCATGTGGTCGAAGGGCTCAAGAAGCAGGAAGCAGAAATGCGCTTACTGCTTGAAAAAGCGCGCGCCGCGCTGGAGAACCTGAAGAAGGGAAATTAGCTATGTCCTGCGACTGTGCCCGATGCCGGCAGCACTATAGAACCCTCGGGATCGCCTTTGGGATTCCCGAGGAATCCACCATTCAAGAGGCGTATCGCGAATCGGTCAAACAATGGCATCCCGATCTCTATGAGAATTACGCCAGCATGCGGGCGGATGCGGAAGAACATTTCAAGCAGATTCAGATTGCTTACCGGGAATTGACGGAGCACAACACGGTTGCGGCGGAATTGCCGGTGGAAAGCGTCGAGGTAAAGCTTGAAAACACGCCTTCCTCTCCACCCGCCATCTCGTTTGGCGGCGCGCCGGGCTGCCTGACTGCACAGCAATTCACCCCGCAGGTTGAAGAGATGATCGCCCCCCACCTGGGAAAGCTCGGCGCGGCGCTGGCGATCGTCGATCTCGCCGGAACCGGGTCGCACACCGGCAACTACTCTCAATTCCTTCTCTTGGCTACTCGTGGAATCATGGTGCGCGATTCCCGTAACATCATCTCTGTCCTCTGGTATACCGACCTGGGAGAGATCAATCTCATCGACCGGCGCAGGGGCGGCAAACTAAGTACATGGCAAAAATTCGTGGAAAACGTTTCTGGCAGCCAATCGAATTACGCACTTGAGATCAACCGGAGCAATGGAATCAACTTTTGCTCAATCTCAGGTCAGATAGAAGACAGCGTCAAGACGGTTATTTATGACTTTCTCATGCGGCAGAAACCTCAGACTCATCCCTGAGCAGGCGAAAAAGGAACCATGGACTGGAAGAGCAGCCGCATCGACGCATTGCTGGAGCAGGCCCTGGTGGAAGACATGGCCGCCAGCGACGCCACCACCAACCTCACCATCGACCCCGACTTGCGCGCGACGGCCTCGATCATCGCACGGCAGGAGATGGTGGTTTGCGGTTTGGGCGCAGTGCCGCGCTTTCTTGAAATCTTTGCCCGCCTCGACACGCGCCCTCCGGCGCAGACCCGCTTCGAGGTCGTCAGCCATCCCGAAATCTTCGACGGCGTGCGTGTCCACTCAGGCCAGGTGCTGGCCGTCATCCGCCACAATGCCCGCGTGCTGCTGAGCTGCGAGCGCGTGATCCTCAACCTCCTCCAGCATCTCAGCGGCATCGCTACGCTGACGCGCCAATACGTCGACGCCATTCACGGAACCCACGCCCATATCCTCGACACCCGCAAGACCGTCCCCGGTTTGAGGGCTCTGGAAAAATACGCCGTGCTGTGCGGCGGGGGAACGAATCACCGCCTCGACCTGGCCAGTGGCATCCTCATCAAGAACAACCACATCTCCCTGGGCGGCGGCCTGCCAAAGGTGCTGACACAGGCTCTGGAGCAGCGCAGGAAAGGCCAGCGCGTGGTGGTGGAAGTGCGATCTTCGCAGGAGCTTGAAGAAGCTCTCAAATTCGGCGCCGAGGCGATCCTGCTCGACAACATGACGCCGAAAGAAGTGAAGCGATCCGTGGAACGGATCAAGGAAGTTGCGCCGGGACAGCAGGCGCAAGGCCAGTCCAACGTCGAGCAACAAACGCGCTGGATTCCCACTGAAGCTTCAGGCGGCATTGTTCTCGACAACATCCGCGCCTATGCTGAAACCGGCGTCGACTTCATCAGCGTGGGCGCTCTGACCCACTCGGCCAGGGCTGCCGATATCTCGATGAGCATCGCCGCCGAGTGAGTCAGGCCCCCATGCACTCCATGATCCAGCCCGTGTTCGATCTTCCGGCATTGGACGCCGCGCTCGCGGGCACCATCTTTGCCGGCAAGCTCCACTTTTCTCCGGTAACCGATTCCACCAACACAGACGCATTGGATGCCGCCCGCAGGGGCGCACCGCACGGCTCGGTCTACCTTGCCGATGAGCAACTGGCCGGACGCGGGCGCGGCGATAACGTCTGGCGCTCAGACGCCGGTGAAGGACTTTACGTAAGCGTCCTGCTGCGCCCGCAAATTCCCGCCGCCCGTCTGCCGCTGCTGCCGCTGGCCGCCGGCCTCGCCGCCGCCGATGCGATTTGCGCCGTCGCCGGCCTTACTGTTGACCTGCGCTGGCCCAACGATCTTCTCATCGGCCCGCGTAAAGCGGGCGGCATTCTGGTCGAGGCGCGCACTGAAGGCAGCACCGTCGCCTTTGCTGTCATAGGCATCGGCATCAACGTGCATCAGCGCAGCTTTGATTCTGGACTTTCACCCCAGCGACCAGGACCTGTCGCTGGGGACCCCGGTTTGGCCACGCCCGCGACTTCGCTGGATTTGGAGACTGGTCATCAAGTGAGCCGCCAGGATTTGCTCGTCTCCCTGCTAAAATCGCTGGAGCGTGAGACACTCGCGTTGCTCGATCCGGCGGCCGGTAAGACGATTACCCAGCGCGCCGAACAGGCTTCGATGTGGGTGCGCGGCCGAAGGGTCGAGGTGCATGGCCCGCAGGCCTGCACGGGCGTTACAGCCGGGTTGGACGAGCACGGATTCCTGCTGGTGCGCACCGCTGCCGGATTGGTAACGGTGCAGACCGGCGGCATTCGCGCCGCGGAAATGAGCTGAAAATAATATGCTGCTTGCCATCGATGTGGGCAATACGAACACGGTGCTCGGCCTCTACCGGCTGGACGCGGAAAAACCGGGGTCCCCCGCGACAGGTCTTCGTCGTGGGGGTGGTGATAAGCCCGAACTGGCGGCGCACTGGCGCGTCACCACTCATCGAAACCAAACCGCGGACGAGTACGGCGTATTTTTCGTGAACCTCTTCGAGATGAACGGCATGGCCCCCAGCCAGGTGCACCACATCATCATCTCCTCGGTTGTGCCGCCGGTGGAGTCCACGCTGCGCCAGGTCTGCGAAACCTACTTCCACGTCCAGCCGCTGTTCATTGAGCCGGGCATCAAGACCGGAATGCCAGTGCTACAAGAGAATCCAGCGGATCTGGGCGCGGACCGGTTGGTAAACTCTGTTGCCGCCTTCGAGCGTTACGGCGGTCCATGCATCGTGGTGGACTTCGGCACGGCGACCACCTTTGACGTCATCTCGGCCAAGGGCGAATACCTCGGAGGCGCCATCGCTCCGGGCCTGGCCATCAGCGCCGATGCGCTTTTTTCGCGGGCGGCCCGCCTCGGGCGGGTGGACATCAAGCGCCCTGCCAAGGTCATCGGCGCCAACACCGTCACCCACTTGCAGAGCGGCCTCTACTACGGATACATCGGCCTCGTGGACGGCATTCTGGAGCGCATCGTCGCCGAGCTGGGCGAACAGCCGCGCGTCATCGCCACCGGCGGCCTGGCGCGGCAGATCTCCGAGGACTCGCGTTTCATCTCCGAGATCGACGACCTGCTTACCCTCGATGGCCTGCTCATCCTCTTCGAGCGCAACCGCGTTGCCAAGCCGCGCGGCAAAGCGCATTGAGGCGCAGCCGTGCTCAACTACTTCAACTACTTCACTGAGATCGAAGAGCGATTCCAGCAGCGGCGCGGGTCGCTGCTTCTGCTCTCCACGCTCGACTGGGCGCTGATCGAGACTTGGCGCGAGGCCGGTATCCCGCTGGACGCGGTGCTGCGCGGCATAGACGCTGCCTTCGACAAGTATGAGGCGCGGCAGAAGCGCGGCCGGATGCGCCGCATCAACGGCCTGGCCTGGTGTGCGCAGGCGGTGATGGAGGCAGCCGAAGAACTGCGCGAAGCCGCGGCCGGCACCGCCGCCACGCCAACCCAGAGCCGGGAGTCGGGCTTCGAGCATGAGCGCGTCTCGGCTCATCTTGAATCGGCCGCCGCCGCTCTGGACGCCGCTGCCGTCGCTCCCGAAGCCTGCGCCGCAACCGCCCTCCGCCTGCGCGAGCTAGCCGCCGAAGTGCGCACCGTTACCCACGAGAATGCCGCGGCTCACGATTTGGAAGCCCTCGAACGCACCCTCACCGTGCTCGAAGAAAAGCTGTTTGCCGCGCTCACCGCCGCGGCCCCCGAAGATTTGCTCGTGGGCCTCAACGAGCACGCGGCGCTTGAACTGGCCCCCTATCGCAACCGCATGGGCGCCGTGCAACTGCGCCAGGTGGAACGCCAGTTTGTGCAGAAGCAACTGCTGGTTCACTACGGCCTGCCGCGCCTCAGCCTCTTCTACATGAGCCAGCAATGACGCCGCCTAAGCCTCAACGCCCACGGAAGCAGCATGCCGAGTCCCGGTCCTCGCAGCCCTCGCTCGCCGTCTCCCAAATCGTGCAAATCGAGAAGCCGATCTACGGCGGCGCTTTCCTTGCTCGCATGGATGGCAAGGCCGTCTTTGTGCCGCTCACGCTGCCCGGCGAGCAGGCGCGCGTGCGCATCACGCAGAACAAGCGCGGCTACGACACCGCCGATCCCGATGAAATCATCACCTCCGCCGCGGAGCGCATCGCCCCCGCCTGTCCTCACTTCGGCGCCTGCGGCGGCTGCCACTATCAGCACATAAACTACGCTACCCAACTCGCGTTCAAGCAAACCATCCTGCGCGAAACCCTGGGGCGCGGCGGCGTTCAAGTCCCCGATGAAATTGCGGTACTCTCCGCCGACCCCTGGCATTATCGCAATCGCATCCGCCTGGCCTTTGATGCGGCAGGAAACTCCGGTTACCGCGGCCGCCGCTCGCACGCGATCATTCCCATTCACGAGTGTCCCATTGCCGCGCTGCTGCTGATTGAGGCCGCGCAGGCTGCCGCTTCCATCTCGCGTAACTATGCGCCCGCCCTGCGGCCCACCGAAATCTCACTCTTCTGCGATGCCGCCGAATCCGCGCTGCTGGTCTCCGTTTTCTGCGCCAATCGCGCCAGAATTCGCTTCGACGAGTTTGCTCAGGCGCTGCACGAGCGTATTCCCGCGCTCAAAGGCGCGGAGCTTGTGGCCGAAGGCCGCCCAGCCCAGCTCCCGCGCACCGTCGCTCAATGGGGCGCAACTTCCCTCGCCTACCGCGCCGCCGGCTTCGACTATCGCGTGGACCACGGAGCTTTTTCCCAGGTAAACCGCTGGCTGGTCGACGCGCTGGCGGAGCGTGTCACCTCCGGCCACAAGGGCAATTCAGCCTGGGACCTTTTTGCCGGCGTAGGCCTTTTTGCCCGGCAGCTTGCAGCGAGCTTTACCCGCGTAGTCGCCGTCGAGTCCGCGCCCTCCGCGGCAAAAGCGCTCGAAGAGAATCTCAAGGGCACAGCCGGAATCGCGGTCCGGGCCGCGGTTCTCGATTTTCTGCGCCGCAGCCGCAAGCCTGCGCGCCCCGATTGGACGCGGCCCGATCTGATTGTCGTCGACCCTCCCCGCACCGGCCTGGGCGCAGAAATCTGCGAACTGCTCGCCGAGATCGCCGCCCCTGCTCTGGTCTACGTCTCCTGCGACCCCGCGACCCTGGCCCGTGACCTGCGCGCGTTGCTCGCCACGGGCTACGCGATCCACTCCATCACCCTCGCCGACCTCTTTCCCCAGACTTTCCATTTGGAGATAGTGGTCCAGTTACGCCGCTCCTGATAGGCTTGACCCCCAGAACAGCTTTTCAGCTTTCGGCGCAATGAACTCCGAATCCTCCACCTCCGGGCAAATTCCCATGAGGCCCGCCTCCGCCGGCCTGAGCGCCGTACCGCTGTTCCATGCAGCGTGGCTTTTTGCCGCCGGGATTGCCGCCGCCCATTGGTTCTGGCTACGGCCCAGCCTGGTGCTGGTGGCGCTGGCGCTGGTTGCCGCGCTCTGCTGCCTTGCCGCGTTCCGCGCGCAACGCATCGCGTGGCTGCCGCTGGCTGTCCTGTGGCTCCTGCTGGGCGCGTGGTGCGCCTGGATGCAGCCCCACCCGGCCCCTGCGCCCGAGCTGGCCGCGCTCTCCGACGGCCTGCTCCGCACCGTGGAAGGAACCGTCGTGGATACCGGCCCGGTACGCGGCGAGATCGAACAAAACCTAAACGACGCCGGTTCCGCCGACCCCGCCGTCACGGCGCCCCAGCAGCAACCCTCCCAGCGTGTCGACCTGCGCGTTTCCTCGCTCGAAGTCGTCACCGACGCCGATGACGCGCAGGCTCCGGTCGCTGGCGGCGTTCGTCTCACCGTGCGTTGGCCGGCAACCGCAAACGCACCTGCTCAACCCGGCCTGCAGCCCTTTCATTGCGGCGACCGCGTCCGCGCCGTCGTTCGCCTGCTTCCGCCGGAGGTGTATCACGATCCCGGCGTCTGGAGCCGCGCGGATTTTCTCCTCGACCAGAACATCACCTCCACGGCCACCGTCGCCATCGATCGCGTAGATCGTTTGGGCCAAGCCCCCGGCCTTTTCCTTGCCTGCCGCATAAGCGGTTTGCAGCACGCCTCCAGCGCCCGGCTTCTGGCCCTGCCCGCGGCCATGCGCCGTCTGCCCGCTCCGCTGCGCCTCTCGCAGGACGACGCTATCATGCTGGCCGCCATGGTCACCGGCGACCGTACCTACCTCACCCATTCCCTGCGCGTAGGCTTTGAGCGCACCGGCTCTTTTCACATGCTGGTGGTCTCCGGCTTCCACCTGGCCATTGTCGCCGGATGCATCTTCTGGGCCGCGCGCCGCCTGCGCCTCCCCCGCGTCCCGGCTACGTTCATCACCATCGGCGCCTCCTTCGCCTATGCGCTCTTCACCGGCTTCGCCACGCCGGTGCAACGCTCGCTCTGGATGGTCACCCTCTATCTGCTCGGCCGCCTGCTCTATCGCGAGCGCAGCCCGCTCAACACCATCGGCTTTGCCGCGCTGTGCCTGCTGGCCGTGAGTCCCCGCAGCCTCTTCGACTCGAGCCTGCAAATGACTCTGCTCGCGGTGGTTGCCATCGCCGGCGTCGCCGCTCCGCTGCTGCAAGCCACCATCCACCCTTATCTCACGGCCACGCGCGACCTGCGCCTCACCGCCATCGACGCCAAACTGGCCCCGCCGCTGGCGCAGTTCCGCGTCAGGCTGCGCATGATCGCCGCGGCGTTGCAGGCGGCCGTCCATCCCGGGAGCACTTCTTCCCGCGACCTCCCCATGACAGCCGTCGACGACAAGCAAAGCCCGCAATTAGCCCTCTTCGACGAAACAGTGGACATCGTCGCCGCAGCGTCGCAGGCAGCGGTCCACGGCCGTTTCGCCAGTTTTATCGCCTGGGGCTTCTTTCCCTAGGCAGTGCGCTTTCTGCTCCACATCGGCGAGCTGATGGTCGTCTCCTGCGTGGTGGAGCTGGCCATGGCCTTGCCCATGGCCGTCTACTTCCACCGCATCACCATCTTTGCGCTACCCGTGAATCTGTTCATCCTGCCGCTGCTTGTGGTGCTGATGCCGGCCGCGCTCATCACGCTTCTGGTCGCGCTGGTCTGGCCCGCCGCAGCCGTGGTTCCGGCCATGTTGGTCGCCCTGCCGCTTCACTTCGGGACTGGGCTGGTGCGTCTCTTCGGTTCCCTCACCTTTGGCGACTTCCGCATCCCCGCGCCGCTGCTGTGGCAATCGGCGGCTTTCTGCACGCTGCTGGGCGCAGCCATCGTGCTGGCCCACCAGGCCGTTTCGACAGGAACCCGCTGGCCGCGCCGCACCGCCTGGGCCGCTCTGTTCCTCGCCACCCTCGCAGCCGTAGCGCCGCGGCCCATCCAACACCCTCACGACGCGCTGCTGATGGAAGCCATCGATGTCGGCCAGGGCGATTCGCTGCTCCTCATCACCCCGGACGGCAAGACCCTGCTCGTCGATGGCGGCGGACACGGCGGCGGCCCGCGCCAAGCCCCACAGGACTTCGACATCGGCGAGGAGGTGGTCTCCGAGGTCCTCTGGTCGCGCGGCATCCGCTGCCTGGACGCAGTGGCGCTTACCCACGGCCACTCCGACCACATAGGCGGCCTGCCCGCCGTCCTGCGCAACTTCCATCCCACCGAGCTATGGGTGGGCAACAACCCCCGCTTCGGAGCCTACAACGCCCTGCTCAACGAAGCCGCCGATCTTCACATCCGCCTCCGTTCCCTCCGCGCCAGCGACGCGTTCAGCCTTGGTAACGCGCAAATCAGCGTTCTCGCGCCCTTCCGCAACTACCAGCCCGGCCCCGAACCCACCAATAACGACTCGCTCGTCCTGCACATGACCTACGGCGCGACTTCCGTTATGTTGGAGGGCGATGCCGAAGCGCCCATCGAGCAAGCCATGCTGGCTGAGCCGGGCCTCCAGAGCACCCTGCTCAAAGTAGGCCATCACGGCAGCTCCACCTCCACGCGCCCCGAGTTCATGGCCCGCGTTTCACCGCAGTGGGCCGTCATCTCCTGCGGCCTCCACAACCGCTACGGCCATCCCCGCCAGGAGGTGCTGGAAGCACTGCAAGCCGCCAAAGTCCGCACCTTCCGCACCGACATCAACGGCGCCACATGCTTCCGCCTCGACGGCAAAACCGTCGCCCGGGAGCCCAGCTGCGGCTGGCAGCGTTAGCCCCTGAAGACCCCATCCTCAACCCAACCTGTATCTATCGCTCCCGGTATACGTTCGTCGCATTGATATTCAACGGCGCGGCAACCGTCACAACTCAGTCTGCTTCGCCCGGGCGCCACGCCAATACAAGATCAGGCCCAGCAGGACCGAGGCGACCGTGCCCAGAACCAGCTTCAATTCAAATCCCAGCTTGTCTGAGGAATCGCCCGGCGGCACAAGCGAAACAAAAATGCCGATCAGGACGACGAGGAATCCCAGACTGCCGGCAACCCAAACGCCGGCAATTCCTCCCGGCACCAGCACGGCGTGCGGATTTTCTCCACGGTCCTTGCGGCGCGCCAGCTTGATGACGGCCGCGAACATGTACAGAAATGGAATGAAGTAGAGAATGATGCCGGCATCGATTAGAAATTGATAAGCCCCGCGGGTCGTCTCATTGATCTGGCTCACCAGCAGAATGGCGCCGGAAACGATGGCCTGCACGAGAATGGAGACATAAGGAGTCTTCCAGCGAGGATGAATCCTGCCGAATGCGGCGGGCATGTAACGGTCGATGCCGACGACAAAGGGCACACGGGCAATGCCGGCCACGGTCGAGCCTACGCCGCCGGCATTGCCCGCGGTGACCAGGATGGCCGCAAGGATGCCGAGGAAGCTGAGCTTCAGCGCGGCCGAGCCGATGGCAATGGCGTGAAAGACGCCACTCTGGGGATCCAGATCGGCGGCTGGCGCCAGCGAGAGAACTGCGAAGGTGCCGGCTATGTACATAAAGGCAATCAGCGCGCCGGCGCCAAAAACAGCGCGCGGCAGAGTGCGGCGAGGATCGCGCACCTCCTCGCTCATGGCGGAAACAAGCTCCAGTCCGGTGAATGCGAAGGCGATCTGCGACCAGAAGTTCACCGTGTCCCAATTCCACGCGGGCATCATGTTGGAGGCGCTGAAATGCGTGACGGAGCCATGCCGCCAACAGGCAACCGCGGCGATGCCTGCCAGCATCAGGAGGGGCACATAGGTTCCAACGCCGCCCGCATTTTGCAGCCACTTGCCGATGTTCAGCCCGATGATGTTCAGAACTACGGCGACGAGAAGCATGGCCAGAGAGACCGTCAGCAGAAATGTCCGGTCCTGCGCCAGCGCGGCGCCGCGTCCGCCCACAATGTATGCGGCCATGGAGGCGCTGGCGAGAAGCAGGCCGGGAAAATAGAAGACGGTATAAATCCAGTAGGTCCAGCCGGCGACAAACCCGTGAAAGGGTCCGAAGGCTTCCCTGGACCAGACGTACAGCCCGCCCTCTTCAGGAAAGCGCGAGGAAAGCTCATTGATCACCAGCGCTCCGGGCACGAAAAAGAACACGGCGGCAATAACCCACAAGCTGATCGAGGAAGTGCCGTTGTGGCCCGCGGCCGCGATCCAGCGAGGCCCGAGGACCGCGGCGATGTTGAACAACAGCACATCCCAAAAGCCCATCGTCTTGCGCAACTGCGGTTTGGAATCGAGTGCGGCAGGCGCGGAATTCGTCATGGAGTCACCTGGGGTCCCGGAAGGAGTTCATCCTGCATTCGGAAATCATAACGGACGGAATTCATGGAATGCTCGAACTCAGCCTGCGGAAAGATCACTTCAGCCTTGCTTGTCCGTGCGAAACACGCGCGCCGTTCAGAGAAATGCCTGCCATGCAACCGGATTGGATTGAGCGCAATTGTTGCCACGCGAATCGGAGGAACGAAACCCTGGAGATATGCCCCAACAGGAAGCTTCAACCCTACAAGCCTGGCCGGAGACCGGCCCGCCGCCGGGCGTTTTTAGAACCTCATCCTCAACCCCACCTGAATCTGCCGCTCGCGGTAGAAGTCGGCCGCGTTGATGTTCAGCGGCTGTCCGAAGGCTGTGGTGCCGGCCTTCAGGCCGTTGAGAAAGTTCAGCGTGGGTGGGGAGCTGGGTGTGCCGGATTCGAGATAATAGCCGGTGGTTTCCAGCTCCGTCACGTTCTGGTGATTAAAGAGGTTAAAGCTCTCCGCCAGCAGCTCCAGCTCCCGCATGTGTCCCAGGTCGAAGCGCTTGCCCAGCCGCAGGTCGGCCTTCCAGGTGGAGGGATAGCGGTAGGTATTGCGCCCCACGCCGTAGACGCGGTTGTCGCCGCCGGAGCCGTTGATGCCCGGTCCCAACCCCACGATGGCCGCACCTGTGGTCTGGTTGAACTCCTCGGCCAGCGAGCCCGAGGTGCGCATGGTGTAGGGCAAGCCGCTGTGGAACTGACCAATTACTGAAACCATCCAGCCGTTGGCCACCTTTCCGGCCAGGTTGCGCAGCTTCCACGGCGCCTCATAAATGACCATTGCGGCGGCCGAGTGGCGTATATCCAGGTTGCTGGTTCCGTACTCCTGGCTGAAGTTGGCCGGGGCCAGCACATCGCTGCCAGCCACCAGCGTGCTCTCGTTGGGGTTCCAGTCCATGGCGTGGGCGTAGGTGTAGTGGGCGTGCAAACTCAGCCCGCGCCGGCCATAGCGCACAACCTTGAACATCGCCGCCTCATAAGTCGAGTTGGCTCGGCTCATGATCTCCGAAATCTGCTGGTAATCCGGGTTGAGCCGTCCCGCAATGCCTGTACTTGTCGGCCAGGAAGCATAGAACGGAACCGTAATCTGCGTGGCCTTGATGGGGCCTTTGCCGGTCGCGTCTTTCACGGCATAGGTAATGGTCTGCGGATTGACCGAGGGGTCGAAGTTGGTGTCGATGGAGATGGGCAAGCGGCGGCCCAGGCTGACCATCGCGGAGGCGGTTACCTCCACATGGCCCGGCAGCATCTCTTCCGCCGCAGCCACGGCCTGATGCACCTCGGGGTTGTGGAAGTTGGGCGCGAACTCCACCACCCCCGGCTTGACCATGCTCGACGGCTCTCCGGCCAGCACGTAAGGAAACGGCGGAGCGCCGCCGGCGTTCAAATTATCAGTAGGCCGCAGGAAGAAGTTCAGGTCGCCGTGAGGGCTGCCGGTCTGGGTCAGCGCCGTCTCGATCGTGGCGTTCTCCGTGCGCCCAAAATACATTCCGTAGCCCAGCCGCAGCACCGGCCAATGGCCTTCCATGTTTCCCAACGCCATGCTGAGGCGCGGACCCCAGTTATTGCCGAGCCTGGGCAGCTTTTCCGTAAGCGGAAGCTCCGGATTGTCAAGCTTGGCGATGGGCGGCGGCAACTGCTCCCGCTCCCAGCGCAACCCGGCGGAGAACACAAGCAGCTTACCTGCCTGCCACTGCGCGGTCACGTACCCGGCCCAGTCGTTGGTGCTCAAATGCCAATTCGTGGGGCCCATCGTCTGCAAGTAATACGAGTAGCAGGGCAAATAGCCCAGCCCGCGCAGCCCGCCCCCCGAGTCGCGCCACACTTTGCCCGTCTCGTCGCAGTTGTGTTGGTTATTTGGGTTCAGCTCGCCGGAAAGCCCAAATGCGGCAAAGACCAGCGCATCGGAGACGAAGTTCTCCACGTTGGAGTAGGTATACGTGCCGGTCTGGTTGCGCAGCAAACTGGTGGCGTCAAAGTTGTGGCTCAAGTCGAAGCCCGCCTTCACCAGCAGGCCGCCCCTGACCCAGTCCAACCTCTCCTGCCCCTCATAGAGCCTTTCGTCGGGATAGCTGCCCGCGCCGAAGCGCGAGGGATTGCCGATGGTAAAGCCATAGCGATTGTCCACCACGATCTGCGGCAACTGGCCGTACACATTCCCTCTCAGCAGCGTCTGCTCGAAGGAGCCGGCAGGGGGCGATTCGGCGTGCGCGCTCATCACGTTGTGCCCCAGGGAGCCCTGGGTCACGGCCAGCAGATTGGGGGTGAGAAATGCCTCCCAGCGGCCCAGCAGCCACTCCTCGCTGGCCTGGCTCGATCCAAAGCTGTTGGTTCCGTAATTTTCCTCGACGCGGGTCAGCCCTCCGCCCGGCGAGTTCCAGTTGGCGCCGATGCCTTCCAGCGTAAAGCGATGGCGCTCGGCCGCCTGCCAGTCGAGCCGCGCAAAACCGGTCCACTGCATGGCCGTGCGCGGAGCCGGACCGAGCAGTCCCGCGAGCGTTTCCAGCATGGGCGAATATGCAGCCAGCCCCTCAGTCACTGGATTACTGCTGGGCAAACCCAGCCGCGCGCTCAGCACCTGCATCTGGTCATTCGAGGGCTGGGCAAAGAACCCGGTTGGGGTTGGTGAGGCAGGACATGGAGTGACATCGCATCCGCTCAAATACTGCACAAGATAGGGATGCTTCACCGTTGAAAGCCCAGGATCGTTGCGGTGATAGCTGTCCAGAGCCGCAAACCAGAAGAACTTGTCGCGGCGAATCTGACTCCCCACGCCGATACCCCAGACCGTCTCGTGATCCGGCGGAGTGTAGGACTGCGATGTGAAAAGTGGAACCGAATTGTAGAGCGTGCTAGCAGGCGAGGTCTCCTTCACCCACTGGGTAAAGGGATTCCGTGCGCCCCAGGTGTTCTGGCGGTCGAAGAAAAAACCCTGCCCGTGCAGACCGTTCACACCGCGCTGGGTCTCCACATTCATCCGCCCGCCGGCGGTGCGCGCTCCTTCAGCCTCGGCATTTCCCGCAGCCGTCTGCACCTCGCGGATCGCCGCCTCGGCCACTTGCGACCCGTGTTCTCCGGCCCACGCCTGGCCCATCCCGTTCTGTTCAGCTCCACCCTGCCCGCCTGAGCCTGGCCCTGACGATCCCGGCCCGGAACCGCCCGTTCCCCCAAAGGCCAGCCTGGTGCTGGCGCCGTCCAGGGTGGTTTCCGCCGGCTCCTGCCCCGCGCCGCGCAGCGACGTTTGGGACGCGCCGCCCGCCGCGGTCGCCGCAGTCGGCGTATCCAGCACAAAATCCTGCCAGCGCCGCCCGCTTGCCGGCAGCGCCTGCAACTCGGCGGCGGTCACCGTAGTGGTCACCACCGGGGTCACCGGATCGACATTCTGCGAGATTGCCCGCTTGGGCCTGGGTTGGGGCTGATTCAACTCGATGGCCGCCTGCGCCGCGCCCGCCGCCGCGCTCATGGCCAACCCGCTGCCGGCAACGCCCGGCTTAACTTCCGCCTCGCCCTGTCCCGTCAACGGCAGCCCCAGCAACGGTTCCTCAGGCAACGTCGCTGTTACCACCAGCGTCACGGCCGCCGGCATCTCACGCGCCAGTTCCGCCGAGTTCCGGCCACTCATCGCCATTGGCAGCGGCAGCTCAGCCGCTAACGGCGCCGCCGCCACCGGGCTTCGCGCAGACAGGTCTTTGTCTGCGGGGTGGAGCGCCGGGGTCGCTGGCTTGATGGCCTGAACGGCTGCCTCGACAGGCGTGGACGGGGCCAGCTCAAACCGCATCGCCGCCTGTACCCGCGCCTCGTGGCCCGCAGCAACCAGGATGCCTTCCACGCGCCCCCGGCCCAGTTGCTCGCTCATGGCCTCCAGCGTGTACTCGCCTGGCTCCAGCCCGGTAAACCTGTAGGCCCCATTTTTGGTGGTAGTGGTGCGCGCCTCCGCTCCGGTGGCCTCATTCCGCGCCACCACCGTAACGCCCACCAGCGGCGCGGAGTACAAGTCCGTGACCTTGCCCGCAATCGATCCGCTCTCAGATGATTGCGCAAGAGCAGCCATAACCGCCCCTGCAACCATCAGGATCGCGGCCACAGCCAGCGGCTTCGTCCAACTCCGCCTTACCCCTGCCATCGAGACACCCGCTCGCGGCAGAACCTGGGAAAACCCGCAATATGCTTACTGCCCGGCCCGCTCTACCGGCGGGTTCTCATGCGGCTATGGTCGGCGGCGCTCATCCAAGCCCGCGTTCTGGCCGCTCCATTTTCCCAAAAATGGAGTTGCAAGCGATTCTAAGCCTGTTTCGGTAAACTTGAAAGACGGCACTTCGGATTTGACCCCGCCAGGCGGAATTGCGGCGCTATTTCTTGGTCCTTCGTCCCTGTGTCCTGGTCGTCCATGTTCATCGATGAAGCCAAAATTCGCGTCAAGGCCGGGGACGGCGGCAACGGCTGCATGGCCTTCCGCCGCGAGAAATTTGTCCCCCGGGGCGGACCCTCCGGCGGCGACGGCGGCCGCGGCGGCGACGTCATCATGGTTTCCTCGCAGCGCCACAACACTCTCATTCACTTCCGCTACAACCCGGAGCACAAAGCCCAGCGCGGCCAGCACGGCATGGGCTCCAACTGCTCCGGTCTCGACGGCAACTCCATCATCCTGCAAGTCCCTGTAGGCACAGCTCTTTACGACCAGGAAACCGGCGAACTGGTCCACGACTTCTCGCAGCCGGACGAGCGCCTGGTCATCGCCAAGGGAGGCCGCGGCGGACGCGGCAACCAGCACTTTGCCACACCCACCCATCAGGCCCCGCGCGAGCACGAACTCGGCCGCCACGGCGAGGAGCGCGCCTACCGCCTCGAACTCAAGCTTCTGGCCGACGCCGGCTTGGTCGGCTACCCCAACGCCGGCAAGTCCACGCTCATCTCCCGCATTTCCGCCGCCCGGCCCAAGATCGCCGACTACCCTTTCACCACCCTCGAACCCAACCTGGGCGTCGTCACCGTGGGCGAGGAGCCCAGTGAAGAATCCTATGTCGTCGCCGACATGCCCGGCCTCATTGAAGGCGCACATCTCGGTTCCGGCCTCGGCACCCAGTTTCTCCGCCACATCGAGCGCACCCGCCTGCTCGTCCACCTCGTCGATGTGTCGGACGCATCCGGCCGTCCCGACCCCGTCGCAGACTTCAAGGTCATTAACAAGGAGTTAGCCAGCTTCACCAGCAGCGCCAGCGATCAACTCTCGGCCAACCATCCATTAGCCAATAAGCCCATGATCGTCGCCGCCACCAAGATCGACAGCGCCAACCCCGGCAAACTCAAGAAGCTGGCGGCGCACGTGAAGCGCCGCAAGCTGGAGTTCCATGCTATCTCCGCCGTCACCGGCCAGGGCATCGAAGAGCTGAAATGGTCACTCGCCCGCCACCTGCGAGATCGACAAGGTCCATTGCCGGAGGTAGGATAAGACGATTCACCAATGCTTCCGATGACTGCAACAGTCCGCAGCCGCCGGTATCTGCACGAAGGGGATAAGACAACATGAAGCGATTTGTTACTGCCGTTATCGTAATCTTGTGTGGCTTGAGCGCGCAGGCGCAAACGGCGAACCCAGCAACCAAGAAAGTGAACGACTGGTGGCACGCGGCCTATTCCACTCAGCCTCTCAACAGCCCGGACGCAAAGAAACTCCCCCTCATCTCCGTCAGCGGCAACCGCTTTATCGATCCCGCTGGCAAGCCGGTTCTATTCCGCGGCGTCAGCATCGCCGATCCCGACAAGATCGAGAGCCAGGGCCACTGGAACAAGGACTTCTTCGTCAAGGTCAAGGAAACCGGAGCCACGGTGGTTCGCATTCCCGTCCACCCGGCCGCATGGCGCGGGCGCGGAACCAGGAACTACCTTGCCCTGCTCGACCAAGCGGTGCAGTGGTGCACGGACCTTGGCTTGTATGTGGACATCGACTGGCACTCGATCGGCAATCTCAAACAAGGCCTGTTTCAGGACCCGATGTATGAGACAAGCCTGCCCGAGACATTCAATTTCTGGCGCATTATCGCCGCCCATTACAACGGAAATCATACCGTCGCATTCTTCGAGTTATTCAACGAGCCGACGGTCTTCTTCGGCCGGCTCGGTTCAATATCATGGGAAGATTGGCGCCAGATCAACGAAGATATGATCTCGCTCATCCGCGCCTATGACAAGGAAACCATTCCGCTGGTCGCCGGGTTCGACTGGGCTTATGACCTGACTCCCCTGCGCATCAGTCCCATCCGGGCGGATAACATCGGATATGTTACCCATCCCTATTCCGTCAAGAGATCGAAGCCGTGGCCGCCCAAGTGGGAGGAGGATTTCGGCTTTGCCGCCGATCACTATCCCATCATTGCCACCGAGCTTGGTTTCGACTTAGGCGACGGCGCCAGGGAGCAGGGCATCGAGTACGGCAACGAAATTACAAGTTACCTCGAATCGAGGGGCATCAGTTGGATCGTCTGGTGCTTCGATCCGGAGTGGGGCCCGACCATGATCTCCTCATGGGACACATTCGGCCTTACCGATGAAGGTAAGTTTTTCACCGATGTGATGCACGCCAAGGCGGCTTCTTCATCCCTGGCAACGGGCAAGTAAGCCTGCGTCGAGCGCATCTCCGGCGGTCCCTCCCAGTTCCTCCGCCGCGGCGGACGTGGGGACCCCGATCCGCGGCGGATTTCATCCTAGGCTATTCTCGTCCCCTTCCCCCGTGAGGGGCGGCGGCGATTGAACGGCAGAGGGTGAGAAGAGGCCGAGGACGTGTTCAGGGCCACGGCGGCGCAAATAATAGTTTTCAGGGCATTCTCGTTCACCTTTTCGCCTTCGCGGAAGTCGATAGCGCGTCTCACTCGGCCCT
This sequence comes from Occallatibacter sp., assembly GCA_035315085.1. Taxonomy (GTDB): domain Bacteria; phylum Acidobacteriota; class Terriglobia; order Terriglobales; family Acidobacteriaceae; genus Telmatobacter. The sequence goes on from DATFYK010000091.1 coordinate 35,729, forward strand.
CGAGACTGGAATTGAAGAGGCCTGCGGGGTCATCAAGGAAGGCGCCCCTGGCGAATGTCATCTTGACGACACTCTTGTAGGTCTCGCCGGTGCAGATCAACCCGCCGTGGGACCACACAGGCGTCTCCCACTTCCACTCCTCGACGACTTCAGGGTCGGCTTGCCTGATCAAAGCACGGAGGCGGGAAAGCATCTCTCCGCGCCAGCCGCTCAGCTCCTGGATTCTCGCGTCAATCAAGCGAGATGCGGGCAGTCGAGATGCAGATTCGACTCTTTGGGAACCACTCCTTTTCATGATGAGCGCTGGCTTTCCCCCTGGGCTTCTCTTTTGGGCCTTCCTGGCTGCTTACTCTGCCATATTTTTATAAACAGAACAAATCCATAAAGGGTTTGCTCTCCTTGCGCTTGCCGTGGCTTTCAATCGCCGGGCGCCCAGCCTTGACTGCCCCAAAAGACGGAGGGCTCCGCATCCTTCAGCGCACTTAGCGGAAGAGTGGACACCCATAGATTCTTGCCGGGTCGAGTTTTCTAAAGCGAGGGTGGGGGGCACCCCGCCGTCCTAGCCGTATTACTGCTGCTGACCGGCCGCCTTTTCCGCCGGTTTGGGCTTCGCCGCCTGCAACTTCGCCAGCGACTTCTCGAGGCGATGGTGGAATTGGCGCCAATTGATATTGTCTGGGCCGATCTCGGAAATGGCTGCCTTCGCCAGGCAACCGTCCTTCGTGGCCGTCAGCGCCACCTTTTGGGTGTATTGGGTCAAGTCGCCAACGACAACGAACGTTGACCTTTGCGCGAGATCGTCCATCGAAATGACTGTGTAATTGCTTGGGTTTTCCAGCGTGTCCTTCACAGCTGCCCAAAGATCGTTGCAGGAAACCGGATAGACGTCCGTTGGTTTAGCCAGTGCTGGAGCAGCAACAATCAGCACTAAAAATGACGTGACAAGAAACTTGAACATTATTGTTCTCCCGGATTGCGACCGCGTACCGGAATCGAGCCCGGACCTTAAGGCGCCCGCAACCGGGTGCGATTATACACCCGCATCCGGCCGAAGCTGTGTGATGTTCAGATCCCAAAGGTGGCGCATGGCTGGCGGCACAGCCTTGACTTCCCAAAACCGAGGTACCCCGTCCTTCAGCGCACCTGAGAATTTGCGATGGGACGAGTTCCCAGGAGCAAGGGTGGGGCTACCTTCCGGTGCCGCCGACGGTCATCTTGTCCAGCTTGATGGTGGGCATGCCGACGCCGACGGGGACGGACTGGCCGTCTTTCCCGCAGGTGCCGATGCCTTCGTCGAGCTTGAGGTCGTTGCCCACCATGGAGACGTATTTGAGCGCCTCGGGTCCGTTGCCGATGAGCGTGGCGTCGCGCACCGGGGCGGTGATCTTGCCGTCTTCGATGAGGTAGGCTTCGGAGGCGGAGAAGACGAATTTGCCGTTGGTAATGTCCACCTGGCCGCCGCCGAAGTTGACCGCGTAGAGTCCGCGCCTGACACTGCGCAGAATGTCCTCGGGGGCGTCCTCGCCGGCCAGCATATAGGTGTTGGTCATGCGGGGCATGGGAATGTGCTGATAACTCTCGCGGCGGCCGGAGCCGGTGCTGGCGGCATTCATCAGCCGGGCAGAGAGCTTGTCGGTAAGGTAGCCGCGCAGGATGCCGTTTTCGATGAGGATGGTCTCCTGCGTCGCCGAGCCTTCGTCGTCGACATTCAAGGAGCCGCGGCGGCCGGCGATGGTTCCGTTGTCCACCACGGTGACTTTGGGGTTGGCTACCTGCTGGCCGATGAGCCCGGTAAAGGCGGAGGTCTTTTTGCGGTTGAAGTCGGCCTCCAGGCCGTGGCCCACCGCCTCGTGGAGCAGGATGCCGGGCCAGCCGGGACCGAGGACGACCTCCATCTCGCCGGCCGGAGCGGGGACGGCGCCGAGCTGGAGAATGGCTCCACGGGCGGCCTCGCGAGCCAGGCCCTCCGGGCTTTTGGAGCCTGTGAATTGTTCCAGACCCGCTCTGCCGCCGCCGCCCGCCGCGCCTTTGGTGGTGGTTTCGCCGTCTTTGGCGATGACCAGGACGTTAAGCCGGCAGAGGGGCTGGGTGTCGCTGGCAAAAGCGCCGTCGGAGGCGGCGATGAGGATGCGGCGCAGCTCCTCGGAGTAACCGGCGCGGACCTGGACAATGCGGGGATCGAAGGCGCGGGCGGCGCGATCGGCGTGCAGAATCAGCTCGAGACGCGCGGCAAGGTCAAGATTGAAGCCGCCCAGGGGAACTGGATAGAGGTCGGCGACAGGCGCTTCGGTGAATCCCTGCACGGTTTGTTTGGCCGGGGCGGAGGCGATGAGCGCGGCGGTGCGGGCGGCGTGGAGCAGGCGGCCGGGGCTGAGATTGTCAGTGTAGGCGTAGCCGGTGCGCTCGCCGGAAAGGACGCGGATGCCGCAGCCGGCGCCGGTTCCCTGGCTGGCGGATTTGACGATCTGCTCGTCGACGCCCAGCGAGGTGGCCGTGACCGATTCGAAGTAGAGGTCGGCGTAGTCGCCTCCGGCCGAGAGGGCCTCGCCCAGGCAGCGCTCCAGGAGGCGCTCGGTGATGTCAAATTTCTGAAAAAAATAACGTTTGTGGCTCGGGCGCGGGGAAGCAGCCGGATTTGTCATTGTAGCTTCAGTTTACGCTGGTCTTCCACCCCAGCGAGAGCTGCCACACAACCATTTCCTATGTCGATGCGGCGTCATCGACCCTCTACCCTCCTGTGCCGGATTCGTGCTACATTCATGCCATGAAAAAGATTCTTGCCGCAGCCTTGTTGTTGATGGTGTTTGCCAGCCCGGCGTTCGCCGCCCAGCAGCAGCACCATCATCACCACCATCACCACCATCATCACCACCATCACGCTTAACAACGGACCCCGGCCCAAGGCAGCATTACCGCCAGGGCCGTAGCGGCGAAGCCTGGTTTGATTTACGTGCCAGCCGGCAGGTCCTGAGCAAGAAAGCAAGGTAAGGTTCGCGCCATGAACGATTTGGACGACCTTCGTTATCCGATCGGCCGCTTCAGCCCGCCGGCGAGCAGCATGGCAGGCGTTCGCGCAGCGCACATACAAACGGTGCGGCTGCTAGCGGCGTGTCTGCGCGCGGCCGTGAGCGGCCTGAGCGATGCGCAGCTCGACACGCCCTACCGGGAAGGCGGCTGGACGGTGCGCCAGGTGGTGCACCACCTGGCCGACAGCCACGCGATGGCCTACACTCGCTGCAAGCTGGCGCTCACCGAGGATTGGCCGACGGAGCAGCCCTATGACGAGGCTGCCTGGGCCAAGCTGGCCGATAGCGGCTTGCCGGTCGAGGTTTCGCTGGCACTGATCGAGGCGCTGCATACGCGCTGGGCGTCGCTGCTGGAATCGCTCTCGGAAGAGGACTTCCAGAGGGGCTATAACCATCCCGAGCTGGGCCGGGAGAATCTGGCCAAGGCGCTGGCCATGTACGAATGGCACTGCCGCCACCACACCGCGCACATCACCAACCTGCGCGCACGCAAGGGCTGGTAAGGGCCGCATGGCCGCTGCCGTCGACGCTGCAACTCCTGAACGGCTTTCCCAAAGCATCGAAGAGTACCTGGCGGACCACCCGGCGGCAGCGGTGCTGGAGGATGGCCGGGTCCTGTTCGACATGCGCACTGCCCACTACGCGGTGACGGAGCAGCATGGCCGCTGTTTGTTGCAACTCTGGAGCGAGGAGCGCAACCTGATGCGCACGGTGGTGGATGTGCAGGAGCGCGCGCAATGCCTGCGCCTGACGACCCGCCGCATGGGCGCAGCCAAACCGCAGGCACTGGAATTGGTGCCTACCAACGATCGCCGCACGCCGACCGCCCGCGAAGCGGGGCGGAGAAATTATCAGAGGGTGCTGGAGCGGGCGCTGGGGCGCGCTTTTGTCGGCTCAAAGGTGGACGGAATGCGGTCGGCGATGGACCTGGAGAACAGCTTTGGGCCGGCGTATGCGCGCGGGAAGCTGTTACGCGGAACGGCGGCCGATGCGGTGATCGGGGTGGGCGCGGCGGAGTCCGGAGCGATCGTGGACGGGATTCTGACGCTGGGGATTCTGTGGCTGGATCATTGCCGGCAAAAGGGCGACGGGCGGCGGCACTTTGGCGGGCTGAAGGTGATTGTGCCGGACGGGGCGTGGCGGACGACGGCGGAGCGGATGGCCTGGCTGAACCACGGGGCCGCCGATTTTCAGCTTTTTACCCTCGACGAACGGAGCGAAGAGCTTGCGCCGGTGGATTTTCGCGACACCGGCAACCTGGAGTCGCGGCTGGTGCACGCGTTTTCCGCCGCGGCGGCCATCGAACGCTGCCAGGCCGGGATCGACCGGCTGCTGGGGCTGGTTCCCCCCGCGGCCAGGGAGCGGGTGGAGGTTCGGGCGGCTTCAGCGACCGAGGCAGGGCTGCTGCTGCACGGCCTGGAATTTGCGCGGGTGCGGCATGGCGCGGCGGCCCACTCGTTTGCCCGCGAGAACGAGATTACCTTTGGCGCGGGAGCCAACGAGACCCCGCTAACCGATGAAAACGAAGGACTTTGCCGGGATCTGTGCGCACGGCTGTTTCTGAGCCGGCACGCCGACGGGGCGCAGACCGACCCGCTGTTCCGGCTGCAACCGGAGCGCTGGCTGGAGGCACGTCTGCGGGGCGGAATCGCCGAACTGTTGCCGGGGCTGCGCGGCGATCTGCTGTATACGCAGGTTCCGGCGCTCTCGGTTGGCGACCGGGGGCTGCTGGACCTGCTGACGCTCGACCGCACTGGGCGACTGGCGGTGATCGAGCTGAAGGCCGGCGAGGACCTGCACCTGCCGCTGCAAGCGCTGGACTACTGGATTCGCGTGCGGGCGCTGAACGAGGACCGGCAGAGTGGCGCGGGCGGCGGACGGCCGCTGTCGGCCTTCGAGCGGCAGGGATACTTTCCGGGCGCGGAGGTTTCGCCGCTGGCGCCGCGGCTGCTGCTGGCCGGGCCGGCTTTGCGCATTCATCCCGCCAACGAGCCGGTGCTCCGCTACCTTTCGCCGCAGGTGGAGTGGGAGCTGATCGCCCTCAGCGAGCATTGGCGGCGGGAGTTGAAGGTGGTTTTCCGGAAGCGGAGCGGGGAGGCGCGGAGTTGAGGCGCGCGTGCGGGGCTTGACCGGAAACCGAGGAAGTCGGCCTGCAGACCGACCGAAATGCCGACTTGCAAGCGGACGAAAGCCCTCAATCCCTACCAAAAACGACAAAAGTGGGCTTGCAGGCGGACGGAAAGAAGAAGAAAGGCGCCTTGCAGGACAGCGGAATGTGCAAAAAGTCGGCGAAAACAGCGCGTTTTTGCGTGTTTTTGGGCTCTTTTGGGGAAGGAATTCGACTCATTTTGAGGCCGATTCTCGACCTATAGTAGTATATATATTACTATCAAACGACGCGAAGGGCGGAAGAGGATAGGAAGCATGGGGTTGACGCGGGAGTTCCGGGAGAGGGTGCAGGCGCGGTACCGGAGCGACGAGAGGTTTCGCCGCGTTGTGTTGGGCGGCGCCGTCGAATCCCTGCTGGCAGGCGAGGGAGCTCGTGAGGGGCTTTCCGATTCAGTCCGTCCAGCCAGCAGCGGGTCAGAGCTGGCGTATTCGGGGCAGGGGTATTGGAGAGCCGCAGTGGGCCGCGAGATTCTGCGCGACTTCATCAATGCGACTCTAGGCTTCCCCGCGCTGGCTCAGAAGACCGGCATTCACGTGAAGACGCTGCATCAGATGTTCGGGCCCAAAGGGAATCCGACGGCGGCGAATCTGTTCAACATCATCGCCTGCTTGCAGGAGCAGGAAGGGGTGCGGTTGCAGGTTGTGGCGTAGGGGGCCTTCACTCCCACCCTTCGCAGAGAACGCGAAGGATGGGGCACACGGCAATCAGCGTTGATACTTGGTGTCTAATATCCTCATCTAGAAGTGCGCAGCTCTTACCTAGCACTGCGTAAAGAGTTGCTGGAGTCAAGATTGCTGCTTCGATGCGACATCTCGATCGCCGACTCATACACCAGCCAGAGCCAACGCTCAAGGATCATCTCGGAGAGCTGGTTTCGATCTTTCGGCTATTGCCTTTCCTGCGATAGCAACGAACTGCGCCCCACCACCCCAAATACCAGGGCAAGTGACTTTGTTTGCCCTGAATGCGATCAGTCCTACGAACTCAAGTCTTTTGCGCTAAAGCCGAAGCGGAGTTTAGTCGATGGGGCCTACAGCGCGATGATGTCTCGAATAAAAAGCGGGGATGCGCCCACTCTCATGCTCCTTGAACGAAGCCAGGCTTGGGACGTTCGGAGCCTGACAGCCTTGCATGGTTCTTTCCTTACCCCAGGCGTCCTCGTACAGCGGAAGGCGCTTTCTCCCGGAGCTCGCCGGGCGGGTTGGGTAGGCTGCAACATAAGGCTTGATCTAATTGCGGCTGACGCACAGATTCCCGTTGTGAAGGATGGCCGGCCGAGCGAGCCCAATGTTGTCCGAGCGGCCTTTCGGCAGTTCAACCGGCTAGGTGACCTCGGCCTCAATGCCCGGGGATGGGCGACGCTAACTCTGCGGATGATTCGCAGTCTTGGTGCGGACGCATTTTCGCTCGACGACCTCTACCGTCGGGAGCGGCTTTTTTCAACGGTGTATCCAATGAATCGGAACGTTAGGGCTAAGATTCGGCAGCAGCTTCAGGTTCTTCGCGACTTGGGATACGTTGAATTCTGCGGCAGAGGAACTTATCGGCTGCTTATCAAGGTTGCCTCGTCCTGAGGCTGGTTCCCTGGTTTGCAGCGGGTGTGAGAGCCGCGTTTGGGAAGGGAGCTTTATGGCAAGCGAAATGGTCTGTCCGAATCGCGGAGGTGAAGGTTCGATCGACTGGAAGTACGACGCTTGGGCACGTTTCGAGATTACCGGAGTTGATGATCGCGGCGACCTCATGAAGAGCACCGAGTTCGACACACAGGTGTTCGATCACAACGAGATCGAATGTTCGACTTGCGGAAGACTGTTCAATGAGCAGGAGGTAGTGGAACTGTTGCGTCGGGCTGACCTCCGGGCCGAAGAGTAATTAGTTCGGTCGGACTTGGCGCATGCCGGGTGCCCCACCTTCGCCGCGTTTTTGTTTTTGCGGCTAGGGTGGGTTCGTTGATGGCAAGTAATCCATTTTCCCCGGTAGCTTCAGCCCTTCCCGCCTCCCAGCCGTCCAAAACGACTCAATCTCGACTGGGCCTATTTCTCCGGTCAGGTAATGCCGAAAACTGGACCACTCCCATTCTTCGGGATGAGCAACCAAACCTCGCGTGACAGGGTTGCGGTGCATATACCTGAGTTTTTCAACTCGCTTTTCCTCCGAATGAACATTGAAATCGTAATAGCGTGCCAGCCAAAAAGGCCGCTGGGCGGATTGCTTGGAAACAGAAACTTTCAGGGCCTGAATGGTGCGGTCCAACCCTCCCCTGATTGACTCCGAAACCATCAAATGCACGTGCTCCGGCATGATCACGTAGCCAAAAACATGGAAGAGATATCGCCTGCGTATCTGTTCCAGCGTGTGCTCGAAGAGATCGCGGGCCGCCGGCGTGGAGAGATACGGCAACCTGTCGTGACAACTGAAGGTCAGGAAGTGAATATCCCCAGTCTGTTGGAAACGTGCAAGCCTCGATGGCATGACAGTGGAAGTCTAATCCCACCCTAGCCGCAACAACAAGTACGCGGCGAGAGTGGGGCACCCAGAATCAAACAATTCGCGTAGAACCGAGATGAACCGGGGCCGCACATATTGCGCCTCCAAGTACGATGATCCTCCTCGATCCAGACCTGGACCCCGACCCCGTGCTGGCATTGACCAAAACGAAGCAAACGGTTGCGTCCGGGCCATCAGCCCCGAAGAAGAATCTCGGCCTCCCCTCTGCCCTCACCATGTCGCGCTACAGCGAAATCACGGCTTGTCAGATGGGCTGATGCGCTCAACGGCCATGGCGGTCGCTTCACCGCCGCCGATGCAGATGGCGGCGATGCCGCGGCGCAATCCGTATTTTGCGAGCGCCGCAAGCAGCGTGGCCAGCATGCGCGCGCCGGATGCGCCGATGGGATGGCCGAGAGCGCAGGCGCCGCCGTGGACGTTGACCTTTTCATGGGGCAGGCCCAGATCGCGCATGGCCGCCATGGCGACTACGGCGAAGGCCTCGCTGACCTCGAACAAATCGACGGTGTCGAGCGTCCAGCCGGTCCTTTCCATGAGCCGGCGGATAGCGCCGATGGGCGCCGTGGTAAAAAGCGCAGGCGCGTTTGCGTAGGTGGCGTGACCTACGATTGTAGCCAGCGGCGCGAGGCCGCGGCGGTCCGCTTCAGAGCGCCGCATGAGCACCAGCGAGGCGGCGCCATCGGAGATGGCGCTGGAACTTGCCGCCGTCACCGTTCCGCCCTCGCGAAAGGCAGGCTTGAGAAAGGGAATCTTTTCCGGTTTTGCTTTCAGCGGCAGCTCATCGTGGCTCACCAGACGCTGGGTCTTGGCGGCATTCACCGTGACGGGAACGATCTCCGCGTCAAAGCTGCCGTCGGCAGTGGCTTTTTGCGCCCGCGCAAGCGATGCCGCGGCATACTCGTCCTGCGCCTGGCGCGTAAAGGCGTAGCTATCAGCGCACTCCTCAGCGAAGGCGCCCATCGAACGGCCCTTATCGTAGGCGTCTTCAAGGCCGTCGAGAAACATGTGGTCGAGAATGCGGCCGTGGCCCATGCGATAGCCGCTGCGCGCGCGATCGAGGAGATAGGGGGCGTTGGTCATGCTCTCCATGCCGCCCGCGACCATGATCCTGGCGCTGCCGGCAAGCAGCAGATCGTGCGCCAGCATGGCGGCCTTCATGCCCGAGCCGCAGACTTTGTTGATGGTGACCGCGCCGGTGGAAGCCGGCAGTCCGGCGGCAAGCGCGGCCTGACGCGCGGGGGCCTGGCCCAGGCCGGCGGAAAGCACGCAGCCGAAGAACACTTCGTCAACGGAATCGATGGGTATGCCGGCGCGCTCGACACTGGCGCGGATGGCGATGGCGCCGAGTTGAGGAGCGGAGAGCTCCTTGAGATCGCCCTGGAACGCGCCGATCGGCGTGCGCACGGCGCTAACAATCACGACGGGATCGGGTGCTGCCATTCCTTGCTCCTATAGCATTATCGGAGATGCTGTAATCCAGAATATCCGTTTTGCCTTTCGGCTGCGAACCAATTCGCCCCCATTTGCCTCCGCTCGCGAACAGGCGCCGCGTATGTTCTTGTTTCGCAAGGGTTCACTCCCCTCCCCTTGACAAGGCCGACGCCGTTATAATGCTTATTGCACTCAGCGTGTCAGTGCCGATTGAATCCATAGCGGCGGGCGTGCGCCAAAGGCACACACCCGGAATCCAGACAGAGCCAAACAGCGGACGGTAGTGTCGCAAGGAGCAGATCATGAAGGGAAAAGTTGCGATCGTAACGGGTGGTGCAAGCGGGATCGGGTTGGCGATTGTGGAATCGCTGGCCCAAGCGGGCGTGAACTGCGTGATTGCCGACATGGACGTTCCCGGCGGGGAACGAACGGAGGCGAAACTTAAAGAGGCCGGGTTTGCCAGCCTATTTGTTAAAACAAACGTTTCCTCGTCCGAGGACGTGCGCCACCTCGTCGATGCCGCAGTGGAGAAATTTGGACGCCTCGACATCATGGTCAACAATGCGGGCCTGCAATTCGTGGCGCCGGTGGTGGATTTCCCCGAAGAGCGCTGGAACCTGCTGATAGGCGTCATGCTTACCGGAGCGTTTCTTTGCTGCAAGTATTCCCTGCCCCACATGATCAAGCAGAAGTGGGGCCGGATTATCAACATCAGCTCGCTGCACGGCCGAGTGGCGTCGCCCTTCAAGGTGGCATATATTTCGGCCAAGCACGGGGTGATGGGGTTGACGAAGGTAGTGGCGTTGGAGCAGGCCGAGAACGGCATTACCTGCAATGCCATCTGTCCCGCCTACGTGCGCACTCCGCTGGTGGAGAAGCAAATTGCGGATCAGGCCAAAGCTAACGGCATCTCGGAGGAGGACGTGGTTCAGAAGATCATGCTTCAACCGGCCGCCATCAAGCGCCTGCTGGAACCCAGCGAAGTGGCGTCGCTGGCGCGGTACCTGTGCACGGACGAAGCCGCAGGGATCACCGGCGCGGCGCTGGACATCGATTTGGGCTGGACGGCGCGCTAGGACAAGATGCTCGAAGGCGCACCGCCAGGCGCGCCTTTATCACTCGCAGGGAGAATAGCTATGCCTACCAATCCTCTGACCACATCTCTTGATACCCACCCTATAGCCACGCTGGCCGCCGCGCGCTCTCCGGAGCGGCACAAACTGGTCTCCGCCGCCGATGCCGTGCGCTTGATTCGCGATGGCGATACAGTGGCGACCGGAGGCTTCGTGGGCGTCGCCTTTCCCGAAGCGATAGCCGTGGCCATCGAGCAACAGTTCCTGTCGTCCGAAGAGGAACTCGGCGCGGGTAACGGACGGCCTCGCGATCTCACGCTCGTCTATGCAGCCGGACAGGGCGACGGAAAGGAACGGGGGCTGAATCACCTCGGTCATCTGGGTCTGGTGAAGCGCGTGATTGGCGGACACTGGGGCCTGGTGCCCAAGCTGGGCGCGCTGGCGGTCGCCGGCCAGATCGAGGCTTATAACTTCCCCCAGGGAGTGATCTCGCATATGTTTCGCGATATCGCCGCCCATCGTCCCAGGCACATCAGCAAAGTCGGCCTGGGAACCTACGTCGATCCGCGCTACGGAGGAGGCAAAATCAACGACCGCACCACCAAGGATCTCATCGAGTTGGTGACCATCGACGGCCAGGAGTACCTGTCCTACAAAACGTTTCCGGTCAACGTGGGCATTATCCGCGGCACCACGGCCGACCCCGAGGGCAATATCACCATGGAGCGCGAGGCGCTGACGATCGAAATGCTCTCCATCGCCATGGCCGCGCACAACTCAGGCGGGATCGTCATCGCCCAGGTGGAGAGGGTGGCCGAGAGCGGCACGCTCAATCCGCGCCAGGTGAAGATACCGGGAATTCTCGTCGATTGCGTAGTGATTGCGGAAAAGCCGGATTACCATTGGCAGACCTTCGCTACCGTGTACAACCCTGGTTTCAGCGGGGAGATCCGGACGCGGATGGCAGCCATCACCCCGATGGAATTATCGGCGCGCAAGGTGATTGCGCGCCGGTCGGCGATGGAGTTGAAGACCAACAGCGTGGTCAACCTGGGAATCGGCATGCCCGAAGGCGTGGCCAATGTGGCCAACGAGGAGAAGATCACCGATCTCATTACCCTGACCGCCGAGCCGGGAGTGGTGGGCGGAGTACCGGCCGGAGGGCTGGATTTCGGCGCCGCGGTCAACGCCCACGCCATCATCGATCAGCCCTACCAGTTCGATTTTTACGATGGCGGCGGACTCGACCTGGCCTTCCTCGGCCTGGCCGAGGCGGACCGCGAGGGCAGCCTCAACGTGAGCAAATTCGGCCCCAGGTTGGCGGGCGCCGGAGGGTTCATCAATATCAGCCAAAACGCCAAGAGCCTGGTCTTCTGCGGCACCTTCACGGCGGGCAGTCTCCAGCTCGGATTCGCGGACGGCAAATTACAAATCCTCAAGGAGGGCCGCACGCGAAAGTTCGTGCACGAGGTTGAACATCGAACCTTCAGCGGCAAATATGCCTGCATGCGCGGCCAGCCGGTGCTTTATGTGACCGAACGCTGCGTCTTCCGCCTCACGCCGGAAGGCCTGGAACTGATCGAGGTGGCCCCGGGAATCGATATCGAAAAGGAGATCCTGGCGCACATGGATTTCAAGCCCATCGTGAAGCAGCCCAAGCTCATGGACGCGCGCTTGTTCCTGCCCAAGCCCATGGGTTTGCGCAGCGATCTATTGGATCTGCCCCTGGAGAGCCGGCTCAGCTACGAGCCGAAACAGAATCTGTTCTTCGTCAACTTCGAAGGCTACGCGGTGCGCAGCGTGGAACAGATCAGCCACATCGACAAGGCGGTGCGCGAGCATCTGAAACAGGCGGCCGGCAAGGTATACACCATCGTCAATTACGACAACTTCTCGATTTCTCCCGAGCTGTTGGGGCCGTATACCGACATGGTGAAGACACTGATGGATGATTGCTACTCGGGCGTTACCCGCTACACGACCAGCGGCTTCGCGCGCATGAAACTCGGGGACGCCCTGGCCGAGCGCGATGTCGCTCCTCACATTTACGAGAGCGCCGAGGAGGCCAGCGAGCACCTGCTGGAGCTCGAGGGGCAGCAGCGGGCAAAATAGAGCATTTTCCCTATTGGTGTAGAGTGCGACGTGGACCGGGAGGTCCACACGACAGCCGGCCAGGAGGCCGGCGCTACCCATACTTGCAGCGACCGGCAACCTTGAGCAAAACAGGAGATTCACTCTATACGAACGGGCAATATGCTCTAGCCCGGGCTTATCCGGGCAGAGGGCAGACCGGGTTCCTGGCGGGAAGTGGAGCCAGCGAGCGCGCCTGGCCGTAGCTCGATGGCTGGCCGGCTCCAAAATCCGCGCGAAATCCAGGCAGGCCTCAGGGCATATACAGCCCGCCGTTGACGTCCAGTGTAAATCCGGTGATGTAATCCGCATCCCGGGCCAGGAAGAGAACCGCCTTGGCGACCTCCTCGGGTTTTGCCAGCCGGCGCAGCGGTATCTTGGCGCAAATCTTTTCGAGAACTTCCGGCGGCATCGCTCCTACCATTTCCGTACCGGTATACCCCGGGGCAACCACATTGGCGGTAATGCCTTCTTTCGCCAACTCCAGCGCCAGACACTTGGTGAAGGCAATGATGCCGCCCTTGCTGGAAGCATAATTGGATTGGCCGAAGGCTCCCGTTTCGCCGACGATGGAAGCGATGTTGATGATGCGCCCGAACTTCTGCTCGATCATGGCTGGCATGGCGGCAGCAGTGCAGTAATAGGTCCCGTTCAGATTCACGGCGATGACCGCTTCCCAGTCCTCATCGGTCATCTTTTTCATGGTGCGATCGCGCGTAATCCCGGCGTTGTTGACCAGGATGTCGATCTTCTTCCATGCCTCCAGGATTTTGCCGACGACACTGCGCGCGGCCTCTTTTTTAGACACGTCGCCCTGCACCAACAGGCACTCGCCGCCCATGGCGCGAATCTCGGCCAGGACCGCCTCCGCAGCGGCCACATTGCTGACGAAGTTGACGGCCACCGCCGCCCCATTGCGGGCAAGTTCCAGCGAGATAGCCTTTCCGATGCCGCGCGATCCGCCCGTCACCAGGGCGACTCTGCCTTTGAGCGAGTCCGTCGCCGGCCCGCTGACGTTGCCCGTACTGCCAATATTGCTGCTTTCTGCCATGAAATGACTCCTTGTGTACGAATGCGTCTCGTGGAGCAAGGCCACCGGAATCCGGCGTCCCGATGCTCCGCTCGGATGGCTCAGCGCGATGGCCCCGCCATTCACGTTCACTTCCGCCGGGTCCCAGCCTTCTCCTTGGGCAAGGCATCAGGCGAAATCGATACTGACACGCTGAGTGCAATAAGCATCTAAAACGGCGTCGGCCTTGTCAAGGGGATGGGAGCGAATCCTTGCGAAAGAAGAACATACGGAGGCGCAGGCGTGGCGAGGCTGGCATCAATGGCCCCCAAGGGGCAAGAGGCCATCTCCGAGCCCGGCCGGCGGCCGAAGGCCGTTCTTTCACGCTTTGCCGATCACCTGCGCCAGCGTAGCGCCAATTTCGGCAGGCGAAACGGCCACGTGAATTCCGGCTTCCTTCATGGCCTTCATCTTGTCGGCGGCGGTGCCCTGCCCGCCACTGATGATGGCGCCGGCGTGGCCCATGCGGCGGCCTGGGGGCGCGGTCTGTCCGGCGATGAAGCCGACGACCGGCTTCTTCACATGCTCTTTGACGAACTCCGCAGCAGCCTCTTCGGCGGAGCCGCCGATTTCGCCGATCAGGACGATGGCTTCGGTCTCCGGGTCGTCGTTGAAGAGGCGCAGCGCGTCGATGTGCGTGGTGCCGACGATGGGGTCGCCGCCAATGCCGATTGCCGTCGACTGGCCGATGCCGCGCTGCGTGAGCTGGTGCACGGCTTCATAAGTGAGCGTGCCCGAGCGCGAGACGATGCCGACCGAGCCTTCCTTATGAATGCGGCCGGGCATGATGCCGATCTTGGCCTTGCCGGGCGAGATGACGCCGGGGCAGTTGGGGCCGATGAGGCGAGAGCGGGAGTCCTTGAGCTTGGCCCACACCTTGACCATATCGAGGGTGGGAATGCCCTCGGTGATGCACACGATGAGAGGAAGGCCCGCATCCTCGGCCTCGAGGATGGCGTCGGCGGCAAACGGTGGCGGCACAAAGATCACTGTGGCGTTGGCGCCGGTCTTCTTTACGGCCTCTTGAACCGTATTAAATACTGGCCAACCCTCGTGAGTGGTGCCACCTTTGCCTGGAGTCACACCGCCGACAACTTTCGTGCCGTATTCGGCACAACTCATCGCGTGGAAGGTTCCTTCCTTGCCGGTGATTCCTTGCACGATGAGGCGGGTATTCTTATCAACCAAAACAGCCATTAGCTTCTAGCTCCTAGCTTTGAGTGTGAGTGTGAGTGTGAGTGTGGGGAGGCATCCATGGGCTCTTCATGTTTAGCACACAGCGCTTGAATGACTCCGAAGAGCATCCTCCCTATCTCATCGCATGTAGACTCGGCTTCGCGAAGCTGCTCAATATCTCCGAATCCCAATTCCCTGGCTATGGTCAACTGCGTCTGCAATTCAAAACTTGACCCTCTGGCCACGCCAAGATACTGTTTGTATTCCCGAGTGTTCAGCCGTCCAGCGCCCTCGGCAATATTGCTCGGTATCGATACTGCCGCCCGGCGCATCTGGTTCGAGAGCCCGTAGGTTTCTTCGCGAGGAAACTGCTTCGATAGCCGGTAAATAAGAACTGATAACTGGATCCCCTTTTGCCAAACCAATAGCTCACGAAATGACTTTGCCATCTCACTGCCTTTCACACTCACACTCGCACTGCAGCTGCCTTCACGACCAGCTCCGCCGCATCTTTCATAGTTTCTCCTACTAGAAAATTCAAGCCCGACTCGGCGAGAATCCGCCGGCCCTCTTCGACGTTGGTGCCTTCGAGGCGCAGCACGATAGGCACCTTGATCTTCAAATTGCGCGCCGCGGCCACTACACCCGTGGCCAGCCTGTCCACGCGCAGGATGCCGCCGAAGATGTTGATGAAGATGGCCTTGACGTGCGCATCGCTGAGCAGGATCTCGAAGCCGTGCTCAATTTGTTCCTGAGTGGCTCCGCCGCCTACGTCGAGGAAATTGGCGGGGCTGCCGCCGGCGTACTGAATGATGTCCATGGTGGCCATGGCCAGGCCGGCGCCGTTGACCATGCAGGCGATGGAGCCCGAGAGCTTGATGTAGTTGAGCGCGTACTTGCTGGCCTCCACTTCAAGCGGGTCCTCTTCGGCGGTGTCGCGCAGCGCCTTGATGTCAGGATGGCGGAAGAGGGCGTTGTCATCGAAGTTGATCTTGGCGTCGAGGGCGAAGAGCTTGCCATCTTTGGTGGTGATGAAGGGATTGATCTCCACCAGCGAGGCGTCAGTTTCGATGAAGGCTTTGTAGAGGCTTTGGAAGAAGGCGACGGCGGCGTTGATCTGCGTGGGCTTGAGTCCCAGCGCGAAGGCCAGCTTGCGCGCCTGCCAGGCGCCGAAGCCGATGGCCGGGTCGATGGTTTCCTTGAAGATGGCCTCGGGCGTCTTGGCGGCCACTTCCTCGATCTCCATGCCGCCGGCCTGCGAAGCCATGAAGACCAGCTTGCCGG
>DATFYK010000092.1:0-2209 GCA_035315085.1 Occallatibacter sp.
GGACAACATGCGATGGCGTGATGTCCCTGGCTCCGACCTATCCATCCGGTGTTGGTAGCTCGCTGATCTCAGCGCCCGCTCAACGCGCCCCCTTTGCCTCTGGGCTTCGGCGGCTCGGCACCGGCATTTGGATCATCCCCGCTTCCTGTAGGTCACCCACTTCCTGCGCCTCGATCCCCCGTCCCGGGGATTCACCGCCCACCACTTCCGTAGGATAACCGGATCGATAGGAGCCCATTACGCCTCTGGATCGAGAGCCAATCCCAGCGGTTCAGTCCCGAGCCTTCGTGAGACATCCCCTCGTGAGGTCAAGACCCCAGGGGTTAAGCCGGCGTAACGTATCGCTCCCCGACAAAGGCCGGGAGCATGCAAACTTGTGGGGTTTGTTCCTACTGGGGTACGTTTTGGGCTCACGGGACGAGGATGAGCCGGTGCCGAAGATGGTGTGGCGGGTGAAGCTGGTTGCGGAACTGGAGCCTGGCTTGACGACGGAGGTGGAGATCGCACGCCTCGAGCGCGATGAACAGGCTGGCGTAGCCGAGCTCGGGCTCCGGCTCGCGGAGGCGAAGCAACTCACAGCCGCGCTTCAGGCGGAGATGGTCCCGGCGCAGGTGACCATGATGGGCGAGCGTCGTCGCTCGTGCGAGGCTTGCGGAGGCGTGCTGGCCGGCAAGGGTCATTACGGCGCGATGTTCCGCTCCCTGTTCGGCGACGTGCCGGTTCGGGTTCGGCCCCTGCTTGCTTGTCCCTGCCAGGATTCGGGCGAGGCCAAAAGTTTCGCCGTCCTCGACCTGGGGGCGGCGACCGTGGCGCCTGAACTGGCATATGTGACGGCCCGGTATGCCGCGCTGGCGCCGTTCGGCAAGGTCGCAGACCTGCTGTCGGAGTTGCTGCCGATCAGCGGGGCGCGGAACGCGGGCACGGTGCGGAACAGGACGCTGCGGGTCGGCGAGGCCGTTGTGCAGCCGCATCCCACCAAGACGGCAAGGCCGACCACGTCGCAGACAGCCGAACCCGTCGTGGTTGGGCTCGTATGAGGGGTCTCCTGTCAAGCAGGGTTTTGGCGGCCGGGTGATGAAATTTACTTCCATGATTTGTTCGCGATTTGGTGCCGCCAAGCCCTTCTTGACGACATGTTTCTCTGTTCGGTCGCAGAGCCGTTTCTCCGTCCCGGCCTGGAAGGCGCACAGGCGCCGCGCGTAGCCGCGGTCAAGAATGGCCGCAGGCCATCGCCGAAGGCGGCGCGCAGCGTTTCTTGACGGCGGCGAGCACGGCGCCACCCTTGGCCAGGCTGGGGCTGCCAGTCGGGCCGTCAATCCTTCAGTGCGGCCAGGCCCCGATACACGGCGACAAACCTGGCCCCGTCCCATCTCTCACTTACACCATCCCGGGCGCCCCCCATTGGCTCAGGCCAACCGGCCTGCAAGCTCGTATGCGGTGGAACCATCCGGTTCCGTGCCATGATGCCCCAATGCGCGGGGCCAGGTTGGGGGGCCTGGAGGAGTGGGACCAATCTTGATGCCGGCGTCTTTCAGCCATAGCCCAACACGGCGCCCCACCCACCCAGGTTCGTGTCAGGCAGCGGCTTTCGGGATCAACCCGGCAAGCGCGGCGTGCCTGTATTCCGCTGTTCTCTCCTTTATCGTTCTGTCTTGGTCATGCTGCGGCGACCGCCGAGGCAGAGGGCCTGACGGTCACCGCACCCGCCGGCAACTCGCCGGTCTCGACGTAGCGCCACAGGGCCACCAGCAGTTTGCGGGCAAGCGCTACAGCCATCACCTTGCGGATGCGCCCCTTGGCCCCGCCGGTGCGCGCCATGAACCATTGGCTCAGCGCGCTCTGGGGCTGCAACCGCAGCCACCGCCAGACCAATTGCATCAGCAGCCGGCGCACCCGCGGGTTGCCGCTCTTGCTGATCCCTTGCTCGCGTTCCGAACCGCCACTGTTGAACGGCGTCCCAGTCAGGCCGACGAAGCTGGCAAGCGCCTGACGGTCGCGGAACGAACGGCAAAACACCTCGTACGCCAGCTCGGTCGCCGTGCCCAGGCCCAGTCCATACAGCGCGACCAGCGCCTGGATCTGTTGCGCCGCGCGGTCCGGTTTCTCTGTCATGACAACCTTCTCGCGCGCCGTCTCGATCTCTTTCAGCTGCGCACTCAGCAACTGCTGCCGCGCCATCAGCCGCCGCAGCTCTGCCATTAGTTGCTCC
>DATFYK010000093.1:0-58147 GCA_035315085.1 Occallatibacter sp.
CGCTGATGGCGCTGTACTCGATCCACTCCGGAATCGCGTGCGATTCGGCGGCCTTGAGCTTGGCGATGGATTTTTTTTGCTGCTCCAGGTAGCCGGCGAACTTAATCTCGGTCTCCACGGCGCGGGCTTCGTTGCGCAGGATGGCGCGCAGGACGGCCGTCCCGGCTCTCGCGTCCTGGTTTTGATCTTGTCCTGTCAGCAGGCCAGACATTTCTGCGAGCAGCGGCTCTTCGGCGAGGCTTTCGCGCAGAGCGCCGAGCACCGCCTCGATGGTCACCTCGGGCCGCTTGAGCAGTTGCGCCCAGGTCAGGCCGGCGGTCGCCGTCAGCTCGCCGAATCCCGCGGCGGCCAGGCGCTCCGCATCCACTTTACCCATGGTCAGCAAGCGGCTGAGCGCGTCCATCCTCGCCTGCTTTTGCTCGTACTCGGCCCAGGTTTCGTCGCCGATCAGCCCCAGTCGGCGGCCGTGCGGGGTCAGCCGCCGGTCGGCGTTGTCAATGCGCAGGTGCAGCCGGAACTCGGCCCGCGAAGTGAACATGCGGTAGGGCTCATTCGTTCCCTTCGAAATCAAGTCGTCGATCAGGATGCCGGTGTACCCTTCGCTGCGGTCCATGGTGAAGGGCGGCTCGCCCTTGAGCCACAGGGCTGCGTTGATTCCGGCCATGATGCCCTGGCAGGCCGCTTCCTCGTAGCCGCTGGTCCCGTTGATCTGGCCGGCCAGGTAGAGGCCCTCCATGCTCTTGACGCGCAAGGTGCGGTCCAGCTCGGTCGCGTCCACGCTGTCGTACTCGATGGCGTAGCCGGGGCGCAGCATCTCCGCCTGGTCTAACCCGGGGATCGAGCGCACGATCTGCCACTGCACCTCCATGGGCAGCGAGGTGGACATGCCGTTGACGTAGACCTCGTGGGTGTTCAGCCCCTCGGGCTCCAGGAAGAACTGGTGCTGCGTCTTGTCGGGGAATGTGACGATCTTGGCTTCAATGGAGGGGCAATAGCGCGGGCCGATGCCCTGAATCTGCCCGGAATACATGGCCGAACGGTGCACATTCTCGCGGATGATGCGCAGCGTCTCCGGGGTGGTGAAAGCGATGTGGCAGCTCACCTGCGGCTGGACGATTTTATTAGTCCGGAAGCTGAAGGGCGTGGGGTCCGCGTCGCCCGGCTGCTCCTCGAAGGCTTCCCAGCGGATGGTTCGGCCGTCCAGACGCGGCGGCGTCCCTGTTTTGAGCCTGCACGTCCGCAGCCCAAGCGCGCGCAGAGCCTCGCCCAGCAGCACGCTGGCCGGCTCGCCGCTGCGCCCGGCCGGATAGCGCTCCTCGCCGCAGTGAATCAGCCCGTTCAGAAACGTGCCGGTCGTGATGATGGTGGCCCCGGCCAGCAGCTTGCGGCCGTCGCGCAGCTTCAGCCCCAATACTCGCCTTTGCGGACGCGTGGGACGAGGAAGCTCAACCATCTCGTTCAGTCCCTCAGTCCCTGGTCCCTCCTCGACGATCAGGTCCACCACCTCGGCCTGGCGGATGTGCAGGCCGGGCTGCGACTCCAGCACCTCGCGCATTTTGACGCGATAGAGCTGCTTGTCGCACTGCGCCCGCGGACTCCACACGGCGGGGCCGCGCGACGAGTTGAGCAGGCGAAACTGAATGCCCACGGCATCGGCTACCTCGCCCATCACGCCGCCCAGCGCATCCACTTCGCGCACCAGATGCCCCTTGGCCACACCGCCGATGGCCGGATTGCAGCTCATCTGCGCAATCAGGTCCAGGTTCATGGTGATGAGCGCGGTCTTCAACCCCATCCGCGCCGCCGCCATCGCCGCCTCGCATCCGGCGTGACCGGCGCCCACTACGGCGACATCGTATTGTTCGGTAAATGCCATCCAAGGCTATTCTACGGATTCTTGAATGGCGGCGCTAAACGGCAGTCGTTGTATTCTCGTGGATGAGGTTCCGGGCCACGCACGAAGGAGAGGAACAATGGCGATCAATAAGACTGGGAAGTGGTGGGTCGGAAGCCAACCGCAAGACCTGAAAGAATATCTTGAGGCGTTTTCCGCGGACGGATATGCGATAAATGAATTTCGACTTGCAAAATGCAAATGCGGGGGTATCGAGTTTAGTTTGTGGGCCGACGATGAGGAAGGGACCGCAAAGCGGGTTTGCTCATCTTGCTCAGAAGCCCATTTCATCTGCGACAGCGAAGAGTATTATCCCGATCCGCAGCCCGAGGAATGGAACTGCGTTGAATGCGGCTCCAGGCTGGCTAATGTGGGAGTTGGATTCTCTTTATACGAAGATGGCGAAGTGCGCTGGCTCTACCTTGGCGAACGATGCGCAAGATGTGGTGTCTTGGGGTGCTCCGCCGAATGGAAGGTTGCGTACGAACCTTCAAAGCAACTCATTGACCAGGCCTGAGCGGAACCGAGTCCGTCACGCGTAGGCCAGCCGCACCCTCCGCCAGGCGTAGGCGGCCGCCACCAGCAGAGCGGCGGCGGCCAGATAGACGGCGGGCGTGCTGGATTGTGCCGTAGTGCCCATGAAGTCGGCCGAGCGAATGTGGTGAACTGGGCCGACATACCACCACGCAGTATAGAGAGCCTCAAAGAATTTGCGGCTGCCTGTGGTGACGCCGAGCGCAAGAGCCAGTGCGGGGATGAAGAGCGCTCCTGCGGCCCACTCGGCGAGACCAGCAAAGTCGCCGGCAATGATCAGGCGCAGCGCGAGGCCGCCGCCGGTGAGCGCGGCTACCAGCACGCCCGCAACGAACAGGGCCAGCAACTGGCGCGGCACGGCTCGTGGGGCCGAGAAGACAAGCGAGCCGGTGGAGAATTGCTCCTCGCGCGTGCCCATCTGCGACCAGATGAGCACCGGCCAAAGCCACGCAAAGACGATGACGCCGGAGCGCGCAACTTCAAGCGGCGAGGCCAGGCAGCCGATGAACAACCCTGCCGCAATCGCATACCACCACCACCTGTGGCCGAGGAGTTGGAGGCGCAGCTCGGCGGCGACAAGCGAAAAAAAACGCGTATGAACAGCGGCGCCCCATCCGGAGTTCGATTCCGCGCGCAACAACGGCGTAAGAGTCGGTACGGCTTGTTGCCCCTGAGGCAGATCGTGGCCGTTTTGTTCTGCGATCCCATTGGAAGCGGTCCGGCCGGCTTTGAGCTTCTTTGTGGGCTTTGCGCTCTTCGCGCTCGGCCATCCGGTTCGCGCCGGGTCGAAGCGGTCGAAGAAAACAGCCGCCAGCAGGGCCAGAACGAGGGCAAATCCAAGCAACACGGCGCGGCTCAGAAGCAGCTCCCTGCTCCACTGAATGCCGGTCCAGAGAAACGTCTTCGTCGTCGGGTTTAGGCCGCCGACAGTGAACGAAGCATTGCCGTTGTATTGCGGATCGAGGCCATGGAGCTGGGCCTGCATCTGGGTCAGCATGGTAACCAGGCCGGTGTAATCCGCGAATGGATGCGCGGCCGCGCTCGACTTGCTGTTCTCCATGGCAATCGCGCCGGAGGCGATCAGAGCCGTCCAGAAGAAGAAGTAGAAGACGTTGCCGGCGCCGCCTCGCAACATGGGCAGGCTCTCAAACAGCACGGCCAGCGCCGCCGTCACGGCCACAGAGCTGAGTCCGAAGATAAGCACCGGAACAAGAAGCGCAAAGAGATCCGTGTGCGCAGCACCGGAATGCGACAGATCGATGATCACCGCCGCGAGCGCCAGCACCAGCACCATCGCGGCCAGAACCGCAAAGTTGCTGAGCGTCTTGCTGAGCGTGTAGAAGCCCTTGCTGATGGGTGTGGTAGCCAGAATCTGGCCGACGCGAGTCTGGCGGTCGCGCTGGATGGCGTTCTTGACGATGTAGAAGCCCACCAGCGAGAGCCAGACGGAGCCGACCATGCCGACGACCGAGCCCAGCCAGGCCGAGTTATCCACGCCGCGATACTTGTCCAGTTGCAGGGTCACCTGTCCGGAGTAGACCGCATAGCCCAGATAGACTGAGAAGCCCAGCGTGAGCAGAAAGCTGTATCGGCGCACGCGCTCGAGAAAGTCGGCGCGTACCAGGTGGTAGAGAGCGCGGGTCATGCTGTGGCTCCGGCGCGATGCTGAGAGAGGCAGTAAAGATAGGCGTCCTCAAGATTGGGCGAGGCGAGTGAGGCGCCCAGCGGCGGATCTTCGCCCAACACGCGCGCGTGCACGCCATCGCTGCGGCGGGTGGTGCTGCTGATGAGGAACTGCTGCTTGGCCTGGGTCAGATCGGCGCTTGGAACCACCCACTCCCACACTTTGCCTTCCACCTGTAGCAACAGCGCCTCGGGCGTTGCATGGGCCACCAGCGAGCCCTTCGCGATGAGCGCAATATCGGTTGCGGTGGCTTCCACGTCGGAGACGATATGCGTCGAGAGGATGACGATGCGCTCACCCGAAAGGTCGGAGAGCAGATTGCGAAAGCGCACGCGCTCTTCAGGGTCCAGGCCGGCCGTGGGTTCGTCCACGATGAGCAATTGCGGATCGTTGAGCAGTGCCTGTGCAATGCCGACCCGCTGCTTCATGCCGCCGGAGTAGCCGCCCAACGGGCGCTTGCGAACCTCGGTCAGGTTTACCAGTTCCAGCAGTTCCTCGATGCGCCGCGCCGAGGTTGAGGCATCGAGACCCTTTACGGCGGCCAGGTACTGGAGGAACTCCACCGCGTTCAGGTTTGGATAGACTCCAAAGTCCTGCGGCAGATAGCCGAGCACGGAACGAAGCGAGTCCGGATTGGCGGCCACATCGGCGCCGTTCCAAAGAACCCTGCCTTCGGTGGCCTTGGTAATGGTTGCCAGGATGCTCATCAACGTGGTCTTGCCCGCGCCATTGGGCCCCAGCAGGCCGAGCACGCCCGGCTTCAGTTCAAGACTGAAGCTGCGCAGGGCCAGGACACCCCTACGGTACTGCTTGGACACATCTTCTATTTCAAGTTTCACGCGACCTCCGGCCCAACACGTCCAAATGCACTTTACGCGTTCCGCGCGCGGAAGTTCCATGACTTGTGCCTGAGAACTGGCGCGGAAGGGCCGGGTTGTGGACGGAAGCCACCTGGCGGCTATGCGCATGCGTCTAATATCTTAGGAGCGTGCGGGATTCCCGGAGTACGATCTGCCGTAGGCTCCAGACCCAGTTAAAGAGCGGCGGGGAAAGAGAAAAGAATGAGAAATCGTTGCTGGATGGCGTTGCTGGTGGCCGCGGGTTGTGCCCTGGCCGCCGCGGCCCAAAGCAAGGACAGCTTTACGCCCATGGCGCTGGACGCGGGCTTCGGACGGATGGACATCACCGCGCCCGCCGTGGCGCCGGAGGAGATTATCCGCCAGTTTGCCGCCAAGGAGAGCGAGTTCCAGCGCGCGCTGAACCACTACACCTATCGCCGCATCGCCCGCGTACAGACCGTGGACGACGACAACAAGGTAGATGGCGAGTGGTACGAGGTGGACGATGTGATCTTCGACCCCTCGGGCAACCGGACGGAAAAGGTGGTCTTCGCGCCGGAGAATTCCTTGCGGCGGGTTCAGATGTCGCCCTCCGACCTGCAGGACATCCAGCGGGGATACCCCTTCGTTCTTACTGCCGAGGAGATCGGGCAGTACGACGTGAAGTATGTGGGACGGCAGAAAGTGGATGAGGTGGACTGCTACGTCTTCGACGTGAGCCCCAAAGTCATCGAAAAGAAGCATCGCTACCTGCTGGGCCGCATCTGGGTGGACTCGACCGATCTGCAAATCGTGGTGACCAACGGCAGAATGGTTCCCGATGACACCAAAAAAGGCCAGGAGGACCTGCATCCGCCCTTCATGACCTGGCGGCAGCAGGTGGACGGCCATTACTGGTTCCCGGTCTACACCAAGGGCGAGGGCATCCTGCATTTCAGCGGCGGCAGCGGTTACATGGCCCAGGACGTTCACATCCGGGACATCGTCAAGTACTCCGATTACAAGCAGTTTGGATCAACCAGCAAGATCATCTATGAGGGGCAGGACATTACGAAACCGCAGAACCAGCCGGACGCGCAGCCGAAAAAATAGGGAGTAGGGAACAGAAAAGCGGCACTTCATTACCGCAGCTTCTTCATGATGGCGACGAGCATCTTGCTAACTTCCTCGGAGCCAGTTATCAGGTTGGCTACTTCGACTGCAGCCTGCTCTCTGCCAGTTTTTCTGCTGTCTCCAACGCGTCCGCGGCCTTCACCTTCACATCCGGCTCCACGCCTACGCCTTCCCAGTCAGCCTTTCCGAAGGGATTGATTGCCTTCGCCTCGGGAATGCCCATGCCAAAGTGATCGTCGATACGATGAAATACACCCGCATGGGTCCCGCCCCGCGTTGTCTCCCCCACCAACGTGGCGCGTTTCAGCATCTTCAGGTCGTAGCTAAACTGCTCCGCGCCGGACCAGGTAGAAGCCGAGGTCAGCACATAGACCGGCTTGTCCGCCAGCCTGTTTCCTGGAACAGGCGATCGCGTCCAGGACTCCTCGGTTGGAGCTTCCCTGGGGCTGTACATGTACTCCAGATGATCGAAGAGGTAGGCGGCAATGAGCATGACCATGTTCTGAGAGCCGCCGTTGTTGTCCCGCAAATCGAAGATGATGGCGTCCGCGTGGTTCAAAGAAGCCATCGCAGCCGCAGCCGTTGACTGGCAAACAGAGGTGTCCGGGAAGAAATCGAGCTTCAGATACCCGATATTGTGCGGCAGGATTTCGACCTTCCTGAACATGCAGTTTTCCTCTTCCATTGCCTTCCGATAACGAGCAAGACTCTCAGGCGTTGGTTCCGGTGGGTGCTCTGGCAAACGGTCCTGGCTGTATGCCATGACGAGGTGCATGTCGTGGCTCGCGTCCCTCATCTGCCTGGTCAGCAGATCGGCAAAGGCCGCACCTTCCGTCACCGCGTTGTCATCGCCGCTTCTCTCATGCGCCAGCAGCGCGTCCGCTGTCTTCTGCGCAACGTCCCGATCAAAGTAGTACTGCCTAAGATTCGCGATTGCGACCTCAATAACACGTTGCCGCTCCGCAGTATCCAGCTTCCAGCCCTCTCCGGCCGTTGCATCCAAAATGTTTGTTTGCCCCCGCCCGCTCCCTATCGCCAGGAGGAGCAGCAGAAGCAAATGGCACACGCGCACAGAGAAAGGTAGGCTCAAGCGTTCCCGCCCTTCGGCAAGACATAACCTCTTCTTTTGAGACATGTAGTCTTCCCCCTGTGGAAGAAGCCGGCTTTCCCATTGAATGGCCTGCCCGACTTCAGGCTGGTCGTTATTCCCTATTCCCTACTCCCTCAATAGAAAAGATACTTCCGCCACCGGTCGTCCGCCCGGCCAAGCATACGCATGATCTGGCGGCTGGTGTGGAGCGAGAAGGGGCGTGGCTCGCGCAGCAGGATCATGTCGTCAATCTCGCTGAGAATCCGGTTGCCCTTATGGCGGTTGCAGGGGTGGCAGCAGGCCACCAGATTTTCCCACGTGGAGTTGCCGCCTCGGGAGCGGGGAACCACGTGGTCCAAAGTAAGGTCGCTGGAGGGCAGCACATCGCCGCAGTACTGGCAGGTGTTGCGGTCGCGCAGCAGGATGTTCTTGCGCGAGAGGGCGCGGGTTTGGTAAGGGATGCGGCGGTATTCCAGCAGGCGGATGACCGAGGGCATGGCGATGTGCCTGCGCTGGGCATGAAGGATGAGGCCGTGCTCTTCCTCGGTGCGCGCGATGCCCTTGAGCACCAGCACCAGGGCGCGGCGCGCGCCGCAGATATTGATGGGCTCATAGGAGGCGTTGAGCACCAGAACGGGCATCTGCAGGATGTGGCTGGCCTGAACGTTGTAATATCCGGCCGCGTGGTCGCCGGCCAGCGCCGCGGCCTTGGCGATGGACTTTTGCTTGCGGGCATGAATCATGGCTTTTCCCAGCGACATCTCTTTTTCCCTCGTTAAAAAGATGGTTGGTCGTGCAATGAATAAGTGAATGCTTCTTGCTCGCCGCGGCGAGCCGCCAGCTCCTGCCGCGGCGGGCCGGCCAAAACTTGGTTGTCCTCCACTTCATTGAAGCGGTTATAAGAGCCGCGGCTGAAGTCGTTTGTCCGGCGGGCCCTGGCCAGTGTGGCCACCCACACGGAAGCCGCTCCCGCCTGAACCAGCGCTTGCGCGGCAGCGCGGGCCGTGGCGCCGGTGGTCAAGATGTCGTCGACGAGCAGAATGTGCTTTCCGGCGACGGCGGCCCGGTCGGAGACCGAGAAGGCGCCGCGCACATTGATGCGCCGCTGGCGGAACGTGAGGCCGGCCTGGCTCTGGGTGGCGCGCAGCCGCATCAGCGCCGCCGGGGCCAGGGTGAGCCGCCACTCCGGGTGCGTCTTGCGCAACGCTGCAATGGCATGCGCGGCCAGCGACCGGGCCTGGTTGAAGCCACGCTGGATGTATTTCGACCGGTGCAGCGGCACGGGAACCACCAGCATCTCGGCCGGCGCCTCGGCAGCCAGTTGGGCGATGGCCTCGGCCAGCATGCGCCCCAATCCGCGGGCCGTGGGATAAAGGCGGTCGTACTTGAGCGCGTAGATGGCATTCTTCATGCGGTCCTGGTAAAGCCCGTAGGCAACCGCCCGCACAAAGGGCGGCGGGGCAAGGCGGCAGGCCTTGCAGAGCGCGGCGGACGATCTGCCCACTGGCGAACCCGAAGCCAGCGCCGGCGCGGCAAGAGTGTCGCCGCAGCGCGCGCACATGGGGCCGCTCTGGACGGGAAACTCTGTCCAGCAGGCATCGCAGATTGGCACGGAGGAAAGCCGCGGCAGAGGGGAGCCGCAGAGAGCACAGAATGCGGGAAGGAGGGCACAACCCAAGGCGTCCATGGGACTTCGGAGCACGCGGGCAACCGCGCGCCACCGGGAAGTCTCCGATGGTGGAACATCAAACGTCAGTGAGCCTGAGTCATTGCTGAAGACGCACCTCACTTCCAGCTGGCGCAACCGGGTGCGCCAACCTTGCCATCCAGTATAACCGGACCGGTCGCGCGATTCTAGGGCATTTCGTGAATTGATGCGCGGAGATGCGAGACCGCGACCGGCAGCGCCAATCGGCATGCAATAGCATCCATGCGATACACTGCAAGCTGTGGAGGACTCTTGTTGTTGCCTTTTCGCGGACTTCTTTCCGGCATCCTGATTGCCGTTCTTTGCATTCCCGTCGATAGCCTGGCGCAGCAGGCGCCGCAGCCACAAGCGCAGCCGACTCAGACCTCGATGCTGGCGTTGCCCGTCCGGCCGGAGCAGGTAGAAGCCCGGACTCCGCCGGCCCATCAGTCACAAAGCACGCAACCGCAACTGCTTGCGCAGGCACAGCAGCCGGCGGAGCCGCAAAAACCGCCGCCTAAGCAGGGCATGGGTGGCATCGCCGGAGGCATAGGAGCCGCTCCGGTCTACGACGAGCAGAAGCGGCCCATCACCGCAGGCGGGTTTGTGGACAAGGGCACGGTGGTCTTCGAGGACATCACCAGGCAAGCGGGACTTTCCGGCTGGACGAACAAGATGGGCGTCCCGGAGAAGAAGTTCATTGTCGAAACCAACGGCTCGGGCGTCTGCCTGATCGACTACGACAACAGCGGCTGGCTGTCGATCTACCTGGTGAACGGCTCCACCTTCGACGCGCTGGACGGCAAGGAAACGCCGCCCCATGCCGCCTTGTTCCGCAACAACCATGACGGCACCTTTACCGATGTGAGCGCCAAGGCGGGAGTGCAGAACGACCGCTGGGGTTATGGCTGCTCGGTCGCCGATTACGACAACGACGGCTGGCCCGACATCTATGTGGGCAACTACGGCAAAAACCGGCTTTACCACAACAACCATGATGGGACGTTTACCGATGTGGCCGAGAAGGCCGGTGTCACGCTGGGCAACTGGTCGCCCGGCTCGGCCTGGGGCGACTACGACGGCGACGGGCTGCTGGACCTGTACGTCACCGGCTATGTCCACTTCGACCGCGACAACCTGCCCATTGCGGGCACCAAGGCGGTGGGGTATGCCAGTTGCATGTATCGCGGCGCGGCGGTCAACTGCGGTCCTCGCGGGCTGCCGGGCGAACCCGACCACCTTTTTCATAACAACGGCGACGGAACCTTTACCGACGTGACGGTGAAGGCCGGCGTAGAGGACAAGGATCGCTACTACGGATTCAGCACCATCTTTGTGAGTCTCAGCGGCAACGGCAAGCCGGACCTAATAGTGGGCAACGACTCGGAGCCCAACTATCTTTACATCAATAAAGGCGACGGGACCTTCGACGACCAGAGCTACATCTCCGGCTTCGCGCTGAACAAGGACGGGCGCGAGATCGCCTCCATGGGCATTGCCGTGGGCGACTACGAAAACAACGGGCAGCTGGACCTTTTTGTCGACGACTTCGGCGACGACTACAAGGTTCTCTACCACAACGACGGCGACAACAGCTTTACCGACGTGAGCTACAAGGCCGGGGTCGCGCAGACCACGATCCCCTTTGTCGGCTGGGGCGACGCCTTCATCGACTACGACAACGACGGCTGGCTGGATCTGCTCACGGTCAACGGCCACGTCTATCCCCAGGTGGACCAGCACGATTGGGGCACCACCTGGGCGGAGCGGCCGCTTCTGTTCCACAACGTCCCTGAAACAAACGGAAAGGGACGGCGGTTCGAGTACATTCCGCCGGTGAAGGGATCGGGACTGGCAGTGGTGATTCCGTCCCGCGGAGCGGCCTTCGGCGACCTGTTCAACGACGGCAAGATCGATGTGATTATCAACAACATGGACGCTCCGCCCACGCTCTTGCGGAACGTGAATCCCGACCATCATCACTGGGTGGAGATGAAGCTGGTGGGCGGACCCAAAAGCCCCCGCGACGCTGCCTGCGCCACGGTGTATTTGAAGGCCAATGGAATGACTCAGCGCCAGGACGTGATGGACAGCGGCAGTTATATCTCGGCCAACGACCCGCGCCTGCACTTCGGCCTGGGCGACGCGACCGACGCCGGGACTGTGGAGATTCATTGGCCGTCCGG
Source organism: Occallatibacter sp. (assembly GCA_035315085.1). Lineage (GTDB taxonomy): Bacteria > Acidobacteriota > Terriglobia > Terriglobales > Acidobacteriaceae > Telmatobacter. Next base: position 11,028 of record DATFYK010000093.1, read on the forward strand.
AGCCAAAGAGACGGTGAAGCTGCCGGCGGAGGACCGCATCTATACCATCACCGAGGGCAAGGGGATTACCGGGGCGCTGTGCGGAGGCGCGCCGTGCCCTGTCGCAGCGAATGCGCCCGCCGCTGTCCGCCCTGTAAGTGCTAACAAGCCCTAAAGTTCAACCCCGCAAAGGTGAACTTCAAGACCCATTTCGTGAAACATCGTAGCCTTTGCAGCCAGCGCGCGATCGGCCTCTTCGGCTGACGGCGCATAAGCTACATTCACGTGGTTGGAAGGATGACGGGCCATGAACTGGTTCTGGTCGACGCCATGCAGCAGCACATGCATGACAGGCCACTCGGGAGTAACTTCGTTCCAGCGGCAGTTCATCAGACGGCCGCTCGATGCGCCCAGGTCCACTGCCAGAAAGCTCACGCTCGCGCTCATCGACGCTCGTTGGACAACTCGAGCAATTGTATAGCGGGAGCGCCGGTGCGGTGTAACCGTTCTGCTGGAAACACAGGGGCAGTGCCCGCTCAAGGCGCAATGCCCCTTTTCCATGGCAGGCGGGCCGAAACCCGCCCTTCCAGGTTCGCTGCTCGTGAGCCGGCCCTAAAAAACGCCGGCCATATAGACCTCGGACGAACGAGCTCTCGTTGCCTTGACGCCGCAATCGGCCAGCACGGCCGGCGACAGCGTAATCACCGGACAGGGCGCGTGGGCCAGCACCTTGTACACCACGCCGTGGCGGGTGATGGCGGCAAAGGCCGATGCGCCCTGCGCGCCCAGCACGATTAGTTCGGCCTGCTGGGCTCTGCACTGGTAAAGCAGCTCCTCGGTCGGATCGCCGGGCACCACGATGACCTGCACCGCAATCTTGTCGTGCAGATCAGGCGGAATCATCGAGAGCAGTTCGGTCTCGATATCCTCGATGGAACAGCCGGCGAGAACCTCGGCGCGCTCCTGGGGCCGGATGACATGTTGCAGGATCAGGCGCGCGTTATGCTGGGCCGCCAGCTCCGCGGCAAAGCCGGCCACCATGGAACTGGCCTCCTGCAGGCTTACGGCGCACAGGATGGCGCGGGTGGCAAAGTTGCGGTAGCTGCCATCCACCATGTCGGGACCGGCGATGCAAACCGGAACTTTGGCGGTGCGCAGGACGGCCTCGGCCACCGAGCCCACCAGCAGCTTGCCGATGGGGCCGGGAGAGTGAGTGCCCATCACGACGCGGTCCACCTCCCGCTCGCGCAGGAAGGTGAGGATCTGGTCTGCGGGCATTCCCGGTCGAACCACGATTTCGCATCGGATGCCAGCCTTGCGTACGCGCTGGGCCAGAGGCTCAAGACTCTTCATTGCGGCGCGGGCGGCGGCGGCATAGTCGTAGTAGCGGATGCCGGAGGTCTCTGATTCCGCCACCACCAGCGTGTCATAGGCGTGAAAGAGGATGAGATCGGCGCCAAACTCGGCGGCTTGCGCAAGAGCGAAGGCGAAGGTCTTCTCATTGGCGGGAATCTCGGAGGCGAAGAGGATGGTGGAGGGCTTGCTCCAACCTGGCTTGATGACGGCTGCCATGGGAACCTCCTGGTGGTGCGGCAACTAAAACTAGCAGGGTCGCCATCGGTTCACAGATCTCGACGGCACAGGTCAGCGTGGCTTGAATCACGCCGGAAGGGCATGGAGTTCAGTTTCCAGCGTACCGAAAACCATCTCACTATCAATAAGAAGCGCAGGTTCCAGGGCAATAATTCAGTAGAGATGGAATTGTGCGCCCTTTTCGGGAATTTGTCCAGTGGAAGATGCCCGGGCAGCCGATTGAGTGAGATGGGGTGATCCCAATCACAGCATGCGCAGCGCCAACGCTGCTCTTCTGGAACGGAATCGTGGCCCTCGAGAGCGGTTTTCCAATTCATGGGGCTCTGCTGAAAGCTTCCAACATGGTTTCCTCCCACGGGAGGATTATCTAATCGGCAGTGTCTTGGTTTTCTTTAATAATTGGGAAAATTGCTCCATCCCTGGCGGAACCGTCTCTGGACCCGCCAGCCGCGATTCCGCCGGAGGCCGTATGCAGCCCATGCACGCCATTCCCGCCAGGGGCGGGTTGAACTTCGACGAAACCCCCTTTGTGGCCATCTGGGAGGTCACCCAGTCCTGCGACCTGGCCTGCAAGCACTGCCGCGCCGCCGCCCAGCCCATCGCCCATCCGGACGAGTTGACCACGGTCGAGGGCAAGGCGCTGATCGACCAGATCGCCGCCATGGGCGTGCCCATCTTCGTCTTCACCGGCGGCGACCCGTTGAAAAGAAAGGACGTCTTCGAGCTGATCCGCTATGCTGCGGACAAAGGCGTGCAGGTGGCGCTAACCCCCAGCGCCACGCCGCTGCTAACCCGGGAGGCAATCCAAAACCTGAAACAAGCCGGACTGGTCCGGCTTGGCATCTCGCTGGATGGCTCTACTCCCGAGATTCACGATGCCTTCCGCGGTCTTCCCGGCGCCTGGGCGCGGACCATCCAGGCCATCGAATGGGCCAACGAGGCGGGCATTCCCATCCAGGTGCACTCCACCATCAGCCGCCACAACGCCCACGACCTGGACGGCCTCTGCGCCCTATGCGAACGGCTGGCCATCGTCATGTGGAACGTTTTCTTCCTGGTTCCCGTAGGCCGCGGCCAGCTCGCTGACCTGCTCAGCGGCGGGGAGTTCGAGCAGGTCTTCGGCAAAATCTACGAGCTCTCGCAGCGGGTCAACTTCCAGATCAAGACCACTGAGGCCATGCACTACCGGCGCTACCTGTTGCAACACAATTTCGAAGAGCGGCGCATGGGCCACGGGCATCCGCACGCCGCCCAGCCCGCTGCCGCAGTCGCGCAAACCCCCGCAAACGAAAATGAGCCCGGCGCGCCGACAGCCGACGCCCAAACCCGCACCGCGAACTGGACGACCCGCCGCGTCAACGACGGCAAGGGCTTCCTGTTTGTATCGCACGTTGGCAACGTCTATCCCAGCGGCTTTCTGCCCATCCACGCCGGCAACATCCGCGAGACCCCGCTCAGCGAAATCTACCGCAACGCGCCTATTTTCAAATCGTTGCGCGACACCAGCAAGCTGGAAGGCAAGTGCGGAGCCTGCGAGTACAAGGAGATCTGCGGCGGCTCGCGCGCCCGCGCCTACGCCGTCACCGGCGACCCGCTGGCCCAGGAACCCTGCTGCATCTACCAGCCCAGGCACTGGGATCAGCAACTGGAGAGCGTAGCGGCGGCTTTTGCCAAGTCGTAGCTTTCAGCTCGAATCCCAGGTCCCAAAAGCGGGACCTGGGCCACCGGCCATCAGTTTTGAGGTGGCAAACGAAAAACATAAACCGATTCTCCGTTCAAAATGCCAAGTTTGGGTAATAATATACTTGACAAAACACTAGACCATGAATTTGTAGGGCACCTCACCGCTTAATAAATCTTCGCGTGAGATGTGTCCTTTCGTTTCATGATCGTTTTGCCATCCGTTTCTTTCGTGTCTGCGCACGCTTCCACTTCGCCTCTGCTCTGCGCAGATCGTCTTTGGACACGCTGAATATCTTGCGGACAGCGTTATCGAATCTTTCCGCATCCGTATAGCCAGGTACGCTTGGGGCTGCTGCTGGTTTCATTGGCTTGCCTTCCTAACCCTCTTCAGAATCGTTTGGAAGAGGAATGTTGGGTAGGGACTGGTTATCAGTGCTTTCTGCTGGTGCTGGTAACGCAGGAAGAGGGCCGGTAGTTTGAGTAATCAATGGCTGTTGCAGATATTTGATCGGCAGACAGTGTGTGTTACCTGGAGAGCAGATAGTGAGCGCCAAATTGTTAAGCTCTTTTGCATTGTCGTGGGGTTTTTGGTCCCATGTTATAAACTCGTCACATTTCATCTCTAAGGCAGATGCAATATGGATGGAATCTGCCCCGCTAAACGCTAAACCGTGGACCCATCGCAGATTTCTGGCTTTTTCTGCTACAAGTACACTGTCCTGCACAAGAAATACATAGCGGCCAGACGTGAGAAATTTCTTGAAAAGCGTCTTAACATCATCGCTCAAATCTCCCTTAGCGTGTGCGCATTCTGCGATAGTAAGTGTGGAGGTTAAGACCTCTATCTCTTGGTCAAACGCCGCATTGAGAAGTTCCGTAAGAAACCATAGGTCGTTTTCGCGGGCTGTTTCATGCTTGCCAATTGATTGCAGGGCAAGTTCGATGAAACAGCACGAATCCAAATAGACTTTTGGTTTAGTTGGCACGTTCCCTCACATCATCGATGAATCCCTGCAAGCTCTGATCTCCGAGTATTCCAGGAGCGCACCCGACAAACCTCTCAAAGTCTTCCTTAGAGAAGCTGTCGGCTAATTCGATCTTCACAACGCGAAGTTCCTCGATCTGGCGGTTTACAAAATCGGTCGTTATAGTGCCGTAGACATGTATAACCGCATCCCGTTCTTTGAGAACAGCAGCTAGTTCATCGTACTGTTTTCGGCTGCTATAAACACACTTCACAAGATCGCCGGTAGAAAGTTCCCTCAACTGAAAATGAGCGGGAGAAGCCCCAAAGAAAACGGAGTGGACTACCCCTTGAACGCCACCATACGAACGGACAAGTCCCTGAATTTCAGAAGTAATCAACAGGGCTTGTTGTTTCGTTAGTTCGCACCATTCGTCGGTTTGATCGTCAGTATCCGGGTTTGGAAGGCTGAACTCTGCCGTTTCTTCCGCATCCATAGGATCGGCGATTTTAGCGTATTGGCGGATCGTGGAAGGGCGCACTCTGTCATCCGGTCTCCGCTGGGCGACATTTCGGAACGCCTGCTTAAATGCCTTCTCTTTCAACTCTTCGACTGGATCAACTTTCTCAGCGATAAAATTGAGTGATCCATTCGAGAAATCAACGCCGATCCAACCGGCACCTAGGTCAATTTTTAAGTCTTCACCAAGCAGTCCAAGGAACTGTTGAAGTTCATAGGAAATGCGGGCGAGTTTCTGCAACGGAATCCCCTTCCGTCCTTTGTTGAGAATTATCGGGATGCGCAAATCAGCCATGTGATACACTCCTAGTAGCGCATGTCCGTTCGGCGTTGCGACCGCCGAGCGCACCGGACGAGAAATTCACGATCTTGGGGGCTGCGGATTATCGCAGCCCTTTCTGCTTCTTGCCGCGTCCCTGCCTACTCTTTAGCACAGGGACATTCCTGTTGAACTCGATTTCCCAATCAATTCATTGAAGGTCAGACGCTTGCCAACCATACCCCTCGCTGCCATATCGAAGCGATCTGCATCCGTCAACTTCCGATTATTGAACCGGAATGACTGTTCGTCTAGGTAGCGGAACAGGTGAAACGGCTCAATACTCACGTAAGTCCCATTGATGTCACGCTTTAACAGGCTCCAGAAATTCTCTAGGCCGTTGGTGTGGATGCGCCCATTCACGTATTCAATGGCGTGGTCTACAACCTGATGGGCGTAATCACTGCCGAGTCCACGATAGGACATGAGAGCGTCCGTGTAAAGAGCAGCACCCACCTCCACGTGCTTTTTGACTTCCGCGTGCAGTTCCTTCTTTTTGCGGCTGCTGATAACCTTGGTGCGGACTTTGCCGCCGCGCTCCAACAATCCCATGACGGCGGTTTTATCCTTGCCACCAGTCCCGGTGATCCGGCGTTCCCGCTTACTCAAGTGCATATTCCGTGCTTTGCCGCCGATGAAAGTCTCATCCGCTTCAACTTCGCCGGAGAGCTTTGCCGCGTACTCATCCCCAAGCATGAGCCGAATACGATGGTCTAGGAACCAAGCCGTTTTCTGAGTAACCCCGATAGAGCGGTGAATCTCGTAGCTGCTCACGCCATTCTTGCAGTTCACGACCATCCACATCGCAGTGAGCCACTTGTCTAGGCCGATGGGCGAATCTTCCATGACGGTCCCGGTTTTAAGGGTGAACTGAGGGGCCTCATGCTTTTCCCGGCAGTGCCAGCGGTTATACTTCTCCAGGAACAGCACGTTTCGGCTACCGCAGCGGGGGCAGGTGACGCCTTTAGGCCAGCGGCGGGCTACCAGGTACTCCCGGCAGTTGACCGGATCGGCAAAGAAGAGAATCGCATCTTGTAAGGTTTGGGGTTCCATAACCGTCTCCATGTATTAAGAGTACCCCTACCGGGTTATTTTGTCAAGTATATTATTACCCAAGTTTGGAGCCATCCGGCGATAAGGCAAGCAGAGAAAGATCTTTGATCTTCGCCCCCTTAATATTCAGCGTGTATGACTGTCCGTGGTACGGGGCGTCGTAGACAAGCACTTGCGACAACTCGTCATAGCCGCCTATATCGAGGGACTCAATCCGGCCCTTCAGCTTGCACGATGGAATAACAAACCGTCGCTCTCCTGCTGACGGATACACCTCGCCCCACCAGCATCCTTCGTGATTGCTGTTTTCAGTAAATAACACTGTGCCGTCGGTTTTAAGGAGAGTTGTCGTATGGCCAAGAAGAACAAGCAAATCATCATCGATAAAGCCAGCGACTCCCGGGTGACGGCGATCCTCGATATCCGCGATTTTCCTCCAGCCTGTGTTAACATCTCTGACATCAATCTCAGGATTACACTTAAAGAACCATGCCACACACGCGATCGTGGCCATTTTTGAATCGGAGATATTCACTCGCCCGCGAGGAGTTTCCTCCCAGGAATCGAGAACCCCGAGGCTATCCGTGTCCACCAATGTCCATTCAACCGGGTAGCTGCTGCACAATGGACTCGGGGAAGAGGAACTACATCCAGTGGATGTGGTGTCGGTGCGGCTTCCGAAGAGGATTCTTCTCCCTGTAGGCGACGGATGCCCTATTAAATCGGGCCCTTGCATGGGCAACAGTTTTAGCCTCTTCAGTTCGTTCCTGTCCGAAGAATATAGGGTGAGTTCGTTTCCCGTTGACGTAACGACTTTCCCATCATGTGCTGCCACGATACTCGCGAACTTGGCGTTGCCAGAATCTTTCCCGAAAGTGCATTAAAATATACTGCTCGAAGACGAAGGGGTGAGCTTTCTTCCGGTGCTTCACGGTTGGACAAAATCGGGTCTGTGGCCTCGCGAGTCACAACTGTAGCGACTACGGTATCGTTATCGGTGAACCAGAGCGATGTCTTAGGCTTGTGCGTGTACTCGTGTCCTTTACCACCGCCGACGACACCCACAGGAGAGCGTCCAACCGCAGTCCGGAGGTTTGCGCTCCATAGCGGAGCTATCGACTCAATCTGTGGCGCCGCAACAGCAGCGGTTCCACTACTGAGGAAAAGCGCCAACGAAAAACTCACCGCCGATGTGGGCTCGATTTCATCGCCCAGGCCAGGAATGCGCTTCTTTAGCAATGCTCGCAACTCGTCGTCGCCCCACCAGACAAAGTTGCCAAAACTATATGGCAAATGAGTCGGATAGTTTGGTGCTGGCTTGGCGGTTTGAGCGTTGCCCATCGCTGCTGAACCCAATAGAAAGACAAATAACGCGGCAACAACGGAACGCCGTACTTTTTCGAATCTATCCTCATGGGATGAGCACTCCACAGGATAGTAACGCATAGGCCAATTCGCAAATGAAAAATCCCTCATCGATACACTTCCCGCCGATTCCCAATCCGCAAGACCAGTACCGTCAGCACCTTGTCCTGAATGTCGCAGATGACGCGAAAATCGCCCACGCGATAGCGCCAAAGTTCGCCCAAGGGCCCCTTCAGCGCTTTGCCGATCGCACGCGGATCATCGCTCGAAGCCACGCGCTCATCCATGAAGTCGATAATCCGCCGGGCCGCGGCTCTGTCGAGCTTCCGCAGTTGCTTCTTCGCGGTTTCGGCATACTCAATCGCCCAGGCCAAGGTCTTTCCTTACCGAAGCCGCGGAATGCACCTTCTCCTGCCCCTTGCGAACCCGTTTAAGCGTATCGGCAGCCAGATAATACTCTTCCATCTCCGCAATGCCGCCTGCAATCATTTCGCGCAAATAGAAAGCCTTGGTGCGTCCCGTCTTCACAGCCAATCGATGCAGCCGGTGTGAGAGTTCCGGATCAAGTCTGATTGACGTAGCCATTATCACCTTCCTCGTGAATACATGTATTCATTATATCACGCTGAACAAGATCATGGCTCTTTACGAGGACCGGCTAGAGCAGATAATAACTGCATGGTAGACCCACCGGTTTCCCTGGCCGAAATCCGCGCCGCCGCGGCCCGCATCGCCAACATCGCCGTAAGAACCCCGCTGGTCCGCGCCCCATTCCCGGGCCTATCCGGCCACGGCGCCAATAAAGAAATCTACCTCAAAGCCGAGAGCCTTCAGCCCATCGGCGCCTTCAAAATCCGCGGCGCGGCCAACAAAATCCTCCAGCTCACCCCCGACGAAATCGCCCGCGGCGTAATCACCTACTCCAGCGGCAACCACGCCCAGGGCGTAGCCTACGCCGCCCGCGAAGTGGGCGCTAAAGCCGTCATCGTCATGCCCTCGAACGCCCCGGCCATCAAGCGCGCCGCCACGCTTGCCCTGGGCGCAGAAGTGGTGGACGTAGGCCCGGCCTCCAGCGAGCGCCTCGCCGTGGCCGAGCAACTCGTCCGCGAGCACGGCTACATCGTCATTCCGCCCTACGACGACGAGCAGATCATCGCCGGCCAAGCCACCTGCGGCCTGGAAATCGTCGAGGCCCTTCCCGACGTGGATCTGGTCCTCGCCCCCGTCTCAGGCGGCGGCCTGCTCGGGGGCGTGGCCGCAGCCGTCAAGCAGCTCAGTCCGCGCACACGCGTCTTCGGCGTCGAACCGGAGCTGGCAGGCGACACCGCGGAAAGCTTTCGCACCGGCTCCATCGTCACCTGGGCGGCCGAGCTGACCAGCCGCACCATCGCCGATGGATTGCGTACCCAAAGCGTCGGCCGGCGCAACTTTGCCCACATTCGCGCCTTCGTGGACGGCATCGTCACCGTCACCGAAGCCGAGATTCGCGCCGCCATGCGCGCCATCGTAGCCACCACGCGCCTGGTTCCCGAGCCCAGCGGAGCCGTCGCCGCCGCAGCCCTGCTCTTCCACGCCGCGGAGCTTCCGCCCTACAGCAAAGCTGTAGCCGTAGTCAGCGGCGGCAACGTCGATCCCACGCTACTGGTCCAAATTCTCACCGAATCCGAGGTCCTCACCTGGGCCTGAGCCGGTTCCCAGTCACTCGGACTCGCCCGCCGCGGCGGGAGACCTGGAAACAGCAATCAGCCGCTCCTGGTAATAACCGGAACCAGGCCGGACAAGATCACCGAGCGGTTTCCGGCCGCGAAGTGGCACACTATATCCATGCCCAACTTCCAGGCCCAGGGCAGTCTTCCCACGGTGCTGCTGATTGACGACGACCTGGTCAGTCGCGAGGTCGCGGCGACGGTGCTCACCATGAGCGGTTACACCGTCCACACCGCGCCCAGCGGCACGGCGGCGCTGGAGTTGCTCGCCGGCGGGGAATGTGTTCCCGGCGTGATCCTGATGGATGCGCAGATGCCGGGCCTGAGCGGAACCCGCTTGATTGAGGAACTCCGCGCGCGCAGCCATGCCAGCGTGGTCGCCATCAGCGGCAGCCACGCGCCGGACGAGGTGGCCGCCGCCGCCGACGGATTCCTGCTCAAGCCCTTCGGCGCCGATGCCTTGCGCAAGCTGCTCGAAGAAGACGCGGCCCAGGCCAGCCCCTCCGACCCGCCGGCATTGGACCCTGCGGAGCCGGTTGTCCATGCCGAGACCCTGGCCCAGTTTCGCGAGCTGATGCCCGAGGCCGCGGTGCGGGAGATATATGCCGCTATCGTCGCGGATCTTCACCAGCGTCTGGCAGCGCTTGAGATTGCTATCGCCGACGGCGACGCCACCGGGGTCCGCAGCATCGGTCACGCCATCAAGGGAGGCTGCGGCATGGCCGGCGCGCGCCAGGCTGCCCGCCTGGGCGCATTGCTCGAGTCCGGCGCGCTTGAGTCCGCTCAATTTGAGCCCGGAGCCACCGGCAACCAGGGTCCCCAGGAAGCGATCTCTGCTTCCCGGGGTGGTGGCGAGGGGTCTTCGCCGCCGGGGTGGAATAGTAACCATCTGGATAACAACTCCCCCGTGCTCCGGGATTTGCGCGCCGCCACCCGCAACCTGGAGCGTATGCTAGAGACAGAATTCCCACTGTAGGGAAAGCCCCTTCCCCGCCCCCTCTTCAACGTCATCGCCGGGCTGGGAGGCATCTGGAGGTTAGCCGCTCAAGTGGAACGACCGATCCGAATTGTGGTGGCCGACGACCATCCTGTGGTCTGCATCGGCGTGCGCAACATGCTTACCGAGAAAGACGGTTTTGAGGTGGTCGGCGACGCCTCCGACGGCGACGAAGCCATCACTCAGACCCTCGAACTCAAGCCCGATATCCTGCTCCTCGATGTCCTGATGCCTCGCCTGCCCGGCATCGAAGCCATGCGCGCCATTATGAACGGCTCGCCCACGGTCAAGATTCTCCTCCTCACCTCCACCATTACCACTCAGCAGATCATCGAGGCCCTGCACATCGGCGCCCGCGGCATCGTGCTCAAAGACGCCCTCGCCAGCCATCTGCAAACCGCCATCCGCACCGTCATCGGCGGCGACTACTGGATCGGCGGCAAGCGCGTTGTCAATCTGGTCTCCGCGCTCCACGACCTGATGCAGCAGGCCGCCCCGCCCCAGCGCCAAACTTACGGCCTCACCCCCCGCGAACTCGAAGTCGTCGGCGCCATCGTCGAAGGCTGCAGCAACCGCGACATCGCCAAGCAGTTCAACCTCAGCGAAGAGACCGTCAAGCGCCACCTCTCCAACATCTTCGACAAAACCGGCGTCTCTACCCGCCTGGAACTCGCCCTCTTCGCCATCGCCCGCCAACTCGTCGCCCCGCAGTAGAGCCGCGGAAACTTCCTCATCAGCGCCATGACCCATTCGCTGGGCGAGGCCTTTGTGTGTGCAGCCGTGCAGGGCATCGACCCGGAAGCGTTCCCCGCTACCGTCAACAGGGCGCTCTTCCAGTCCCCCTTTTACGCGGCCTTGGCCACGAAGAATGGGCAGTGGGCCAATATCGCGTGGTCTGGCGGCGGGCTGCGTTATCTTAGGGCCAGTGGTCAGGCTCTAAGATAAAACCATGAGTCTCAAGGGAAAGATCGTCTTCATCACCGGGGCCAGCGCCGGCATTGGCGCTGCCACCGCGCTTGTCTTTGCTCAAGAGGGGGTGCGACTGCTGCTGGCGGCCCGCCGCGCCGGAAAACTGGCCCAGGTGGCTTCACTCGCCCTGGAGCGTGGCGCCGCCGCCGTTCACTCCATCGATCTCGACGTGCGCGACTACCGCACCGTCCAGAACGCCATCGACTCGCTCCCGCCGGAGTGGGCAGAAATCGACGTGCTGGTCAACAACGCCGGCCTCAGCCGCGGTCTGGACAAGCTCTACATGGGCAATGTCGAAGACTGGGACGAGATGATCGATACCAACATCAAAGGTATGCTCTACGTCACCCGCGCCGTGACGCCGGGGATGGTGGTACGCGGCCGCGGCCACGTGGTCAACCTAGGTTCCACCGCCGGCGAGCTCACCTACCCCAGTGGAGCGGTTTACTGCGCCAGCAAGGCCGCCGAGCGGGCCATCAACGACGGCCTGCGCCAGGACCTGCTGGGGACGCCGGTGCGGGTGACCAGCGTGGACCCCGGAATGGTTGAAACCGATTTCAGCCTGGTGCGCTTTCACGGGGATGCCGAGCGCGCGGCCAAAGTCTACAAAGGCGTTACGCCACTCACCCCCGAAGACGTTGCCGATGCCATCCTGTGGGCCGTCAGCCGGCCGGCGCATGTGAACATCGCGCGGGTGTCGCTGACCTCGGTAGATCAGGCCAACTCCCTGCTCTTCCACCGCAACCCATAGCGGCAGTCGTGGCGAACTCCCAGCCGGCCCTAGCCCATGGCCTGGATCTGCGCTTCGATCTGGGCCAGCGCCGCCTCCAACGCGGCGCGCCGCGCCGGGTGCGAGGTCTTCTGCGAGAGAATATTTTCCCGTTGCAGATTGAGCGACTGCTTTTGCCGTTCCCGCACTGTGCGGTTCAGTTCCGCGATCCGCCGGGCATCGTCGCTCATAAACTCGTTGCCGCGTTCGACCTCCGGTTGCTGTAAGGCATTTGCCATCTGCTCCCCCTCGATTTACTTTCTTGAACCACGAGACCTATCTTTATTCTACGAGGGATTCGCCGCATTGCATCCCGCGGAGTGAAGATCGTTGCATCCCAGAACTCAAAATAGTGTCAGATATAGGTGGAGGATGCCCAATGCGCGCTTGGCAGATTTCGTCGTTCGGCATTGATTCTTTGGAGTTTGTGGAGCGGCCCACGGCCTCGCCCGGTCCCGGCGAAGTGCTCGTCGAGGTGCGTGCGATTTCTCTCAACTATCGCGATCTGCTCATGATCAAGGGCCTCTACAACCCCAAATTGCACCTCCCGCGCATCCCCTGCTCGGACGGCGCCGGCGTAGTTGCAGCCGTCGGCGAAGGCGTGACCGCGTGGAAGCCCGGTGACCGCGTGGCCGGGATTTTTATGCAGAATTGGCTCGACGGCGCCCTCACCCCGGCCAAAGCCAGGGGAGCCTTGGGCGGTGACATCGACGGCATGTTGGCCGAATACGTCGTGCTCAAGGAGACTGGCCTCGTCAGCCTTCCCGAACACCTCAGCTTCCAGGAAGCCGCCACCCTTCCCTGCGCCGCCGTCACCGCCTGGAACGCTCTGGCCGCCGGCAACCTCAAGCCCGGAGCCAACGTCCTGATCCTGGGAACCGGCGGCGTCTCCATCTTCGCCCTTCAGTTTGCCCGCCTCCAGGGCGCGCGCGTAATCGGCATCTCCTCGAGCTACGAAAAGCTCGGCCGCGCCTACACTCTGGGCCTCGATGCCGGCCTCAACTACCGCGAAGACCCCGAATGGGACCGCTGGGCGCTGGACCAGACCGGCGGCGAGGGCGTCGATCTGGTCGTCGAGGTAGGCGGCGCCGGAACCTTGCCCCGCTCTCTCCGCGCCCTTCGCATCGGCGGAGTCGTCGCTCAGGTTGGCGTGCTCTCCGGCCCCGCCGATCCCGTCTCTTTCCCCATCGCCTCCATCCTCCACAAACAGGCCCACATTCAGGGCATCTACGTCGGCTCGCGCAAAGATTTTGAGGAGATGAACAAAGCCATCTCTCTGGCCGCGCTCCGCCCCATAGGCGAAAACTTCCCCTGGTCCCAGGCCCGCGAAGCCCTCACCCGCATGGAAGAAGCCAGCCACTTCGGCAAACTGGTGCTCACAGTGGCGTAGGAGGATGGCTCAAGACGAGCGCGAAGGATTACTGGGGAAAGACTTCTATTCCGGTCACTGTTGCATAGCCCTCCACCGGAACGAAACTCAAAAGCAATTTCCCCTGGGCATTCGGTTCGATGCCTGTGAACTTGCGAGTGACCACATCCGTCTCGCGCGCTTCCCTGGGGAGGTTGAAGTTCTTCAGTAGCGCATTTCCGTTGCAGAATACATCGAAAATATGGGCAACCGCGGCCCTGCTAACGTCGGATGGGGATGAAGACTGGTCCCAGTCGCCGTGGCGTACAGCGAAATACAGCGTTACGGAGTATTTTCCCGGCGTCACGGGAATCGCATAGGAGAAGTTGCCCCAGCGCTCGGTTTCGTAGAGTTCAGGATCGTCGGTCCCTTTTACCGGGCTCGTGTAGGCAGCCAACTGGCCACCCTCAAAGTAGCTGTCCGGGCTCCACCAGTGGCTGTCATTGGAGTAATAGGGTGTCTGGCGCGCCAGTATTCGCACGGGCCGGATGTGTCCCCGGAAGCCGGGCAGAATCTCGATAGCCGAGAGGATGGCTTGCCTGCCGTCATCCCCGGAAAACTCCAGATGCAGCAGCCCATCCGCCGCCGGTTGAATGTCGGTGAACACCTTCACATCGGCGGTGCGGCTGGCTCCGGCATCGGTCACGATATCGAAGCGCGTCAGCAGCGTCCTGCCGTTGGCGCGCACGGTCAGGATGCGGCTGCCTTCCCCGCCCGTCCCGGTGGACTCCGGGTCATAGACCGTCTCGGCAAAGTGCAGGCGCAGTTCGTAGATGCCCTTTTTCAGAGGAATCCCGTAGCGGAATTGTCCCTGGCGGCTGGTGCGGTAGAAATCCGGGTTCTGCGTTCGCCAGATCTGCTGCACGGAGCTTTTCACTGCTGTGCCGCCATCAAACCAGGTATCGGCGCTCCACAATTTGCCCGCATGATCCACAAAGCTGCGGCCTGCGCCGGCCAGGATGCGGATCTCCTCGCCCACCGGCGGCCCAAGCTGCGTCTCTGCCTGCAGGGCAGGGGACTCATTCGATACCGTTGCCGGCGGGGCCTGCTTCATCTGCCGGAGAATAAACAAGGCGCAGCCGAGACCGAGAGACAGAAGCACGAGTGCGGCGACCAGCCACCAGGCACGGCGGCCGGAGAGACGAAGCCACCCTTCCGCCTGCCGGGTTCGAGCACTCTCGATTCCAGACCGGCTCGCCGCGGGGGAATCGGCGGGAGCCTGCTGTCCTTCTTCCTGTTGCGGAGCGGCAGATTTGAACTCCGGAACATATTGTCCCAAAGGGATCGCGATATGGAGCCGATGCGATGCGCCGTCGCCTGCGTAGTAGTCAGCCAGGCGCTTGCGCAAGCGGTTGGCCTCTACCCGCACAATCGAGTCGGAGTTCTGATCGAAGGAAGATCCGCGATGGAAGACTTCCACTCCGACGGAATATTCCTTGATCTGGCTGGCTTCCCCGGCAAAGAGCTTCTCACATAGATACGACAGCAGATTAGCGAGCATGGGCGCGCGAGTAAAGTACTCGGAATGAAGCACCGCCTCCAGTTCCGCGCGCTGTGTTTCGAGGCCGGCCGACTCTGGGCTTTCAATCGCCATCGTTTCCATTCCCATCCACACTCGGACTGATTGTAATGCTATAGCTCCCCGATCCTTAAACTGGGAAGTGTTTAACGGTTGAGTCGACAAGGAAAACTGGCATGTAACGGCGGGTAACCTCTTCCGCTTCCTGGCGGCGAGCCACTCCGCGCCAAAAACCCGGCACCTGCAAGTGATAGCAGGACTATGAGTTCGGTTGCGCCAACCGGAAAAGTAACCCCGGCGGAACGGACAGGTAGCAGGTATAGCGTTGTGGACAGCCCGTGCACGATCTCTACTGGGATCGATGCGGAAGCAGATCGCCGGAGACGGCAAGTACAACAACCGCCTCCCATGAAATGCACATGCGCAGAAGAGGTGACCCATGAGAAAACTGATGACGATGGTGGCGATAAGCCTGCTGATTTGCGCGGCCCCGTACGGAAGGACAGACCCCCTCCCGGACGCGGCTAAGACGGACAAGCTGGAGCGCGCCAAGACGGCAGAGGTGAAAGGAGACGTGGCGCGCATTCACGCCAATTATGACTTGGCCGTCGCCTACTACAAGGATGCTCTGAGCGTCTCTCCGCAGAGCGCCGCGCTTTATAACAAGCTGGGCATTGCAGAGTTGCAACTGGGCGAGAAGGGGGCGGCGAGCAAAAACTTCGGCAAGGCGCTGAAGTACGACCCTCAGCTCATTTCCGCGCTCAACAACATTGGAGTAGTAGCGCTTCTGAACCGGAAGTACAATCCTGCCATCGGCTACTTCAAGCGGGCGCTGGCAATGGATGAGTCGAGTGCGCCCACTCATATCAACCTCGCGGAAGCCTGGTTGGGGCTGGGCCAGACAGATCGCGCCATGACCGAATACTCCCGCGCTCTGGAGCTTGATGCCGACGTCCTGACCAGCTCTCAGGAGGGGGTTATTGCCCAGGTGCTGACGGCGGAACAGCGCGCCCGCGTTTCCTACCTGATTGCGAAAGCGTATATGAAGCGCGGCAACATCGATGGAGCCCTGGAGTATTTGCGCAAAGCCAGGGATGACCGTTTCCCCGATCTGGCCATGGTGTATACCGACCCGGTTTTCTCAGCTCTCTGGCAGGACCCCCGCCTGGCCAAAATCATCAAGCGATAGACCTACTGTCTATCCAGCCAGTGCTGCGCGCCGCGTGGGAAGACGCCACGGCGCGCAGCAACCCTCTTGCCGCGGCAGCGCCCTTTCAAAACAGCCGGGGGTCTATGCAGCTCAAGCCGTGTCCTTTCAAGGTAATCTTCTGCGGCGCTTCCGCTCCCCTGTTCCCCGCCGTTCAGATTCTCACCAGCTCCTGCTGAATCTTTCCCGTGACCCAGGCCTTGCCCGGAGCGGTGAGCATGTTCACCTCGCTGCGCACGCCGAACTCCGGCAAATAGATGCCGGGCTCGACGGAGAAGCAGGTGTTGGGCAGCAGGAGGCGCTCATCGTGGGTTTCAAGATTATCAAGATGCGCGCCGGAGCCGTGCAGCTCCTGGGCGATGTTGTGACCCGTGCGATGGGTAAAGAAATCGCCGAAACCGGCTGCGCGGATCACCGACCGCGCCGCATCGTCGGCCTCGTAGCCGCGAATCGGCCGGCCCTCGGCAAAGGCCGTCTGCACGGTGGCGATGGCCGCGTCGCGGGCGTTGCGCACCGTCTCGAAGACCAGTTGTTCCTTCCCCGTCGGCTCGCGCCCCACCACCCCGGTCCAGGTGATGTCATAGAAGACGCTGCCCGGCTTTTCCTGGCGGCCCCAGATGTCGATGAGCACAAAATCGCCATCGCAGATGGGCGCCGTGCGCTCCGGGGTGGGCTCATAGTGGGAGTCGGAGCTGTTCGCGTTGACGCTCACGTTGGGACCGTTTTCCCATACCAGTCCTTCGTTGCGCATGGCCGAGCTCAGCCATTCCACCATCTCGAACTCGGTCAGCTTGCCCGTCGTGCCGTCACTGTTCCTGATGCTGCGGCCAATCTTCTTCCAGCCCTCGGCCAGAACCGTGTCAATGGCCTTCTGCGCGGCGGCGTGGCTGGCCACCTGCTCCTGGTTCAGAACCGCCTCAAACTGGCTCACCAGGTCGGCCGAACTCACGATCTCCTTGCCCAGACTGCGCAAAAACTCCACCGTCCCGGCATCCACCATGGAGACGTACATGATGGCGTTGTTGGGGGAGTACTGCATGGCCAGCCTGCGCGCGCCATAGAGCATCGCCTTCAGCCCGGCCGCCAGCTCCTGCCAGCTGGAGTACAGCCCCTTGGCGCCAGGCAGCGAATCTAGCCGCCCCTGCTCGATGCGATGCACCAGCTTGCGCGGCTCGCCCTCCGCCGGCACAAAGTAGTACCAGCGCCGCGTGACGTGCGCCTTCCCGTCCAGACCCAGAATGCGCCCGGCGATGGGGTCGCGATGATGGTGGTCGTAAAACAGCCAGCCGTCAAAGCCGGCCTCGCGAATGGCCGCCTGTATCGCTTCGAGATTCGCTTCGAGGTTCATACCGGCCATGATACGCGGTGCGGAAGACCCGGCGGATACTCAAATTCTGAATTTGGCGGCCTTGCCGCTTGCTAAAGCGGAGTAGAATGGCTGGTCAAGACTCACTGAATCAGAAAAGGGGCGGGAAATGAACTCAGTTTCTCAGAAGATGCCAGGCAAGCTTGGCTTGGTGTTGATAGGCGCGATGTTGACACTTTGGGTTTCGTGCTTATGCACGGCTCAAAAACCGGCGGAAAGCTCTTCCGAGATGCATGAAATGCTGGTAACGCAAGCAGGCTTTCTGGCCTTCGATACACCCAAGGGATGGGAACGGAGCGAGGGTCCAGGGCTGGCCTTCTTTCTGCCGAAGGGCCTCGACCGGGAGACATCCGACGTCTGGATTTATATAAACTGCGCGCCTGTCGGGCCGAATGAAGAGGACAAGGACATGGATTCCTACATCCAGTCCGATGTCGCCGGTTTCAAGCAGAGATTCAAGAACGCAATCGTGCGTAAGGACGAGGCTCTATTCCTTCCTCAGGTGAAACAGCAGGCTGTCGTCTATACATTCCAAAGCGGAGAGGCGAACAATGCCTTCGAGCAGGTCGTTTATATCCAGGACGTAAACCGCGTGCTGATTCTCGACTTGAACGCAAAGAACTCCGATGCGCTTGCGCGATCGATGCCGATCTTCCACGAATTCGCAAAATCCTATCGCGGAAGCATTCAAATGGGCTCGCCCGGCGAGAAGCCTTGACACTTGCTGCCGGGTCCACGGCTGATCGATTCTCAACCTTGAACTGCAGCCCGAATGTCCCTGGTCTCCAAGACTCGCTTCTCGTATCCCCGCTTTGCGGCCGCCAGCATCGCTTGGCCAATCTCACGCGTCGATAGAACCTGATTTGGAAACGCCCATCGCAGCAGCGGAAGCAGCGGCTTCGCCAGTCCATAGAGAACCCGGTAAGCCGGAGTCTTCGACCTGATGCCATCCAGCGGCTGGATCAGCCCCGGCCGAAACATGTATGCCTTGAGCGGCAATCGCAGCAGCGCGTTCTCTGTGCGTCCCTTCACGCGCGCCCACATCACGCGCCTCTGCTCCGTGCTATCGGTTCCCGCGCCGGAGACATAGATGAACGTCATTCCCGGATTCACGCGGCTCAGCGTCTTCGCCGCGGCCAGCGTCAGCCCATACGTCACCCGCTCGTAGTCGGCTTCCTTCATTCCGCCCGAGGAGACGCCCAGGCAGAAGAAGCAGGCATCGAAGCCCGTCAGCTCGTCCTCAATCCCTTCGTAGCTGCGCAAATCCCCACGAACAATCTCACGCAGCTTCGGGTTCTGCCCACCGGTTGCCGTCCGCCCGACGGTGACGGCCAGTTCCACCTCCGGGTCCAGCAGGCACTCGCGCAGCACTCCCTGCCCTACCATCCCTGTCGCGCCAAAAACCAGCACCTTCATCCTCAATCTCTCTCCATTCAACCGGCCCATTATGACGCCAGCATACGCCAGACGCCCCGCCGGTTTATCCTTTCTTCGATGCGCAAGACTTTATCCGTAGCCATGATTGCGATGAACGAGGAGGCGAACCTGCCCCGCACGCTGGAGAGCGTTCGCTGGGCCGACGAGATCGTCGTCGTCGACTCGGGATCGAAGGACCGCACGCCGGAAATCGCCCAATCCTTCGGCGCCAAAACCTCCTACCATGTCTTCGGCGGCCACGGCGAGCAAAAAAACGTGGCCCTCGACCTATGCACTTCGGACTGGATTCTGCTGCTCGACGCCGACGAAGTCCTCACTCCCGGCCTCCAGGACGAAATCCGCCGACTGCTGGCCTGCGAGAACGGACGCGAACCCAAATACGGCGCCTACTGGATTCCCCGCCTGAACCTATACTTCGGCCGCTGGATACGCCACGGCGGCTTCTATCCTGACCGCAAGCTGAGGCTTTTCCGCCGCGGGGCGGCGCGGCTCAGCGAGGGCGTCGGCCCCCACAGCACCCCCCAGTTCGAGGGCCCCCGCGGCAAGCTGAAGCACGACATGCTCCACTACGCCTATCCCACCTTGAGCATCTATCTCGAGCACATGAACCGCTACAGCTCCGAGATCGCCCTCCTGCTCGCGCAGTCAGGCCGCGACAGCAAATCCCTGCCGGCTTTCCTCTGGAACGCAGTCCTGAATCCCGCCGCAACCTTCGTCTATAACTACGTTTTGCGGCTCGGCTTTCTCGATGGCCGCGAGGGCCTGCTCCTGCACCTGAACCACTCTGTCTACATCCACTGGAAGTTCATCAAGGCGTGGCGGCTGGGGCAGGGCAAGGAGTAAATCCGGACGAACCGCGGCCATCGAGGCGGATGTGCCGTTCCCCGCTGCTCAAAACCCTCGCCGCCCATGCCCATGCACGAACACAAACAGCCGCAACAACAAGAGCAGCACGGCAAACGCCACCATGCCGGCCAGAAGCAGATTCTGCAAGCGCGACTTTGGTTTGGGAGTCATTCGTATGCGCCCGATGCGAAGGCCCCTCAGCTTGCGCCGAAGGGCCTTCAATGCACAACCATCCAGCCTACGCCGTCACAGTCCGCGCAGGTTTTGATCCCCACAGCCCGTACCAGGCGATGTAGAGGTAGCAGATCACCGGGAGGACGAAGGCGTGCTGAATCCCCACCTTGTCGGCCAGCGCGCCTAGCAGGTAAGGGATCACCGCTCCGCCGACGACAGCGGTCATGAGGAGTCCCGAGCCCTTGCTGGTCATCGGTCCCAGTCCGGCAATGCCCAGCGTAAAGATGTTGGGGAACATGATGGAGTTGAAGAAGCCGCACAGCACCAGGGTCCAGATGGCGGCCTGTCCGCTGGTAAACATGGATACGAGCAACATTGCGGCGGCGGCAAAGCCGAAGATACCCAGCAGCTTTCCTGACTTGACCCTGGTCAGAATCCAGGAACCAAGCAAGCGCCCAACCAGCGCGCCGAACCAGTAGAGCGAGACCAGGAAGGATGCGGTCTTGGCAGTGCTCATTCCCTGGGTCTTGAAGTAGTTGACCGCAATCGAGGCCAGCCCCACTTCCACGCCCACATAGAAGAAGATGCCCAGCGCGCCCAGCACCGTGTGCTTGTAGCTCCAGATGCCGGTGCCCAGTACCCCATCGCCCTCTTTGCCGGGGCGGAAGGACTGGGTTCGGGTAACCGCGGGCAGGTGCGAAAACGCTACCGCAAGCCCCAGGATCAGCAGCCCGGCGGCAATGAAGATATAGGGCAGCCGGACCGTGTCGGCAACGCTGGCTTTGGTAGCCAGCTTGGCAGAGTCAGTGAGGATATACGCGCCGGCCACCAGCGGGGCGATGGTGCCGCCGATGGAGTTGAAGGCCTGCGCCAGGGTCAGCCGGACGGGCGCGCTATGCTCTGGTCCCAGGATAGACACATACGGATTCGCCGAGGTCTGCAAAGCGGTAACGCCCGCTCCCACCACGAAAACCGCGGTCAGGAAGAGCGGGAAACTGACCAGCCTGGCCGCGGGGACGAACAACAAGCAGCCAATCACCTGGATAAACAGCGAAACCACCATCGTCCGCTTGTAGCCTATGGTCTCAATCAGCTTGGAAGTCGGCGCTGAGAAGACCAGGTAGGCGAGGAAAAACGCCGATTCGGCCAGCATCGCCCACGCGTAGGGCAGATCGAAGATCGACCGCAGGTGAGGCACCAGCGCCATGTTCAGGTTGGTGATGAACCCGAAGATAAAGAACAGCGCGGTGACGGTGATAAACGGCAGAAGGTACCCCGGCGACGTGAGAGCCGCCGATGGTTTTTGTTGCGATGCCATAGAAGGTTTTTCCCCGCTTCCTCAAGAAATTCTTGCCCGGTCAGGGCGTTTTTCCCGCGTCCCAGCCCCAGGATCGTTCCCAGGACGGCCGCCGGTGGTTTTTGCCAGCCGCTTCAACCCAGCCGGTTTACCCTGGCCCCGGAATCCCGGCTTTTTGCCCCACACAACACTATACGGAAAGCCCCGCGTTGGGGAAGTGATTGCCAAAACGGTTGGGCAGAAGGCCTCCGCCGCAGCCCCGCATCTGGTCGCCCGCATTCTCGCCGTGCGCCAATTTCCTTCATCCGCATCCCACGGGCCGGGGGCTGCCGGATCGGCCCAAAATGCCGTATCCTCAGAAGAACGTCAGGAGAGACACGTGGCAATTGCAGCGTTGAGCCCCGCCAAGCTGAAGAAGGTCCTGGCAGCACTTGAGGGCAACTGGAAGGCGGAGATGGAGGGCCACCTCACCTACCTGGCCCTGGCCGAACGCGACGCCGACCCGGTGCGCGCCCAGGTGCTGCGCCATCTGGCCGGCGCGGAGTGGGAGCATGCCGCGCTCTGGTCCGGCCGCATTGAGGAATTGGGCCAACCCGCGCCCGTTTGGACCGGCCGCCCACACGGCGAGGCCGACACGCTGGCCAACCGCGCCGGCGGCATCCGCATGGCCCTCCGCCGGCTGGAGATCGAAGAGAGCCGCGCCATCGCCAGCTACGGCGAGCAACTGAAGTCCCTCGGCGACGAAGACTCCATCGCCATCCTCGAACACGTCATCGAAGACGAGAAGGACCACTACCGGGAGCTGGGTTCGCTGCTGCGCGGCCACTACACCACTCCCGCCGGGGCTCCCAGGATCGAAGCCAAGGCGGTTCTCGACGAGATGCTGGCCAAGCGCAGCCAGGGACGCAAGCAGCCGGGGGCTTGGATCGGAGACGCCATCTACGGCGTCAACGACGGCTTGGGCGCCATCTTCGGCATCGTCAGCGGCGTCTCCGGCGCTACCGCCGGCGACAGCAAATACGTGCTCCTCGCCGGCCTTTCCGGACTCATCGCCTCTGCCCTCAGCATGGGTTCAGGCGCTTATCTGGCCGCCAAAAGCGAGCGCGAAATCTACCACGCCGAGGTCCTTCGCGAGCGCGAAGCCATCCAGATGAACGGCCCCGAAGCCCGCGAATTGCTCTCGCTCTACTACCAGGTGAAGGGCTTGCCGGAGGAAGATGCCCACAAGATGGTGGATCATATCGCCAGCGATCCTGAGCAGTTGCTGCGCGTCCTGGCCAGCGAGCGGCTCGGCACCAGCGAGGAGGCGCTCGCGAACCCATTGGTTTCGGCCGGATCCGGCGCGCTCTCGACGGCCATCGGCGCCGCCATCCCCATCATCCCTTTCTTCTTCTTGAGCGGGATTGAGGCCGTCATCGCCGCCGCCGTCATCTCGCTCGCTGCCCACTTCGCCGTCGGCGCAGCCAAGTCGCTCATCACCGTCCGCTCCTGGTGGTCCTCCGGCCTGGAAATGACCATCGTGGGCGCGCTGGAAGGCGCGGTGACTTACGGCATCGGCATCTTGCTGGGCAAGGGCGGCATGTAAGCAGCATGTGCGGCGAGACCTGGTTCCCACGGTGAGCAAGCGGTTGTGCTGATGTTCGCGCCGCGGTAAGCGAGCTGAAACTAGCGACTGTGCGCTAGAAGTTCCTTCGCCGCTTTCCGTCCCAGGCGTATGCAATCGGGGATGCCAATCCCGTCGTAGGCGTTTCCCGCCAGCCGCAGTCCGGGCAGGGCGGCAACCCGCGCCGCAATGCGCTCCATCCGCTCCTGATGGCCCACCGCGTACTGCGCCATGGCCCGCCGCCAGCGCGAAACCTGCGCATGTTCCGGTTCGATCCCCAGTCCCAGAACATCGTCGCCCAGAATCTCGCTCAGCTCGCGGCGCACGGTTGCCACCAGCGCGGCGTCCGTCCCGGCTTGCAACGCCTCGTTCTTCATCCCGCCCAGAAAGGCCCGCAGCACGGCTTTCCCCGGCGGCGTGCGCCCCAGAAACTTGCGGTGGACAAAGGTGCAGGCCAGCATCGCGCGCCCTTCGCTGGCCGGAACCAGGAAGCCGAATCCATCCGGCAGCCGGCCCAGCCTGGCGTCGTCGTAGATCAAATTAACGGTGATCGAGGACGAATAGGGAATGCCGCCCAGTTCTTCGCCCAACGCCGGGTCAACCAACCCCAGCAGCGCGCCAGCAGCCCAGGCGGGCGAAGCCAAGATCACCGCGTCGTACATCTCCGCGTTCCCGCCGGCTTTCCACCCCGCGGACGAATCCGCCGCGGCGGACGTGGGGACACCGGCCTCCACCCTCCAACCGCCGGCCGTCTTCTCCAGCCTGCTCACCGGCGTGGCCAGCCGCACCGACGCCGGATCGAGCTGCGCGGCAAGCGCGTCCACCAACTGCTGCATCCCGCCCCGCAGCGACGTGAAGATCGACCGCGCCGCCGGCCTTGAGTTGCCGCCGGCCTGCCCGTGGCCATTGTCGTTCGCCGCACCGCTCTTCTTCGCGGCAGCCTTGGCCTTGGCCCGCATCTGCCGGTGCGCCGCCAGCATGCCGCGGGACAGCGAGCCGTACTCGCTCTCCATCTCCACCAGCCTCGGCAGCACCATCCGCGCGCTCAGTTGCCTGGCGTCCCCGCCAAAGATGCCGCCCAGCAGCGGATCGGCCAGCCGGTCCACTACCTCGGCCCCAAAGTGCCGTTCCACCAGCGTCGCCACAGACTCGTCCGGCAGCCCGGTGGGCCGCGGCGGACGCAGCAGCTCCAGGCCCATCCGCGCCTTGGTCTTCAAGCTGAAGAGCGGCGAGAGTGCCGTCGGAATCAGCTTGGTAGGCACCAGGAACATCAGCCCGTCGGGCAGCGCCACCAGCCGGTTTTTCACCACGATATAGGTCTTGCGCGCCGCGTCGTTCGAGGGCAGCAGTTCGCCCGCGAGTCCCAGCTCGCGGCACAACTGGGCCGCCGCCGGCTTCTCGCTCAAAAACGAATCCGGGCCCCGCTCCAGCACCGCGCCATCCACAATCTCTGAAGCCAGGCAGCCGCCCAGCCTCTCCCGGGCCTCGAAGAGCGTGTACTCCACCGCAGCGCCCGCCGCCCGCGCCTGCTCCAACTCATAGGCGGCCGCCAGCCCCGCTATGCCACCGCCGATGATCGCCGTCCGCATCCTTGACCCCACCCTTCATTAGACCAGTTCCCGTGGCGGCGCGTGCGCAAGTACCGGAAACTTCCTGATGACGCTCCCGCGGGCGCCCATCCCGTGCTTAAGGTGCGGGATTAAGATGGGGGCAGAGACTGCTTTCCTTATTCTGGACCGATGGTCCCTCCGATGACTGAAACGGAAGTGAGCGACTGGCATCTGAGATGCGCGCAGCCGATGGAGGCGCGGTGATGTATTGGGACGTTGTGATCATCACTGCCTCCTCCGCGCGGCAGGCGGAGCTATACCGCAATGAGCTCCAGCGCCGGGCGGGGTCCGGGATGCTGCACAGGGAGACGGAGTTTCTTGTCGTCCCCGATCCGGGTGGCCGAAGGGTGGGCACCGGCGGAGCGACGATCAACGCGCTGGGCGTTTTGGGCAGGAGCAGGGAATGGTGGGGCCAGCACAAGGCCCTGCTGCTTCACTCCGGTGGCGACTCGCGCCGTCTGCCGCAGTACTCGCCCGGCGGCAAGCTGTTCGGCGTTCTGCCTTCGCGAACGCGGCCCAGAGAGACGACAACCGTGTTTGACGAAACCCTGGCGCTATCGGCGGCGTGGGCAGAGGGAATTCCCAACGGGATGCTGGCGGCTTCAGGCGATGTGGTGTTGCGGTTCGATGCGAAGTGCGTGCAGTGGGACCGGCCGGGCGTGACCGGCGTCGCCATGCGTCTGGATCCGGAAACAGGGAGCCATCACGGCGTCTATGTCGTTGGAGCCGGAGGGCAGGTCTATACGTTTCTGCAGAAGCCCACGCTCCCCGAGCTGAAGGCCGCTGGCGGAGTGCTGGAAGATGGGCGGGTCGCCGTCGATATTGGGTTGTTGCGGTTTGACGCCGAGATGACGGTGGCGCTGGCGGAGCTGGCGGGATGCGAGGAGTTGCCGGCAGTTGATCTCTACGACCAGATCACGCGCGGCCTGACCGGGCAATGGAATCCGGGGGAAGATGCCGAGCCGTTCTGGCAGAAGCTCAAGGGAATTCTGCGCCCTCCCCAACGGCCAGTGGGATTCCACTGCGCGGTGGTCGAGGGTGAGTTCATCCATGCGGGAACGACGCGTTCCTTTCGCGCGCTGGCAGCCGCGTCCGGCCCAGTTCTGGACAGCGTGATTGGCGGCCCATGCGAAGCCGGGCACGAAGCGGTGATCCTGGAGTGCGACCTCAGCGGAGCAGTGTGCGCCAGCCGCGGCGCCATCCTGCATGGACTCACCGGATTGAGCGGGTCCGTGGAGGTTCCGGAAGACACTGTCGTCCATCAGTTGCCGGTAGAAGGGGCGTGGGGAGACGGCTGGGTGATCCGGACCTACGGAGTGGAGGACAATCCGAAACAGACGCTGCCGGGAACTACATGGTTCAACCGGCCGATTCTGGAAGGGTTCGAACGGCTTCAACTGCGCAGCGAAGAGGTTTGGAGCGGAGTCGAAGAACCGTCATTGTGGAATGCGGCTCTGTTCCCGGTGACGACGCCGGACGAGGCCTGGGCATGCGCGCGGTGGATGATGGGCTACGCCAGCGGGTACGACGCGGAGCGCTGGCGCGCGGCGCGGAGAATCTCCTTGGCCGAGAGCGCGAATTGCGCTGACGCGAAAGCTTTGGCCGAAGCGCGCAATCACCGCTTGCAGGGCATCTGGCAGGAAACGGCGCTTGAATTGGCGGAGTCGGGCACAGACCTGCGGCCGCTCCTGGCCAACCTGCCAGGATTGACGCCGGCTGCGGCGGCGGGACGTTCTCTGCGAACAAAGGCCAAGGCGTTGCGCGACGGCGGCGCGGAGAACCTGACTCTGGCGGCCAGCTACCTGATGCAGGCGGCACGTTTACTCAGCCGCGCCGGGTTTGAGCAGGAGGCCGAACTGGCCGAGAGCGATGCCTTCGCCTGTATTCAGGATGCGGTGCGCGACGGCGCCGCGGATGATGTGGAGCTGGCGCCGTCTCCCTGGCAATTCGAGCGCGTGCATGTATCGGCCCCGCCGCGAATCGATCTGGGTGGCGGGTGGTCGGACACGCCACCGTTTTGTTTCGACTGGGGCGGGACGGTGCTCAACTGCGCGCTTGAGATCAACGGGGCATATCCGATTGAAGCCGAGATCCGTCGCATCGATGAGCCCGTGATCCGCTGCCGCGCGGACGGCCAGGGCACGGCGGCCGAGTACCGAAGCGGCGAGCAGTTGCTGGAGCCATGCGGGCCGGGGTCGGTGTTTTCAATTCCGCGAGCGGCTCTGCAGTTGCATGGCATTCCGATGAAAGACCGCAGTCTGCGGGAGACTCTGGGGGAGCTGGGCGGCGGCCTCGATATCCAGTGCCGGGTGCGGTTGCCCATAGGCTCGGGCCTGGGTACAAGCAGTATCCTCGCCGCCACGGTGATTCGCGCGCTGGCCGTTATGTCAGGACGCGCGATGGACGATCATGCTCTGTCGCAAGCTGTGATGCAGCTGGAGCAGCGTATGACCACGGGCGGCGGTTGGCAGGACCAGGCAGGGGGTATCTTCCCCGGCGCCAAACTGCTTATTACGGGCCCCGGACTGCGGCAGCGCATCCGTGTGCAGCCGGTGGCTTGGACCGGGAGCCGACAAGCGGAGTTCTGTGAGCATCTGGTGCTCTACAATACCGGCATTCAGAGGATGGCCAAGGACCTTCTGCACCAGGTAGTCTCGCGTTATCTGGCGCGGGAAACGGCGACCATCCAGGTGCTGCACAGCATCAAGACTCTGGCCGTGGAAATGGCCTATGCCATGGCCGAAGGAGAGTGGAAGCACCTGGGCCATCTGCTCGACCGCCACTGGCAACTGAATCAGGTGCTCGACCCCCACACCACCAACGCACCCATCGCCGCGATCCTCGATCGCGCCCGGCCCTGGATCCACGGAGCCAAGCTGGCGGGCGCGGGCGGAGGCGGGTTTCTCCTGCTCATGGCCCGTGACGCGGAAGCGGCCGCGGCGTTGCGCGCCGGGCTTAACCGGGAAGCCGGGCAGCAAAGCGCCTTCGTGCCCTACCGTATCGCCCAGGAAGGGCTGCGCATTCAGTCCAGCGGCAAGTAACCAGGCGCGAGTAGCCGGCGGAGGCCGCTTTCATCACCCATACGCCCGTTGACCGCATCCGGCATCATGCAAATCGGACACGCCGGCTCTTTGCGAGGCGGCATTTATGATCGTCACAGGGAGACGAAGAAGATGTTAAAGGGAATCTCGAAATACCTCAGTCCGGAACTCCTCGGCCTTCTCCATCAGATGGGGCACGGCGATGAAATTGTTCTTGCCGATGCGCACTTTCCAGGGCATACGGTTGGCCGCCGCGTTCTGCGCGCGGATGGGCTCCCCGTTGCGGCGCTTCTGGAGGGGATCATGCCCCTCTTTGAGCTCGACTCGTATGCGCCTCCCCTGGTGATGATGGAGGTTGTGCCTGGCGACACGCTGGACCCCGCGGTCGAGTCGGACTATATGCGGGTCGTTCGCAGGTACGCGCCCGCGGCGCCTTCGCCTGAGCGTATTGAACGCGGGGCATTCTACGTTCGGGCCAGGGATGCGTTTGCCGTGGTCATGACCGGGGAGTTGCGCAAGTATGGAAACCTTTTGCTGAAAAAAGGCGTCACGCCGGCGGACTGACAGGAGTTGGCTCGCGAGGAGCAGTCCTATTAAGCAAAGTGGTGGGGACGAGGCGCCCTCTGTCTGTGGTTGGGTAGGAGAAACACGGAAGGGTGGGGACGCGGCCTAAATAGCTTTGCGCCTGATTTTTGATGCCAAGCCGCCACCAGTCATAGGCTGCTAGCACTACTGCCACGATCACAAGGCACTCAGCTTCGGTGATTCAAAATGCGGATACTGCATAATTCTGGTGCTCAAGCCGAAGGTTATACTCAACGGATCGCGCCAGGATGACGAACAGAAGGTAGCCGAAGCGGCTGGGGTGCAACTAGCAGATGCGATCCGGAATAACTGGTATCCGGTAACCAACGCATCCGACTTCATAGGTTGGTAATCCTCTCGTGGCGGCTTCATGCGCGCCGTGAAGGGTACGGCTTCGCTGGCTGCCCAACGCTCAGATTTCCAGGATCACCGGCATAATCATCGGCCTTCTTCCGGTCGTTTTCTGGATCAGGCGCTTCAACTCGGCGCGGACCTTTTCCTTGACCATGCCGTAGTCGGACTTCTGCTCGGTGCTCAGGCCGTCGAGGGTTTTCAATACTAACTCGCGGGCCTGCTCGGTGATGTCCGCTCCGCCGAAGCCGCGCATCACCACTTCGGGCGACTGCTCCACCTTGCCGGTGCGCTTGTTGATGGCCAGAACCGCCAGAACAACGCCGTCCTCCGACAAGATGCGGCGGTCGCGGATGACCAGGTCCTCGACGACATCGTTGAAGGAGCCGGAGTCGATGAGGATGCGGCCGGCGGTCACCTTGTCGCGTTTGCGGGCGTCGTCCTTGTCCAGTTCCAGCACGTCGCCGTCTTCAATGATCATGGCGTGCTCCACGGCGCCGGTCTCCATGGCCACCTTGGCGTGGTGGGCGAGGTTGCGGTAGTCGCCGTGGATGGGAATGAAGAATTTGGGGCGGACGAGGTTGATGAGCAGGCGCTGCTCCTCCTGGCTGCCGTGGCCGCTCACGTGAATGAGGCCATTGGAGCCGTCGTCGCACATCACGTTGGCGTCGCGGCGGCAGAGGTGGTCGATGACGCGGAAGATGCTCTTCTCGTTGCCGGGAATGATGCGGGAGCTGAGGATGACGGTGTCGCCTGATTCGATGCTGACGTATTTGTGGTTGTCCACGGCGGCGCGGCTCAGCGCGCTCATGGGCTCGCCTTGCGTGCCGCTGATAAGCACCATCAACTGCTCCGCGTCGAAGTCGCGCATCTGGCCGGGATTGATGACTAGGCCCTGGGGAATGTCGATGTAGCCCAGGTCCTGCGCAATCTCAGTGCTCTCCATCATGGAGCGGCCGACGATAGCCACCTTGCGCCCATGCTGGCGGGCCAGATCGAGGGCGATGCGGATGCGGTAGATGGAGGAAGAGAAGCAACTGAAGAAGAGCTTCTTTTTGGCCTGCGTAAATATCTCGTCCAGGCGGGGGATCACCGCGCGCTCGCTGGGCGTATAGCCGGAGCGCTCAACGTTGGTCGAGTCCTGCAGCAGGGCCAGCACGCCGCGCTTGCCGTATTCGGCGAAGGTGTGCAGGTCAAAGGCGTGGTTATCAAGGGGCGAGAGGTCGATCTTGAAGTCGCCGGTGTGGATGACGACGCCGACCGGGGTTTCGATGGCCAGGGCCACGCAGTCCACCAGCGAGTGGGTGACGCGGATCGGCTCGATGGTGAAGGGGCCGAGGGCGAACTTTTCCTTCGGCGTGATCTCGATGAGCGTGGTTTCGTCCAGCAGGTGATGCTCTTCAAGCTTGCCCTCGACGTAAGCCAGGGTGAACTCGGTGGCGTAGACCGGGACCTTGAGTTCGCTCAGAATCCAGGGCAGGCCGCCGATGTGGTCCTCGTGGCCGTGGGTGAGGATGATGGCGCGGACGTGCTGCTTGTTTTCAATCAGGTAGGTAATATCGGGGACGACGATATCGACGCCCAGCAACTCCGTTTCGGGGAACATTAACCCGGCGTCGATCACGATGATGTCGTCTTCCCAGCGCAGAGCGAGGCAGTTCATGCCGAACTCGCCCAGTCCGCCCAGGGGAATGATCTTCAGTTTTTTCGTCTGCATCTGTCATCTTCGATGCTACCACCACCTGCGGATCAAGGGAATGATGCCTACGCATCTACAGAATACGAGTAGCATCGCACGGAAGGATGTCAATAGGGCAACCCTGGCGTGTTGCTCTGATTGGCCGGGACAGTTCGTTTGCGCCCCGCCGGGAATCGATTTATCGTGGTTTCACGACACAAATCGAGGTGCATAATGCCGTTCAGATTCCTTGCCGTCGCTTCGCTTGCCGCCATCGCCTTCACAGCCGCGGCTCAAATGCCGGACAATCCGCTCACTCGCCCGAAGATCACCGGCATCTCGCACATCGCCGTCTACACCTCGAACCCCGCCGCCACCGACCACTACTACCGCGAGATCGTCGGCGCGGTGAAACTGCCCGACCCTGAAAACCCCCAAGGCGTCCGCTACGCCCTCAGCGCCACCCAGTTCATTGAGGTGCTGCCGCTCCCCGGCGGAGCCGGCATCAACCGCCTCGACCACACCGCCTGGAATACCGACGATGCTGAAACCCTGCGCCGCTATCTGGGCTCCAAGTCATGGAAGGTGCCGGGCCAAATCGAAAAGGGCGCCGACGGCAGCCTCTGGTTCGCCGTGAAGGACCCCGAAGGCAACAAAGTCGAGTTCGTCCAGCCTCCCGCGCAAATCAAGCCTCTCGTAGCTCCCGCGGCAATTGGTCGCCACATCATCCACATGGGATTCCTGGTCCACAGCCGCGCCGTCGAGGATACCTTCTACCGCGATCTCCTCGGCTTCCGCCCCTACTGGTTTGGCGGCATGGTGGAAGGCAGACTCGACTGGGTGAGCCAGCAGGCTCCCGACAGCCATGACTGGCTCGAATACATGTTGACCTACGGGAACACGCCGGTTGGGGGAGGCTCCGGCATCCCGGCCACCATCTCCCAGCACGATCTCGGCGTCCTCGACCACCTCTCCATAGGCGAATTCTCGGTTGACGCGGCCTACAAAGTCCTTCAGGACGGCAACCGCCTCACCGGCACGCACGATGCCCACACCCAGATCGGCAAAGACGGCAAGGGGCAGTTCAATCTCTACGACCCCGACGGCATTCGCCTCGAACTCATGAACTTCCACGCCACGGAAAAGCCCTGCTGCTCGCCTTTCACCGCCGACGATCCGACAGAGTAATTCAACAGTCGGTTTGCACCGCAGTCGCAAGTGGAGGATATTCTAGCGACGGAGGGAGATATGACCGAACGGACTATAGCTATCCCTGTGCGGACAAGTGGCAATTGGGGCGTCGCACAAGACAGTATGCCCAAGAGCCTCTCCAACGGGAATCAGTCCTTCAAACCTGTCAAACCAGAAAACCTGGTTCGCCTTCGAGGAATCAGGCCTCCTCCTCCACGGCGAACGAAATAGCACTCCGGGAGCGCGGTTAGGCCGTGGTGATTGGCAAATCTGGAAAGCAAGCCCTCAATTCACCGTCACCGTTACTGTGGTGGTCTCCGTAAGGCTGCTGGCGGTCCCGGTTACAGTCACGGTATACGTGCCCGCCGTAGTACCAGGATTGCTGGTTCCTCCACCGCCGCCGCACGCCGACATACCACTGGCGATTGTGACGAGAAACATAAGCATTCCGAGCATCATGCGCCAGCCACGGCGTCGTGTTGGAGTTACAAAGAAACATATGAAGGCTAATGCGATTCCGCCTGCTGGTTTGAAGAACTGCCTCAATGGCGGGACAAGCGCAGTGCTGCTTGCCGTGGTATTCACGGTGAGATTTGCGGTTGCAGTCGATGTGCCGGTAATGTTCACCGACGAGGGAATGCCACAAGTTGGCAAATCCGTTGGGTTGCTGAGACTGGTCGTTACTGAGCAGGACAGGTTAACTGTCCCCGTGAACCCCCCGGCCGGCGTCACCGTAATAGTTGAGGAATTGCCTGTAGTAACGCCAGGACTGAGTGAGAGGTTTCCATTGTTGCTCAGACTAAATCCGAGAACGGCGATCGTAACGGCCGTGGAAGCCGTGATCTTTCCTGTCGCGACATCTGTACCCGTCACTGCGGATGTATAGGTTCCAGGCGTAGTTGTTGGCGTGGTGGAAATGGTGAGGGTGGCTGTTCCCACATCTGCACCGGTAATGCCGACCGGGGTGGTTGACCCGAAGCTTAAGGTTGGTGGATACTGGGCGCCTACCGGACCTGATGTAATTGTGGCCGCCAGTGTCACGCTGCCGGTGAAACCTCCACTTGGTGTTACCGTTATCGTTGAGGTGTTTCCAGTGGTCGCGCCGGGTGCGACAGTGACCGTACTACCACTAACCGTGAAGCTCGCGACTGGGGGCGGTGCAGTGGCAAACTGCACGGTGATCGAATCGACGTTCGGTGCATAGTCAGCAGGATTGGAAAAAGCAATCGTGTTTGAGCCGGCCTGAAGTTGTACTTGGATGGTCTGCGAACCGAGAGAATTCCAGGAACCAGTGCCGGCGAAGGAGTTGCTGGAAGCCGCGCCGCCGTTGACGGTGACGTCCATCGATCGTCCGGAATCACCGTCGTAATAGAGAATGGTCACGTTGAACGTGCCGCTTTGGCTGGCCATGACATTGTTAAACTGAAGTACCCCGCCCTCGCCTATGGAGCCGACGGCGACCCCGTCTGTTGCCGTCTGTTGCAGGATTGTTATTGCGCCTCCACTCAGTGTATTCGCGGGCGAATTGGCCAGGTATTGGACGGCGCCAGTCTGAGGGGTAACCCTTAAAAAGCGCGATGCGTGGGCGTTGAGTACGGCGCTGAATCCGCTCGTGAACTGCCCCAAGCCTGTCTGGTCCCAAAGATCGTACACGGTCGCTGTGCCTGTGAATCCTAGGGATGCCCACGTGGCCGAAACGGTGGTGCTGGAGGAATCGAGATTGAATAGGGCCACAGCGTACGAGCCATCGGCTTGCTTCGCGCGCCAGACCTCCTGGGTCCCTATCGATACGGGTGCTCCCGGAACACCATTTTGGTTGACCGCTAGAACCTCTGCATTCGAGAGTTGGGCCAAATCGCCGCTATCGAGGTTCGTCAAGTCAGTCCCTAGAATGAGTGGAGAGGCTGCGATGACCCACAGGGTCTCCGTCGTCTGGCGTTCGTCCGGGGTCAATCCGTCCGTTGCGCCATTGCCAATCTCCAAGGAGTCAAGGTCGCTCCACCCGCCCGGACCACTCCACTCTTGCCATCCCGGCGTCGAGGAGAAGCGCCCTGATACGTTGCTCCAATCCGTGAGGGTCGAGGACCCATATGCTTCGATATCCTCGCTAGTCCGCCAGCCATTTGAGTACTGGCGCCAGACCGCCCCATTAT
The DNA here is from genome assembly GCA_035315085.1 of Occallatibacter sp. Lineage (GTDB taxonomy): Bacteria > Acidobacteriota > Terriglobia > Terriglobales > Acidobacteriaceae > Telmatobacter. The sequence continues at coordinate 44,411 of DATFYK010000093.1, forward strand.
TAATGTCGAGTGTGTTGGATAGCTCCAGATGAATGGGACGCCCGCACTGTCCGAGGGCCGTCGACCAGGCCTCCACATCCGCCTCTGTCGAGTCCCCGACCCCATCGAGCTTCACGTAGTCCACACCCCAGGCAGCCAACAGGTCCGCCCAGGAATTGATGAAAGCCTGTGCGCCGGGCTGAGTGTAATCGATGTAATACATCACGTTGGTGAAATGAAAGTTATTCTGATAGTTTGATGTGTTCGTTACGATGTTTCTTGCGGTGTAACTTGTTCCCTGAATTGGGGTGTTCTGGTTGTAAGCAGCAACCGGGATGCCCGGAGTGAGATACATCCCAAACTTCAATCCGATGCTATGCATATAAGTCGCTACCCCTGAGAGGCCATCGGGAAAAAGCGAGGGGTCCGGTTCCCAGCGACCGTAGGAATCGACGCTTTGAGAAGGGTCCAAGTACCACCCTTCATCGACATTCACATATTGAAAGCCAAGTCCCTGCAGCGAATTATGCATCGCGAGGCCTTGCGCCTCGATAATCGATTCGTTTACGCTCGTTCGGAATGTACTCCAGCTACTCCAGCCCATGGGGGGAGTTGCAGCCAAGCCGTTGTTTTCACCATGTGCCCGTGCTGAGGAGATAACAATCAGCAGCGCAAGAGACCATCTAAAGAAGTAGCCCAAGGAGGGCAGATCGGCTCTGACCGGAATTTCCATTTTGCTCTCCCACCGACGACAGTATATCGCCAGTTACAACTGCTGCGCTCTTTTTCTGTATTCGTTTCAGAGCCAAAGAACCGGACCCACCAGGCAGGGCCTTTGCTAGAACCAAGAAGCCACGACTTGCCTGGTTGGGACAACTGAAGCGCTTGGAGTGCTGCTGTTATTATTGCCGGGGTTTAGCTGTGCATACCTCGTTCAACGCCTGACTGTAAGACCCAAACAGACTGAACTCGACAAGGTCATCGAGGCATTGCTGTTCAGCTTTTTTGCTCTGTGTAAGAATCTGGTAGACCCCCTGGTTTTGTTGCATTTCTGAAGAAACGGGGTTCAGGCTACACGTTCAGTTGAATGCTGCTGAATTGTTCCGAGGCCATGCCTACAGGCGATTCATCGAGATCCAGGGCTCAGTTGAAAAACCGAACTGGAGTAGCGAGTGGCGTTCGGGCGAAGGGCCGAATTGCCGTGCTGGTTCAACTCTCCGGCGACCGCCCTATTATCGGCTACCTTCGTTATTATTCCGATGAACCGGAAGACGCATCGCTGTTTCTGGAAGTGCCGCGTGGATCGTGGACGAAGAAGGAACGCAGTCTCCGATCGACGGACCGGAAATTCTGCTCACCAAGCAGGCCGGGATTGAATCCGTTTCCTTTTTGAATACTGGAATGAACGAACCCGACAGATTCTCCCACGCGCGCTAAAATTCACTTATGCCCGCCTCCACGCTCCCTCCTGAAGTCCTGGCCAAGTACGAGCCTGTCATCGGACTCGAGGTCCACGTACAACTGCTCACCGCCACCAAGGCCTTCTGCGGTTGCGCCAATCATTTCGGCTCGGCCCCCAACACCAACGTGTGCCCTGTCTGCCTGGGGCTGCCCGGCGCCTTGCCGGTGCTCAACGCCAAGGCCGTTGAATTCGCCATACTCGCCGCCCTGGCCATCAACTGCCAGGTGCGCGAGCGCTCCATCTTCGCCCGCAAAAACTACTTCTATCCCGACCTGCCCAAGGGCTACCAGATCTCCCAGTTCGACAAACCCATCGCCGAGCATGGGTGGATCGAGGTGCCGGCCGCAAATGGTGGCACGAGCGGGGTCCCCAGCGACAGGTCTTCGTCGCTGGGGTGCAAACGCATCGGCATCACACGCCTGCACCTGGAAGAGGATGCCGGCAAGAGCCTCCACGACGGCTTTTCGGACTCCGCCACCCGCACCTATCTCGACCTCAACCGCTGCGGCACGCCGCTGGCCGAGATCGTCTCCGAGCCCGACATTCGCACCCCCGACGAAGCCTTCGAGTACCTCACCCGCCTCAAGGAAATCCTGCTCTACTGCGGAGTCTCCGACTGCAATATGGAGGAGGGTTCGCTGCGCTGCGACGCCAACGTTAGCGTCCGCCTCAAAGGCGCGGAGCGCTTCGGCACCAAGGCCGAAATCAAGAACGTCAACAGCTTCCGCTTCATCCGCGCCGCTCTGGAGTACGAGATCGAGCGCCAGATCGAGGTCCTCGAATCCGGCGGCCGCGTCCTCCAGGAAACCCGGCTGTGGAACTCCGCCGAGGGCCGTACCTACTCCATGCGCTCCAAGGAGCAGGCTCACGACTACCGCTACTTCCCCGAGCCCGATCTGCCGCCGTTGATCGTTTCTCCCGAACTCTTGTCCGAAACGAAAAAAAAGCTTCCCGAGCTTCCCGAGGCGCGCCGTGCCCGCATGATAGCCGAATACGAGCTGACCACGCAGGACGCCTTCACGCTGACCGCCGAGCGCGCCTTCGCCGACCGCTTTGAAGCTGCCGCCAGAACCGCCCGCAACCCCCGCCGCGTAGCCAACGTCCTTCTCAGCGAGGTGGGCGGAAGGCTGAAAGCCTCAGGACTCGAACAGGAGCACTCCCCCGTCTCCATGGCCGGCATCGTACAGGCCGCCGATCTGCTCGACGAGGGCAAGATCAGCTCCAGGCAACTCAAGCAGCTTTTCGATGTGTGTTTTGAGAAGGGCGAAGACTTTCCCGCCGTCTACGACCGCGAGAAGCCCCGGCAGATCACCGACGCCTCAGCCATCGAAGTCCTCATCGATCAGGTCATCGCCGCCAACCCCAAACAGGTGGAGCAGTACCGCGCCGGCAAAAAGACCCTCGCCGGATTCTTCGTCGGCCAGGTGATGAAAGCCTCCAAAGGCCAGGCCAACCCCGCCCTGCTGAACGAACTTGTTACAAAAAAGCTGGAGGAATGAAGCGCCGGATGATCGCACCTGCGAATATTGCAATCAAAGGAACTTTTCGAGCCGGCGATCCGTAAGATTCCCTCAAGGAGAACTACGTGATTATGATGCACAAAGCAAGCGCCATGTCCTTGATTCTTCTGGCGGGTGCGTTCGTGGTCTTCACATCGGGCTGCAAGCACTCCGGGTCGTATTCACAGGCGCAGGAAGCTCGCGCGGATTCCGGCCCGCTCAGCATCAGCAAGATGGGTGGCGGGATCGATGTTGCCGAGGCGCCGCGCGGAGCCACTCTCACCACCATGGGCGGCGACATCCATCTGGGACGCGTGGCGTCGTTCGCCAGTGTCAAAACAATGGGCGGCAATATCACCATTGACCACGCAGAAGCTTCTGTCGACGCAACCACGATGGGCGGCAATATCACCATCAAAGGCGTAAACGGCTCCGTCCAGGCTACCACCATGGCCGGGGACATCACAGCTCACCTGGTTGGCTCTTCCTCTGCCCAGCGCGATGTTCATCTGACTTCGAATTCAGGCACGATCAGGCTGATCGTGCCCAAAGACTTCCCGATGGATCTTCGGATTAAGCTTGCCTACACTCAGAACGCGGACGAGCCCTTCGACATCATCGAACACCTTGGTCTCACTCATCGTCAAAGCATTGACTGGGACACATCACAGGGCACCCCGCGCAAGTACATTTACGCTGAAGGCCGCGTCGGCAGTGGTCAGAATCATGTGGAGATCAACACCATCAATGGCGATGTAATTCTCAAACAGGAATAGCGCCGCCCGGCTTCATCTCACTTCAATTTCAGCTCGCACACGAAATCCGTGCGCGTGTCCCACGAGCTGACGGTCTTCGTCGCGCTCTTCTTCCCGTCCTTTTCCGCCCAGAGCTCATGGTCTTCCGCCATATTCACCTGGGTAAAGCGGAACTTGCCGTCGGCGGCCGAGGTATAGCTGCGGATGGACTTGGTCTTCAGGTCCCTGAGAAAGACCGTGGCGCCGCCCACTGGCTTGGAATTCGCGTCCACCACGTACCCCGAAACCACGCGCTGGCCCAAATTCTGGGCCTGCGCCGCTGGCCCAAAACCAAATCTGATCGGGCCTCCCCGCGACCCCCCGGAAACCACCCCTGTCGCCAGCGCGGCAAGCGCCACGCCCGCAAGCAAACTCGTGCGGTTCAGCCTCACTCTTCCTCCTCGTCCTCTGCAAGCAGATCGTCGTCCTCATCCAGACCGTCGTCCACCCGCGCCAACTCCAGCGGTTCTACGCCGACCACCTCGTACTCCGCCCCACACTCCTCGCAGGTGACCACATCGCCTTCTTCCACTTCGTCTAATTCGATGTCAAGTACATTCTCGCATTCAGGGCAGTTGGGCACGGCAGCCTCCTTTCTTTCCAAAGCGTTCGGTGTTGCGGGATGACGGTGCCTTGCGGTGCAACATCGCTATCTTTAGGGAGAACCCGGCCTCAGGTCAAGAGGCGCAGGTCACAACCGCAACCGAAACTCCCATCAGCGGAGAATATGCTATGAATTTCCGCCCATCGGCGGTGCTTTGCAGGCTGAGGGCGGTTCCATAACGGAACTGCTCTGGAATGCGCAATGGCCGGGCGCAACGGCCTCCCCGCGCGCCGAAACTCATGACACACGCCTGCTCCACCGTTTACCCTGTTCTCTACGATGCCCAGAATTGGCGCCACTCCGTTTGCCTTCCCCGACTTCCGCGGCGCCACCCGCCGCCTGATTCTCCTCAACCTGGCCGCCTACTTTGCCTTGCTCCTCGCCCAGTTGGCCTTGCCTCAGCCGGCGATCCCGTTCACTGACCTTTTCTGCTTCATACCCCGCGCCTTCCTGCACGGCTGGCTCTGGCAGCCACTCACCTACAGCTTCATCCATCTGGGTATCTTGGGAACCCTGTTCGAGCTGCTCTCCCTCTGGTTCCTGGCCGGCTTTCTTGAGAACCTCCACAGCTCAAGCTGGGTCACCAGCCTCTACGCCGTTTCCGTCCTCGGCGCCGCCGCGGCTGCAACCGCCATCTATGCCGCTGGCCCCACCCTCGGCTATTCCATCGCTAAGGTTTCCCTCTACGGCTGCTATGGCGGCATCTTCGGCCTGCTGGTGGCCATCGGCGCGCTCTACGGCGACCTGCAGTTTATGCTTTTTCCCCTGCCCATCGGCATAAAAGCGAAATATCTGGTCGCCATCTACGCCCTCGTCGCCATCGCCATGCTCTTCGGCCCGCTGGGCATGTACGCCTTCGCCCAGTTGGGCGGAGCGCTGGCCGGCCTGCTCTACATTCGTCTGGCCCCGCGCCGCGGAGTCTCCTTCGTCTTCAGTGAGCGCTGGTACTCACTGCGCAATCGCTACTACCGCTGGAAGCGCCGCCGCGCCGCCCGCAAATTCGAGGTCTACATGCGCCGCCAGGGACGCACCGTCCGCTTCGATGGCAGCGGCAAGCAGATTGACGACGACCCCGGCGACAAAAAGCGTTGGAACTGACTCGGGAAAAAGCCTGCCCCGCGCCCTCCCGCCAGCTTCCGTTACAATCTCTCTGGAATGTCCACCAAAATCGCTTTCCTCTTTCCGGGGCAGGGTTCGCAGGCCGTTGGCATGGGTCGCGAACTCGGGGCGCGTTTCCCCATCGCCGCCCAGACCTTTGTCGAGGCCGACGAGGCCCTCGGTTTCCCGCTCTCCAAACTCATCTTCGAGGGGCCGGAAGAAGACCTTCGCCTCACTGAAAACACCCAGCCGGCCATTCTCACCGTCAGCGTCGCCGCCTGGCGTGTGCTGGCCCAGCACGGCGTCGAGCCGGCCCTTGCCGCCGGCCATTCGCTGGGCGAGTGGTCGGCTCACGTGGCCGCCGGAACCTTCAGCTTTCGCGATGCCCTGCGCTCCGTCAAAGCCCGTGGCCGGGCCATGCAGTTGGCCGTCCCGCCGGGTCAGGGCGCCATGGCCGCAGTCCTCTCTTTGGACCCCGCCCAGGTAGCCGAAGCCTGCCGTGAAGCCGAGGCCGAAACCGGCCTTACCGTGGCTGCCGCCAACCTCAACTCACCTGCCCAGACGGTCATCTCCGGCGCCCTGGCCGCCGTTGAAAAAGCCTCGGCCCTGGCCAAGGCAAAAGGCGCCCGCCGCGCCGTCCTGCTTCCCGTCAGCGCGCCCTTCCACTGTGCCCTGATGCAGCCCGCCCAGGAGGAAGTGGCGCGTGTGCTCGGCGCTCTCACGCTGGCTGACCCGCGCATCCCCGTCGCCGCCAACGTCACCGGCGGCCTGGTCACGACCGCCAACGAGGTCCGCGACGCCCTCATCCGCCAGGTCACCGGCGCGGTCCGCTGGGCAGACTGCATGCACTCGCTCGTGGCCGCGGGAGCCAATTTGTTCATCGAAGTCGGCCCCGGCAAAGTCCTCTGCGGTCTGCTCAAACAGATCGACCCCACCCAAAAATCCCTGAATGTCGAAGACCCCGCCAGCCTTGAGGCCACGCTCGCAGCCCTGGCAGCCCCCGAATCCGCAACGTAAAGTTCAAAGGCTCCATCCTCATCGCCTTTCCACAATGAGAATGGAGCCCGCAAATCTGAATCACGCCGATAATCCCGCTGACTAGCTGCCTTCTACGGTCCCAGGTACAGCTCCACCCCAGGCGGCGAAAAGTTCAGCGTTCGTGTCTTGGGGTCGTAGTCCAGATTGAGCGCCTTGCTCTTCCGCCCGTTGATTAGCACAGCCGCCAGCAGCACATTGCCGTACATCCGCGCCGCAACAATCTGGTGGCTCTGAATGGCGCCGTACTCGTTGTCCGGGCTGGTCGAGCTCCAGTCGGCCTGGAACCGCGAAAACGGGTAAGCGCTATCCTGCGCCTGATGTTGCTGCCAGTTCGGATCGTGATTCCAGATGCCGTAGGCCTTGGGCAGGTCGTTCTTTTCCACGGCCCTGAGAAATCTGTTGATCGTCGACCGCCCCAGCAGATGGTTGTTCCAGTTCCACGGCCAGTCCACCGGCATCCCAGCCGCCAGCCACCAACCCACAAACAGCGCCACAAGCAGCCCCCCGGCCGCCTTCAGAATCATCTGGCGCCGCTGGTCGCGGACTTCATCAAACACAGGAGCGTCGAGCAAGGTCATCGCGCAGTTCCTTTCAGCGGACAGTGATTAGTGGTCAGTAACCAAAGCAGCCAGAACCATTATCGCTCCACACACTCTCTCTTTAGACACCGGCGGCTGGTGAACAGTTCCCTGTAGGCGGAAACTGATCACTGTTTACTATTCTCTGCTGTAGATCGTCCTTCTCTTCTCTTCCTGCCGTTCCAGAGCCAGTTCGATCAGCCGGGTAATCAGCTCCGTGTAGGGCAGCCCGGTGGCCTCCCACAGCTTGGGATACATGCTGATCTGTGTAAACCCCGGCAGCGTGTTCACCTCGTTCACAAAGATGCGCCGTTTGCCGTCCGGCTCCATCAGAAAGTCCACCCGCGCGAGGCCTGAGAGGTCGCAGGCGCGGAAGGCCGCCACCGCCATCTCTCTTATCTGCTTTGTCACCGCCCTGCCCAGCTTGGCCGGAATCACCGCCACCGACCCCTCCGACAGATATTTCGCCTCGTAGTCGTAAAACTCCTTGCCGGGAACGATCTCGCCCACCACGCTCGCCCTGGGGTCATCGTTGCCCAGCACCGCAACCTCAAATTCGCGAGCCTTGGCCGCCTCTCCGCCGCGGCGGATCTTGCCCCCCACCCCCTGCTCCACAATCAGCTTCCGGTCGTACCTGGCGGCCAGCGTCAGCGCCGGCCCCAACTCCTTCCGGCCGTGAACTTTGCTGATGCCCACCGACGACCCCAGATTCGCCGGCTTCACAAACACCGGATACTTGAGCGCCGCCTCCACCTGCGCAACGGCCTTGCGCGGCGCCTTCTCCCACTCCGCCCGCAGCACCGTAACGTGCTTCACAATCGGCAGCCGCGCCTCGGCAAACAGCCGCTTCATCACGTCCTTGTCCATCCCCGCCGCCGAGCCCAGCACGCCCGAACCCACATACGCGATCCCCGCCAGCTCGAACAGTCCCTGGATCGTCCCATCCTCGCCAAAAGTCCCGTGCAGCACCGGAAAAACCACGTCCAGATTCGCAGCCGCTGGCCGAACGTTGCCCACCGTCAACTCGGCGCGGGTCTCAACCGGCTCCGGCGCCAGCAGCGTGGGAATCCCTTCGTGCAGCAGCTTGGCGCCGGGCGTGGCCTCGGGATCGCCGGCCCGCAGCCGCCGCACCACCGCGCTCTCGTTCCCCTCCAGCAGGTTGTGCGCATCCCCGGCCGCCAACCAATGGCCGTCCTTGGTAATCCCGATCGGCGTCACATCGAACTTCTCCCGATCGATCGCCTGCAAAACCGAAGCCGCCGACAGCAGCGAAACCTCATGCTCGCCGCTCCGCCCGCCAAAAATGATTCCAACCCGCAGTTTTTTCGCCATTTCTTTCTTCGATCACCGTTCTAACAACGCAAATTACGTCTCTGATCCAGTGTAAAACTTCTCACAGTATCTTCTTCCCAAATGCCGAGCAGGCCAGTTCCACTGCCAGATCCGCCGTCCGGTTATGCTCGTCGATCACCGGGTTCACCTCGACGATCTCAAAGCTGAGCAGCCGCCCGTGATCGGCCAGAATCTCCATCGCCAGGTGCGCCTCCCGGTAGGTCGCGCCCCCGCGCACCGGCGTCCCCACTCCCGGCGCGTCCTCCGGGTCGATCCAGTCCATGTCCAGCGACACATGATACCCGGCCGTCCCGCGCCCCGCCGCCCGCAGCGCCTCTTCCATCACCGCCCGCATGCCCCGCTCGTCGATATCCCGCATGGTGTACACCTCGGCCAACCCGGCGCGCCGAATGTTCTCCCGCTCGCCGGCGTCGATGTCCCGCACCCCGATCAGCACCGTGTTCTCCGCCGCCATCTTGGGCGAAAAGCCGAAAATGCTCCCCAGCGGCTCCGGTCCCAGCCCCAGCAGCGCGGCCAGCGGCATCCCATGCACATTCCCCGATGGCGAGGTCTCCGGCGTGTTGATGTCCGTGTGCGCATCGATCCAGATCACGCCGATCTTCTCCCCCCTCCGCCGGTAAAACTCCGCCACCCCCGACACTGAACCCGCCGCCAGCGAGTGGTCCCCGCCCAGCATCAGCGGCGTCATCCCCTCTTCCAGCGTCTTCACCACGGCCTCGGCGGTGCGCGTGCAGGTTTCAGCAATCTCCGTCAGGTAGCGCGCGCTCTTGTTGCCCGACCTTCGGGTTTCGGCAATCTCCACGCGGATGTTGCCTCCGTCGGTCACCTGGTGGCCCAGCGCTTCCAGCCGCGCCTCCAGTCCGGCCACTCGCATCGCCGAGGGCCCCATGTCCACCCCGCGGCGGCTGGCGCCCATGTCCAGCGGAACGCCAATCACCCGAATGCGGCGCGTGGGCAGCGCCTGTGTGCCGCCGTGCGAAAACGATGAGGCGGCAGTGGAAACTTCAGAGGCATTCGACATTCAAACAACTCCCTGCGGCGTGCTCTGGCCAGCATCCACACCGCGCAAACATATCTGTGGCCGCAGAAACCGGCCGGATCGGAGTCCACCGGCAATCCGGGGCCGGAAAGATACGGCCATCTGCCCCAAAAGAGTCATTAAACCAGATTTACATGAGAGTAAGATTGGAGCACATCGAATTCGGGTGGATTCCGCTTGCCCGCAGGTGCCCGAATGGTTTTTCATGCTGGAGTGACTGATGGGTTGAGTCCTGCTGGCGGGAGTTGCCGGGGACCGAATGAAACAGCGCATATACCACCGGTTTTACTCGATGAAGAGGTTGATCCCCGTTTTCGCGATCATCCTCGGTTGGGCCTCGGTTGCCTGGGGGGCAGCGCCGCCCGCCCCCCTCACCACCCTGAGCGCCATTCATGCCTTGACGAATGACGAAGCCAGCCATGCGCTGCCGGTCGCCTTCGAGGCCACGGTTACCTACTACCGCGGATATGAGAGAACATTGTTTGTGCAGGATGGCGACGCGGCCATTTATATTGGCTATCCAAACGATCTCAAACTGGTCCCCGGCGACCGCGTGCTGGTGCGAGGAAAAACGCAGAAAAGCTTCAATCCTATTGTGCTTGCCGACAGCGTCACATTGCTGGGCCGCGTCGCCTTGCCGAAAGCGGAACCGGCCAATTTCGATCAGATGATCCGTGCGGAGACCGACTGCAAGCTGGTGACCGTGCGCGGCGTGATCCGCACAGCGGACCTATCGCTAAGCCTGGTAGCGCCGGTTCACTTCATGCGCATGCAGTTGCTCATGGAGGGAGGCTATTTTAACGCAAATGTGGACAGCGACGATCTCGGCGCTTTAGAAGGCCTGTTGGATGCCGAGGTGGAACTCACCGGCATCGCCTCGGAAGAATTCGACAGCAAGATGCATCAGACCGGGATTTTAATACATGTTCAAACGCTTTCCGATGTAAGAATCATCAAGCGCGCTGACTCCAGTCCATGGGCTCTTCCCATCACCCCGATGGATCGGGTAATCACGGTCTTTCATAGAGGCGATTCCACTTCCAGGGTCCGGGTTCATGGAACCATCACCTATTATCTGCCCGGTTCAGCCGTTGTGTTGCAGGACGGCGCCAAGAGCATCTGGATCGCAACCCAGACCCACAACCCTTTGCGGATAGGCGACGCCGCGGATGCAACCGGCTTCCCGGATAATCATGACGGCTTTCTTAACCTGGAGCATGGCGAGGTGAGGGATACTCTCATACCCGCACCGGTCACGCCGCTTGCGGCAACCTGGGAGACCATGTCACCCAGAGGATACGACTCGCCCGGCCATCACGACGATCTGGTTTCGATTGAAGGCCGGGTTGAAACCGAGGTGCGGGAGGCTTCACTGGATGAGCTGGTTCTGTCGGCTGATGGCAAGCTCTTCTCCGCTATCTACCGCCATCCGGATAATCCGAGCCCGTCCACCAGAGTGATTCCTCTGGGCTCCAACGTTCGTGTAACCGGCATCTGCGTCCTGGAATACTCCAACGCCTTCACCGCGCATGTGCCTTTCAATATTCTTCTGCGCAGCTATGACGATATAGTCATCGTCGCCCGGCCCTCTCTGATCAACACGCGCAACCTTATTCTCGTGGTCGGCCTCCTGCTCGCGCTGGTGTTCGCCGCAGTGGCCAGGGGATGGACCCTGGAGCACAGGGTGCGCCGCCAAACCGCCGCCATGGCCGCCCGCATTGAGGCCGAGGCCGCCCTGGAGCGGCAGCGCAGCCGCATCCTCGAAGACATCAACGGATCGCGGCCCCTCGCCGAGATTATCGAGGAGATTCTGGAGATGGTCTCCTCCGGGCTGAAAGGCGCTTCCTGCTGGTGCGTAATCGCCGATGGAGAAATCTTGGGAGCGTGCCCGCCCGAAGCAGACGCACTGCGCGTCATCCGCATGAAGATTGCCGGCCGCTCTGGTTCCACACTGGGAACCCTCTTTGCCGGACTCGATCCCCTCACTCCACCCCATGACAGCGAACCGGAGGCGCTCTCCGTGGGTGCTCGCCTGGCCACCCTGGCCATCGAGACACGCAGGCTCTACTTCGACCTGCGCCGCCGTTCGGAGTTCGACCTGCTCACCGACATCCACAACCGCTTCTCCCTGGACAAAAATCTGGACGCGCGCATTGCCGAGGCGCGCCAAATGGCCGGCGTTTTCGGCCTGATCTACATCGACCTCGACGACTTTAAGCAGGTGAATGACCTTTGTGGGCACCAGGTCGGAGACCTGTATCTGCAGGAAGTGGCGCTGCGCATGAAGCGGCAGCTCCGGGCCCACGACATGCTGGCGCGGCTGGGCGGCGACGAGTTTGCCGCCCTGGTCGCGGTGGTGCAAGACCGCGCCGAAGCCGAGGAGATCGCCCATCGGCTCGAACACAGCTTCGACGAGCCCTTTGTCATAGGGGAGTTTGTCCTGCATGGTTCGGCCAGCGTCGGCATTGCCCTCTACCCGCAGGATGCCGTCACCAAAGACGGCCTGTTGAGCTTTGCCGACGCCGCCATGTACCAGGCAAAAGACGCCAAAAAACAAAGCGGGCAAGCCCTGTTCGTCAACCAGAACCCCGAACTTACCCCCAAAAACCAAACCTGAGAAACGACTAAGCGCGGCGCTCCATTTCCTCTCCATGACGGCTGGAACCAATATGCAGCCGGACACCGCACCTTCAAAGGGAGTAAACTTCTTCTTCGCGAGGAGGTAATCCCGTTGGCCAACCCTGCCGATAAGACTTTCAGGAGCCAGACAACGCCAGTTCCACTGGATTTTTCTCGATGAAGAGGCTCATCCCGGCAGTTGCCATCATTCTCGGATTGGCCTCGGTTGCCTGGGGGGCAGCCGCGCCCGCATCCCTGACCACGTTGCACGCCATACGCGCCCTGAGCAACGCCCAGGCCAGCCAGCAGCTTCCCGTCGTCTTCCAGGCCACCGTAACCTACAACCGCAGCTATGAACGGATTTTGTTTATGCAGGATGGCGGCGAAGGCATTTATGTGGGTTATCCCACCCCTCTCAAACTCGTCCCTGGCGACCGCGTTGAGGTGCGAGGAAAGACGCGGAGAAGCTTCTCGCCGATTGTCGAGGCCGATAGTATCACTCTTCTGGGCCATGGCGCCTTGCCGAAGGCGGAGCCAGCCAGCTTCGAACAGATGATCCGCTCCGAGACCGATGGCAGGCTGGTTACGGTGCGCGCAACGATCCGCGCGGCGGACCGGAAACTAAGCCCGGAAGCGCCGGTCTCCTTTATGCGCCTGCAGATGCTCATGGATGGCGGCTATCTTACCGCCGATGTGGAAGGGGAAGATGCCAACGCTCTCCAGGGATTGCTGGATGCCGAAGTGGAACTGACCGGAATCGCCGCGGAGATCTTTGACAGCAAGATGCATCAAACCGGGATTCATATGCACGTTCAGTCGCTTTCCGATGTCAAGGTCATCAGGCGCGCCAGCTCCGGCCCATGGACCCTCTCCGAAACCCCGATGGATCGGGTGATTGCCGTCTATCATTCGGACGATTCCACCCCCAGAGTCCGGGTTCATGGAACCATCACCTATTATCTGCCCGGCTCTGCCGTTGTCTTGCAGAACGGCGACAAGAGCATTTGGATCAATACCCTGACCTACGAACCCTTGCGGATCGGCGACGCCGCGGACGCAACCGGCTTTCCCGAAGTCCAAGATGGCTTTGTCAATCTGTCGCATGGCGAAATTCAAGACACTCTCAAGCCCGCGCCGGTCGCGCCGCTTGCGACGACCTGGCAGACACTTTCGCTCATGGGCTACAACTCGCCCGGCCTTCACAACGAGCTTATTTCAATTGAAGGCCGGGTTATCACCCAGGTGCGGGAGGCTTGGCGGGATGAGTTTGTCCTGTCCACCGACGGCAAGCTCTTCTCCGTCATCTACCGTCACCCGATGGGCCCTGTTCCGGCCGCCAACGCGATTCCGCTGGACTCCGAAGTTCGCGTAACCGGCATCTGCATCCAGGAAATCGCCGATCCATTCACCACCCAGATACCCTTCCATATCCTGCTCCGTTCCCTGGACGACATTGCGGTCGTCGCCCGGCCCTCCTTGCTGAACATCCGCAATTTGATCCTCGTCGTCTGCGCGCTGATTTTGATTGTCTTCGCCGTAATCGGCAGAGGTTGGGCCCTGGAGCACAGGGTGCGCCGCCAAACCGCCTCCTTGGCTGTCCTCGAACAGCGGCGCAGCCGCATCCTCGAGGACATCAACGGAACCCGTCCACTGGCCGGGATCATCGAAGAGATC
>DATFYK010000094.1:0-4629 GCA_035315085.1 Occallatibacter sp.
CACATCACGGGCATCGCCCCCGAGGGCCAAGGCGCCCAGCGCAGCATGAGGGCGGCCCTCAAAGACGCCGGCATCGCCCCGGAAGAGGTGGGTTATGTGAACGCCCACGCCACGGCCACGCCGGCCGGCGACGGCAACGAATCGCGGGCCATCGAAGTGGTCTTTGGCGAGCACGCCCTCAGCCACAAGCTCAAGATCAGCGGCACCAAGTCCATGACCGGCCACCTGCTGGGCGGCGCGGGCGGACTGGAAGCCGGCATCACCGTGCTGGCGCTGGTCAACCAGCAGCTTCCGCCCACCACCAATCTTGACAACGTGGACCCCGAGTGCCGCCTGGACTACGTGCCCAACAAGACCATCGCCCACAGCTTCGACGTAGCCCTTTCCAACTCCTTCGGCTTCGGCGGCATCAACGCCACGCTCATCATGCGCCGCTGGACGGAGTAACGCAGCTTCTGGCTGCTGGCTTTTCAAAAATGTACGAACAAAGGGCGCTCACCCTCGGGATGAGCGCCCTTTTCCATTTGAGGTTGAGAGACGATCTCAGCTGAAAGCCGCCGCCCAGCCCGCGCCGATCAATACAATGAGCGCCCACCATCCGAAAACCGCGATATAGCCGGAGGTGCGCTTCACTCCCGCCACAGCCGCAAGTCCTATTCCCATCAGCGCCAAATACCAGATGGAAGTCACGTCCAGCGCGCTGGCCAGCCTGTAAAGGGCCGCATTGGTCTCCAGCGGATTCAGAAAGGCTCCCACGCTGGTGGGCGCAAAGTTATTCAAATTGAAGGACTCTGGCGCCGTCCCGGCGAAGATCACAACCGCCCCCAGCAGGGATTTGACAATCGACGGCAGGCTGGCAAACATCCATACGGCAAAAACGCTTCCGAATGTGGCCTTGCCGCCAAACACGAAATTGATGGTGCCCAAAAGAACGCCCGACACGACGGCAGCAAAGATCAACACCAGGATCGGGCTGGCGGCAAAGCTACCCTCCATGCCGTACTGGGTCCACTTCATTGTCATCTCGCGCGCTTCCGGCGTGGCCTGCGCCAAGCGCTCCTCCGACTTTGGATTGAGGTGAATTGCGTTCTCCGCCACTTGCGTCCAGCCAATCTTGAACGTGATGGCGGCAAACAGCACGTAGCTGGCCACGATCAGGATCAAGAACGGCAGCCACCAGCTCCTGTTGCCGCGCTTGATGTCTTCAAAGGTCTTCGACGGCGCGGCGAATGTGTTCGCAACGCGCTGCCACTGGGACAGACCGGAGCCCTCGGGGGCTGACCCGGCCGCCGGTTGAACTTCTAACTCGCTCATGATTCCGCCTTTCGCTAAGCCTCTTTCCGGCCTGTTCGCGATTGTAACCTTGATGGGCGCAAAAGGCACAATGAATTTCCATTGACGCGCCGGGAGCCGGCAGAAGCGCGGCCTCTACAGCCCCCGCGAAGCAATCCCGGCGGAGGCATCGGGTCTTTGCGGCTCCGTCCTGGGCCGCGCTTGCGTGCGCTGCCCCGCCTTGCCTTGTCCGGTCGTCTGCTGCCCTGCCCTGCGTGCCGGCATGGGCGGCACGTAGCTTCTGTAGACGGTAATGTGGAAGCAGGACTGCTGGAACTCCTCCTCCACGTCGATCTTGCCGGCCTGTTCCAGCGCCAGCAGCCGGCTCCGCATCCAGCCCACCTCCTGCCGGCTCAGTCCCTGCTTGGCAATGTCGATGGTCGCCCCCGTCACATGCGGACTGACGATGTCGCCCTCGGCCGCCGCCGCATTCCCATTGGTTTCCATCAGCCGCTTCTGGTACTCGACCGTCCGCACCGCCGAGCTGACCTCGAGCGGCCGGTGGAACTGGGCCGCATGGGCGCGCGCCAGGTCGGAGAGAAACAGCGCCGTCCACGGCCGGCAATAGCGGTAGTTCCCGGGCAGGTTGCCGTTCACGGCCAGCGCCGCGGAGGCCGGCACCGGCACCAGCATGTTGCGCGCAATGCGATCCTCGAGATCGTCCTCATCCTCGATCCGCTCCAGGCCGTCAGCCTCCGACTTCTGGTTTTGCCGCGCCAGCGATTCGTAGCTCCCGCGCAGCGGCGGCGGCATCGCCGTTCGCCTCATCGCATGGGCTGCCATGCGTTGCGTTCTATTGTGGGAGGTTGTCGCGGCCGGGGCGTTTTTGTGCGTCTGCGCAGGGGGAACCGGCGCACCATTGGCTGAGGTCACAGAAAGTGCAGCCAGCACAAGACCAATCAACACAGTCCGCCACATGAAGGAGCGTGCGGAGAATCCAGAGCATCTTCAGTTTAGGCGCATCCGCCTGCGTTTCACAGTACCTGGCCAGATGCGCCTTCGTCCGATAACTGGAGCCTGTGAGCCGGCTACTCAGCGCCCAATGTCCCACACAAGCGTAACCATCTACAATGGTTGACATCCGCATCATCAAGGAGTCCCAACCGCCGTGAGGGTTGCAGAAAGATGGGTATGGGTGGCGGTCATCGTTTTGCTGGCTGTACAGGCAACGCAGATGGCTCTCGTCGTCCATCGCGAGTCGCTCACCTTCGACGAAGACGATCACATCTTCGCCGGCTACATGATGGGTCACACAGGCGACTACGGCCTGAATCCCGAACACCCGCCGCTGGTCAAGCTGCTGGCCGCGCTTCCCCTTTTCGGCCGCGCCCTCTGGGTTCCGCCGCTGCACCGGCGCGACTTCAAAGCCGAAGCCTATCTGAACGGCCGCGATTTTCTGGCCCGCAACGACGGCGCAAGCCAACACCTGGTCTTCCGGATGAGGCTGGTGGTTGGCAGCCTGGCCCTGGCGCTCACGCTCCTGGTCTTCATTGCCGCCCGCGAGTGGTTTGGCACGCCCGCCGCGATGATCGCTCTAATTCTGGCCGTCTTCGACCCCAACATCATCGCCCACTCGGCGCTGGTCACAACCGACATGGGCGTAACGCTCTTCTTTCTGGCCGGCATTTACGGTTTCTATCGCTATGTGAAGGAGCCAACTCTCCTGCGACTGCTGTTGGCCGGTGTGGCTGCCGGCCTCCTTCTGGCCACCAAGCACTCAGGAATTCTGCTCGCTCCCATGCTGCTATTGCTCATCGGCTGGGAGATTCTGACCGCGCCCAAAGGAACGCGCGGAAGAATGACACTGCGGCTGAGCGGCGCCTTCGCGGCCATCGTTGTTGTAGGGGTGCTCGTGCTATGGGCCTTCTATAGCTTCCGCTACGCCGCGCGGCCCGCTGGCCTGACGCTCAGCACTTCACTGGCAGACTACGTCGCGCCGCTGAGCCATTTCGATGCCGCCGCGGTCATGGCCATTGCCCACCTGCACCTGCTGCCCGAGTCCTACCTGATGGGACTCGTCGATGTGGAGCGCATGGCCGAGTTCTACCCCACCTTCATCTTCGGCAAGGTCTACGCTCACGGGCGGTGGTGGTACTTCCCCGCCGTGATTCTCATTAAAACCACCCTGGGCATGCTGGCTCTCATTGCGCTGGCTGCCTTCGCCATCCTCACCGGCCGCCTGCGCAAGGGCCGCGAGCTGGCTTTCCTGCTGATTCCGGCGTGCTTCTATCTGCTGGTCGCCATCCTGGCGGGAATGAACATCGGCGCGCGGCACCTTTTACCGGCCGATACCTTCACCTTGATTCTGGTAGCGGGCGGCATCACGGCCCTGGCCTCTTACAGCAGGCGCTGGGCGTGGGTTGGGGCGGCGCTCGTCCTCGCTCACATCGCGTCGTCGCTGGCGGCTTTCCCCAACTACATTCCTTACGCCAACGAAGCCTGGGGTGGACCCGCCAACGTCCACAACCTGCTCAGTGACGCCAACGTGGACTGGGCCCAGCAGCTTTTCCAGGTCAAGGAGTGGCAGGACCGTCACCCCGGCGAAGAATGCTGGTTCGCCTATTTCGCCCGCCCCGAGATCGACCCCGCCGTTTACGGGATCCGCTGCCACGCCCTGCCCAACATCGATACCTTATGGCTGGGCGGCTCAGACATCGTTCCGCCGGAGATTCACGGGGCTGTGCTCATCAGCGCCGGCGACCTGAGCGGCTGCGAATGGCCCAGCAGCCGCTTGAATCCTTACACCGTCTTCCAATCGCTCCAACCGGACGAGATGATCGACTATGGCGTACTCGTCTACCACGGCAACTTGCCGATGAACCAGGCCGCCGCTCTCAGCCGTGCCCAGCGCGCCAACGAGCTGCTGGCCGCGGGCAAACCTGCCGAGGCCCTGCCTCTTGCCCTTGAAGCCGTAGCCATCGACCCCGAGGAGATCATCAGCCAGACCGCTCTGGGTGACATCGCCGCCACCCTCGGCCAGAAGGACGAAGCCCGCCAAGCCTGGCAGGCGGCAATCGCCTCTGCCCGCCAACTGGAGCCCGACGCCCAGGTAAGCTACATCCCGGATCTGGAGGACAAGCTGAAGAGGCTGTGAATCTCTTCAAGGTGGGCGCCCGGTCTCGCATTTGAGACCTGTGCGTATCGCTGAACGCGCAGTCCTTACTGCAACAGCGTCGGCTCGTCGTGGTTGCCGTTGCCGTTCAGCTCATCGGGCGGAATGATGACCGCGGCGGCCACCTTGTCTTCCGGCTCCAGGGTCAGCAGGCGGACGCCCTGCGTGGCGCGGCCGGCAGCGCG
>DATFYK010000095.1:0-26367 GCA_035315085.1 Occallatibacter sp.
TTCTACCAGCCCAACAACGTAAATCAAGGCCCTGGGACTGTCAAGAAAATCATGCAATATCGCACTTTAACAACCCCTTACCGGCGCAAACACAGCGACCGACCGAATGTTGCGCTCGTTCCAGAATTAATTTCTTCAACACGCAATCAAACATCGATGGACCCGGTCGTGTAGCGCAGAGAAACGGCCGGTGTCGGGATCGCCACCTCCAACGTGGCGAATCCCCTGCGGAAAAGTGCCCCCCGGCACACCCGGATTCCGGACTGGCAATGTCTGCAAAGAGGTGTCTGTCAGAATGTCCCGGTAATCGCAGGAACGTCCGGTGCCGCCGGGGAGTTGCGCGCGGCGCCCGCCGCAGGCGGAAAAAGCGAGCCGTTTGGCTGGTGAGACCGCCACATCGCTCATAGCCTTGCAGCCGCGAAAACTGATAACCTGAATGCATGAAATTCGGGGTGCTGGTTTTTCCCGGTTCCAACTGCGACCACGACACATTCCATGTGATTGCCGAAGTGGCCCGCCAGCCTGTCACCTTTCTCTGGCACGACTCAGAGGACCTGGCCGGAGTGGATGCGGTCCTGGTTCCCGGCGGCTTTGCCTACGGCGATTACCTGCGCACCGGCGCCATCGCGCGTTTTTCGCCGGTCATGCAGGCGGTGCAGCGCTTTGCCGGCGGAGGCGGCCTGGTGCTGGGCATCTGCAACGGCTTCCAGATTCTGACCGAGGCCGGATTGCTGCCCGGCGCGCTGATGCGCAACGCCGGCCTCAAGTACATCTGCAAGCAGGTGCATCTGCGCGTCGAAACCACCGATAGTCCATTTACGAACCAACTCGCCAAGGGCGACGTGCTGCAAATGCCAATCGGGCACATGGAAGGCAACTACTTCTGCACGCCGGATGAGCTGCATCGACTTGAGGCCGAGGACCGGATCGCCTTCCGTTACGCGACGCTCCAGGGCGAGATCACGCCGGAAGCGAATCCCAACGGGTCGCTGAGCAACATTGCAGGCATCCTGAACGCTAAAAGAAACGTGCTGGGGATGATGCCCCACCCCGATCGGTCAAGCGAGCAACTGCTGGGTTCAACCGGCGGCTGGAAGATTTTTGCCTCCATGGTCGAGGCTCTGGCAACGCATTGAAGTCTTGATGCGCTGTTGGAAGACGGAACACATTGATCGACATACATCAGCATCTGATCTACGGGGTGGATGACGGGCCGCCCGATCTGGAGACCTCCCTGGCCATGGCCCACGAGGCCGCGCGCGAGGGCGTAACGCACATCGTCTGCACCCCCCATGCAAGCGACCGCTTTCCCTATCAGGATGCGGTGATCGCCGAACGCCTGTCCTGGTTGCGCGGGTTGCTGAAGGGCGTCGTCGAGCTGAGCCTGGGCTGCGACTTCCACCTGAGCGCGAATAACATCATCGACGCGCAGGAACACCCGCTCAGGTACTCAATCAACGGCAAAGGATACCTGCTCATCGAGTTTCCTAACATGACCATCGCTCCGCAGTTGGACGAAGCCATATTCCGGCTGCAGGCCGTTGGCTACACGCCGATTGTCACCCACCCGGAACGCAACCCCGTGTTGCAGCGCCAGCCGGAAATGCTGGCGGACCTGATGCGCAGAGACTGTCTGGTCCAGGTGACCTCCGCGGCGCTCTATGGCCGTTTTGGCCCTGTCGCCGAGGCCTTCTCGAATGAGTTGCTGGAGCGCAACTGGATTCACTTTCTGGCCACCGACGCGCACCATCCCCAGCGGCGCCCCCCGCATTTGAAAAAGGGTTATGACTACGTGGCCCGGCGTTTCGGCGAGGAGACGGCGCAGCGCTTGTGTGTCACCAATCCCCTGGCCGCCGTCAAGGGAGCCCCGTGGCCCGCCCAGCCCGAACCCCTGGGCCTGTTGGAGCATGTGCCGCTGAAGTTCGATGCCAGCCGCTTCCCGGCCGGCCCCAGGCCCACGCCCCACTAAACCAGCCCCAACCCGCCATCCACGGCCAGAATCTGGCCGGTGACAAAGTGCGGCCCCGCGGCAAAGAAGAGCACGGCCTGGGCTACATCTTCCGCCGTCCCATTGCGCCGCATCGGCGTCCGGGCAGCAAAACTGCGGGCCTCGTCCCCAGCGCGGGCATCCGGTTCAGTCAGACCAGTCGGATCGCTCACATTGATCCACCCCGGTGCCACGCAGTTGACGCTCACCTCGGGAGCAAAGGCCTTGGCCATCGCTTGCGTCAGCATGTGCAGCGCGGCCTTGGAGGCGCAATAGTGGCCGTGTCCGGCCCAGGCTTTCATCCCTCCCAAGGACCCGATGTTCACGATTCTTCCCTCGGCGGTGCGCAGATGCGGCAATGCCTCCCGCGCGACCAGAAACGGCCCTCGCGCGTTGGTCTCGAAGACCGCATCCCATTGATCCAGCGTGATGCCCTCCAGATGGACCGGCTCAAAGACGGCTGCGTTGTTGACCACTACGTCCAGCCGCCCAAAGCAGCCGGTTGTGGCGGCTATCGCGCGGCGCACCGAGGCTTCCGAGCGCACATCGCACTTCACCGCCAGAGCGCGGCGCCCGAGAGACTCGATCTCGTGGGCAGTTTGCGCGGCCTCGGCTTCGGAGTTCCGGTAGGTGATGGCCACATCCGCCCCGGCCTGGGCGAGAACGAGCGCAATCCCGCGTCCAATGCGCCGCGCGCCCCCGGTGACTAGTGCCGATTTGCCGCTGAGAAGTTGAGTTGGCATCACAGGTCAAACAACGATCCCAAAAACAATTCTGGAGCGATGGCCCGCCCGCAGTCCTGCCAATCCTACTTTGGCTGCGGCTGGTTGGGCTGCCCGTCCGGTTGGTCGGCGGAGCCGGCCGGCTTGTCCTTGGATGGGGCCGAGGCCGCATCCTTGGCCGGAGCTGCATCTTTGTCCGGATTCGCTGTCTTATCCCCACCCGCGCTCTTGCCGGCGTCCGGCGTGGCGGCGTGACTCTTATAAATGGAGTACTGTTCGCCCGGCCGTTTCAACCTGATCTCTATGGCCATCTCGGCCTTGTCGATCTTGTAATCCTCCCCGTAAGTCTGAAAACCGGCGGCGATCACCTGCAGCCGCACCGTGTCGCCGATGGTCAGCACGTCGATGACGGTCTTGCCGTCCTCATTGGTCTTCAGCTCCATGTTGCCCTTGTCCTTCTCGCCCGCCATGGGATGAAAGACGACTGCGGCGTTCTCGATGGGCTTGCCATTGAAATCGCGCAGGATGGTGACTTCAATCCGTGCCGTGGGCGGAGGAGGTTTGTACTTGCGGCCACGCCTGGTGGTGTCCTGTTGGGCGCCGGCCGCGAGCGAGCTGGCGGCCAGACCGAATCCGGCTACGACGACGCAGAGACGAAAGAGAGAACGGTGGTGCATGGGAATCATTGTAAATGGTTCGGCAGAACTCGGGACCTCCGGAATTCGGGGCCTCGCATACCCGGCGCAATGCCAGCGGAGCAGATCATCCGTGGATGCCGTGTGGACGGCAATTGCTTTACCTCGATGGCATCTCCGGCTTGCTCTCCCGCAACCAGAGCGCCAGCAGAACGGCGCTGCCCGCAGCGATCCCCAGGGCGATCGCATACAGGGTATGACCCACCTTAAAGCCGCGCAGGTCCATCGCCATTCCCATGGGAACCAGCATCAGGCTGCTGAGGGAAAGAAAGGTCAGCAGCACCGGGCCGAGGACGAAACCCAGCGGATTGCGCCGCAGCAGCAGGATGGCGGCGAGCATGGAGGCCGGCGCCCAGAAGGCCAGATCCAGAACCGCGATCGGCTCCGTGAAGCTGCCGGAATCGCGCACGGTCTGCGGCGCCTGGCCCGCAAGAAGGGCTGGAACGATCTCGGCCAGCCAGTGGTAAGCAGTGCCCAGGGACATCAACAGGAGAAGAACGGCCGTTACTTTCACCGGAGCCCGCGCACCGAACCGGCGGGCAATCTCCGCTATCGGCAGAGCCGGAAGACTTCCTACGAGGGCGTAGAAGCTGAGGCCCAGAATGCCGCAGTAGGCCAGAAACATGACGTTGAAGTGGAGGCCGAATGTGTATCCGAGGAAAACGTAGATCAGGTAGACGAGGGTTCCCGTCCAGACCAGGCGCCGTGATAGAGCCACGTAGCGCCAAAATGGCGGCGATCGTCAGGAAAGGCACAATGGCCACCAGGTTTCCTGCGTCGTTACCGGCGGCCTGAGCCGCCTGGAGCCTCCTTTCAGCGGAATATACGGATGAAAACAATAGTCCGCCGAGACTGGCGGCGGCGAGGAGAACGGCCAGCGGAAAGCTGAGCCACAAAGTCCACAGACGGCGTTCGCTGTTGTGCATGATTGCTACATCCAGTGAGCGGCAATGGGCGCCGGCTTGTCAAGGAACGAGATTCGGGGGCAGCCCTCTTGCACATCCACCCGTGCAATCATACTTTATGAGTGAATAGCACTCATATTTTAGCGATCCCCACTTGACAACGCGCGCCAACTCCCCTATCGTTAGCAATTGGAAGGCGAGAGTGCTAGCACCCTGCTCGTGGAACTGCTCGGGCAGAACTGCAGCCCGCAGCGGTGGGCCGCACTGAGTCATTTCCGAGGCTTTTTTCCCAAAAACCACTCAAATCCGCGGCTGGGGCTCCAACCCTGTTCGCGTGTGAAGGAGAAGCGAAGCAATGGCAGAAAAGACCGCAGCAACCCCAGTTGGTCCCATCACAAAGCACCTCCAAGACACCGCAAGCAAAGCAAGGGCAACAACGACAGCAGCGACCACATTCACCCCGCTCCACGACCGCATCCTCGTCCGCCGTCTGGAAGAGGGCGAAACCATTCGCGGTGGAATCATCATCCCTGACAGCGCCAAGGAAAAGCCCCAGGAGGGCGAAGTCATCTCCGTGGGCAAGGGCAAGTCCAACGACGAGGGCAAGGTCTTCCCCCTGGACGTGAAGGCAGGCGACAAGATCCTCTTCGGCAAGTACTCCGGCAACGAGATCAAGATCGATGGCGAGGAGTTCCTGATCATGCGCGAGGAAGAAGTCCTCGGCATCATCAAGAAGTAAGTTCTGTCAGCTTCTAGCTACTAGCTTCTAGCTTCTAGCTTTTGCAACGCTGGCAAAAGAAATTGGCATTTCAAATCATAGGCTTTGGGCTGAGAGCTAGAAGCTAGCAGCTAGAAGCTGAATTCGGAGAATTCAAGACATGGCAAAGCAGATTTTGCACGGTGAAGAATCCCGTCAGGCGATCCTGCGCGGCGTGAACACGCTGGCGGACGCCGTGAAGGTGACGCTCGGTCCCAAAGGCCGGAACGTTGTGATTGAAAAGAAGTTCGGTTCCCCCACCATCACCAAGGATGGGGTAACGGTGGCCAAAGAGATCGAGCTTAAGGATCCGCTGGAGAACGTGGGCGCGCAGTTGGTCAAGGAAGTGGCCTCCAAGACCAGCGACGTGGCCGGAGACGGCACCACGACGGCAACCGTTCTGGCCCAGTCCATCTTCCGCGAAGGTGTCAAGACCGTAGCCGCTGGGGCCAACCCGACGGCTCTCAAGCGCGGCATCGAGAAGGCCGTGGATGCCATCATCGGCACCCTCGACAAGGACGGCAAGTGGACCAAGGGCGGCGCCCTGGGCGAGCTCTCCAAGCCCGTCAACGAGGGTTCCGTGGCCCAGGTGGGCGCCATCTCGGCCAACGGCGACCAGGAGATCGGCGACATTATCGCCGAAGCAGTCAAGGTTGTGGGCAAAGACGGCGTGATCACCATCGAAGAGTCGAAAACGATGCACACGGGCCTGGAAACGGTCGATGGGATGCAGTTCGACCGCGGCTACCTGAGCCCCTACTTCGTGACCGACGCCGAGCGGTTGGAAGTAGTGCTGGAAGAGCCCTATGTCCTGATCTACGAAAAGAAGATCAGCGCCATGAAGGACTTGCTGCCTCTGCTGGAGCAGGTTGCCCGCGGCGGCAAGCCGCTTTTGATTATCGCGGAAGACGTTGAGGGCGAGGCGCTGGCCACGCTGGTGGTGAACAAGCTGCGCGGCACGCTCAATGTGGCTGCCGTGAAGGCGCCCGGCTTCGGCGACCGCCGCAAAGCCATTCTGGGCGACATTGCCATCCTCACCGGCGGCAAGGCCATCACAGAGGACCTGGGCATCAAGCTGGAAGGCGTCAAGATCGAGGACCTGGGCAAGGCCAAGCGCATCACCATCGACAAGGACAACACCACCATCGTCGACGGCGCCGGCAAGTCCAGCGAGATCGAAGGCCGGGTGAAGGAGATCCGCTCGCAGATCGAGAAGACCACCTCGGATTACGACAAGGAAAAACTCCAGGAGCGGCTGGCCAAGCTGGTCGGCGGAGTGGCCATCATCAAGGTGGGCGCGGCCACTGAGACCGAGTTGAAGGAGAAGAAGGCTCGCGTTGAGGACGCCCTGCACGCCACCCGCGCGGCGGTCGAGGAAGGCATCGTCCCCGGCGGCGGCGTGGCGCTGGTGCGCGCCATTCCGGCGGTAGACGCGCTCATCAAGACCCTGGAAGGCGACGAGAAGATCGGCGCCAACATCGTTCGCCGCTCGCTCGAAGAGCCTCTGCGCCAGATCGTCGCCAATTCCGGCGAAGAGGGCGCGGTGGTGGCGGCCAGGGTTATCGAGGGCAAAGCCAAGGACAAAGATACCTTCAACCCGCACTACGGCTTCAATGCCCTGACCAACAAGTTCGAGGACCTGGTGAAGGCCGGCGTTATCGACCCCACCAAGGTTGTCCGCACGGCGTTGCAGAACGCGGCCTCGATCGCCGGTCTGCTGCTGACCACGGAAGCGCTGGTGGTCGAGATTCCGGAGCCCAAGTCGGCCCCGGGCGGCGGCCACGGCGGCGGCGGCATGGACGGCATGTACTAAGCACCTGCGGCGCGGCCGACCGCGCCTTCGGCGCAAAAGCAATAACAAAAAGGCCTCCAGCTTCGGCTGGGGGCCTTTTTTGCTTGACAAAACAATTCCGACAGAATAGATTTGTTTCATTGGGTTATCCTATCGTTCTTTGTATTAACCACAAAAGGACAGTGAGAGGAGAAATAATCGATGGAATCAACTTTGGAATCAGCAGTTTTGCTCGCAGACGGGGTTTGGATCGCGACGGCGCTCCTTCACCGCGAAAATGAGAATCGCGAAGATTTTACAGAAGATGAAATACGGGCTCGTTTTCTGATGGAAGGTCTTCCCCGCGGCAAGCACTCAAATTCTTTGCCCGCACATATCAGTTCCCATTGTGTGGCGAATAAGGAGCGTTCACGCAAACGCAAGAATCCGTCCCAGCTACAAGGGGGCGCATATCGGTTGCTCTATGAAACCAGGCCTGGATACAGAAGGCTCTATCGGACGGGGGATGATGTCCATCCAGACAGAATTCAACCTCGGAAGCCGTCAAAAGCATTACCGGAGAAAGATAAGCTACCCGCAGAGTACCAGCCCCTGCTCGATTGGTACGAAAGATGGAGCAAGGAAACGCATATTCCCGATACGCCGATCAACTGGGAGGATGATCCGTTGATTCGCCTGATCGGCTCCGGCAAGCACATCTGGGCCGATGAACACGCCGACGAATACGTCGAGAACCTGCGCCGGGAAGAACCCGCATGAGCCGATCAACTCGGATTTTCTTCGATACCAACATCTTCATCTATATGTTCGAAGGTATCGAGCCGAACCGCAGCCGAATGCTCGAAATCCGCCGGCGGATGCTGGAGCGCGGAGACCGGATCGTAACCTCGGCCATGACGCTCGGAGAAATTCTGGTGAAGCCCACCAAACTCGGACAGGCGTCTTTGATCGAGCAGTACGACCGTGCCATCCGGTCCACGGCGGACGTCATCAGCTTTGACGCCCAGGTTGCCTGGCGGTTTGCAACCTTACGCGCTACTCACAACCTGCGCTGCGCGGATGCAATCCAGTTGGCCTGTGCGGCTCACTTTGGCGTGGATCTATTCATTACCAGCGATCAACAGTTGCACAAGCTCGACATTCCCGGCATCGGGTTTATCGCGCCATTGGAAAAGGTACCGCTTTAGGCGCAGGCGTACGCGCCTTCGGCGCAATCACAAAAGGCCTCCAGCTTCGGCTGGGGGCCTTTTTGTGCACAATATGATCTTTGCAACCAGGCGATCGACGAAACGCCGGCGAACCACTCCGTCCACCGGAAGCAGCGGTCCATTCCGGCCCAGCCGAAACGCCGCTCTACGATACCAGGGCGGTCGCTTCCGAGGGCTCAATTTCAACCTCCCTCGGGGGGATGGCCTGTGGACGCAGCGAGCGCAGCCATCCCGCCGAAAGCCAGGATCGTGGAATCGAGAACTCCGACCAGCCGCAATCCAGGCACACCTGTACATCCGGCGAAGGCGTTATGGGCGGATGGCTCAGAGTACGCGGGCCGTTGCGATAAAGACGGATTTCCGCCGGAATAATGGACAACGCAACTGATTGACACATCGGGCAGACCATGGGGGCAAACCTCGAAAACCAAGGATTCCATGACCTCCAAACCAACAGATAATTCTGAGGAAGAGCCAATTGTAACCACGTTTCGGCCGCGTTTTCAACAGAAAATTATGCGAACTACGCACTTTAATAACAAAATCTTTCAGAATTTCACATTTCGGCTCTGATCTATCACACATTTGGGCTTTCTCGGGCATCCCGGGTACAGGGAGTTGTGACAGGCCGAAACCCCTTCAAGCTGAAGCTGTTCCGGGGTTGCCGCGTCCGGCTAGAGCTGAAAACGGCCTCGATTTCAACCTTGATCGCCTCAGCCGGACGCCCTTCAGACGTTTGCCATTTGACTGGTAATCCCCATCCGGTGTGGGGGCCTGCCCGGCGGCAAGACCCCCGCCACACCAGTTGCCTAGAAATGCATCGGCGGCATCCCCCTCAGCAGGAACTCATACCGCGGGCGCAGCGTGTCCGGGCCGGAGGTGATGGTGCTGTCCAGGTGGAGGAGCGAGTCGTCTTTGTCATACTTCGGCCACTCCGGCAGTCCCGGTCCGTTGGGATCGCCGGTTTTGGCGAAGTTGGTCCAGTAGCTCATCATCTGTTCGCTCAGCTTGCGGTCCTCGGGCCGCCATACCGCGCCGGGGCGAGTGTCCAGCGTGCCGAAGACGTACTCGATGTCGTCGGAGTGGAAGGCGAACGAGCCGGGGTGATACTTGCTTGGCGGCGCGGCCAGCTCCAGGTGATAGCGATAGACCGGCGCCTCACCCGTCTTGCGGTGCGCCTCGATCCACTTCCAGGTGCCAAAGGCGATGAAGTTATCACTGCCGTAGTCGATGGCCGAACGCAGAGCTTGCGCGTCGTTGTCGGCGGGGTAGAGCGTGAGGAATTCGGCGGCGCGCTCCTTATAGAGGCCGCCAATCATGCCCTTGAACTGCTCCGCGGTCACCGGGCGCATGGCAAAGAAGCTGCCCTCGTCGCGATTCCAGCCGGCCAGCAACGGCACATGGGCCTGTTTGCCCGCGGCGTAGGTGTCGGTCACCTGCTCGGTGAGGAACTTGCCGTCGACAACGGGCCAAAAGCCGCCCTTCTTGTTTTTAGCCGCATCCAGGACCTTGTCCGTTGGCAGCGCGCGCAATTCCGCCAGTGTAGTCACTCCCAACGAAGCAACCCACTCCGCATCTTGTTTTTCGCGCGCTTCCAGGGTGTCGGTTGGCAGCGTTTCGCTGAAGGCCGCGCCGCTCTCGCCGATGCCCTTTTGGAAGAGCCCCCGTGCCGCCGGAGAGGCCATCAGCGTGCTCACCGCCAAAGAGCCGGCGCTCTCGCCGAAGATGGTTACGTTCTCCGGATCGCCGCCGAACTTCTTGATGTTGGCTTTGACCCACTGGAGGGCTGCGACCATGTCCATCATGCCGTAGTTGCCCGCTGCGCCGTCGCCCTCCTTCGCCAGGTCGGCCGCGGCCAGAAAGCCGAAGACGCCCAGCCGGTAGTTGATGGTGACCAGCACCACGCCCTTGAGTGGCAGAAAGTCTCCATTATGCCGCGGCTCAGAACTGGCGCCGCCCGAGTAGCCGCCGCCGTGAATCCAGAACATCACCGGCAGCTTGCTTTTTGCCTTGGCGCCGGCGGGCGAATAGACGTTCAGAAAGAGGCAATCCTCACTGTTCGCGCTGTCCTGAAAGATCATGTCGTCAAAGACATGGCCCTGAGCGCAGTGCGCGCCAAACTGCGTCGCGTCGCGCTCGCCCTTCCATCGGACCGGCGGCTCGGGCGCCTTCCAGCGCAGATCGCCCACCGGAGGGGCCGCATAGGGCAGCCCCAGAAACGCCTTGACCTTGCCGTCGTTGATGGTCTTGCCGCGTACCTTGCCTTGCGCGGTCTTCACCTTCAGCGAGTCCGCATAAACAGTTGTAGCCAGCCCCAGCGCCAGTCCCGCCATGACCAGGGCGCACACAGCCTTCAATCCAAATTGCATCACTGAAATCCTCCGCGATACATCTTCATAGGACGGGCCGGAGATAGTCCGAGTTTCATAATCTACTACAGAGAAGATCAGTGGTCCGCTTGTGCCATCTCCGGCGCGAGCAGATCGGCCATCGTCTCCCGCCGGCGGATGAGCCGGGCCTTCGTCCCTTCGACCAGCACCTCCGCCGCACGCAGGCGGCTGTTGTAGTTCGAGCTTTCCGCCATCCCATAGGCCCCGGCATCGAGCAGCGCCACCAGATCGCCGGGCTTGACGGGCCCCAGCTTGCGGTCGTGCGCGAAGAAGTCCCCCGACTCGCAGATCGGCCCCACCACGTCCACGGTCCGTGACTTCCCCGCCCTGGGCCTTACCGGCACAATCTCGTGATGAGCCTGGTAGAGCGCCGGCCGGATCAGGTCGTTCATGGCCGCGTCGGTAATCACGAAGGTCTTGTTGCCGTTGCGCTTGACATAAAGCACCCGCGCCACCAGCACCCCGGCCTGGGCCACGATGAAGCGCCCCGGCTCCAGCAGCAGCCGGCCCTCGAAGCCGTCCAGCGCCTGCTCGATAGCTGCTGCGTACTCCCGTACCTTGGCCGCCGCGTCAAAGCTGCCGCCGTGGTAGTCGATCCCCAGCCCGCCGCCGGCATCGACGGCCTGGAGCGCGATGCCTTCGCGCTTGAGTTGCCGCAACAGCCTGGCGATCCGCTCCATGGCCGCGCCAAAGGGTTCAGCCGAGCGAATCTGTGACCCGATGTGGAAACTAACCCCGTAGGGCTCAAGCCAGCGGTTGCCGGCCACGCTCTTGTAAATCCTCTTCGCCTGCCGTATATCCACGCCGAATTTGTGCTCGCGCAGGCCGGTGGAGATGTAGGGATGGGTCTCGGCTGAGACGTCGGGGTTCACGCGCAGGCCGAAGCGCACATTCTTTTTGAGCTTGGCCGCGCGCGCGGCCAGCAGCTCCAGTTCCGCCTCGCTCTCCACGTTGATTTCCAGGATTCCGGCCTTCAGCACCAGGTCGATCTCGCCGGCTGTCTTGCCCACGCCGGAGAAGACCACCCGGTCCACAGCTTCGGGCGCGGCAGCCAATACCCGCTCCAGCTCGCCGCCGGAGACGATATCGAAACCCGCCCCGCGGCCGGCAAGCAGCTTGAGAATGGCCAGCGCCGAGTTGACTTTGACCGAGTAGCAAACCAAGTGCTCGCGGCCGTGAAACGACTGCTGAAACATGCCCAGCCGTTCCACGATCTGATCGGCCGAGTATACGTAGAGCGGCGTGCCATAGCGCCTGGCCAGACCTTCGAGCGAAACCTTGCCGCAATGAAGCGCGCTCCCCGGCTGGGGGTAGTGAAAGGGACGCGAAGATGAAAGCGAAGAGAGGGTCAAAGTCGGCATCCGGAATGAAAGTCTCTCTTATGAGCCTACAGCATGATCACGAGGCATTCGATCCAATAGGGGATTGTGTGGTGGTGCAGTTTCCGGTTTGCCGGTGATTCGGGAATTGCGTCCCTGTGTCTACGTTGGTTCGCGCATACTTACCGCTGGAAGAGTCCCCCTCCCATGTCGCGGCCTTGCCCCGCTCCACACTCGGCGTGCTCCGCGCGACCATCTATAACTCGCGGCCCGCGACAGCCTTGACCACGTCGCGGAAAAAGCGCCTCGGCGTCAGGTCGAGCGCCTTCGTGCCGCGCACGTCCACCCTAGGTCTGATCCCGTTGTCATAGAAAAACCGCAGCCCGGCCACCAACTGGCGCAACATGTCGAGGGTCTCCCCAAGCTCCGTCCTGTCCGTCCTTTCAAACATCGCGCGGGCGTCAATCCCGGTCAGCCGGTGCCCGTAATAGGAGTTCCTAATAGGCAAGTAGATTTTCTCGATCCGACCCAGATGGGAGGTGACCTCCTTCTTCAGGAACTGGAAATCTGCCCCGCTGCCGGGCACCCAAGCGCTTGCCATTAGATGATTCGCAAGACTCTCCGTCAGGCCCCGCTTCGCAACCCTCCCC
The DNA here is from genome assembly GCA_035315085.1 of Occallatibacter sp. GTDB lineage: Bacteria > Acidobacteriota > Terriglobia > Terriglobales > Acidobacteriaceae > Telmatobacter. The sequence goes on from DATFYK010000095.1 coordinate 12,426, forward strand.
CTCAAAGCTTCTGCCGAGAAGAACTCGGGGTGGTCCATCGCCCCCGCAAGCACGCGCCTCACATTGACCGCATCGCATGAAGGGTCGCAAAGCCTGCTCAAGCCCATAAACATCGATTCTTGCAGGCAATCCCGAAAGACGTGCCAGAACAACGGGGTTGTATTGAAAGCACCGAGCGCGGCCTCGCTTTCATTGCTGAGCCGGAAGAGCTCCTCAAGGAAATTGAAGACGTCGAGAACGTGGGTCAGCTGATTATCTATGTGTTCCAACTCCCGTACCCACTCGCCCTCGGTCAGTTTGCTAGTTGGCTTCAGCTTTCCCAATTTCCTCCTACTTCCCATTTCTAAAACCCTCCTGTTTGTGCGCCCGGCCCCGACAAATTCTATGCGTTCCCTCCGGCGTAGGTCGGAGAAAGTGCGAGATTCGTCCAATGCGTTTCCCAGTAGTAGCTCATGAATTTGTGGCTCAGTATAGGCCAGTTCGAGAGAAGAAGTCGCCGGGATTCATTAGCTGCGGGCGGATGGTCGGCTATCCGGAAACTGCACCATTGCCAGGTCCTGCGAAACGACACTATCGAGATGAGCCTTCACGCCTCGAGTTGCCGCAGCCACTCCGCCAACAGCGCGGCCACCTTCCGCGGCTGCTCGTAGGCGGCAAAGTGGCCGGCGTGGGGCAGCAGGTGGAACTCGCACCCGCCCGGCGCGGCGCGGAAGACTCTCATATCGGCCCGGCTCACGGTGGTATCTTCGCCGCCGGCGATGGCCATCACCGGCACGCCGATGGTAGCGACGGTGGGCCCGGAATCGGGCCGCGTGGCGAGGCCAGCCTGCACGGCTGCCGCGGCCTCCGGAGTCAGCGTCATGCGGGCCCTCAGCTCGGCCACGATCTCAGGGCGGCGCAGGCGCGCCGTTTTCCCGATCAGGTTCTGCGCCATGCCGTCGAACAGCGCCCGCGTGCCCTGGGCTCTCACTTGCGCAATGTTTTCCGCGCGCTTCAGCAGGTTGACCTCGGCGTCCGGCTGCGGCTTGGAGCAGACAAACGCCAGCCCCCGCATCCGCTTCGGGGCCCTGCGCCACAACTCCAGCAGCACATAGCCGCCAATCGAGCATCCGGCAAAAACTGCCGCCGGCACATGAAGATGATCCAGAAGGGCAAGAATGTCGGAGGCCAACTGCGCCATGGTCAGCACCGGGGCATCGGGAACGCGCGCGAAGCCGCCTACCGGCAGGGTTTTGCCCAACTCCGAGCTGCCGTGGCCGCGCAGGTCGGGAACGATGGCGCGAACGCCGGCCAGATCTTCGGTAAGCGGACGCCAATACTCATGATCGAGTGGCGTGGGATGCAGAAAAACCACCGGCAGCCCCGCTCCGGTATCGCGAAAACCTAGCCTCGCTCCGTCCGATTCGTACCAACCGTTCATACATTAGGAGGATACGCCCCCGGCAGCTCGAAAGGCTCCTCGGGAATTCCAATCCAGGCGGCCACATAGGCCACGCCCACAAATCCGCTGGTGAAGATGAATCCCAGTACAGTCAGAATGCGGACGACGGCGACATCCCAGCCGTTGCACTGCGCCAGCGCCAGGCAGACCCCGGCAATCTGGCGGCCCACACGCGGTCGAACCAGCGGCCTACCCAGCGGCCTGCAGCACGTTGCCTGCGCCACGGGAATCACCGCGCCGCAGTTCGAGCAGAACCGCGCGCTCGGTGGCAATCCAGTTCCGCATCGGTGACAAAAGACAGCCATAATGGATCCCTCCTGCACAAACCCCATCCATCCTGAATATACGGAAGCCAAGCGTCCGCGGTTCCATGCGCTCCGCTCGGACTCGCTAGGTCCCTCTGTAGACCGTCCGCAGGTATTTCCGCGCCGTATCGGCACGCGAGGTGTTGGGACCGGCGTCGATGGCCATCTGGTAGTCCCTGAGCGCCAGTTGCCGCTCGCCGTTCATGTCGTGGCACTCTCCGGCGGCCAGCAGCGACCGGATTTTGAGTTCAGGTCCCACGTTCGGAGCCCACGCGGCCTGCTCGTAGGACTGCGCCGCCTCTGCGTAGTGCCGCTGCCCGCGCAGGGCGTCGCCGAGGCCAAAGTAGGTCAGTTCCATGCGCGCGGAATAGTAATAGCCGGGCTTGGCGTTGGTGGCGAGAATCTCGCGGTATGCGTCGACGGCTCCCATGCCCTCGCCCGCATCCTTGCGCAGGTTGGCCTCTTCCAGGCTGAACAGGTAGTCGCGGGGATACTCGTTCTTGAGGATTCGCACCACCTGGATGGCCTCTTTGTATCGAGCCTCGCGGCGAAGGAACAGCGCAATTGTGGTGCGGGCTTCCACGTTCGTCACCGCTCCACGGTTGCCGTCATCGGTCAGCATCTCCAGGCCCTTGGTTTTTGACCCCGTCATCCCGGCAAACCCGATCAACAGCTTGAACGGGAGCGGCAGCGCTCCCACCACATACTCATACACTCCCACCACCAGCTTCGCGTCCACGTACTCCGGGTCCAGTTCCAGCACGCGCTCGTGATCGTTCTTGGCCCCCAGCGCCAGCTTGAATCCCGTCACGTAGCTGCGCTCCACCATGGCAATGTAGGTACACTTCAGCGCCCGCGCCCAGCCCCGCGCATAGAGAGCGTCCACGTCGTTCTGGTTCTTGCTCAGCCGCCAGTCGGCCTCGTGGATGGTTTCGTCGGCCAGGGCCAGGATGCGGTCCCGCGCCTTTGGGTCTTCTACGGTGGCATGTCGCCCGGTCAGGAAGCCATCGTTGGCGTAGAAGGTCGTGTCCAGCAGGTCCAGCCGGTAGAGTTCCTGAAAGAGCACCGCGTCCAGCAGCAGCACCGTTCCCTGCGGATCGCCCGGGTGTGCTGCGTGAAACCGCTCGAACCTCTCCACGGTCCCCGCATAGTCCAACTGGTAGAAGTGATCGAAGGCCTCGCGGACCAGGGGATCGTTGTTCAGGGGATTGGTATGAACCCCGGAAGCCCAACCCAGGCTCGCCGTGGCGAGCAATGCAACGCCCCATCCCAATCCGCGCATCGAGAATGATCCTGTCTTCAACCTTAATTCTCCTTCTTGCTCTCGAAAAAAGGAAACTCCCGCCTGTTTGACGTTAACCAACAACAGAAGACGCTCCAACATGCTTCACCCTTTGCCGTCATATTTGCGGCGTCATCGACGCGCCGCTTAACCCCCGGATTTCTCTCTTGCTTGAAGGATCGGTGAAATGAATCGCAAAGAGATGCTGCGACTGTTGCTCAATCAGGCCCAGTTTAACGGATTCGAGTTCCGCCGCTGGTTCGTGTCCCATGTACAGCCTATCTGGCCCGGCGCCGAGCAGGCCCTAACGCTGCTGGCAGAGGGGGGCCGCCATTACACTCTGCTCTTCTCCCACGACTTCGCCCGCTGCTTCTGGCGGAGCGGCGCCCGTATGTGCTTCATGATGCCCTCCGTCACCTATCCCAGGGTCACCGCCCAGGGCGACGTGGCCTACGTCACACGCAAGCCCTTTACCCGCCGCACCATCAAGCCCGATGTGTGGAAGTATCACCTGCGCCAGATGGCCGCCGCCGAGGACCCCATCGATTATCTCTCCCGCTTCCTGCCCGCGCAGGATCAGTCCAGGATTCGCGAAGTCCCCACCGCCCCGCCGTTGGCGGCCCAGGCCTGAGGCTTACCGGCCCTGGCCCCAACGGCTCTAAGTCGCGGCTTCCCCGCGGCCGCATGAGGTTTGGCGATTTCTCCATGAAATCGCCAGCCTCGTGCGCAGTTCCCCGATTGCGTGCGTGAGAATACCGGGGACCTGCATGCTTTAGGATTCAATTATGCCCATCCCGGAACGGCTGAACCCCACCTTCGTTTCCGCCAAGCCGCCGGCGCCCCGCCGCCCAGACCCGATGGCAGAGGCGCGCCGCCGCCTTATCGTGGCCCTCGATGTACCGGACGCGGCCTCGGCCAGCGCCCTTGTTGCCCGGTTGCAGGACACCTGCGGCTGGTTCAAGGTGGGATTGAAGCTCTTCGTGGCCGCCGGTCCCGCCGTCCTGGAGCCTCTGCTCAAGCGCCGCCACTCCGTCTTCCTTGACCTGAAACTCCACGACATTCCCAACATCGTCGCCGGAGCGGTGAGCTCTGCCGCGGCGTTGGGTGTGCGCATGACGACCGTCCATGCCGCCGGAGGTCCTGCCATGCTGGCCGCCGCCCGCGCCGCTCTGGACGGCCTCTCCGATCCCCCTGAGCTGCTGGCCGTCACCGTGCTTACCAGCATGGACTCGGCCCAGTTGAGCGCCATTGGCGTCGAGCGTTCCCCAGCCAGCCAGGTGGAGTTGCTGGCCCGCATGGGCCTGGCTGCGGGAATTCGAGGCTTCGTCTGCTCCCCACACGAGGTCGCTTCCCTGCGCGCCCTTACCGGTCCCCAAGGCGTCCTGGTCGTTCCCGGCATCCGCCCCGCCGGCGCTGACACCGGCGACCAGAAGCGTATCGCTACCCCCGCTGAAGCCCTGCGCCAGGGCGCCAGCTACCTGGTCGTCGGCCGTCCCATCATCAACGCTCCCGACCCCGCCGAAGCCGCCGAGGCCATCCTCAAAGAAATGGCCGAAGCGCTCTAGTGTCCTGTCTCTGAAGTACATTTCAAAAGAGAGCTGTCATCCTGAGCGAAGTAGGGCGCGTTTTGTGCGGCCTACGCAGTCGAAGGACCTGCGTCTCGGAGGGAGGCCGGGGTCCCCAGCGACGGGTCCTTGTCGCTGGGGTGGAAGAAGGGGGTTTCAACCCCCGCATAAAACCACCCACCCATTTTGAAAATCAATCAGCGCGGCGCAAGCCGCGATTAAATCTCAGCATCTCAAACGCTTCCGATATGCCGGCTTGTGGGTACTTATGTTCTTGAGTGACCCGGTGGTTGACCGATAATGTCGACTGCGTCGACCGACTGTTCGATTCTGAACGGACGGGCCTAATTGCGGACACGGCGCGCATTTCTCTCACTCGTAAGTTCTTTGTTTTCAGACTACGGTTTGGCATGCCGCGTGCATAACCTGACGCAGGGCACCCATTTAGAGAGGCACTCATGCTCAGCGATCTGAAATTCACACTCCGGCAACTTGCAAAATCGCCGGGCTTTACCCTGACGGCGATTGTGACGCTCGCGCTTGGGATTGGCGCGAACGCCATCGTATTCAGCGTTCTGAACGCACTGCTCCTTCGGCCGGTCAATGTGCCGAATGGAGAGAATCTCTACACGGTGCAGCAGCGCGGTCCATCCCAGTCGTACCTGGACTATGTGGACCTGCGGGACCGGAATCGGATGTTCGAGAGTCTGTCGGCATTCCAGATCGCTGGTCCGGTTGGCGTGGATACTGGCGGGAACCCGTCGACGGCGTGGACCTACCTGGCGAGCGGAAACTACTTTGACGCACTGGGGATACAGCCGTATCTGGGCCGATTCTTCCACGCTTCCGATGAAAAGGGGATTAATAGTGCTCCCTATGCAGTGCTGAGCTACGCATATTGGCACAGCCATTTTCACGACGACGCGGGCGTTGTGGGCCGGATGGTCGAGATCAACAAGCACCCGTTTACCATCATCGGCGTGGCGCCGCCGGCATTTCGCGGCACAGAGATGTTCTTTGCGCCGGACTTTTGGGCTCCACTCGTCGAACTGCCCTCCGTGGAGGACTTCAACGGCCTGCAGATTCGTAGCAATCACTTTCTTTTTGTCATAGGGCGGCTCAAACCGGGAGTGACTCCGGCACAAGCGGCGGCGGACCTGAATTCTGTTGGGGTATGGCTGTCGAAGACCTATCCTTCAGACGACGAAGGCATAAGATTCAGCCTCGCTCGTCCAGGTCTTCTTGGCGACTTGGTGGGCGGACCGGCGCGGGAATTCATGGCTGGTCTGATGTTGCTGGCCGGGCTCATTCTGCTGGCGGCGTGCGCCAATCTGGGTAGCCTTTTCGCGGCGCGCGTAGCGGATCGGGCTAAAGAGGTGGCGGTGCGGCTGGCGTTGGGATCGCGGCGCGTGCGCATCTTGCGCCAACTGCTTACAGAGGCATTGCTGGTTTCCCTGGCGGGAGGATTCGTCGGGCTTACGGGCAGCGTAATGATTCTGCATGGGCTGAGCGCATGGCAGCCGTTAACCGGTATCCCCATCAACGTAGCGGTGAATCCCGATGTGCGCACATACGCCGTGGCGCTCCTGCTGATGGTGACCAGCGGATTGCTGTTCGGAATCGTGCCGGTTCGGCAGGTCATGCGCGCGAATCCATGGCAAGTGATTCGCACGGGTGAAAGCGGCGTGACGGGAAAGAGGCGCCTCACGTTGCGCGACTTTCTGCTCGTAACCCAATTCGCAATATGCGCCGTGCTGGTCACTTCGTCGCTGGTGGCTGTGCGAGGTCTTGTGCGATCGCTGCACAGCAATTATGGATTTACGCCTCAGGATGTCACGCTGGTGGAAACCGATCTGCACATGGCGGGCTACGCCGAGGATCGCGTGCCCGAGATGCAGCGGCGTATGTTGGATGCTGTGACGGCTATGCCGGGCGTATCTGCCGTGGGTTATGCCGACCAGCTTCCTTTGAGCCTCGGTCAAAGTAACAACGAGGTCTATAGCGACAGCACCACCGACTTCCGGCCAACCAATAATGTCGCGGAATCGATGTTCTACCACATATCGCCCGGCTACCTGGGAGCTGCGGGCACGCGGCTGCTGGCCGGCAGAAATCTTACGCTGAACGACGAGGATGCCGACTTCAAATCGCTGAAGAAGGTTCTTGTGAATCGGCGGTTCGCGCTTCAAGTCTTCGGCTCGGTCGACAAAGCGATCGGAGGGCATTTCAAATACTGGGGCGGCTTCCGGGCCGAGGTCGTGGGCGTGGTCGAGGACGGGAAGTACCAGACGCTGACCGAAGATCAGCAACCGGCAACCTTCTTCTCGTTCCTGCAGATGAAGGAAAGCCCCACCTGCCTGGTTGTACGGTCCAAACGCGATCCGGGAAAGATGGCGGGGGAGCTGGAGCGCACGCTGCACGGGCTGGATTCCGGCCTGCCTCTCACGATCAGGACATGGACCGAGGAGATGGATTTCGCTTTATTTGCCGCGCGTGTTGCGGCGGTAGCGTTGGGCGTGCTGGGTTTGCTGGGGGCGATGCTGGCGGTGACGGGTGTGTTCGGCATGGCGTCCTATGTGATCAGTAGGCGGCTGCGCGAGTTGGGGATACGCGTGGCGCTGGGCGCGGGGAGAGGGGAAGTTCTGCGCGCCTCGCTGGGACGCGCCTTTCGGCTGTTGGCCATCGGTTCGGCTGCGGGCCTGGGACTAGGAGTGTTGGCCACGCGCGTGCTGTCGCACATCGTCTACCAGGCTACGCCGAAGGATCCGCTGGTGCTGGGCGGGGTGGTTGCGACTATGCTGCTGCTGGGCTTGGTGGCGGCGTGGATTCCGGCGCGCCGGGCGCTGGCGGTCGACCCGCTAATCCTTTTACGCGAGGAATAGCCTCTCCCAGCATCGAAAATGCATGCAAAAAACGCGTAAAACGCGCAAAACGCGCCTGACGACGCCTGTTCATGCCTTTTTTTGCTCAAATAGGGAGACTTCCAGGGCGGCTTTCACGCTTTTATGACCACCTGCAACAGGACTTTCTTGCAGATTTGTATTCGATCAGGCTCTTTGCGGGCCTGCAGGTCGGCTTTTCCAGACCGCCCCGCCGGCTTGCTGACTCGTTGACTCGCCGACTTGCTAACTTGCTGACTCGCCTGGCTCAGCCCCTCTCCCAAACCCATGGTGAAAAGGCCCGCAAAATGTGCATAACGCACCTAAAAAAAATGCCCTTTTCTGAAATATTTTGCTCAAATCGGTCGACTTCCAGGCCGGCTTTCACGGTTTTATGACCATCTGCAACAGGACTTTCTTGCCCATTTGCAGTGAATCAGTCTGTTTGTACGCGTGCAGGTAGGCCTCCAGGTCGGCATATCCTAGGCTCAGTGCCCGTTTCCAGGCCGCCGCACCGCTGCCGCATAGCAGCCACGCCTGCCCGTTGCAGAGAATTACCGCCACCCGGAGCACAATCGGAATAGTGAGCAAGAGCGGGCTTTACTGACCACTGTTTACTGCCCACTGTCCACTGACCACTGTTCACTGTCCACTGACCACTGACCACCGGCGCCACCCCCACCCCCTTACCCCCAAAATGCCCGTTTTCCTTTGCCGCATCTTCGCTCAAGATGAAATCGTAAGAGTCGTAGATTCATAAGTTTATCGTCATAACTTAAAGGCTTCCCTGTTATCTTAATGGTAAACTTTGACTGTGGAAAAGCCCGGCGAAGAGCCGGGCTTTTCGAGACGCCATATTTCAACCGGCGTTTAAAGTTTTTCGTAGAAGTCGCACACAGAGCAGGAGATATAGACTCCGCCTGGAACGCCGCGCTCGCGGTCCTTTACGCGCTTGACGATGCGTGTCGGCTTGCTGCACTTGGGACAGTCGGTCGACTTCGTCGTGTCCATCACCTTCTCGCGGTGCCCTGTTTTTGCAATCTTGGCCATCTGGCTGTGTTTCTCCTTCTGGGATTGTCTCTGCGCACATCCGCGGCGGCGAACGGCTTCAACGGCGCGGTCATTGGCTCGCCTTCTGCCGCAAAAGCATTCCCTGGAAGGCAGCGGGACTCGCTGCCTCCAGTTTACATCAGGGCAGCCCGCGCCGTTTCAGCCCGTCAATTCGTCTGCTCGGTGTCCGCCGGCGGAGGCTGCGGCGGCGAAACCGGAAGAATCTGCACCAGCGCGGGAGCAGCAGGTTCGGCCGGCCCCATCGCAGCCTCATGCTGGCGTCGCGCCGCCGCGTCCAGGTCCACCGGAATGCCTCCCGGTACGATCACCGGCGCGTTGTAGCGGAAATCCAGCTCCCGCGTGACCCGGAAGACCACCGGCAGCGCCGCCAGAAGAACAAAGAACGTAACCCAGCTCCCGTCCAGCCCATACCCCCCCCCAGTCAGCCAGAACGGTCCCATGGGATCGCCCTGCACCACGGGCGAATGACTGTTCACGCCGTTCACCGCGAGTCCGAACAGAAGCGCGCGGCTGGCCTTCCAGCCAAAGTTAAGCCCCCAGCTCAGCCACAGAGCCCGTGTACGCAGGTAAGCCGTGGAAAGCACCAGGCCCAGCGCCACTGAGACGGCCACGCTGGCGTGGCTCGACCCTGGCGCCTGCGCCTGCACGATGGCATAGAACGCCGCAAAGCCCAGCGCCGCTCCAGCCGGTCCCACCGCGCGGGCAAAGCACTGAAATCCGTAGCCGCGAAAGGCAATCTCTTCCCCCAGCGCGGCCAGCGCAAAGAACGCCGCATCGGCTGCCAGCCAGCCCCACGCGGAGGAATGAAGGACGAGAACAATGGCGATGCCGCCAACCAGCACCATGGGCAACACGCACACGATCGCTATCGACCAGCCAACGGCCAGGCCCACCCCCGCCTCTGCCGGCCAGCCCGGGCGCCGCGGCAAACCCTGCGCGCTCACCGGGTGGATCTGCCCATCAAGCCAGAATCCCATCGCCGCATAGCCCAGTAGCAGCAGCAATGCCAGCATGACCTGCTCCACGAGCGGAGCCCACTGTTCGCCGGCTAGCTCTTGCGCCCCGTAACGGGCCAGCGACCGCGCCAGGAAGAAGTACAGCACCGCGGCAATGAAGCGTACATAGGCGCGAAATCGGGTGCCGTCGGCCTCCGGTGTGCTCATGCGCATCCCCCAGTCCCAGCCATCGCCCTGCTGCCGCCCAACTCGCCTACTCTATTGCGCAATTTCATCCCAGCGCCCAATGCACCCATCCGTTTCGCCCGTCTACACGCGGCCAAAATTATCCTTCCGCATAGAACTGCGCAATGTTGCGGAACTTTTGCTGCCGCGCGGCCACCAGCGCCTCCACCGGCATCGCCTTGAGCTCTGCCAGGTGCTTTTTCAGCACGCTGCCCAGCAGGCCGCAGCCCACCTCGCGGTCGGTATGAATGCCTCCGGGCGGCTCGGGAACAATCTCGTCCACGCAACCCAGCGCGGCGACCTCCGGCGCGGAGATTTGCATGGCCTCGGCCGCCAACTGCTTATGCGCCGCATCGCGCCACATAATGGCCGCGCAGGACTCCGGGGTAATCACGAAGTAAAGCGCATTTTCCAGGATCAGCACGCGGTCACTGACAGCCAGGGCCAGCGCTCCGCCCGAACCTCCCTCGCCGCTGATTACCGAGATGGTGGGCACGCGCAGCCGAGCCATCTCGCGCAGATTGCGGGCGATGGCCTCGGCCTGTCCGCGCTCCTCGGCGCCCAGACCCGGATATGCCCCCGTCAGGTCGATAAAACAAATGACCGGCCGAGAAAACTTTTCGGCGATCTTCATACACCGAAGCGCCTTGCGGTAGCCCTCGGGGTGGGGCATGCCGAAGTTGCGCCGCACCCGATCCTTGGTGCTCCCGCCCTTGCGGTTGCCGATAACTAGCACCTCTTCCGCGCCCAGCCGCGCCATCCCGCAGGCCACGGCCTCGTCGTCGCCAAAGGCGCGATCCCCGTGAATCTCGCTGAAATCCGTGAAGACCCGCTCGATAAAGTCCATGGGGTAAGGACGCTGGGGATGCCGGGCCCGTTCGATCCTGGTCCACGCCGGTGAAACTGCCTGCGCCTGAATGGAAATCCCTGATTCCTGTTCGCTCATCGGTACCTACGGCATTACCAGGGAAAATGTGTCCTGTCCAAGTCTGTCCTAGGGTCGCCGCTCCCTGGTGGTCGCGTCGACTTGATTGCTGTAGCTTCGGGATACATCATCCCTGGTAATGCGACGGCGGCGCTCCCGGCAGCGTCGCCCTCGGCCCTGTTGTGATTCTACGGGTCGCAAGCGGTTGGGACAAATACATCCCCTGCACCGCTCTCTGCTAAGCTGGCTCCACTGGATCGGCCGCGGGGACAACCGGTGATTCGATCTCCGGCTCCTGAGGCTTCAACCCCTCTGTTTCCAGTTGCTCAGGCTCAAGCGACTCGAATTCGGCTTCAGGTACAGCCGCTTCGCCGGGATTGGGGTCTGCGGATGTTCCGAGCAGCGCGTCGATGCGGTAGCCTGCGGCCTCGGCTGTCGCCAAGGCCTCATCGACGGTCTTGCTCATCTCCTCCACTGCCGCGCGGCTGGGCGCAGCCTCGCAGCCCAGGCGAAGCAGCGACGGCATGAGCAGCCACCAGAGCAGCTCCTCATATAGCTCGCGAACCAGGTAGGCGTGGCCCTCCGCTTCGTGGACGCCGGTCAGCCAGCGTACATCCGGGTCAAACCATAAGTCCGGCGCGAGCGCCACTCTTTCGTCCCCGGCCGCTGCCGGTTCGCCCGAAGCTGGAGCCGCCGCCGCCGATTCAGCTTCCGTCGCCGTCGTCTTCCCTGCCGCCTCGGACTCGACGCTGGCAGTTGATTCCTCTTTCTTGCCGACACCCGCTCCGGTAAGCAGCACGATCTTGATGCGGGCCGCCACGCGCCAACCCTCCTCGCCCTCGAATCCGAGTGCGGCAAAGGCCTGGGCGAACGGCTCGCGCAACCGGAGCCGGTCAAACAAGTCCAGCGCCACGCGTTCCGGGCTTTCCGCGTCGATCGATTCGGCCAGTAATTGCAGCACACACCAGCCGAGCACTGGTCCCCACATAGCCGTGGCCGTGAACTGCGGACTGGGACTGGGCAACACGCGGCGGGCGGCAACGGTCCACGGAACCGGAAAGAGCGCCTCGATCGCCGGAATCCGCATCGCGCCGCGCAGTCGCTCGCGGAAGACCGGTCCCAGCAATACGGGGTTGGTCGGCTCGCCAGCTCCGGCCGGTTGCTTCTCCCTGCCGATGCGCGAAGCATACGCTGTCTGCGCCACGCGGAGAAAACTCTCGCAATGCGTCCACGCCAGCTCAAAGAACTCGTTGCGCGCAGGCTCGATCTTTTTGTCCTTGCCCGCGGCAAGGGGCCCGGCGGCAACTGTGCGCGGATGCTCCGCCAGGTCGGCCAGCAGTCGCACGATCCCCGGATCGAGCTGCTGACGGAGCGCATCATGCACTGGCCGCAGTTCCAGGTCCACCAGCGCATCGTCCAGGTTGGGAACGCCTCTTCCGTTGAGCTGATCGCACAGCCGGTCCCAGGGCTGTTCCGCCGTGACGCGCAACTCGCGCCAATTGAGAAAGACATGGCACTGGTAGGCGTGCAGGTCTAGCGTGAGCCCGCGCTCAGACAAATCATTCGCCCGGCGCAGGTATTCGAGCCCAGTGAGCGAGTCGCGCCAGGCAAGGATGGCGGCAGCATCGCCGCTCAGCCCGAGGCCTTCCTTCAGACGCTGCTGGCGCAGTTGCCCTGCATTCTTGTCGGCATACGCCGCGGAGAAATCGATGGTCCCGTGCGAGGCGCCGTAGCGGTTGTTGTAGACCACCAGGGCGCGCTCGCCGCCATTGCGGTTCGAGTAAGCGAATACGTTCTCGTCCACCGAGCCGTTGTCACGGAAGAAGTCGTAGAGCAGGAAGTTGCTGCTTTCGGCGAACAGCGAGCGGCGGTGCAGCAAAGGCGCGATCTCGCGTTCGTGGCGCTCGACCAGCCAATGGTCGGGAGTTTCGTCGTAGCGGGGCCGCTGGTACTCCATCCCGTATTTCTCGGTGAAGCCCTCGATCTGGCCGTGCCCGAACATCGGCAAGCCGGGCAGCGTAGCCATCAACGCGGCCACGCCGAAACATTTGTCGCCCTTGCCAAACTGGTCGATGGCGGTGCGCTCGTCGGGATTGCTCATGAAGTTGACGTACCGCTTCATGATGTCCGGATCGAACTCCAGCGTGTTCTTGATAACCGAGCGATACTTGGCGTTCTCCTCGTCGCGCATCATGTTCATGAAGGCGCTGTTGTAGACACGGTGCATGCCCAGAGTGCGGACAAAATAGCCCTCCATCAGCCAGAACGCCTCAGCCAGCAGCAGCGTGCCAGGCACTTCCGCAGCCACGCGATCCACCACTTCGCGCCAGAACTCATGCGGCATGTTCCTGTCGAATTCGGCCTGGTTCATGCCAAATTCGGCGCGGGAGGGGATGGCGCCGCTGGAACCTCGGCCAGGAAACCACAGCCGGTGAAAATGCCGTTTGGTCAGAGTCATCGCCGCGTCAAAACGAACAACCGGAAACAGCCGCGCCACATGCAGGATGGTTTGGATCACCTGCTCCCGCACCGCGGGATTCAGGTAGTCGAGCTGCGCCGTATCGTTCCACGGAAAGCTGGTGCCGTCGTTGCCGTGGTAAATGTAGCGCGTCTCGCCGCTGGCCCGGTCGCGGCGGCGGAAGACCACCGCGGCATCCGACTCCTCGAAGTAGTGGTCTTCAATCTTGATCTCCACGCGCCCGTCGTGGGAGAGATCGGGGCCGTTAAAGCTGTAGGCGGGATAGGGCGTATCCGGCCGGGAGATGAACCACTCCGGGTGCTCGACAACCCAGGGCGAATCGATGCCCATGTGGTTCGGCACCATGTCGCTCGCGAGGCGGATGCCGTGATGGTAGGCGCGGTCGCGCAGGGTGATGTAGGCAGCTTCGCCGCCCAGGTCGTCGGCAATGCGATAGTCGAAGAGCGAATAGGCAGAGGCGACGGCATCTCGATTGCCGCAGAGCTGCTTGATGGTGCGGGAGGCGCGGCTGCGCTCCCACACGCCGATGAGCCAGAGCGAATTGATGCCGCGATGCGCGAGCTCAGCGAGATCTGCGTCGGGAATCTCATCGAGGCGGCCGATGTGACGGCTGTATTTGCGGCTCAGCTGCGCCAGCCACACATAGGTGCTTTTGGCGATGAGCACGGCGCCGGGCATCCACGCAGTGTCGGGCGAGAATTTTTCGTATTCGTGCGCTGGATCGCCGAAAACAGGAACTTCGGCATGGCTGACATCGGAAGGCCACTGCTGATGGCCGGTCTGGCGGCGGCGCTCGGCCGCTTCGCGGGCGCGG
>DATFYK010000096.1:0-59156 GCA_035315085.1 Occallatibacter sp.
AGTCGATCCAGGATACGAGCCGGCTGAAGTTCCAGGGCAACCAGTTCTACGTAAAGAGCTATGACGAGATGGTGCGCGTCTTCAAGGACACGCCCGACGTGCTCACGCGCACGCTGGCCATCGCCGAGCGCTGCCACGTCAAGCTGGAGAAGGTTCGCAGTCCGTTCCCGCATTTCGAAGTCCCGGCGGGCTACACGCTCGACAGCTACTTCGAGCACGTGGCGCGCGAAGGCTTTGCCCGCCGCCTGACGCTCTTGCGCGAGCTCGAAGCCCAAGGCCGCCTGCGCCACTCGATCTCGGAATACGAGCAGCGGTTGTCGCTTGAGATTCAGATCATCCAGCAGATGAAGTTTGCCGGCTACTTCCTTATTGTCTGGGACTTTATCCGCTACGCCAAGGAGAACCACATCCCCGTGGGCCCGGGCCGCGGATCGGCCGCAGGCTCGCTCGTCTCGTATGCGCTCTCGATCACCGATATCGATCCGCTCGAGAACGGGCTGCTGTTCGAGCGCTTCTTGAATCCCGAGCGCGTGTCGCTGCCCGACATCGATATCGACTTCTGTATGAACCGCCGCGGCGAAGTGATCAACTACGTCACCCAGAAATACGGCCGCGAGAACGTCGCGCAGATCATCACCTTCGGCACCATGCAGGCCAAGGCCGCCATCAAGGATGTGGGCCGCGCCATGGACATCCCCTACGGCGATGTGGACCGCATCGCCAAGATGATTCCACAGCGCCTGAACATCACGCTGGAAGAATCGCTGAAGGAATCGCCGCAGCTCCAGACCGCGTACGAGAGCGATCCCCAAGTCCGCCAGCTTCTCGATACCGCGCGCAAGCTGGAAGGCCTGGTGCGCAACGCCGGGGTGCACGCCGCGGGCGTGGTGATCGCGCCGCAGCCGCTCATCGAGCTGGTTCCGCTGCACCGCACCAAGAACGACGAGATCGTCACTGCCTTCGACATGAAGGCGGTGGAGAAGATGGGCCTGCTGAAGATGGACTTCCTGGGGCTGACGACGCTGACGGTGATCGACGATTGCCTAAAGCTGATTGAGAAGAGCCGCGGGGAGAAGGTGGACATCGAGATGATTCCGCTGAACGACGAGGAGACGTTCAGGCGCGTGTTTCACTCGGCGCTGACGTCGGGAGTGTTTCAGTTCGAGTCGAGCGGGATGCGGGACGTGCTGCGGCGGTACAAGCCGGACCGGGTGGAGGATTTGACGGCCTTGAATGCGCTGTACCGGCCGGGTCCGATGGCGATGATCGACGACTTCATCGAGCGCAAGTGGGGACGGCGCAAGGTGGAGTACATGCTGCCGGAGATCGAGGAGATTCTGAAAGAGACTCTGGGGGTGATCGTCTACCAGGAGCAGGTGATGCAGATAGCCAACGTGGTGGCGAGCTACTCGCTGGGCGAGGCGGATCTGCTGCGGCGGGCGATGGGCAAAAAGGATCCGAAGGAGATGGCCAGGCAGCGGAAACGCTTTATGAGCGGGGCTGCGGCGCTGGGCCATCCGAAATACACGGCGGGCGAGATTTTCGATCACATGGAGAAGTTTGCCGGGTACGGATTCAATAAGTCGCACTCGGCGGCCTATGCGCTGCTGGCTTACCAGACGGCTTATTTGAAAACGCATTATCCGGTGGAGTTCATGGCGGCGCTGCTGACCTCGGAGACTTCAAAGCCGGAGAACGTGGTGAAGTACATCGGCGAGTGCAGGGAGATGGGCATCCGCGTGGAGCCGCCGGATGTGCAGGTTTCAGGTGCGCAGTTCACGCCGCATGGCGCGGCCATCCGGTTTGGCCTGGCGGCGGTGAAGAACGTGGGCGGGAACGCGATCGAGTCGATTTTGAAGGCGCGCGCGGAGGCGGGCGGGCGCTTCAGGAGCTTGTGGGAGTTTTGCGAGAAGGTGGATCTGCGGGTGATGAACGCGCGGGTGATCCAATCGCTGATTAAGGCCGGGGCGCTGGACTCGCTGGGTTCGCGGGCATCGCTGATGAAGGCGGTGGACAAGGCGATGGAGCGGGCGCAGAAGGCGCAGAGGGACGCGGCGCAGGGACAGAGCGGGTTGTTTGGGCTGTTCAACGAAGTGCCGGCGCCGGGTCGCGATGTGGATGACTTGCCGCGCGTGGCGGACTGGGAGGAAAGCGAGCGGCTGGCCAATGAAAAAGAGGTGCTGGGGTTCTTTGTCTCCGGGCATCCGCTGGATAAGTACGCGGAAAAGCTGCGCAATTTGACGGGAGTGATTTCGGTGGCGGAGGCGCTGGAGCTGAAACCGCCGGAGAAGCGCTGGGGCACGCAGGCCGACCCGGCGGACGAGATACAAGTGGCTGGAATGATCCTTGGGCTGCGTGTGCAGAAGAGCAAGCGGGACCAGAAGCTTTACGCGCAGGCCGCGCTCGAAGACGCGACGGGTAAGATCGATCTGATTTGCTTTCCGCGGGATTACGAGCGGCTTTCGGGACAGTTGAAGATTGAGGCACCGGTGCTGGTGCGCGGGGTTCTGATGGGCGATGAGGATGCCGCGCAGAAGATAGCGGTCAGCTCGATCCAGGCGCTTGAAGAGGTGCAGGTGAAGCTGCCGTCGGGGGTGCGGATCAGGATCAACCTGGACCGCGCGACGGAAAAGATCTTTGCGGGGCTGAAGAGCGCCGCGGACGCCGCGCCGGGGCCGGGCAAGGTGATGCTGCATCTGGAAAAGAAGGGCGAGTATGCGGTCATCCTGGAGCCGGAGGGGATGAGCGTGGCCGCCGATCGCGGCTGGGTGGAGCGGGTCGAGGAGTTAGTGGGCAAGGGAGCGGTGCAGGCGCTGGGATAGATTGAGTTATACACAGCGCCTGGGTTCGAGCGATAGGTCGCGCGCGGAGACTTGCCGGCCGGTCAAAGCGCCTGACTCTCCGGCAATATCTCCGCGGAACATTCTTCTGCAGTTACACCACCCGCGCCACCATCGGAACGCGGCGAATCGCGGCGGCTGTGCACCAACTTAGGCCAAGCGCGCCAGCTAATACGATCGCCCACTTCACGACCGCGGGAAGCGATGCCGGCAGGAGCGCGTATTGCAGCCAATTCACGAACGCGTAGTGAACGAGATAGATTGCGTATGAATTGGCGCTAAGACTGTCGAAGAGGCGCGAGCGGGTTCGCGCGAAGCGCAGGAACAGCGCCAGAAAAGCGAAGCAGGAGGCCGCGCAGGAGAGCACGAATCCCGCGTCCATGGTGATGGCTAATCCCTGCGATTGACTCCCTGATGCGAGAGCGATCAGTGTGACCGCTGTTGCCGCCGCGAAGAAAACCAAAGCGGCCAGGACCCACAGCGGCCAGCGCCGGGCGAGCTTTCCGTCCGGCGCGAGCAGACCGCGATCCATGCCCCATGCTCCCACGCCGACCGCAATCAGAAAGTACGCCAGGTAGTGAAGTATCCGGCTGGTCTGGAAGGTGAACGGGCCGAAGGCCGTCCAGTTCAGAGGCGAAAAGTGGAGCGCCAGGGGGATGTAGGCAAGCGCGGAGACGACGGTCAGCACGGCAAAGAAGAGCACCGGCCTGCGAGCCGCGCCCGAAGTCAGTGCGCCGATCGCCTGGCCCCACCGGGGCGCCAGGACAAACAGCAATGCGGCAACCAGGTCGAAGGCGAGCAGAAGCCAGAGGAACCATCCGGGTCCGGCAGGCCAGTTACCCAACGAGAGCCATTGATGCCAGTACCCGGCGAGACCGGCATGCGTCGATTCCTGAAGATACGTCGGATAGTACGCAAGCGGCGCGAGAATGGCGGCCGCCACGACAAACGGAAGCCCAAGTCTCAGCAGGCGGTCGCGCACAAACTTCGCGGCGCCCTTTCTTGCCAGGCCATGCCAGACGAACAAGCCGGAGAGAAAGAACATCAGCGACATGAAGAAGGTGTCGTTGAAGCCGGCGAAGAAGGCGAAACCGCTCCATTTGTGCGCATCGAGAACGGGAAACGCCCCCCACCAGCGTGGCTGATCTACAAGCGAAGCGGGCGGCGACAGTGGAAGCGGGTAATATGCCAGCGCCGCATGATGAGCGACAACCAGCGCAACGATGAAGCCGCGAAGATAGCCGATTGCATAGTTATACTTCGACGCCGATCCGGTCTGGGCGGCGGTAACTTGTACTGCGTTTGTCGTTGTCATTTCGGTCTCCTTTGCATTTGTTAAGGTGCCTACGCCAGCCGGCAAAGGGCTGGCACAGTCAATCTGGGATTCATCTCTGCAAGCTGTTCACCCGGTGAGACAGCATCCCGCTTAGCGCAGTTGCATTCCATGGGAGTTGTTTCTTCCCATTACGGCAAAGAGTTCCCTTCTGCCGGTTTCAGGCGCACGATCCGGTAGGTGCCTGTAGCAATCACGACCAGACTGACGACGATGGCCGCCGGGAAGAGCGTGGTCATCCAGTGATTGATAGCCTGCGCGAGAGCCGTCGCTTTTCGGGCGGGCAGATTGGTGATAGCGAATCCGGCCAGGGCGTTGGCCTGCATGAGCCAGCAGAAGAGCGCTGCTCCCACGGCATCAGAGAAGAGACGAAGCTTGGCGCGAGTCATCGTCCAATACGGATGCAGCAGGTTCGCGGAGGAAAGCGCGGCATTGCCCAGCGACAGCGCAAGGTAGCCCCAGAAAAACCAAAGCCACTGCGGTTGGAAGGAGATGTGGAGAACGGAGCCGAATCGCATTTCCAGAGAGTGCGCGTAAACGGCCCACCAGACGAAGAAAATCAGATTGACGGCCACCTCGATGGCGGAGGAAGAGCGCGGGATCAGGTTGATATTGCGGACGGGAGGAAGTTTGCGCGGGTTCCAGCGTTCGAAGAAATGAATGCGCGCCTGCATCCGCTCCAAGACCGCGAAGACGAGGGTAACCGCAAGGACAGCTATGCAGGTGGTGGTCCACAAATAGCTAAACAACGAGGCGAACGCTCCAAACCACGAGGGATGGGTCTGTTCGAAACGATAAGACGGGTTGAATATCATCAGCCCAATCCACACCAGCGTAGCGGGCAGAAGGTAGCCGAAGGCAAATATCTTCAGCACAAAACGGTAAATGGGAAACAGAACCGGCCCGATCAGCGACTCCTGCGGCAGGAAGCGGTTGGCCACCAGCAGAGGATGGCCGCGCTGCTTGAGAAGCTCTTCAGTTTCGGCCTCGGTCAGCTTTCGGCCCAGAGCTGTCTCCCGCTCTTCCATCTGGGAGTAGATGTCCCCGGAGAGTTCGGCGATGATGTCGTCCTTCTGCCGCTTGGGCAGCCAGAATTTAACGGCTTGCAGATAGCGTTCAATCAGTTCCATGACTTTGCTCCTTCAGGATTGCTTGGATTGAGGAATCGAGGTTGTGCCACTCGGCGAGCAACAGTTCCAGGACTTCGGCGCCGGCAGTGGAGAGCAGGTAGAAGCGCTTTTTGCGCTTCTCTTCCTCGCGCCATTCGCTGGCCAGGAGTCCCTGGCTTTCAAGCCGGCGCAGCAAGGGGTAGAGCGTGCCTTCATCGATCTCAAGGCCGTGTTCCGAGAGCGTTTTGCGCAGCGTGTACCCGTATTGCTCGCGGCGCAGCGCCGCCAGGACCGCCAGTACCAGGCAGCCGCGGCGGAGTTCGAGACGGAGGTTTTCAAAGTGTTCTGGATTCATGGTGTGTACCGGGTGTTGCATAGTGTTTCATACACACTATGTACCACACAGTAGTTGGTGTCAAGTCTTTTATTGTGGGAAATTGAAAAAATTTGTTTTTCGGCTTCTGCGTGGGGATTAGCAACCAAGAGGAGGGGAATCAGAGGCCGGGGTTGGGTCGAGCGCGCCCGGGGGTCGTGGGCAAGGGGGCAGTGCAGGCGCCGGAGTAGCGCCAAGCCGCGGAGTTTTCATTTGACCAGCGCGAGCGACTGGGACGTGTCCCCATGTGAAATGCGCGGGCTCACGCTCCTGTCGCGGCACTCAGCGTGGAGCGAATCCACTCGGACATGGTTGGATTGCCAGCCTCGGTTGCCGCCGCGGTTCCTCAGGCCTTGGGCAGAAAATACGCCTCAACGGCCCGCATCAAAGCCTCGCGATTGAGATACGGCTTTTTGCCTTCGTATCGAGCGGCCCAGCGGACCTGGTTCACGATATCCCGGGGATAGCAGGATCGCAACTCCTGCCCCAGGGCCTCGTGGATGAAATCGATCAGGTCTTTGCATATGCCGGCGTCCCCTTCGATTTCATGCTCTTTTGCAACCCGGCGGAAAATGTCGCAGAACTCTTCGTCGGTACACGCGCCGATATGAATCTTGGTTTGAATTCTGCGCAGGAACGCGGCATCCACCAGCTCGGCCGGATCGATGTTGGATGCAAAGACCACCAGCATTTCGAAGGGCATCTCGATCTTCTTTCCTCCCGCCAGAGTCAGAAAATCTATCTTGCGATCGAGGGGAACGACCCAGCGGTTGAGCAACTCGGCCGGAGTAACGCGCTGGCGTCCGAAATCATCGATGATCAGGACCCCATTGTTGGCTTTCATCTGCACCGGGCCGACATAGAATTTCGTATTCGGGTTGAACTGCAGGTCCAGCATCTCGACAGTCAACTCTCCGCCGACGAGAACGGTGGGGCGATGGCACATCACCCAGCGCTCGTCCCGGTTTTCGGGTTCCGACTCCCGTGAGCGCTTATGAATCGCTGGATCGTATACAGTAATGATTTGACCATCGATTTCCACTGCATACGGTATCCATACCGCATCCTCGGCTATCACCCGCGATAATGTCTCGGCAAATGTGGTCTTCCCCACTCCTGGCGGGCCATAGAGGAAAATTGCGGCCCCGGAGTTGAGCGCTGTTCCGAACTGCCGCAACTTCTTGTCGTCGACCACAAGATGGGCAAAGGCTCGCTGCACGTCAGCGGGATGCACCTCAACGTTCTGCACGCCTTGTTTTCGTGTCTGCCGAACGTAGCTATCCAGAGACACCGGCGCGGGGCCCGCATACTGGCTCTGGGATAGCAGTTCCATCGCTCGCGTTCGGCCCTCGGTGGTGATGGCGATATGAGGAATATTGCCGGCCATTCCAGTGATCTGGCAGCACCGTTCCGCTCGCAGCCGGCCAAACAGTTCGTTTGCCACTTCGAAGCTGAGCCGGGTCTTTTTGGACAGATCAAGAATGGACAGAGAGCCGGACAGATAGAGAATCTTCAATGCGAGATCCTCGAGAATTGTCTGACGCACGTCGATTTCCGAAATCGACTCCGGTCTCATCGTTGGACCGGCAAGGGGATCCCCCTTGTAAAAATCGTGTATCGACAGCATGGTCGCCATTTTTTTATCCCCGCTGGTTGGAGCCAATATATCTTCCATGCCTAATCCTTTCGATTCCCTCTTTTTGTCATTCTGAGTCACACGTCCGTTTCCCTGGTGACACTTTTGTGTCAGTTTACATTCCCAGGCAAAAGTATAAAATGAATCGGCTCGTGTGGTGACGAAATTGTAACCGGTTCACCTGGCTTTGGTAATGTTTTCATTTGAAATCCGCGGGCTCGCACTCCAATCGCGGCACTCAACGCGCAGCCTATCAACCCGAACACATGACAATTGCCAGCCCGCCCGCCGCCGCCAGATGTGTCCACGACGGCCACGGGAGCTCCGGCAAGGACGGAAGCGCCCGCTGTGTCGGGCCCCGAGGCGCTGCAAGTCCGTCCCGGCTCGTTCATCCGGATGAATGTGGACATGGTGCCGGCGCCGGTTACGGTGACCGATCCCATGAACCGGCTGGTGACGGGGAGAGCCGCACAACCAATATGTGATCGGCTACCGGCCCAAGGACCTGACCCGCGACGGCAGGTAGCGTAAAGTGAAAGTGAAGTTGAATCCTCCGCAAGGACTGTCTTCGCTGACCGTCCATGCTCGCACCGGTTCCCATGCGCCTTTGCAATAACGCGGTTCTCGTGGTTCTTTTGTCCGCGGGAGCGTCTTCGCTGCCGGCCCAGCAATCGCCGTCCCCGTCAGTCCCCGCGCAGGCTCCTCCGCTGACCGTGGACCGCGACCCGGTGCGCTCGCCGGATGCCGAGCCGCCCGCGAGTTCTGCAGAGCCTCTGCGCAAGGAGGGAGCGGGCTTCGTTCTACACGCCGACGTGGAAGAGGTGGTGCTGAATTGCACGGTGCTGGAGGGCACCCGGCTGGTGCCGGACCTGAAGAAGGACAATTTCCAGGTTTTAGAGGACGGGGTCAAGCAGACCCTTATCAGTTTTCAACACACTGACCTTCCGGTCTCCATCGCCATAGTGGTGGACAACTCCGGGTCCATGTCCAGAAAGCGCCCTTCGGTGAACAAGAGCGCGCTGGACCTGATCCAGGCCTCCAACCCCCAGGACGAGGCCTTTGTGGTGAATTTTTCCGACGAGGCCTTCATCGACCAGGATTTCACCTCCGACGTGAACAACCTGCGCGACGGGCTGGCGCACATCGAGTCGCGCGGCGGCACGGCGCTTTACGATGCCGTGGTGGCCTCGGCAGACAAGCTGGTGGCTGACGCCAAGCGGCCCAAGCAGGTGCTCATCCTGATTACCGACGGCGAAGACAACGCCTCGACGCTGAACCTGGAACAGACCATCCGCCGCATCCAGCAGCTTTCCGGGCCGGTCATCTACTCCATTGGATTGTTATTTGGCGACGAGATGAGCCGCGCCGAGGTGCGCCACGCGCGGCGGGCGCTGGAGATGCTTTCCACCGAGACTGGCGGCATGGCTTTCTTTCCCAAGTCCATCGAACAAATCGATCAGATTGCCGCCGAGGTGGCGCGGGATATTCGCAACCAGTACACGCTGGGCTACCACTCCACCAAGCCGACCACGGAACCGGGTTTCCGGCGCGTGGAGGTGACCGCCGAGGCCAAGGGAATGAGCAAGCTCAACGTCCGCACCCGCACCGGCTACTTCCCGGTGGTACGGGTCGCAAAGAAACCCACCCCGCCGCGATAAGCTGGAATTCAGGAGCTGAAACGCAAACCATGAACCCTTCCCCATACAGATACTCGACCCTTGCCGTCCATGCCGGGCAGTACCCGGACCCTCTTACGGGCGCGGTGAACGTGCCAGTCTACCTTTCCTCGACCTTTGAACTGACCGGTATCGGCGCCGACAAGGGTTGGGACTACTCGCGCGCCGGCAACCCCACGCGCGACCGTCTGGAAGAGGCTCTGGCCGCGCTGGAAGGCGGACACAGCGGTCATGCCTTCACCAGCGGCATGGCGGCCATCTCCGCGCTGGTGGCCATGCTGCGCGCGGGCGACCACCTGATCTGTTGCAAAGATGCGTATGCCGGCACGGTGCGGCTCTTCAATCAGATTGTGGCCGGCTACGGCATCGAGATTGAGTATGTGGACACAGGCGACTTGGAAGCGGTCGCCGCGGCCATCCGCCCCGCGACCAGGCTGATTCACATCGAGACGCCCAGCAATCCGCTGATGGCTTTGACCGACATTGCCGCCGTCAGCAAGATTGCCCACGCTCGCGGCGTCGAGGTCAGCGTGGACAACACCTTCCTGTCGCCGGTCTTGCAGAGTCCCTTGGCGCTGGGCGCCGACATCGTGATGCATTCCACGACCAAGTACCTCAACGGCCACTCAGACGGGCTGGGCGGGGCGCTGATCGGCTCCACGCCCGAGCACAAGGAGCGCTTTCTGCTGGTGCAGAAGGCCGCCGGCGGCGTCATGTCGCCCTTCGAGTGCTTCCTGGTGCTGCGCGGCATCAGAACCCTGCCCTTGCGCATTAAACAGCACGAGGAAAATGGCCGCGCCGTGGCGGAGTATCTTTCCACGCATCCCAAGGTGAGCCGCCTGGCCTATCCGGGGCTGAAGAGCCATCCGCAACACGATCTGGCCGTGAAGCAGCAGAAGGGCTTCGGATCGATGATGAGCTTCGACCTAGGGTCGCGCGAGGCCGCGGGGCGGTTCCTGGGCGCAATCAAGATATTCCTCAGCGCGGAATCGCTGGGCGGGGTGGAGTCGCTGGCCTCGCACTCGGCCACGACCACCCACGCGGCGCTCAGCGACGAGTTGCGCGAGTCTCTGGGAATTACGCAGGGGCTGGTGAGGCTCTCGGTGGGCATCGAGGACAAGCAAGACCTGATCGCCGACCTCGAGCAGGCCCTCCAGGCGGTGTAAGGCCTCCACTATTCGTGTCCGTTCCGGAGTATTCTGATTTGTGGGCTCGTACCAGTTCGATAGGGTCACATTCAGTCAACGATTCGATTCTCGGTTGGAAAAGGAAAGAGGGATATGAAGCCGGCTCTTCTGGTGATCGATGTGCAGAACGCGTTTCTGCCTTACATGGCTAAGGACCACAGGAAGATCGCGCCGCTCTTCATCAACCTGGCCATCGACCTCTTTCGCGGGCGTGGCCTTCCTGTGTACTGCATCTACCATACGGACCCGTTGCGTGGCCCATCGCCGGATTCCGAGGAGTTTGGCTACGATCCTGCGATTAAAATCACGACCGGCGATATCAGGATCGTCAAGAACTTTCCCAATTCTTTCAAGAACACTCCGCTCGAAGGGATATTGCGCGAGGCTGGATGCGATACGGTGTTTTTGTGTGGGTTGAGTTCCACCGGATGCGTGCTCGCCTCCTATTTCGGGGCCAAGGACTTGGGCTTCAAGACGTTCCTGATCAAAGATGCCCTGCTCGGTCCCAGAGTGGCTTACACCGATTGCATTGAAGATATTTGCGACTCTATGAATGTCAGTGCTCTCCAATCAATCTTGGAAGGTTTGAGTCAAGTAAAGTAGCAGAAACCAAACCATGACCTCCAATCTTCTGCTCGCCATCGACACCTGCGGCCCCTCGGGCTCGGTGGCGCTGGGGCGTCTCTCCGGCCAATTCGTTGAGATTCTCGGCCAGATCGAGTTGGCGGGGCGTAGCTATTCGGCCACGCTGGTAGCCGCCGTGGAAGAGCTGTTGGTGCCCGGAGGCGTCACTCTACGCGAGGTGGGCGCTATCGTCGCCGTGAACGGCCCGGGGAGCTTTACCGGCGTGCGGGTGGGGCTGAGCGCGGTGAAGGGGCTGGCCGAGGCTGCGCGGATTCCGGTGGTGGCCGTTTCGCGATTGGAGGTGCTGGCCTGGAAAGCCGGGGTCCCCAGCGACAGGTCTTCGTCGCTGGCGTGTATGGCCGGCGTGCCGTCGTCGGCTCTCGATGCGCATCGCCACGAGGTATTTTTGCGGATTGACGAACAAGAAGGCCGGGTGCCCCAGGTCCTGATTTTGGGACCTGGGAAATCTCATCTCTCAACCGGCCATTCTTATAGGGAACTGTTGGCCGGCGTCCATGAGTTGGCGGACCTCTCGCACCCGCCGCTGCGGATTGCCGTCTGCGACGATGCCGCCCAGGCGCTGCTGGCCTCGGCGTGGCCGGCTGCGCAGCTGGTTCGAACGCTGGCTCCCACTGCGGCGGATGCGTTGCAGCTTTGCGCGGGGCGGGTGGCTGCGGGCGAGTTTGTTGACCTGGCGCTGCTCGACGGCCACTACCTGCGGCGCTCGGATGCGGAGATCTTTGGCGAGGCGGCCGGGTCGGGGTCGCGCGGCGCATGACTCCCGATTCTGGGCAAGCGCGGATTCGCCGCATGACGCCGGCGGACCTGGACCTCGTGATGGAGATCGAGCAGAGTCTGAAGGACGCGCCCCACTGGACGCTGGCGGCGTACCTTGCCGCGATGGAACCGCAAGGCGCTCCGCGGAGGATCGCGCTGGTGGCTGAGGACCAGGAAGCCGGAGTTGTGGGCTTTGCGGTGGCCAGCGTGCTGTCGCCGCAGGGCGAACTGGAAACGATTGCCGTGGCTGCCGGGGACCAGCGCCGCGGAGTGGCCCGGCGGCTCTTCGCCGCCATGGTGGAGAAGCTGAGGGTGGCGCAGGTTACCGAGGTCATTCTGGAGGTGCGCGCCTCGAACTGCCCTGCGCTGGCCTTTTACCACGCTCAAGGATTCGTCGAAACCGGGCGCAGGCCGCGCTACTACGCTGATTCTCAAGAAGATGCGCTTCTGCTCGGATTGCGGCTCAAGTGACTCAAGCGGGTGCGGTTGCCGGTGTTGCGTGACCCCCTGGCCCCGATCGCCGGCAGGACTGGATGATTTTCGTCCAGGAATCCCCGGTTTCAAATGACTTTCGCTCATTTTCCGGCGGTATCCATCTTGCAGATTGCGCGGCGGTGGCGGTATATGTAATTGTTCTGTAATAAGGGAGGTGCTTGATGGACGAAGTACAGGATCCCACGCTGAGCGAAGAAATCGATCGCCTGCATGCCGAACATCATCGATACGCTCAGCGGCTGGAAGAATTGCTTCAAAAGCCTTATCTCTCCGCAGATGAACAACTCGAGGAAGTGCGCCTGAAGAAGCTCAAGCTGCACGCCAAAGACCTGATCTTCGCCTTGGAGCGCCGGTCGCCGGCCATCGCTTAAGGCTTTCCGGGAACGGGTTTTGCAGGCAATTTGCGAAGCGGTGGCCACGGGCGGCCTCAGCGTGGGCAGTGTGCGGGCAATCCGCGCACAGGCCCTGGCGGGATGACCGTATAATCGTTGGGGACGATGGTTCGTGACGGTTACATCTACGGTTTGAGCTTGCTGGCAGTGGCGGCGGCGCTCAAGTGGGCCACGGGCAGTTGGGCGTGGGGTATTGCGCCGGTGTTGCTGGCGGCGTTTTTTCTTTGGTTCTTCCGCGACCCCCGGCGGACGGTTCCTGCCGGCGCGGGATTGATTGTTTCGCCCGGAGACGGGCTGGTGACCGAGACGGCCGCGATCGACACTCCCGAGGGCCCAAGGCAGCGCATCAGCATCTTTCTCAGTGTCTTTGACGTACACGTGAACCGCTCGCCCATCGGCGGCGTGCTCACGGATGTGCGCTACAGCAAGGGCCAATATCTGAACGCCATGAACCCGGCCTCGGCGGATCGCAACGAGCAGAACGTGGTCACCGTGCGCGGCCAGGGCATCGAGGTCACCTTCAAGCAGATTGCGGGGCTGCTCGCGCGGAGGATCGTGTTCAACTACCGCCAGGGCGATACGGTGGAGCGCGGGCAGCGCGTGGGCCTGATCAAATTCGGTTCCAGGGTCGATGTGCTGTTGCCGGCCCAAGCGACTTTGCGCGTGAAGGTGGGCCAGCGGGTCAAGGGCGGATCGAGTGTGCTGGCGGCCATGACGAACGGAGAGGGACTGTGAACGGCCGCGATCCGGCGCTGGCCAAAGCCAGGGCAAAGGCCCGGTTGCGCCGCGGCATGTTTCTGTTGCCGTCGCTGTTTACCGTGGGCAACATCGCCGCCGGCTTCTTTTCCATCACCGAGACCATCAAGGCCATCAGCGGCAACGGCAGCGCGGAGACGCATCTGGACTGGGCGGCCATAGCCATCCTGTTCGCCATTCCCTTTGACGCGCTGGACGGACGCATCGCCCGCATGACCAACACCTGCAGCGAGTTTGGCAAGGAGTTGGATTCGCTGGCCGACGCCATCACATTTGGCGTCGCGCCCAGCCTGCTGGCGCTCATCTGGGGATTCCATTTCCTCCCCGATTCCATCAACCCCCAATTACACCTGCATTTGCAACAGGCCGGGGCCTTCATCTGTTTTCTGTTTCTCATCGGCGGGGTCTCGCGGCTGGCCCGCTTCAACATCTCGCACGATGCGCAGCCGCGCAATCCGGGGCGGCCGGGACGCAAGTATTTTGTCGGCATGCCCATTCCCGCCGCGGCGGGCCTGCTGGCCGCCACCGTCCATTTTTTCTACGGCATTCCGGTGCAGGCGTGGTGGATCGCCATCCCCTGGTTGATCCTGGTGGGGCTGAGCGGATTCCTGATGGTCAGCACCTGGCGCTTCTGGTCGGCCAAGGAGATCAACTTCTCCCGCAGCCATCCATTCCAGCTTCTGTTTTTGCTCTCGATTGTGTTTTATTTCATCTTCCGGTATTCCCAGGTCGTGCTCTTCGCGTGGGCGCTGCTCTACATGTTCTCGGGCATCTGGGCGCGGGCGGCCTATTCGTGGCAGCGCCGCCGGCGCAGAAGGCCGGCTGGCGATCCCATCCCCGAAGCAGCCGCGGCAGAACCCGATCCGTTGCGACCCCTGTAGCTTTTCCAACCCCAATAAGGATGCCTGTGTACAAGATCGCTATTGCCGGAGCCTCTACGCTCTTGGGCCGGGAGCTGAAGGAAGTCCTGTCGGAGTCGCCTCTCGCCGCAGCCAGCCTGGTGCTGCTGGACGAGGAAGAGGCGCAAGGCCAGTTGGACCAGGTAGGGGACGAGGTGACCTTCGTCCAGGCCATCGACGCGGAAGCCTTTGAGCGCATGGACTTCACTTTTTTTGCCGGCACGGAGAACCTGACGCGCAAGCACTGGCGGCAGGCGTTGCGCTCCGGTTCCACGGTGCTCGACCTTTCGGGCGCGCTGGACCAGGAAACGGGCGTGCTAATCCGCGCTCCGTGGCTGGGTTCTGAAGCGGTGACGCCGGATTTGTTTACGCCGGCGGTTTGTCCGGCGCATCCGGCGGCGCTGGCGCTGGCGCTGGTTCTGGAGCGGCTGCAACTGGCCGCGCCGGTGCGCTTTGCCGCCGCTACGGTGCTGGAGCCGGCCAGCGAGTTTGGCCGCGCGGCGATGGACGAACTGCACCAGCAGACGGTGAGCCTGCTCAGTTTCCAGAGCATGCCGCGCGCGATTTATGACGCCCAGGCGGCTTATAACCTGCTGAGCAGCCTAGGCGAGAGCGCGGCTGTCAGCCTGGGCGCGATGGAGGCGCGGATTCGCCGCCACTATGACGCCCTGGCTCAAGGGCGCTGGCCCGCGCTCGCCCTTCAGGTGATTCATGCGCCCGTCTTTCACGGTCACACCTTTTCGATTGCCGTGGAGCTGGAGCGGGCGGTCGAGATTTCTGCGCTGGAAGAGGCTCTGAGCGGCGAACACGTGGACCTGGTGCTGGAAGATACCGATTCGCCGTCGAACCTGGCGGCTATGGGGCGCAACGATGTGCTGGTGCGCCTAAGGCCGGAGCTGGCGGGCGCACGGAACGCGAATCAGACTTCGCGGCTGTGGCTGTGGGCTGCATCGGACAATCTGCGGCTGAACGCGCAGAATGCGGTGGAGTGCGCGCTGGATTTGCGCCGGCTCAGGCCGCAGGGGACAGTGCAGTAAGGCGGTAGTAGCAATTCGGGAACGCGCGAAATTGCAAGACGGAAGTGATTCGTCTTGCCGTTTTCTCGTTTAGACGCTTCTCCGCGAGCCTCATCCCTGTGACAGAATGGAAGCCATGGAGCAGTACTACGCTACCGTAGGCCCGGCTGGCGAGTTGGAAATTCCTGCGGCGATTTGTGAGTCACTGGGAATCGTGTATGGAACGCGCGTCGCAATTCGGGTGGAGGGGGATCGGGTGATCCTCACGCCGGAGACGATGCTTGCACAACAGCAGATCATCGAGGAATAGTGTGCCAGAACGCCGGCGGCTATTCCATGTGCGATATGCTGCTCGAAGAGCGGCGCCGTGAACGTGAACGGGAGTTGGCCGAGGAGGGTTGGTAGGAATGCCGGGGCGTCAGGGCTTGAGACCTGGCTTTCAGCCCCGCTTCTCAACCACCCGGCGCGTCCGTTCAATTTAATCAGAATCCCTTCTTTCCCCTTCGCGTTCCCGCGGAACCTCCGAATGGTCGCTTGCGCCCGCCTGAGACGGGCATGGACCCCTGTCCCTGCGCTAGCGGCGCCAGGGTTTCCTTTGCATAGAGAATCGTGACTCCGGGGTTCCGCAGGCTTTCTCCCGCCAGGTACTCTCCAAAAGTCTCCGCGTGGGCCTTCAGATACTCGCGCAGTTCCTGCCGAATGCTTCCGCCCACCCCATTCGATCCGTACCCATGGATCACCTCAATGCGTCCGCGGTACCCGCTCCTCACGCAGGCGTTGTAGAAACGCACAAACTCCCTCATCGCTTCCTGAACGGTGAAGTTGTGAAGATCGATGGATCGAGATAGGTTCATTTTGCAGTCCTGCGGCCATTGATTGGCCGTCTCCTCAAGGTCGGGGTTGCGCCTCGGCGCCCTCACCGCCCGCGGCATCGCCCCCAGGCCTGTTCGATGTAGCTGTCGGTCATGCCGGCGATGTAGTCGGCGACGGTGCGGGCCAGGCCCTCGGTCGAAATCTGCGCGCGGTGATCCTCGGGGAGCAGGCCGGGATCGGCCATGAGGGCGGCAAATAAGCCTTGGACGGCCTCGGTGGCGTGCGCGTGCGCCCCCTTCATGTGGGGGGAGTTGTAGAAGTTGGCGTAGAGAAATTCCTTGGCAGCGGCGCGGGCCGCTTCCATCTCCTCGCTCAGCGCCGCCAGCCGCTGGGGCGCCTGGCGAACTTCGGCCAGTGTGGTGGCGCCGAGCGCGGCCACCCGGGCGCGCACCTCGTTCAACAAATCGGTCACCAGCGCGTTCAGGACGCTCTTGATCGCCTCGTTGACGGTCAGCCTGGGCGCGGCGGCGGGATATGCGCCGAGCGCGGCGTCGTGGAAGCCGCGGAACAGGGGTACGCCTTCGCGGACCTGCGCCAGGGTGAGGATGCCGGAGTCCAGCCCGTCGTCCAGATCGGCGGCCAGGTAGGCGATCTCGTCGGCCAGGTCGATCAGTTGGGCTTCCAGGGGCGGAAATTGGTCGAGAAAGTACTCGGCCAGCTCGGGGTGGGCGGACGCGGAGTAGTCGCGGGAGTGCTTGACGATGCCTTCGCGGACGGCCAGGGTGAGATTGAGGCCGCGAAAGGCGGCGTAGCGCTCCTCGAACCAGGTCACGATGCGCAGGGCGTGGAGGTTGTGGTCGAAGGTGAGCCCGGAGCCGCGCAGGCAGTGGTCCAGGGCCTCTTCCCCGGTGTGGCCAAAGGGCGGGTGGCCGATGTCGTGGACCAGGGCCAGGGCCTCGGCCAGTTGGGCGTTCAGGCCCAGGGCCACGGCCAGGGTGCGCGCGATCTGGGTGACCTCCAGGGTGTGCGTGAGGCGGCTGCGGAAGTGGTCCGACAGGGAGTCCGCGGGCAGCCGGGCGAAGACCTGGGTCTTGCCGGCCAGGCGGCGAAAGGCGCGCGTGTGCAGAACGCGCGCGGCGTCGCGGGCGAAAGCAGTGCGGTAGGGATGAGGGGGCTCAAAGTGCGCGCGGCGGGTCAGATTGCTGTCTGCGTCTCCGCAAACAGCAATCCCTGGGGGTAACGCGGCAGCCGGTTTCGATTCCAGGTCCGTCATCCATGCAACTCAAGCGTTCACGTCTGGTTATACCGCAGATGGGGACTCCGGCGCTGAGTGAAGGACTCTAACGTGCTGTATATCACCAAGAATGCAATCGGGGAGTGCTATATCATCCCAATACGGCGGGGGATTGGACAACGCCAATCGCGTGGGAGTACTATCCTGCCGGTATTTTTTTGAGGGCTGGCGCGGGGACGAATCCGGCGCGGCAGCCGGAGACATTTCACATTTGGGCATTTTATGGGAGGCAGGCATGAAAGCGATGAAGATGACTGTGTTGGCCATGCTGGCGCTGGGTGTAGCGTTCACGTTGGGTTGCGGCGAGAGGCACTCGAAAAAGGAGGTTTTCTACCTCATTTCGGCGGATTCCGCCTTGCCCTACTGGCAGACCGCCGCGGCCGGTTTCAACAAGGCGGCGACGCAGTACAAGGTGACGGCCAGGGTGGTGGGGCCTGACGGACACGATCCGCAGGCCGAGGCGGCCGAGCTGCAAAAGGCGATTGCGGCCAACCCGGCGGGCATCCTGATCTCGGTGGCCGATGCCGCCGTGCTGCAGCCGGGGATTGATGCCGCGGTCAACGCGGGGATTCCCGTCATTACCATGGACTCCGATGCGGTGGGCAGCCACCGGCTGTACTTCATCGGAACCAACAACCTGGAGGCGGGACGCCTGGGCGGCCGGCGGGTGATTGAGAAGCTGGGCGGCAAGGGGAACGTGGTCTTCTTCACGTTTTCAGGCCAGCCCAACACGGAAGAGCGGCTGAAGGGCTACAAGGATGTGTTTGCGAGCCGGCCGGAGATCAAGATCGTGGAAGTGGTGGACATCAAGGGCGACGCGCGGATCGCGTTCGACAAGACCCAGGATTACCTGGCCCGGACCGGGGAGAAGAAGATCGACGCCTTTATCAGCCTGGAGTCGGCGTCCGGTAACTCGGTGGCCGATGCGATCAAGCGGACCGCCAGCGGCCGGGAGCTGGTGGCATTCGACGTGAGTCAGGATACGCTGGACGGGATCAAGGCCGGAACCATCGATGCGACCATCGCGCAGAAGCCTTTCACCATGGGCTACATTGGGTTGAAGGGGCTGGACGAGGTCTTCCACGCGCCGCCCAAGCAGCTCGACAAGAACTACAGCATTGACGCTTTCTCGCCCTATCCGGTGTTTGTGGACACCGGCACCTCGCTGGTGGACAAGAGCAACGTGGATCTGTACACTGCCGGGGCGGCGGAGGGAACGAAGTAAGGCGGCCTTATTCCGGCTTGGGCTGGCCGGCTGCGCTCTCCTGTTTGGCCAGCTTGACGCGGGCGCTTTCCAGCTTCTTCTGCACCTTGGCCTCTTCGCCCGGCTCCACGTCCGCCGCAGCGGACTTTGCGAACGCAGCCAGCGAGAGTTCCCACTGCGCCGCGGCCAGCCGGATGCGGCCGGTCTTCTCGTAAAGGTCGCCCAGGTGGTCGTGAACGGTGGGGTCTGTCCGGTCGCGCTCGACGGCCTGGCGAAGGTTCTCCTCGGCGAGTTCGTACTGGCCCAGCTTGAAGTAGACCCAGCCCAGCGAATCGAGGTAGGCGCCGTTGAGGGGCTCCAGATCGACGGCTTTGCGAATCAGCGTGAGGGCCTCCGGCAGCCGGATTCCCTTGTCGGCCAGCATGTAACCGAGGTAGTTGAGCGTCATGGCGTTGGAGGGGTCCAGATCCAGAGCCTGGCGGAAGAACTGCTCGGCCGGCTCATAGTGTTTCTGGCGCTCGGCCAGCGCGCCTTTGAGGAACAGCAGGTAGGTGCGGTCTTCCTTTTTGACGGTGAGAGCAGCGGCCTTGGCGTAAGCCTCGTCGGCCTCCTTCCAGCGGTGCATCTGGGTATAGAACTGGCCCAGCCTCAACCACACCGGCCGGTCTTTGTCTGAGTTGTCCAGCAGCCCCTTGGCCAGTGTCAGGCCGTCTTCGCTCTTGCCCTGTTCCACCAGCGCTCCGGCGAGCATCAGCTTGAGTTCCAGTTCTTTGGGGTTGGCTTCGACGGCTTTGCGCGAAACCTCGACCGCGCGATCGTACATTTTGGCTTCGCCGTAGGTCTCCACCTGGCCTTCGTAGCCGCGCACCGCCGATTCGCCGCCCATGTCGATCATCTTCTGGTAAGCGGCGACGGCCTGATCGACCTTGTTCTGCTCTGTATACACCGCGGCCAGGTGCTCCAAGAAGAAGCCACGCTGACTCTTCTCCTCGGCGGTGTAGGCGCCGTTGGCGTGGGAAGTCTGGTCCACCATCTTCTCGTAGGCCTGGACGGCCTCATCGTAGCGTCCCATCTGGTCCAGGGTAAGCCCCTCGTTGAAGCCGGCTTCAAGCGCTTCCTGCGAAGTGGGATCCTGCTTCGTGGAATCCAGCTTCTGCGCCTCGTGGATGGTGGTCAGCGCTTCCTCGTAATGGCCCTGGCGGCGCTGGATCTCGCCGATGCGGACCACCGCCTCGACGTTCTCAGGATCGGCATTGGCAAGCGCCTTGAATTGTTTGAGGGCCTCGTCGAGCTGGTTGTCGTTGAGCAAGGCCTGGGCCAGCGCTTCAAGGGTCTGCGCGTCTTCCGGGTCCATGTCGGCAGCGCGCCGATACGCGGCGATGGCGTCCGTGGGCCGCTTCAACTGGTCATAGGCCGCGCCCAGCGCGAACTCCATCTTGGGGGTGCGGTCGGCCGCCGGAACTTCCTCGATCACTTTAGCGGCATGTTCGAGATCGCTGCTGTCGGCATAAAGGCGGGCCAGGTTGAGCACCACTTCTTCTGACTCGGGTTCCATGGCCTGCGCGGTCCGGAACTGGTCCTCCGCCTTCTGCGGTTCGTGCTTGACGGTGTAGAGCTGGCCGAGCACCATGCGCTCTTCTACGCTCTTCGGTTGCAGGGCAACGATC
The DNA here is from genome assembly GCA_035315085.1 of Occallatibacter sp. GTDB lineage: Bacteria > Acidobacteriota > Terriglobia > Terriglobales > Acidobacteriaceae > Telmatobacter. Next base: position 20,092 of record DATFYK010000096.1, read on the forward strand.
TTCTCGAACTCGGCTATGGCCTGGTCCAGCACATTGCCGGAGGGCGAGGTCGAGGACACTCCGTTTTGTCCCTCGCCGAGCTGGCGCAGGTAGATGCGCCCCAGCAGCTTGTGCGCATCCATGTCGTTGGGGGAGTTTTTAAGCAATGCCCTGGCCGTGACTTCGGCATCGTGCGAACGCCCGGTGCGGAAGTAGAGATCGGCCAGTCCGTTGTTCAACTGCGCGGAGCCGGGATCGGCGTTCAGCGCCAGCTTGTACTCCTCGATGGCGCGCGTGACGAACTCCGGACGGCCCATTTCGACGGCCTCTTCCTCGTAGAGGTTGGCCATCGCAAGATGGAAGTAGGCCACGGCGCGGTCGGGCGCCTGCGCGGCTGCTTCGGCGCTCCCAACAGCTTTGGCTGGCTCGACCGTGGCGGCTTTGGCGGGCGTGGCCGCGGCGGGAGCACTCTGAGCAGGGGCAGCTGCGGGCGCCTTGCTCGGGGCATTGCTCTTCGGAAGCGTGCTTCCGGGCTCTACCTGGGCGCGGGCGGGCACGGCCGGCAGCAGGACGAGTAATGCGGCGGCAAACGAGAGCGAAAAGGGCAAAAACCGATTGTCTTGTTTCATCATCCAGGGGATTCCGCGCCTTTTTAGCCGGGCGAACGGGGGAAAAAACCGCTCCTGAGGGCCGAAAGGCATCACGGCAGCCGTTAGGAGCAGCTCTGCCTACTCTACAGACGATTTTACGCGTGATTGGTCGCAAACGCGCGGAGATTCAAGGGATTTTCGCGAAGGACGAACTGAAAACGAACAGACAACGATCCTGGTGGGCGCGAAGGATGCGGTTCCGCGACGAGATGTGGGCGGGGATAACGGCCTACTTGCCGGTCGGATGCTGGTGCATTTCCTCCGCCATCTTGCGGGTCTCCGAGCTTGCCTTGAGCCAGTCCATCAGCAGCGAGGTCACGTCGACAGTGGCCGTTTTGGGGTCCGCGGCGGAGGACTCGACGATGCCTGAGAGCTTCAATCTGGCAGTGATCTCCTTGAATTCAGGCCGCAGCACCGCAATGATGTTGTCGATGGGAGCTTTTCCGGCAAGCTGCTGCATGGCCAGTTCCTGGCTCTCCCCGCCATACTTTTCCAGTTCTTTGGCTCTGGCCGTGTCATTGGCGGCTTTGACGGCATTCAATTCGAATCGGCGGTCGGCGAGAATAGCTTCCCACAGGGACGAGCGGTAGAAGGCGAGCACGATGGAGACCCTGTCGAAGGTTCCGACGACAGGGATGCTCTGAGCGGCCGCCGGTGTGGAGGGTGGGGCAGGAGCTTGCGCCATGGCTGCGAACGGCAGCGAGGCGAGAATGACGGCGACGAGGACGATAGGTTTCATGGCGAACCTCCCTTTTGCGGTGACAAGGATGCGTATGTGCGCGGCTAGCTTCACAGACTCAATCCTCAGGATTCAATGCCTGAAGTGCCGAATGCCGGTGAAGACCATCGCTACGCCTAGCTTGTCGGCGGCGGCGATGACTTCTTCGTCGCGGATGGATCCGCCGGGCTGGATTACGGCGGTGGCTCCGGCGGCGGCCATCGCCTCCAGGCCGTCGGAGAAGGGGATGTATGCGTCGGAGGCGGCCACGCAGCCCTTGAGCGGCAGCACCGCCTTCATGGCGCCGAAGCGCGCTGCGTCCACGCGGCTCATCTGGCCCGCGCCGACGCCGAGGGTCTGGCCGTCGCGAGCGTAAACGATGGCGTTCGACTTGACGTGCTTCGAGACGCGCCAGGCGAAAAGCAGGCCGCGCAGTTCCTCGGCCGTCGGCGGACGCCAGGTAACTACCTTCAACTCGGACTCAGCAACCCGGGCGGTGTCGGCGTCCTGCATCAGCACCCCCCCCGAGACGTGCTTGACCACCGGACGCGGAGGCGCGGAACGCACTTCGATCAGGCGCAGATTCTTCCTGGAACTGAAGCGCTCGCGGGCCTCGGCGGAGAAGCCGGGCGCGGCGATAGCTTCGACAAAGTTCTTGGCGATCTCCGCCGCCGCGTCGCCATCCACCGTGCGATTGATGCCGATGACGCCCCCGTAGGCCGAAACCGGATCGCACGCCAGCGCCTTTTGGTAGGCCTCCAGCACTGCGGCCCCGGTGGCCGCGCCGCAGGGGTTGGTGTGCTTGACGATAATCACCGCTGGCTCGTCGAACTCCTGCGCCAGCTCCCAGCACGCGTCCAGATCGACGAGGTTGTTGAAGCTGAGTTCCTTGCCCTGGAGCTGGCGAGCGCCGGCGACGCCCAGGCCGGAGCCGTCGGCGTAAAGCGCGGCGCGCTGGTGGGGGTTTTCCCCGTAGCGCAGTGACTGGGCTAATTGGAGATTGATGCGGAGGGTTGTGGGGAGGGCGTCCGGATCCGGCGTGGCGGGGCTCTCAGGCGCGGGCGCCTCGGCGATCTTGTCCAGCGTGTTGGCGATGGCGGTGTCGTAAGCGGCGGTCAGTGAAAAGGCCTGCCGGGCCAGCCGCCAGCGCGTCGCGCGGGTCAAAGCGCCTGAGTTTGCCTTCAGTTCTTCGATGAGAGCGGGATAATCAGAAACGCGCGTCACGATGGCGACATCTTCAAAGTTCTTGGCCGCCGAGCGCACCATCGACGGTCCGCCGATGTCGATGTTTTCGATGAGATGGCCGAAGGCTACGCCGGGCACGGCCGCGGTCTTCTCGAAGGCGTAGAGGTTGACCACCACCATGTCGATGGGCTCGATGCCATGGGCGGCGACGGCGGCCTCGTGCTCCTTGTTGCCGCGAATGTAGAGCAGCCCGCCGTGGACGCGAGGGTGCAGGGTTTTTACGCGGCCGTCCAGCATCTCGGGGAAGCCTGTCAATTCACTGATGTCCTTGACCAAAAGGCCTGCCGCACGCAGTACCGCGGCGGTTCCGCCCGTTGAGACCAGCTCCACGCCAAAGCCGGCCAGAACCTGGGCAAACTCCACCAGGCCGGTCTTGTCGGTAACGCTCAGCAGGGCTCGCCGGATTTGCTTCGCCGTATTCGCAGTTGGACTCACTATTGGACTCCTTTTGGGGGGTTCGCTCAGGCACCGACGGCTTCCAGCCGGAGCAGGCGGGCGAAGACCAAACTCCAGAGTACATCGATTGGGGGGCCGGATGCCGATCGCATGGTGCTAGGCGGTGTTTGCCGGTTGCCATCCGATGCTTCAGCCTACGGAGTCCATGAAAATGCTTTAGAGTTGAGTCATGGGTAGTTATCCTCCCCCTCCAGAGCCGGAGTTTCTGCCTCCGGACGCCGGTTTCAATCCGCCGCCTCCCCCGGTTCGCCGGCCGCGTCCTTCGTGGGCGGTCGCGCCGGCCACTTACGTGCTGGTGGGCATCAACTGCGCGGTCTTTCTGGTCATGCTGGCCAATCACGTGAGCTATTGGAGCCCAACTTCGGAACAATTGTTTCGCTGGGGAGCCGATAACGCTGGAGCAGTGCTGATTGGCGGCGAGTGGTGGCGCATCGTCACCGCCATGTTCGTGCACGTAGGCATTCTGCACCTGGCCACCAACATGTGGTGCCTGTGGAACCTTGGCTTGCTGGCCGAGCCGCTGATGGGTTCGGGCGGACTGCTGGCGGTATATGTCCTCACCGGCGCGGCGGGCAACCTGCTCTCCACCTTCGTCAATTGGTTGGCGTACCACGACGTAGGGGGGGCGGCCGGAGGCGTCTTTCCGGTCGGCGCTGGAGCCTCGGGAGCCGTCTTCGGGATTGCCGGGGCGCTGATCGTGCTGCTCAAGTCGCATCGGCTGCCGGTGCCGCCCACGGAGCTGAAAAGGCTGCGCAAATCGGTGATCTACTTTGCCGCTCTCAACCTGGTGCTCGGCCTCTCGATCTGGGGCGGAAATCTAGTTGTGCACTCCGGGCTGAACATCGACAACATGGCCCACCTGGGCGGTTGCGCCTGCGGGTTTCTCTTCGCGGCCCCGCTGGTCCCGCGTATCGGGTCGCCCAAGGAACTTTTCGTGGTGCGCCTCCGCATCGCCATCGTAATGGTGGTGGGGGTGCTTGTGCTGTTTGGGTTTTACCTGGCCCAGTTGCCAGGGTGAGCGGGCAATCACTAACGGCTTGCCGTGACGGCGAACTTCTTCACCATGGCCAGCAGCAGCTTACGGTCGCTCTCGTTCAGGTTGGCGGAGTAGCGGCGGATCTGGGTGAGAAAGCGGAGTTCTTCGTCGGAGAGTTTCTGGGTGTTGAAGTGGCGGCCCAGCGAGTCGTCGGCGAAGAACTGGGCGATGGGCAGGTCGAGCGCCAGGGCAATCTTCGACAACGTGTCCAGCGAGGGCACGGTATGGCCGTTTTCAACGCGCGAGAGGTAGCAGCGCAACAGCCCGGTTTTCTTTTCGATGTCCCCTTGAGACAGCCCCTTATGCAGCCGGTAAGCGCGAATGGTGGTGCCGATCTTCATGGCGGGAACGTCCTCTCCGCTGCCTGACGGAAGTTTACTAGCCTGGCAGCAATCAAAAGATTATTGGCTTAATAGTAAATATGCGCGGCGCGGGAATGCAAGGACTATTGTCAATTGCCTCCAGTCACTCAGATCGTCGGGGCGGCGGTTGAATTGTTGCGGCCGGATTCACGGAGCGCGCTCTGAGGCGGCCTCGCGTCTGTCCATGCCTGAGTTTACGATGGGCATGAGGCAGTGCCGGAGAAGTAAACTTTCGCGGCGCGTGAGCCGTCTGACTGAGTACCGGCACAAGATGCCGGGGAGCGCGAATGCGGCGAGCACACCTGTGGGCGTTAGCGATGGGGATGGTTGTGGCTGGCTGCTTTGCGGCATGGGCGCAGACTGCACCCCAGGCTTCGTCGCCGGCAGCGATCCAGAGTTCGTCGCCGTCCAACTCGGCCAGCCCGGCCGTCAGCCCGCCCACTGCGCCGCAGCCCCCGTCCGGACAGGCTCCGTCCGTTCCGGCCGTCACCGGCGGAAGGCTGCATGGCCAGGTGAAAAGCGGCAACACGCCGCTGCCCGGAGTCACTGTTACAGCGCAAAATACCCTCACCGGCAAGCGGTATTCCACCACCACCGATATTACCGGCGCCTGGTCGCTGGCCATTCCGCAGAATGGCCGGTACGTGATCCGCACGCAGTTCGCGGCCTTTGCGGCGGGTTCGCAGGAGGCGGTGCTCAACGCCGCGAATCACGACCAGACGGTGGCCTTTGATTTGATACTGGCCTCGCGGGCGGCGCAGCAGGAGCAGCGGCAGGAGCAAGGATCGCAGGTGGAGCAAGCGATCCGGCAACTGGCGGGGAACGGGTTGCAGAACCTGAGCCTGGTGAGCGCGCTGGCCGCCGATACCGAGACTCAGGCAGGAACGCCCAGCTCGGCTGGCGCGGCGGGAGCGGCGCTGCCCTCGATTGCGGGCAACTCGGACTTCAGCGGGGATTCGGTGGCCATCAGCGGGCAGGCGGGCCAGGTGAGCCCGCTGGCCGGCCTGGACATGGACCGGATCAGGGACGCGATCGAAACGGCTCGCGCGCAGGGCGTTTTGCCCGGCGGGAACTTCGGTGGTGGTGGAGGCCTCTTCGACGCAGGCGGGTTTGGCGGGCCGGGAGGCTTTGGTGGCGGCGGACGGGGAAACTTCCGCGGCTTCAACCCCGGCCAGCCGCATGGCGCCATCTACTGGAACGGAAGCAACTCGGCGCTCAACGCGGAGCCATTTGCGCTGCGCGGCCAGTCGCAGCAGCAGCCGCCCTCGGGGACCAACCAATTCGGAATCACCTTCATGAGTGCGCCCTACATTCCCAAGCTGACCAAGCCGAGCAGCAAAGACATGGTCTTCCTCACACTCTCCGGCCAGCGCAGTTCGAATCCTTTCGACGAGTACGCCACCGTGCCCACGGATGGCAGCTTTGGAACCGTCAACGAGCGCGCGGGCGATTTTTCAGCCGCGGGCCTACCGGCGATCTACGACCCCGCCACCGGCCAGCAGTTCAGTTACAACGGCCAAACCAACGTGATACCTCCCTCGCGGTTTGCGAACTCACCCGCGGTCGCGCTGCTGACTTGCCCCAATCCATATGCGAGCGGGTCGAACTGCCAGCCCTTCTTCCCCGCGCCGAACCTGCCCGGCTACGCGCAGAACTATCACCTGCTGACCACCCAGCAGTCGAACACGACGCAGGCCGGCGTTCGTTACATGCGCAGCCTGGGCCAGAACGCGACCCTTTTGGAGAACCGCGGCGGCGGGCGTAGGAACCAGAATCAGGGCCTTCGCCAGAGCATCAACTTCAATTACAACTGGAGCCGCACCGCACAGGACAACGTGAACATCTTCCCGCAGTTGGGCGGCAAAAGTTCAACGGACTCGAACTCGCTGCAGGCCGGCTACACGGTTGGCTATCACAAGATAACCAACATCTTCAACGCCAACTGGAACCGCAGCACGAGCCAGACAACCAACTTTTTCACCAATGTGACCGACATCGCGAACCAGATCGGCATCCAGGGGACTGACAGCTCTCCGCTCGATTACGGTCTGCCCAACGTGGTACTCAGCAATATCCAGGGGCTCAACGAGCAGCAACCCGGCTTCTCGCTCGCGCAAACCATCTCCGTCTCCGAAACCCTGAGTTGGATTCACGGCAAACACAACCTGCGCTTCGGCGGCGACTACCGCCGCGTGCATCGCGACTTTCTCGGCGGCTCGAACGCGACCGGAACCTTCACCTTCTCGGGCTTGTTCACTGAGGACGCCGCGCAAGACCCGGCAACCGGCTCGTCGCTGGCGGATCTTCTGCTCGGGCTGCCGCAGGAGACTACCATCGACGCGACCGCGGGCAAGAGCTACCTGCGTGAGAACGTCTGGGACGCCTATGCCACGGACGACTGGCGCGCGCTGACCTGGCTCACGCTGAACTACGGACTCCGCTACGAGTTCTATGCGCCCTACACTGAGAAGTACAACCACCTGGCCATGGTGGACACCGATGCGGCAAAGAGCTTTCCCGGCGTAGCCGAAGTGCAGCCCGGCGCCCCGCCCTCTTTCAGCGGCAAACTGCCCGCATCGCTGGTTTTTCCTTTCCGCACAGCCCTTGCCCCGCGATTCGGCATTGCGTTGCGGCTGCCCAAACAGGCCGTGGTGCGGGCCGGTTTCGGCATCAACTACACCGTCGGCCAGTACGCCACCTTCGCCACCACCATGGCGCACCAGCCCACGGTGCTCCCACCCGAGTTTGTGAACGAGCAGACCAACGAAGCGGCGTATGCGGGAGAGTTATCCCTTGCCGATGGATTTCCCTCGCCTCCCTCGCCGGCCACGTCTACTACTCAGGCCACGCCCGGCAGTTACGCGCTCGATCCGCACTACCGGCTGCCCTACGTGGAAACCTGGAATCTCGATGTGCAGAAGAGGCTGCCCTGGGGCATTGTGATGAATGTGGGTTACAACGGCTCCAAGGGCAACCACCTGGACATTACCAGCGCGCCGCGCATTTTGCCCTGCCCGGCCAATGGAGCATCGGTTCCCGGCTGCCCCGGAAGCCCGGCCTGCGCCCTGGTGCAGACGGGCGCCATCCCGTCATCCTGCGTGCTCTTCAACTACGAGCAGTCCGCGGCCTTCTCCAAGTTCAATGCGGGAACGCTGCGAGTGAATAAGCAGCTCTCGAACGGCATTGCGCTGGGCGCCAACTACCAATACTCGCATTCCATCGACAATGCCGGCTCGGTGGGCGGCACTTCGACGGTGGTGGCGCAGAACTGGCAGGACCTGGGGGCCGAGGAAGGAAACTCGAGCTTCGATCAGCGCCACAAGGTCAGCGGCACCTATCTCTACGAGCTGCCCTTCGGCAAGGACAAATTCTGGGTTACCAGCGGCGTGGCCTCGCATATTCTGGAGGGATTCTCCGTTTCCGGCAGCTTTACCTTCGCCACCGGCATGCCGCTCACGCCGAGTTATCAGGCGGCTGTTGCCGATGTGGCGCGCGGCACGGCCGGCACGCTGCGTCCCGATCGCGTGCCTGGGGTTTCGCTCGCCGCTGGCGGCGGCTCGCTCAAGGAGTGGTTCAACACCGCTGCCTTCACGGCGCCTACGGCCAACAGCAGCGGCTATGTTTACGGCAATGCTTCGCGCAACTCGATCCCAGGGCCGGGGATCGTCCAGAACAATATGTCGCTCTCGAAGACCATGCAACTGGGCGGCACGCGCAGCATGGAACTCCGCGCCACGGCCAGGAATGTTTTCAATACCGTGCAGTATTCCGGCGTGGATACGGGTTTGGCCTCGCCGACCTTTGGGCAGGTGACCTCGGCCGGCTCCATGCGGGCCTTCCAGTTTACGGCCAGGTTCAGGTTTTAGCGCAAGCCACAGGTTAGCGGTTGTTGGGTGGAAGGGAATTGATGACGGGCCGGATGCGGAAGATCGGAGCAGTGGTTGCGGCGCTGGCGCTTGTGGCGCCGGGCGCGCAGCCGGCGCTGGCGCAAAGCTCCGGCCAGGCTTCGGGTGCGCAGGCATCGGGCGCGCAGGTCACGGCTACGCCGCAGGGCGGGTTTGTTTTGAAGGTGAATGCCGAACTGGTGCTGACCAACGTGGTGGTGCGGGACGCGAAGACCGGCGAACTGGTGCGCGGGCTCAGGCAGAGCGACTTCAGCATTCAAGAGAACGGCAAGCAGCAGCAGATTGCGACCTTCGATTTCGAAAGCGTGGATTTGGCCACGCCGCTCAACGAGGCCACGGTAAGCGGGCTGGCCGCGGGCGGCAGCGTGAGTGGCGGCAAAGGCGCGGTGGTGGCGCGCCCCGAGGACCTGCGCAATCACCGCCTCATCGTGATGTTCTTTGACCTGACTTCGATGCAGCCCGAAGACCTCGATCGCAGCGTGCAGGCGGCGCAGGACTTTCTGAAGACGAAGATGCAGCCCGCTGACCTGGTGGCGCTGGTTTCGCTCGGCGATACGCTCAAGGTGGACCAGGACTTTACCGCCGACAAGAATCTGCTGATCAACGAGGTTGCGGTCTATAACGGCACCGAGGGGCAGGGCTTTGCCCAGGGTGCAACCGCGAATTCGAACCAGGTGGAGGACACCACCGGCTACACCCCCGACGAGAGCGAGTACAACGACATCAACACCGACCGCGAACTGTTTGCCCTCAGGGCCATCGCCAGGTCGCTGGAAAAAATCACGGAGAAGAAGTCGCTGCTTTACTTCTCCGGCGGCATCTCGCGGGACGGAATCGAGAATCAGGCCTCGCTGCGGGCGGCAATCAACTCAGCGGTGCGCGCCAATCTGGCCATCTACAGCGTGGACACGCGCGGCCTGCAGTCGATTCCGTCCCTGGGCGACGCCTCGACCGGCAGCCTGCGCGGGACCGGCGCCTACTCGGGCGCCGCGCTGGGCAACAACATGCAGGCCAACCTTGATTCGCAGGAAGTGATGTCGACGCTGAGCATGGAGACGGGCGGCAAGGCGTTCCTCGATTCCAATGACTTTGCTCCCGCCTTCGCGCAGGTGCAGCGCGACACCTCGGCCTACTACGCAATTGGATTTCGCAGCACAAATCCGGCGCGCGACGGCCGCTATCGCAAGCTGACCATCAAGGTGAACCGGCCCGGCGTAAAGCTCGAATACCGGCCCGGCTACTACGCGCCGGCGGACTTCCAGCACGCCGGCCGCGAAGACCGCGAGCGCGAGCTTGAGGAGCAGTTGGCCAGCGACCTGCCCGCCACCGATATGGCCGTCTATCTGGACGCCATGTACTTCCGGCTGGACGAGAGTCGCTTCTTTGTGCCGGTTTCGCTCATCGTGCCCGGCACGCAGATTCCGTTCGTGAAGGGCGGCGACAAGGACAAGGCGACGCTGGACATCATTGGATCGGTGATCGATGAGGCCAAGCGGCCCATCGGCCACGCGCGCGAGACGGTCAAGCTCAATCTCGACCCATCGCTCCAGGCGCGGCAGAAGAACATCCAGTACACTACCAGCTTCAATCTGCCGCCGGGCAAGTACCGGCTGAAGTTTGTCGTGCGCGAAAACCAGACCGGGCGCATGGGCTCGTTCGAAGCCGAGATCACGCTGCCGGATATGAAAAAGGCTCCGCTCAAAATGAGTTCGATCGTCCTCGCGTCGATGCGCCAGCCCAGCAAGACAAACACCCCTCTTGTCCGCGGCGGCGAGGAGTATGTGCCCAACATCAGCCACGTCTTCCGCCAGAACCAGCACTTGTACCTGCTCTACGAAATCTACGCTCCTGCGCGCGAAAAGCCGGTTGAGAACCAGCCCAGGGGAACCAAACCGGGCATCAACCTGCTCAGCAGCCTGGAACTCATTCAGGGTTCGACGAAGGTCTACGAGACCCCGCTGGTGCAGGCCAAAGCCGTCAATGTGGAAGGCCGTGACGCGGTGGCTATCGAACTGGATGTGCCGCTGGCCGCGCTCAAGCCCGGACCCTACATCTGCCAGTTGAACGTGATCGACGACGCGGCAGGCAGCTTTGCGTTTCCCCGTTTTGCCGTGCTGGTGCGCGAGCCGCTTGCGCCGGTTCAGGTTCCCGCAGCTCCCTCCGGTGTTTCATCTTCGCCATGATGCCGGGTGCCCCATCCTTTCGACTTTTTTCTGTCGAAAGGGTGGGATACCGCGAATCTGCACCCTCCCGTCTGCCGGAAAGTCCGGCTCCGATGAGTAAAATCAAAGGCATGACCCTCTCCGCGCAGGATCGCGCCCGCCGCATCAAGATCATTCTCTTCGACGTCGATGGCGTTCTGACCGACGGAAAGATCTGGATCATTCCGGCTCCGGTCGTCTCGCCCGATGGCGCTGTTACGACCAGGATGGTCGAGGCCAAGGGCTACAGCGCGCACGATGGCGCGGGGATGAAGCTGGCGCGTCTGGGCGGGATGAAGCTGGGCGTCATCACCAAGCGCCTCTCGGAGAGCGTGGCCCTGCGCGCCCGCGACCTCAAGCTCGAGTTCGTCTACCAGGGCTGTGCTTTCAAGATGCAGGCGGTCCGCGAGATCATGGCGAACGAAGGCGTGACCCGCGACGAGATCGCCTACGTGGGCGACGACGTGGTCGACCTGCCGGTGATGCGCCAATGCGGATTCGCCGTAGCCGTCGCCAATGCCCGCGCTCAGGTCAAGGCCGAAGCCCATTACGTGACTCCGAGCCGTGGCGGCGAAGGCGCGGCCCGCGATGCCATCGAATTCATCCTTGAAGCCAAGGGGCTGCTCAAGCAGTGCATCGAGGCCTCCATTGACGAGAGCAATCCGCTTCCGCCCTCGATGGACATAGGCAGGGGCGGGGACCTGAAATAATCGCGAGCCGGCGAAATATGGAAAACCAACCAAAACGCGCCGTCGTGCTGTTGAGCGGGGGTCTCGACTCGGCCACAGTGCTGGCCATCGCCCGGAGCCGGGGATACGAGCTCTACGCGCTCTCCTTCTCTTACGGCCAGCGGCACATTCTTGAACTGGAAGCAGCGCGCCGCGTCGCCGCATCCATCGGCGTGGCGGCCCACCGCATTGCGGCCATCGATCTTCGCGTCTTCGGCGGCTCCGCGCTCACCGGCGACATCGACGTTCCCAAGGGACGTTCGACGGATGAGATGGCGCACGGCATTCCCATCACCTACGTTCCGGCGCGCAACACCATCTTTCTCTCGTTCGCATTGGCCTGGGCCGAGGTGCTGGGATCGAGTGACATTTTTATCGGTGTGAACGCGCTCGACTATAGCGGTTATCCCGACTGCCGTCCGGAGTTCATCGAGGCCTTCGAGAAGATGGCCAACCTGGCCACCAAGTCTGGAGTGGAAGGACGGCAGGCGCTCAAGATTCACACGCCGCTGATTGCATTGTCCAAGGCGGAGATCATTCGCAAGGGAATCGGACTGGGCGTGGACTACTCGCTTACCAGCAGTTGCTACGACCCATCGCCTGCCGGCGAGCCGTGCGGACAATGCGACTCGTGCCTGCTGCGGCGGAAGGGTTTCCGCGAGAACGGCATCGACGACCCGTTGCGGTACGAAAAATCCGGCTCTTAGCTTTTAGCCTCTAGCCTTCAGCTTGTTCTCGCCAAGTTGACGGCCCCAACCCTTGCACGATGAGCTAGAAGCTAAGAGCTAATAGCTGAAAGCTGGTTTTTATGAGCTACGCCGTCAAGGAAATCTTCTACACGCTGCAAGGCGAAGGCGCGCAGGCTGGGCGCGCGGCGGTTTTTTGCCGCTTCGCCGGCTGCAACCTCTGGTCGGGCCGCGAAGCCGACCGGTCCACGGCAATCTGCCGGTTTTGCGACACGGATTTTGTGGGCGTGGATTCACCCGGCGGAGGGAGGTTTGAATCCGCGCAGGCGCTGGCTGCGGCCATTGAGCAGAAATGGCCAAGGGACTCCTCGCAAGGCAAGCGATTCGTGGTTTGCACCGGCGGAGAGCCTCTGCTGCAACTGGACGCGAGCCTGATCGAGGCATTGCACTCGCGTAATTTTGAAATTGCGGTAGAAACCAACGGAACGATTGCAGCGCCGGATGGTGTGAACTGGTTGTGCGTAAGCCCCAAGGCCGGAACGGAGCTGGCGCAGAAGAGCGGAGACGAATTGAAGCTGGTGTATCCGCAAGCTGGAGCCGATCCCGCGGACTTCGAGACCCTTCCCTTCCGGCATTTTTTCCTGCAGCCGATGGATGGGCCCAGCCGCGTGGTGAATACGGAGCTTGCGCTCAAGTATTGCCTCGATCATCCCCAATGGCGCTTGAGCCTGCAAACTCACAAGTTGCTGGGCATTCCATAAAATGGAGATATTCGTTGAATGCGACTTCAGGAGGCGTTATGAGGGTCAAACGTTTATTCTCAACCCTGAGGAAATACTTCAAGTACGTAATCGCGACCATCTTCGCGGCGGTGTGTGCATGGCGGACTTACCAACCTCCAGCACCCGTCACCAACGATACTTGCTTTAAGGGTGGTCAGTTGGTCAACTGTCAAAGTAGTGGTCTACTTGACACTATCGGGGCAATCTTGATCCCAGCGTGGTGCACCTTCGTCGTCTTTGCTCTTGTAATCGCCATCTGCATCGGAATTGAAGAGGAAATACGAATGCGGAAGGGATGTCATCCTTCAATCCACAAGAGGAGATAACATGCTCTTCTTTACCATCTTTGAAGTATCCGTATCCTCAGCGTATCCTCCCACCTATCCTAGTAATAGGTGGGATACGATACGGGACGCTACAGAAAAAGTTCACGGTCGAGGCGGCTCACTGGCTGCCGAATCTTCCATCAGGGCATAAGTGCGGACGGCTTCACGGTCACAGCTTTCATATACAGATCTATGTTCGCGGTCCTCTCGACCCGCATCTCGGCTGGGTGATGGAATTCGCGGAGATCAAGACTGCTGAAAGGGTTCGAAATGGGCTTCGATCTCTTCCAGGGTTTTGCCTTTGGTTTCCGGCAGCAGGAAGGCTGCGACGAGGAAGTAGACTACTGTGAAGCCGGCGAACAGGAAGAACATCGACGAATAGCCGTGTTTGCCGACGAAAGGCAGGAAGATGCCGGCCAGCGTGGTCGAAACCAGTTGATTGATGACCAGGGCAATGCTCATGCCATTGGAGCGGATGCGCGTAGGCATCAACTCGGATAGCGCCAGCCACACGCACAAGCCGGGGCCCAGCGCAAAAAACGCCATGAAGGCGTAGAGGCCCATGGCGACCCGCCAGCCGTGGCCGGCATCGGGAACCCGGCCGATCAGAGCCTTCTCGATCTTCAGCGGCGCGGACCGGGCCGTATCCAGATCGGCAAATGGATTCTTGAAGAATGCTTCGACCTGGTTGGCGGGAACGCAGCTTGCGCGCGTGATGTGAATGGGAGCGGCGGCTGAATCGCCAGAGCGCGCATAGCTGGTTGAGGCCGTGAAGCCTCCATAGGAATAGATGATGGCCAGAGAGGCGCGATCGCTCCTGATATCGCTCCCCGCATAGCCCTTGCCGGCGAGCAATCTCTCCGCTTGGGCCGGATCGAAGCGCAATGCCAGCTCCTGATTCGGGCCAACCATGGCTTGAATCGGGCCGCGGCAATCCAGGTTCAGCTTTTCCGTTTTCAGAAACATCGCCCCCACGGCGGTCAGGGAGACGATGATTCCGCCGGCGCCGAGAATCAGCAGAAACTTGCGGCCCTTGCGATCGACCAGCGTCATGCCGACCATGGTCATGAGGAAATTCACGACCGTGAAAATCACGTAACCCCAGTGCGCGTGCAGATCGGAGAGCCCGCTCTGCAGCAGGATATCCGTGTTATAGCCGATGATGGAATTGATGCCTGTCGCGGTGTTGCAGAAGAGGATGATGCAGGCCAGCAGAAAGGGAATCACATACTTCCGTCGCAAAAGGGAATCCTGAATCTTCCCGCCCATCTTCTCGCTGGACGAGCGCGGCGCGGTTGCAAGGCGCGCCGTCTCTTTCATCTTCCTTAACTCCAGGTCAGCCTGTTGCGGAGTCCGGGAGCGAAGCAAAGCCGCATGGGCGAGCTCTTCTTTGCCATGCCGGAACAGCCATCGTGGAGACTCCGTGACCAACAGGCTGCCCAGCGCAAACAGCACGCCTGGAGGAAGAGATGCCCAAAAGATGCGACGCCAGGCCTGGTCCTTAAACATCAAAAGACCTGCTGCGTCGCCGGTTGCGGCCACCGTTTCAACTCGATAGCTGTAATAGATTCCCACCACGGCTGCCGCTACGATGCCCAGCGTGAGCAGCCATTGAAACACGCCTGTCCCCTGGCCGCGATTCCGTGCCGGGAGACACTCGGCCAGATAGAGCGGAACGACGACGCCGATGAGCCCGCCGCCGATGCCCTGCAGCAGGCGCCCGAAAAACAACGGTCCGTAGCCGTGCGAGAGGGCGATCACCGGGATGCTGAGGGTAAACGCGACGCCGCTGAGGACCATCAGCGGCTTGCGCCCCATCCAGTCGGCGAGCAGCCCCGCAAACAGCGTTGAGAACACGCTGCCCAGCAGCACGGCCGCCACCACCACCGACAGTTGCGAAGCGGTCAGCCGCGAAGTCGCTTCCAGATATGGCAATGCGCCGCCGATGATGCCTACGTCGATCCCGTAGAGCAATCCGCCGAAGCCCGCAACCAGCAGAAGAAAACGGTTGTAGCCGCGCTTCCCCGGTGGACCGGCGGATGCGGGCAGGTTCGTCGAAGGGAGGTCGTACTTGGTCATGGTGGTGAGCCTCTGGCCCAAGTTCTGTTTTCGCTCAAGCAGAAAGGAACGGGTGAGCCAGGCGGCAACTCCCGTCCCGTACTTATTCTCGCTTGCCGGCGCGGGAGTGTCTTAAATCTGCGTTGAAGAAAAGCCTGGATTACAGATCACATCTGGACTATCGCGGAGTTGATTGCATAGGAATCTGATTGAAACGCCAATTTTCGGATGCAAGAAACTCAATGCGGCTTAGGCGGATTATCTCCAAAATGCTGAGTGAGAATATTCCAACATCCAGGGCCATGCGATAGGGTTCCATCAGGTAGCGTGATGCCGCCCACCTGTAAGTTACCGTTTGGGTCGATGATCGCCACTGGCATCTCAAATCTATGAGTGGGTTTCCAGCCAGGATGAACAACCTTGCCTGGATTTGATTTAGGGATTGCAGTCGCAAGTGGTGCGCGGATAAATTCCGGGTCTTCACACCTAAATACAAAGGGATCAAGGGTGGGATTTTTCTTAACCCATTGAAGGCCACGCTCAATCGTAATTATCGAACGAAGAACGCCGTTTACTCGTGCTACTTCCAACTTCTCTTCAAATAGACCATCCCGACAGCTTATTTGGATGGTATAGTGCTGACGATCCGGATCAAGCGGATTCCAAGGAAAGCCTCCTGCTGATCCTTCTGGCCCCGTTTCCGCGATATAGACGCTCTTTTGCGATTCGCCAGCGGCTAGGCCGGGCGGTGGGTATGGTGAATTTGGATGCGCCACGAGCCACTGATGCTCTATGTTTTTGCGATCATCGTCATAAAAGTCTATTTTGCAGTTATATGCTGGATTCGGCCCATAGTGCTTGAGCATCATTAACCACGACGCAGAATCGTTGTCTCCCAGCGGTACACCAAATACCAATACCAGACTAGGAGTTTGAACAGCAGCCGCTGGTTGCCCGCTCTCCGTTCGGTCGGCGGAGATAGAACCATCGCCGCTTGTGATCCAAACCGACAATGCGGCCCATGCGCTCCCGAGCAAAAAGATCATAAGCGCACGGCGCGCGAATAAAATCATCCCAGGTTGGGCACTACTCACCCACGGCACGCTAAAGAGCAAGGGAATAGCCATGCAGGCCGCAACTCCCAGCAGCGCGAGCAGGAGCGGCCCCTTCAATTTGCCCGCCTTGTCAAGGACAAGAAGAACAATGGCAAGAATAAGGCCAGCAATAGCAAGCCCGTCCGAAAATGAGACTCTTCCCATGCCCGAAATCCTCTCATCGGGCACCGCCTTGTGTCGATCTGATTTTTATTTGGGGAGCGAAATGATGGGGTAATGTCATCAACGCAGATTTCAGACACTGCCGCCGGCGCGGTAGCAGCGCACGATTCGTCTACAATGACCGAATCGAAATGAACCGCTCGCATTTGCGAGCTGAAGGTGAGTAAGATGCCGAGCCTCAACCGGACAACGCCGTCCTCAATTCAGCGCGGCAGCGTGTGTGGAGTTCTCACGCTGCTGTGTGCTTTTTCAACCCCGTCAGTGGGGCAAGTCCGGCTGCTGCCGGCGCCCCGCGAGGCCCATTTTGCCGGGGAGACGGCGCTGCCGGCAACGATTGCCCTCAGCGTGCCCGGCCGCGACGCGGAAGACGCATTTGCGGCGCGCGATCTGAAAGAGGCGATGAAGGCGGCGGGACTCAGCGGCGCAGGCGATGAGAAAGCAGGCTACCGCGTGCTGCTGCTGCGCGCCGGCTCGGCGGATGCCAAAGCTCTGCTGGCCAGGCTCGGCCTGCGATTCGACGCGGCCATGGTGGCCGAGGGCTATGTGCTGGCGGTCGAGCCGCATCAGGCCTTTGTCGTTGCCGCCTCCGGCTCCGGCGTCTTTTATGGGGTGCAAACGCTCAAGCAGTTGCTTCCCCTTCCCGGCGGCAAGCGGGTGCTGCCTACGGGCACGGTGCGCGACTGGCCGGCGATGAAGTATCGCGGCATCGACGACGACCTCTCCCGCGGTCCCTTTCCCACGCTGGAGTTCCAGAAGCATCAGATTCGGGTCTTCGCCTCCTACAAGATCAATATCTATTCGCCTTACATCGAGCACACGCTGCTCTATGCCGATCAACCGCTGGCTGCTCCTCCAGGCGGCGCGCTGACGCCGGCCGAAGCAGCGGAGTTGGTGGCGTACGCCCGCCTGTATCACGTCACGATCGTGCCCGAGCAGGAAGCCTTCGGGCATCTTCACCAGGTGCTGAAATATGACCTGTACAAGGATGTGGCCGAGACGCCGCATGGTTATGTACTGGCCCCCGGTCAGCCGGAGACTCTGCCGCTGATCCACGACTGGTTTACTCAGATTGCCCAGGAGTTCCCGTCGCCCTTCCTGCACATCGGGGCCGATGAGACCTTCGATCTGGGCGTGGGGCGAACTCATCCGCAGGTGCAGGCGCGAGGCTACGGGCCGGTCTACGTCGATTTTCTGAAGCAGATTCACGACGATCTGGCGCCGTTGCATCGCCGTTTGCTGTTTTGGGGAGATATTGGCGCGGCCGATCCGGCGGCCGTGGCCGGGCTGCCCAAAGATATGATCGCCGTGCCCTGGAACTATGGTGACGCTACGGACTTCGGCAAGCTGATCGAGCCCTTTGCCAAGGCCGGGATCGAGACCTGGGTGGCTCCCGGCGACTCCAACTGGAATCAGGTCTATCCCGTGGCCAGGACGGCCTTCGCAAACATCCAGGGCTTCATTCGCGACGGACAGCGGCTGGGCTCCACGGGCGCTCTGATTACGGTCTGGAACGACGACGGCGAGGGTCTCTTCAACATGGATTGGTACGGCGTGCTGTTTGGCGCGGTGGCGGCATGGCAGCCTGGCGAGAGTTTGATCCCCGCCTACCAGGACTCCTATGGCCAGACCTTCCATGGCGATGCCAGCGGCAAGGTGGACCTGGCTGAGAAGGAATTGATGGCCGCGCACGAGGCTTTGGAACAGGCGCATACCGGATTGACCAGCGACGAACTGTTCTGGCTGGACCCCTGGAGCGCTGAGGGACAGGAGGCGTCGGCGAAGGTTTTGCCGCTGGCGGTGGATTTGCGGACCCACGCCGAGCGCGCCATTGTGCTCCTTGCGGAAGCGCGCGCGGCGAATCCGCATTTGAAGGAAGTGGACGCGCTGGCGGCGATGGATATGGGAGCGCGGCGCATGGACCTGATCGGCTTGAAGTTTCAACTGGGCCGGGAGATCGCCGGCGCGTATGCACAGGCGCTGGCGCAACAGCACGACAAGGCGCGCCGCGCCGAGACGCGAAACATTCTGGATGAGATCAGCAGCATGTTTGGCCGTTGCCAGGACCTGCGCGATGCTTACTCCGCCCTAAAGGACGAGTACAGCCAGGTCTGGCTGAGCGAAAACCGCCCCTATTGGCTGAACAATGTGTCCGTCCGCTACGACCTCGCGATTGAAAAGTGGCAGCAGCGCGGCGACCTCTTCCGGGAGGGGATTCGCGGCTGGGATAGCGGCAGGGATCTGCCGCCGGCTGCTGCGCTCGGGCTCCCGTCGGCGGCCACTGAGCAGGGCAGCGCGCACTGACGCCCGCCCCCGGCGGCAGGGGAGATCCCGTGCGCTGCAAGAGAATGCGGGCGCGGATCAAAAGCGCGAATGGACGTTTCGCCTCGGTAAATTGTCAACGGATGGTGGACCTGGTCGGGATCGAACCGACGACCTCTTCCATGCCATGGAAGCGCGCTCCCAAACTGCGCCACAGGCCCACGTGTGGAGGGGTGCAACTCTCTTATTGTCTCCGCCGGGACGGGATTCGTCAAACTGGCCGCAGGAAGGCCGAGCCAGGTGGCGGAGACTCACGTTTTGAAGCGGGAAGCCAGTGAATTGGGTCTAACCTTGGGGAGGTCAAGCCATGCAGGCTGCTGTTGTGAATGTCCTGGGCCAGGCGCCCAGGTATCAATCGTTTCCCAATCCCGTTGCCGGTGAAGGCGAAGTGCTCATCCACGTGCGCGCGGCGGGCCTGCACCCGATCGTGAAGGCTCTCGCCAGCGGATCGCACTACTCCAGCACCGGAGAAGTTCCCGCCATTGCGGGCGTAGACGGGGTGGGAACGCTCGAGGATGGAAGTAGGGTTTATTTTGGCGGTGTCCGCAAGCCGTGGGGAACCATGGCCGAGCTTGCAGTGGCGTCCCGTTCGATGTGCATCCCGTTGCCGGACGGAATCGGCGACGCTCAGGCGGCGGCGATCGCCAACCCCGGAATGTCGGCGTGGGTCTCGCTGAAGCACCGTGCCGGGCTGTCGACTGGGGAAACGGTGCTGATCCTGGGAGCGACGGGAGTAGCTGGGCAGCTCGCCGTCCAGGTGGCGCGGCATCTGGGTGCCAGACGTGTGATTGGGGTGGGGCGGAACGTGGCGGCCATCGCGGCAGATGATGTGGATGCGATCATCGCGCTCGGGCAGCCGGAAGATGCTGTGCGCGAAGCCTTTGCCGCCGAGGCTGGTGCCGGGATCGACGTGGTGATCGATTACCTGTGGGGACGGCCCACGGAGCTGCTGCTGGAGGCGCTGGCCAGGGGTTTCCGCGTCAGTTCGACGCGGGCGACGCGGCTTGTGGAGGTGGGCGAGAGCGCGGGCAAGACGATTAGCCTGCTCGGAGCGACCCTGCGCAGTGTCGATCTGACCCTGATGGGGAGCGGATTCGGCTCAGCGGCGCTCGACCGGATTCTCGCCGCGATCCCCACTCTGTTTTCCCTGGCTGCGGCTGGCAGCCTCAAGATCGCCGTGGAACCGGTTCCTCTGGCGGACGTGGAGGCGGCGTGGAGCCGAGTCGAAAAGGGGCGCAGGATCGTTTTTACGATATAGAAACCGGAACTTTGGTGACGGAAGCGCACAATGTTCCGTGACCGGGAACACTTCCTGGAAATCCGGTGTCTAAGACAATAGAGGGCGCGGTACATCCGGTTTTTACCAATGTTCCGTTTCCCGCGCGCTCCACTGCAGCATCGGGGCCCGGCGGCGGTATTTGGGGCCGCTGGGCGGAGGGGCCGCAACCAGAAACCGGGCGATGGGCCCGGTGCAAATTTGGCGGATGCCAAGTGTGCCTGTGTTGCGGTATACGTGGGAGGACACTGTGATGCAGGCGGACCTCACCATGGGCAATCTTGCCAGCGCGCTGACGCTCCAATCCGAAGAGGCGGCTCTCATCGCGGAACTTCGAGCCGGCTCGGAGGAAGCTTTTGCCTGGCTGATCGCGCGCTTCCACCAACCGATTTATTCCCTGCTGGCGCGCATTGTGCAGGACCGCGCCGACGCCGCCGACCTCACCCAGGAGGTTTTCGTCAAGGTTTTCCGGGGGGTGGGCAGTTTTCACGGCGAGTCGTCGTTGCGGACGTGGATTTACCGCATCGCTCTGCGCGAGGCCTCCAACCAGCGGCGCTGGTGGATGCGGCACAAGCAGCGCGAGGTCCCCATCGAGCAGGAGATGACCGGGGGCAGAAGCGGGACGCCGATGCTGCTGAAAGATACGCTGGTGGACCCGGCTGAGTCGCCTTATGAGATTGCGCTGCACGCGGAGAACCGGGCGCGGGTCGAGGCGGCGTTGAACCAGGTGCCGGAACCATTTCGCACCACGCTGATTCTGCGCGACATCGAGGGATTTGTCTATGAGGAAGTGGCGGAGATGGAAGGCGTGAATCTGGGCACGGTCAAGTCGCGGCTGGTGCGCGGGCGCGCCTGTCTGAAGGCCATTCTGACCGCTCCGGCGGCTGCCGCATCTTCCCCGGCGAGCGCCGGCTTTGAAGTACCTCTGGGAGAGGAGGCGCAATGAACTGCTGTGATGAAGTACAGGCAAGGTTTACTGAGTATCTTGACGGCCAGTTGACGGGACGGGAGATGCAGCGCGTTGCCGCCCACCTGGAAGGTTGCCGGGAGTGTGCCCGGGAGTGGGAATCGTTGCGCCATGCGCAGGCGTCGCTGGCCGCGCTGGGTCCGGTGCCGGAGCCCGAGGATTTGCTGCTCCGGATTCAGGTGGCGGTGAGCCAGGAGCGGGCGCGCAGCCGTCAGAGTCCCTTCCAGGGCTGGTATCTGGTCTGGAGAAATACCGTGGGTCCCTTCCTGCTGCAGGCCTCGGCCGGCTTTGCCAGCGCGGTGCTGCTGTTGGGCACGGTGATCGTGCTGGCCACCATGTTTACCCAGCCGGAGATTGCACAGGCCACCAAGGACGAGCCGCTGGGCAACCCCACCTCGCCCCGCCTGGTCAGGTTCTCCTCCGGCGCGGGCAGCAACCAGATCGGCGCCGTTTCCGGCCCGGTGGTCGTGGAGGTCTATATCAACGAAGCGGGCCGGATGTACGACTATCGCATCGTCTCCGGTCCCACCGACGAGGCGACCCGCGCGCAGGTGGAGAACCTGCTGCTGACCGGCGTCTTCGAGCCCGCGCGTTTCTTCGGCCAGCCGGTGCGCGGCCTGACGGTGATCTCCTTCTCCGGCGTTTCCGTGCGCGGGTAGGTCAATGTCCACTGTTCACTGACCACTGTTCACTCTTCACTCTTTCAGCCCTCCCGTTTGACCCTGCTTGCGCGTCTAAATAGACTTGCAGGCAGGGCCTCATCATGACGTTATATCGGTTTCGATCCTCCCCGGCTCTTTCCGCCGCGCTTTTTTGCCTGATGGCGGGTCTCGCGCCCGCCCTGGCCCATGGCCAATCTTCCGGCAGCAGCTCCGCCAACAATTCATCCCCGGGCCAGAGTTCGTCTTCGGAATTGATTCAGCGGGAAAAGGCGCCCTCGCTGGTCGATCCGGCCGGGCCGACCATCTCCCTGGTCAGCTCGGAGCCTGTGTTCCTGATGGCCGCGGCGCTCAACGCCTGCGGCTATGACGAGGGCCTGGACGAGAGCGCGCCGGTGCGCAAGTGGGTCCGGGACGAGATCAACCAGGCGCTGGCCAAAAGCGAGGACGCCCGGGACAAGCGCGACCGCATTTGCCTGTTTATTGCCCAGCACCGCATCACGGGTTCGCAGAAGGACATTTCGCAGTACATATCGCTGGCCTTGTATCTGACCCCGCCGCCGGAGCTTGAGACCTCGGCGGAACTTGCGGAGATGCCGCCGGACTCCACGCAGGTGGTGGAGATTGTGCCCCTGCTCAAGGACTTTGTGGCCGCGGTCGATCTGCACGGGATTTGGCTTGCGGCGCACCGCACCTACGACGCCGAGGCCGACCGGCTGCACGATCCGCTCTCGAAGATGATCGTATCCACCAATCTGTATCTCAAGTTGCCGGCCGAAACCTATGGCGGACGGCGGTTTGTGGTGGTGATTGAGCCGCTGCTTTCGCCGCGCATCGTCAATGCCCGCATCTACGGGACGGACTACGTGGTGGTGGTTTCGCCGGTGAACGGGCAGATTCGCATGGTCGACGTGCGACACGTGTACCTGCATTACGTGATCGAGCCGCTGCTGCTGGCCCGAGCCACCGCCGTGGACCGCATGCAGCCCATTCTCAAGGAGGTGCGGGACGCTCCCATGGAGTTCCACTACCGCTCCGACACGGTGCTGCTGGCCATCGAGTGCCTGATCAAGGCCATTGAAGCGCGGACTATGGATACCGGCGTCCCGGTCTACGCCATTCCGGCCGGCGCCCAGCGCCCGGACATGCCGCGTTATGAGCATGAGCGGCAGCTCTACCAGCAGAAGGTGGATGCCATCCGCTGGGCCACGGTGCGGCACGATATGAACCAGGGATTCGTGCTCACGCAGTACTTTTATGAGCAGTTGATCGAGTTCGAGAAGGACCCGGCCAGCCTGAAAGACACCATCGGCGAGATGGTTTACAGCATGGACATCAACCAGCAGGTGCATCGCGCCCGCGATATGGACTTCGACAAAGAGGCGGATGAAGAAGTGCTGGGGCGCAGCAAGCCGCGCAAGCTGACCGGCCTGGATTTGGCGGAGGCGCGCCTGGCGGCCGGGGACGTGGCCACGGCCGGCGCCATGGCGCGGCAGGCTCTGGCGGTGCACGCCGATACCCTCGAATCGGTGGCCGACAGCGCCCGCGCTAACTTCATCTTGGCCAGGGTGGCGATCCTGACCGGCCATCCGGAGGAAGCGATCAACGACTTCCAGAAGACGCTGGCCACCAGCAAGGAGCCGCGGCTGCTGGCGTGGTCGCACATTTACTTGGGCCGGATGCTGGATTTGGATTGCAAGCGCGACGAGGCCGTTGCCGAATACAAAACGGCCCTCACGGTGCGCGATGGACAGCAGGATACCCGGCTGGCCGCCGAACGGGGCGTGAAGACGGCTTATGCCGTTAAGGGCCACAGTTGCGACGAGGATGCGGAGGACGAACCTCCCGCCTCCGGGCCGGCCAAGCCGGAAGCCGGATCTGCGGGGCAGACCGGGACGAGGAAGCCGCAGTAATCCGCCGCCCGCGGCTTCTGGGCTCTCGTGAGTTTTTACTGATCGAGGCGCAAGTGAAAGCTGTTCTGGCTGAACTTGAAACGGCGCTCGGGCATGGCTTTGCCAACCCGGAACTGCTGCTGCGCGCGCTGACTCATCGGTCGCTGGCGAACGAGCGGGCGGCCAACGAGCAGGCACTTGAGAACGGGAAGGAAGAGGCTAACGGCGCGGAGGACAATGAGCGTCTGGAGTTTCTGGGCGACGCCGTACTGGGGCTGGTGATAGCCGAGGCGCTGTTTGGAGCGCATCCGGAGTGGCAGGAGGGGGAACTGACCCGCGTCCGCGCCCAGTTGGTGAGCCGGCAGCACCTGGCGGAGGTGGCCGCGGCGATCGGGCTGGGCAACCATTTGCGCCTCAGCCGGGGCGAAGACCGGAACGGCCTCAGGCGCAAGAGCACCGTGCTTTCGAATGCCATGGAGGCAGTGATGGGAGCGCTGTTCCTTGACGGCGGCCTGGAGCCGGTCAGGGCCTTTGCGCGCCGCTGGGTGATGGGCGAGGCAGTCGAGCAATTAGCTCAGGAGTTGCGCTCCGGGGCGGCGCTGGGCAACTATAAATCGGCGCTCCAGGAGCACCTGCAGGCGGCGCGGACCGGAACGCCGGTCTATAAGGTGAAGAGTGAAAGCGGTCCCGACCACCACAAGCGCTTTCTGGTGGAGGTTCGGCTCAATACGAAAGAAGGAGAGCCGGGAAAGCCATTGGCCCGCGGCATGGGAAGCACCAAGAAGCAGGCGGAACAGGACGCGGCGCGGCGCGCTCTGGACCGGCTGACAGCAGCCACGGCCAAAGCCGGCTCTTCGGCGGCTGGCGCGGCAAAGGAGGAGCAAGCGGCGCCATGAGCACCCCTGCCCAAGTCGCCGGCCCGCCGGAGCGGTGGTTTTCGTGCTGGCGGCGCCATCTTCCCACCCTGCCCGAGGCTCTTGCCTCGCTGCTGCGGACGGTGATTGTGGCGCTGTTTCTGCTCACTTTTTTGCTCCAACCCTACCTGATTCCCTCGGAAAGCATGGAGCACACCCTGCTGGTGGGCGATTTTCTGCTGGTCAACAAGCAGGCTTATGCGCCCGCCGGCAGCTTGAGTCGGTGGCTCCTGCCCTATCGCGAGGTTGCCCGTGGCGACATCGTTATCTTCCACCCCCCCGAGGACATGCGCCGCTTCTATGTCAAGCGGGTGGTGGGAATGCCGGGCGACCGGCTGCGCATGGAGGACGGGCGGGTGACGGTGAACGGCCGCACTCTGGACGAACCCTACGCTGCCTTCGAACCCGCGGCGCGCAACCCCTTCCGCGACGACTTTCCCGCCAAAGTTTATACCGATCCGGAGGTCGATCCTGTCTGGTGGAAGCAGATGCAGAGTCTCACCCGCGACGGCGAACTGGTGGTTCCCGAGGGCGAGTACTTTGTGCTCGGCGACAACCGCAATCACAGCATGGATTCACGCTTCTGGGGCTTTGTGCCCCGTCCCCAGATCGTGGCCCGGCCGCTGGTCATCTACTTCTCGCTCGCCCGCCCCTCCACCACCGATGTGCAACAGGCCGCGCTCCAGGCTACGGATGATAGACTCGGACACGACAGGCAGCTTTCGGCAAGACTGACGGGGTTTGCGCGCTGGAAGCGCATCTTCCTCGTGGTTCACTGACCACTGATTAAGAGCGACAGGATGACGAAGATCAACACGCCCCCCCCCAAGACGCCTCCGCAGGAGCAGCCGGTTCCCGTACCCGTGGAAGAGACGCCGTATGAGTTTGTAGCCAGCATGTGCTCGTTGCTGGTGGTGGGACTGTTCATCCTCACCTTTCTGTGCCAGAACTACGTCATTCCCTCCGGATCGATGGAGAATACGCTGCTGGTAGGCGACCACCTGCTGGTGGACCGGATCACGCTGGCCCCGCCTGCCAGGTGGATGCCGCTGGTCCGCTACCGCGAGCCAAAGCGCGGCGATATTGTGGTCTTCATCAAGCCGGTGCCGGACCCGGTGCCGGACTCGGACGCGGACGCAAAGCCTCAGTACCTCACCTTGGTGAAGCGGCTGGTCGGCGTGCCCGGCGACCATATTCATCTGCGCAACGGCATCGTCATCCTCAACGGCGTGGCCCAGAACCAGCCGCACGCCCAACCGACAACGCCGGAAAATCATTCCGACTTTCTCGACGAGTTCCCCGCCGTGCCGCCCGATCCCGAACCTGGCAACCTGATCCCCGAGTCCTGGGCCATCGACTTTCCCAATCACATCGAGAATGGAGACCTGGTGGTTCCTCCCGGCCAGTACTTCATGATGGGCGATAACCGGCACAACAGCGCCGATTCGCGCTTCTGGGGCTTTGTGCCCAGGGAGAACATTGTCGGCCGGCCGTTGTTCAACTACTGGTCGTTCAAGACCCCGGAGAACCAGTATGAGCAGGGCGGGATCGGCCATACCGTGGCCTGGATGGGCCACGTGGCGCTGCGCTTCTTCAGCGACACGCGCTGGAAACGGACGCTGCACCGGGTACAGTGAACAGCGGACACTGAAACACCATGACGGAAGACGTGCAAGGCCGGCATCGAAAGCGCAGGCGGCTCGCCGCGGCGGGGCTGGCCCTGGCGGCGCTGGCGGCCATCCTGGCGGTGCTGATCGTGCCCCCGCTGGTCAGCGTGAGCCGTTACAAGAGCCGGATTACGCAACTGATGTCGGCATCGCTGGGCAGGCCGGTGCGCCTCTCTTCGGTGGAGTTGCGCCTGTTGCCGAGGCCGGGCTTCGTGCTCACCGATCTGACCGTCGAAGAAGATCCGGCCTACGGCGCCGAGCCGGTGCTCCATGCCAATACGGTGACCGCTTCCATTCGGCTGCTCTCGCTGTGGCGGGGGCGGCTGGAGATCGGCACGATCAGCGTGGACGAGGCCAGCCTGAATCTGGTGCGCACTGAGGCGGGCCGCTGGAATCTGGATTCGCTCTTCCGGACGGCAGCCGCCCAGGCCGAGCCGGCGGCGGGTAGCCCGCAGCCGCGGCGCGCCGTGCCTTTGCCCTACCTTGAGGCGACCAACTCCCGCATCAACATCAAGAATGGCGCGGAGAAGCTGCCGTTTTCCCTGCTCGAAACCGATCTGTCTGTCTGGCAGGAGGAGCCGGGCGACTGGCGCATCCGTTTGCGCGGCCAACCGGCCCGCACTGACGTGAGCCTGGACCTGGCCGACACCGGAGTCGTGCGGCTGGAGGCAAGTGTTCGGCAGGCGCCCGAGTTGCGCCGGATGCCGGTGCGCCTGGACCTGGAGTGGCGGGAGGCGCAACTGGGCCAGCTTACCCGGCTGGTTATCGGCTCCGACTCCGGCTGGCGCGGCGGCCTGACCGGCGAACTGCATCTGGACGGCACGCCCGATGCCGCCCGGACCAATATCCGGCTGAGGGCCACGGGCGTACACCGCGCCGAGTTTGCCCCCGCCGCGCCCATGGACTTCGATGCCAATTGCGGCTTTGTCTATCACTATTCCGAGCGCGCTGTGGAGAATCTGGTGTGCGACTCTCCCCTCGGCGACGGCCGCATCCATCTCGCCGCGGACCTGCCGGGCGGCGGCGGCCAGCCACGCTTCTCCGTGCAGCTTGATCATCTTCCTGTAGAAGTTTGCCTGGATGCGCTGCGCACGGTCCGCAGCGGCTTTAGCCCTGGCCTGGAGGCGCGGGGCTCGGTCAGCGGCAAGATGACTTACGCCGGGAGCGCTCCGGAAAGCCTCGCGGAGGAAAAGCCGGCCCTCCGGACCCAGCGCGGCAAGACCGGGGCCGGTAAGGCGCGCCCGGTAGCGCAAGGGCCGCTTGCAGGCAGCTTTGCTGTGGAGGGCTTTCAACTGAGCGGGGACGGGCTCAGCACGCCCATGCCTATTCCCAGGCTGGCGCTGGAGCCGGTTGCAGCGTTGCCAGACCAGCAATCCGGCGACATTCAGTCGCAGATGCTTGCAGCTACGGTGGCATTTCCTGCGGGGGGAGCAACTCCGCTCGCCATCCATGCGTATTTGTCGCCTTCCGGCTACCGGGTGACGTTGCGCGGTCAAGCCTCCATTGCGCGGGCCAGAGAACTTGCGCGCCTGGCCTATCTACCCGGCGCCGCGGCGCTCGACGCGCTGGCGGGGGAGGCCGTGACCCTGGACCTGAGCGCCGAGGGACCGTGGCGGCCAGCCGGGAGGATTCCTTTCAGCGGCATTTCGCCTGCCCGGCCCGCAACTGAATCGGCGGCCGAAGATGTGGTTTCCGACCGCCTGAACGGGACCGTGACTCTGCGCAACGCCAACTGGAAGGCCGATTATCTGGCCAACCATGTGGAGATCGCCCAGGCCACGCTCCACCTGGAGAACGGCGAAACCCGCTGGGACCCGGTGATTTTCTCCTACGGTCCGGTGAAAGGGACGGCGAGTCTGGATGTGCCCGGAAACTGCGCGTCTCCCCAGCCCTGCCTGCCGCGCTTTCAAGTCCAGTTCGGCGCGCTGGACGCTGCCGCTCTGCAGGAGGCGTTTCTGGGCGCGCGTGAGAAGGGCACGCTGCTTTCCACGTTGATTGCGCGCTTCAGCCCCTCATCGCCCGCGCCGGTCTGGCCGCTGCTTGAGGGCACGGTGAAGGCAGATTCGCTCATCCTGGGGCCGGTGACGCTCCGCGAACCGTCGGCGGCGCTGCGCATCCTTCCCAACGGGGCCGAGATTACCGGCCTCGATGCCGGACTGCTGGACGGCCGCATGCACGGTGGGGGCGCGCTCCGCACCCCGGCCACCGGCCAGGACAAGCCTGCCTATTCGTTCGAGGGCCGCTTTGAGAAGCTGAGCCCCGTGGCCGTGGGCCGGTTGCTCGGGCTGCGCTGGTCGGGCGGGGTCTTCAACGCGGACGCCAAGATCGAGCTCTCTGGCTACACCGACAAAGATCTGGCGGCCTCGGCCAAAGGCGTTCTGCATTTCGACTGGCGGCATGGAACGATTAATTCACCGGGAGGCGCGCAGGCGGGCGGACAAGAGAACGATCGGGCCGCATCGTCCGCTGCTTTGCCGGCAGCGGTGGCAGTTCCGCCCGCGCTGGCCCGCTTCGATCGCTGGACCGCGGACGCCGGGATTGCCAACGGCACGATCACGCTCCAGCAGAATCAAGTGCAGCGCGGATTCCACAAGCAAGCGGTGGAAGCCACAGTGAGCCTCGGCGACCCGCCCAAGGTCACCTTCGCCGCGCCCAAAGAAACGCCAGCGAAAGTCCGCTAACTCGTTACTCGTCGGCTTCGATGCGCCGCCCGTGCGGGTCCTGCAAGGGCCGCGTGTTGACTCTGAACAGCGCCGCAAAGGCGCGCAACTGATCGCGGCTCAGGCTCAACTCCTGCTCGAAGACGAACCAGCGCACGCCCTCGGTGCAGGGCGGGGTGGACAGAGAGCCCATGTAGCTCCAGTAGCCTCGGTCGGCGGGCAGCAGGCCGCCGGCATTCACCATATCCGTAATTTTTTCTGTCGCGCCGGCTTTTGTGGGCAGATGCTGCCAGAGGGTTGCCAGCGCGGCGTTCGGGGTGCCCGGGTCCTCCAGCAAGCGCACGGCGATCACGGCCAGCTTGCCGTCGGCGCTCCGGTGCATCAGGTGGATTTCCATGTCGCTCAGCTTGCCCTTTACCGCAGACTCGCTGGGGCGGTGGAAGTCGTACTCCACCAGCTCATAGCGCACACCTCCGGCCACCATGTAGCTGCCGGGGTCCACGCGCGCCACGATGGTGTGGCCGTCATTGGTGAGCGTTACCGGCCCGGCGATGTAGTGAAACTCGATGGGCTGAAGCGCTTTGTTCAGGTGGGCGCCGCGAATGTCGATGGGCGCCTGCTCATGGCCCTGCGAGCAGGCCCGGTAAGCCGGGTCCAGCCTGCCCCAGTTCAGCGCGCCCCGTTTGCCCTCATAATCCCAGGCGGTGGTGGCCTGCGCATTGATTTGTCCGGCGGCCACGGTGGCCAGGCCCAGTGCAAGTGCGGCAAGTGCATGAAGACGCATCAGTTGCTCCTCAACAGAATAGACGCGCAGCGCGCTAGTGAGCATTCTAAGGCATTTACGGGAGGGCTGTAGCCGAAGGGGTACAGACCGGGCGCATCCCTGACAGATTGAAGCGGGACCACGGCGGTGGAGATCGATCGGACGGAGGTTGGAGATACGGTCATTCTGCGCTGCCGGATCGTGTTCATCTGCAAAACGGGTGGGGGCGGTGTCGATGCGCTTGGCATTACACGGAACGAGTCTACCCGTAGTACTGAAAATGCTTCCAGAACTCCGGCCAGGGAGCGCGGATGTTGCGGCAGACATAGACCTGGTCGCGGTCGCGGAAAGTGTCGTTGACGACTCCATAGGGATTCCACAGCTCGGCGGCGGCCTGGCAAGAGGCAAAGATCTGGTTGAGCTCATTTGGCTTGAAGCCGACGGCAATCACGGTCTGGGGCGGAGGGTCGCCGTAGCCGCGCAGCCAGTTGGAGTTCATGCCGCTGATGGCGCGGGGCAGGTCGTAGGCGCGGCCATAGAGGTTTACGGCCCCGGTTTCCCCTTCGTCGGCAGCCATCACGCCCACGCTGGCGCGATCAGCGGCGGGGAGGGAATCGCGAACCTGAGCGATGGTGGCGGCCAGTTCCGGCCAGCCGATCTGCATGTTGAATTGATGGACTATTGCGTCCTGGACGCGCCACCACGCCGAATTGATGGGGGCAAAGGGGAGGATGAGGGAGGCTAGGCTCAGGCCGCCGATGCCGAGAGTTCTCCAGGCCGCACGCAATAACCGCGACTGCCTTGGCGCGGGGAGCGACCTGAGCCATATTTCGCTCCATACGGCGCCGGCGGCTAGCAGCATGGGATAGGCCGGGGCAAGGTAGTATTCCCGGCCGCGAGCAGCCATGAAGGCAATGAGGGTGAGAAGGTACATCCAGCCGATCAACCGCCAGCGCTTGCCCTCGGGACGGCGAAAGACAAACCAGAGGCCTGCCAGGCAGAGCGGCACAGTGACAGGGTTGAGGACTTGCCAGAGCTGGCTCAGGAGGAAGTCGTCCGTGCGTCCTAGGCCGATGTCGCGCGCGTGGATGCTGCGCATCCAGGCCAGGCTGACGAACTGGTGCTCGTGCTGCCACCAGAGGTTGGGCGCGACGATGAGCATAGCGAGCGCCACGCCGCACCAGAACCAGGGGCTGCGAAGGTAGCGGCGGTTCGGGGTCAGCAACATCCCGCCCAGAAGGGCGATAACGAAGAATGCCATGGTGTACTTGGTCATGAGTCCGAGGCCGATGAAGGTGCCGATGCCAAGCCACCAGCGCGCATCGCCGCTTTCAAGCAGCCGCACCACGCACCAGGCCACCGCAACCCACCACAACAGGTCGAAAGACATGTAAGACATGAACGAGCCGGTGAAGAAGACGGCCCCGCCGATGCTTGCCGCAAATGCCGATACGAGCATCGCCTGGCGGCCGCCGCCCATGGCGCGCGCCATGAACCCGGTGAGCACGGCCATGAGCCCACAGGCGACTGCGGCGAAGAATCGAAAGCCCATGAGTGACATCCCGAAGAACGCGAGCTCAATGCGCCCCAGGAAGGCTGTCACCGGTGGGTACACGACGTATCCCCACTCGAGGTCGCGCGCGTTGGAGTAGGTGAGCAGCTCGTCGCGGTGAAATCCGTAGCGCGTGCCTGCGATCAGATGGAGCACGGTGAAGGCGAGGCCGAGAAGCCACAGAGCGGCGGTGTCGCTCGAGAGAATCCGGCGCCAGTGTGGCGAAGCGTGCATGGGCCCTCGATTGGGAAGATGGATTCGTGGGCTAGTATAGCGCGAAGAACGGCGGGCGCTGTGATGGCTGCAATGCGCCCCGCCTCACCCAACTGAATGATGTCAACGAGTGCCGAATCGACGATGCGCTGATCAGGGGAATGATCAGTTCTGATATGTCGGCTTCCCGGCTGCTTCCCGGGATTTCCGGGCTCCGGGTGGTTGACCGCCAAACCAAAACTGCACTTATGCAGCAAGGGACCCTTCGCCGGAAGGGTCCCTTGGCGTTGCGAGTGCGTTGCAGCTTCGGCTTACTTGGCTACGGCCTTCAATCCGGCCTGTTCGGCCAGTGCGGCGGCCTTGTCGGTGGCCTCCCAGGTGAACTCCAGCTCCGTGCGGCCGAAGTGGCCATAAGCCGCGGTCTTCTGGTAGATGGGACGGCGCAGGTTCAGGCTCTCGATGATGCCCTTGGGCGTCAGCGCGAAGTTTTTCCTCACTAGCTCGGTCAGCTTGGCCTCGCCGATCTTGCCCGTTCCAAACGTCTCGATGCGCACGCTGACCGGCTCGGCCACGCCGATGGCGTAGGCCAGCGCCACTTCGGCGCGCTCGGCCAGTCCCGCCGCCACGATGTTCTTGGCGATATACCGCGCCATATAAGCAGCGGAGCGGTCCACCTTGGTCGGGTCTTTTCCACTAAAAGCGCCTCCGCCGTGCCGGCCCATGCCGCCGTAGCTGTCCACGATGATCTTGCGGCCGGTCAGGCCGGTATCGCCCATGGGTCCGCCGATCACAAACCTTCCGGTGGGGTTGATGTGGTATTTGGTGTGCTCGTCCAGCCATGCGGCGGGCAACACGGCCTGGATCACGTGCTTGAGGATGTCGGCGTGCAACTCCTCGTTGCTGACGCTCTCCGCGTGCTGGCTGCTGATGACCACGGCGTCGATGCGGGCCGGCTTGCCGTTCTCGTCGTACTCCACCGTGACCTGGCTTTTGCCGTCCGGGCGCAGGTAGGGCAGCTTGCCGCTCTTGCGCACCGCGGTTAACTGGCGGGTGAGCTTGTGGGCCAGCGAGATGGGAGCCGGCATCAGCTCGGGGGTTTCGTTCGAGGCGTAGCCGAACATCATGCCCTGGTCGCCGGCGCCGCCCGTGTCCACGCCCTGGGCGATGTCGCCGGACTGCTTGTTGATGCTGGAGATCACGGCGCAGGTGTTGGAGTCGAAGCCGTAGAGGGCGTTGTCGTAGCCGATGGAGGCCACCACGCCGCGAACGAGGCTTTGGAAATCGACGTAGGCCTTGGTGGTGATTTCCCCGGCGATGACCACCAGCCCGGTGGCTGTCAGCGTCTCGGCGGCGACGCGGCTGTAGGGGTCCTGCTCCAGGCAGGCGTCCAGAATGGCGTCAGAGACCTGGTCGGCTATCTTGTCCGGATGGCCTTCGGTCACTGATTCAGAGGTAAACAGGAAACGGTCGCTCAACTTAACTCTCCTCCCATTGCAGGGAATTCAATTTGGGCGGCCTGGAGCGAGGACCGGTTCATGCTGGATCACCGGCGCGGAGAGCAGAAAAATTCTCTCTCCCGCCGAATCCACTCTCGCGCAAGACACGCCAGCACCGTCGGGCTTGCGCCTTGGGATGCATTGTTTCATGGTATTCGTTGCGACTGGCCCAGGGCAAAGGCTCCTGGAGCGAATGGCGCGTATCGGGCGCTCAAGGGCGCGATGAACCGGTTGAACTGTTGTTCTGCTGCACGGGAATCAGCGGCCCAACAGGCTGAGGGCTTGGGCCATCGCGGTCTGGGAGGATAGAAACGCAGCCTGCGCCACGGTGTAGATTCTCATTGCCGGCAGCAGCGTGGGCCACCAGCCGGCATGGAGGCCGTAGTAGCGGACCGTGAAGAAAGCTGCCGCGGCTGCCACCAGCAGCAGCAGGATGCCGCCCACCCAGCGCAGACGTGCCTCGGCGGCGTCGTGGCGGAGGATGCGCGATTTGCCTACGTTGGACGCGAAAGCCATCCAGCTGCGGTCGTCGTCGATCATCTGGCCGGAGGCGATATAGGCCTTGAGATAGCGTTCCGTCCAGTCATGCTGGTCCAGGCCCACGGCGCCCGCGTAACCGCGCACGATTCCTTTGTTCAGAATGCCGCCGGGAAGCAGGCGATAATGATCCTGTTCCAGCGCAAGCAGATGGCGCTGGCTGATTTTGGTGACCGCGGTGATGTCTTCCAGCGCAATGCCGCGGGACAACCGCTCCATGCGTAGGTCTTCTCCAAAGCTGCTCATCGGCGACCGGGAAAACGGTAACCTACCCTGAACACGGGTAACGTACCCAATAGTTTTCCACATTCACAATAAACCTGGTTTCGCTTCCCGTCAAAGCGTTTTTTCCGTTTATTTTCATGAGTCTGAGGCTGCCGGGGCAGTTTGGGGACTATTTAGTAAGTATTCACCCCTAAGGGGAGGCATCCGGCGGGGGCGCTACCATTTCCGATCGCGGATGAGCCGGTCCGCAGCCGGTTCCCGGCGACCGGCTTTGCCGGCCCAGGCTGATACCCTGAAGACGGAGCTGTCGTCTCGTATTTTGGCCCTCGGAGCCACGCTCAGGTATGAATAAGCTCATCTTTGCCAATCTGCTGCATCGCCCGGTGCGCTCGATCATCAGCGTGCTGGCGGTGGCCATTGAAGTGGTCATGATCCTGTCCATTGTCGCCATCTTCATGGGCATGCTCAACGACCAGAAGCAGCGCACCAACGGCATCGGCGCGGATCTGGTTGTGCGTCCTTCCAACACCAGCTTCATGAACGGCGTCAGCGGCGCTCCCATGCCCTCCAGAATGGCCCAGGTCTTCCGTCGCATGCCTCACGTGGCCGTGGCCTCGCCGGTCATTACCAACTTCAACATGTCCAACGCGGTCGAGATTCTCTACGGCATCGATTATGAAAGCTACAATGCGCTGAAGCCCTTCACCTGGGTCGCCGGCGGGCCGTTCCAGGGACCTTACGACGTGATTGTGGACGACGTCTATGCGCGCGCCGGCCAGGGCCGCCGCCTGGGAGACACGATCACCATCCTCAACCATCCCTTCCGCATCTGCGGCATCGTCGAGAGCGGCAAGGGCGGTCGCAGGCTGGTGCCCATCGAGACGCTGGGCGAGTTGACCGGCTCCGACGGCAAGGCTTCCGTCATTTATCTGAAGAGCGACAATCCGGCCAACGAGGATGCCATCCGGCAGGAGATCGCCGCCACCCGCGGGCTTGAGAACTACAACGTGCAGACCATGGACGACCTGATCTCGCTCTATACGCCGTCCAAGTTCCCGGGCTTCGATCTGGCTTTGGACGTGGTCATCTCGATTGCCGTCATCGTGGGCTTTTTGGTGATCTTTCAGACCATGTACACGGCCGTGCTGGAGCGGACGCGGGAGATCGGCATTCTCAAGTCGATGGGCGCCTCCAAGCCAACCATCGTCGGCGTGGTGCTGCGCGAGTGCGCTGCGCTTGCCGTTGCCGGCGTGCTGGTGGGCATCGCGGCCACTTTCGGTGTGCGGGAACTGCTCAACGTGAGGTTTCCCGGCTTCAGCTTCGAGCTGACCGCGGGGTGGATGGCCAAAGGAGCGGCGATCGCTTTTCTGGGATCGTTGTGCGGCGCGCTCTATCCGGCCTGGATGGCGGCCCGGAAGGACCCTATCGACGCTCTGGCCTACGAATAGCGAGATAGCTTATTGAATTCACGCCCCTCAGGAAGAACGCCGCCAGCGCGGTATACTCGGTTCATCTCCCCCGAGGCGTTTTGCAGTCCTGCAGATTCAACCGTTGTTTGGGAGAGATTTGCCCGCAACGGCCCCCTCCTGGAGGTCAATCTATGCGGGGAAGCGGCCATTGACGAATTCGTCCAAACGCTGGTTTTACGCGATTTGGCTGCTCCTTATCGGCGGCTTCGCGCTTCTGCACGGCCTGCGCCTGGGCGCCGATTTTCCCAACAACACTCCGTGGTTCTCTGACTGGGCCAAGTACACCGATGAGGGCTGGTGGGGGAACGCGGCCATTCGCGCCCACCTCTTCGGCCACTGGTATCTGCCGGGGGACTTCAATCCGGCGCCGGCGGAGCCGGTCTGGCCGTTTCTGGAGTGGCTGCTCTTCTTCTTTACCGGGGTCACGGTCGAGGCCGCACGCGGGCTGGCCATCGCCTTCTTCTTTGCCAATCTGCTGTTGAGCTACCTGCTGCTCAGGGCGAGGGGGCCGCGCTGGATGGCGCTGCTGGCCGTCACGCTACTGGTCACCAGTCCCTTCCTTTATTGCTTTAGCCGGTTGGCGATTCTGGAGCCCATGCTCATCGCATTCGCGCTGGGAGCCTTGAACTTGGCTGTCCGGCTGCCCCGGTTGCGCCGCCCGGTGTGGGCCTCGGTCTCGATCGGCCTGCTCTTTACCCTGATGATGCTCACCAAGACCACCGCCGTTTTTCTCCTGCCGGCGCTGGGGTGGGCTCTGCTGCTGCCGCTCTGGCAAAACAGGAAGTTGGCCCTCCGCTGCGCCCTGGCCGCGGCAGGCGCCTTTGCCCTTTCCTTCGGCCTGTGGATGGCGCTGGTCGTCCGCTTTGGCCTGCTTCCCGACTACAAGTACCTCTTCTTTGTGAACAAGTACATCAAGCCGCCGGAGTTCTACTGGCCTCTGGTCAGCTTATGGTGGTCCTTCCACGGCGGACTGTGGGTGGACCAAATTCTTGTTCCAATGGCCGGCCTGGTGGTGGTGGGCGCGGCGGTTGCAGCCACGGTGCTCTCCCGGCGCAATGCTGTGGCGGATTCGTCCGTGGAGTGGAACGCGTGGGGACGCAAGCTGTTGCTGGACCCCGTCTTTGGCGCCTCCCTGTGGGCCGTCGCCGGCTATATCCTCTTCATGACCTACCAGAACCATCCCCAGCCGCGCTACTTTGCCGTGCTGGCCTTTTTCTGCTTCTTTGTGGTGGCGCAGGGTGCGGAGGCGCTCCTGGGTCAGATGGCGTTGCCGGGCCAGACGGCCCTGCCGCGCGTGCCCTGGACGCGCCGATTCGGATGGGCGGTGGTCGCGCTGGTCGCCGCGGCGGCGGGCATCAATGGCGCCAGAACCCTCAACTATGCGGCTCATCCGGAGTACACGTTTGTGAACGCGGCCGGGCAACTCACCCGCTATATCGATACCCACCCCAACGGCAAGCGGCTGCTGGTCTCCATCAGCGGCGACCAGATCACCCTGGTTACCCATCTGCCCACGCTGTGCGACGACTTCGGCACACAGGACCTGGCTCCCAAGCTTGCCGCCTATCAGCCCGGCTGGTACGCCGCCTGGAACGACATGGATCCCGGAACCCTCGAGGACCTGCATAACCACTTCGCAGTGGAACAGGTTGCCAGCTTCCGGGCCTTCGACGATCCGGATCGCAACCTTCTGGTGCTTTTCAAGCTGCACCCCCTGTCCGGCGGCCAGGTTCGCTCTCCCGCCGAGCAGAACCTGAAGCTCCCGCTCCCCGGCGACAAGATCGATATTCCAGTGGAGTAAGGCGGCGAAGCGGTACTGGTCATTTGGGGCCGGCCTTGCAGCCCAAGCGCGCGAAACTGCCTCAGCCCACTGCGCGGCCCCGCCCCAAAACGGTCCTTTCCGGTTCTGGAAGCCGGTTCAGGAACTCTGTGACTGCAATCACTCGACAGCGTTCCCAGCGGATGATACGCTTCGATTGGCTTTCCTGCGCTCTCCTGCGAGGTCCAAGTTTTCTGCGACCGTTCGCGATACGGATTCAAACCTAAGTCTGGGAGGACATGTGACTGTAGCGAATTGGGTGGAGTTTTTTCTGTTTGTGAGCGTGGCATCGCTCTTTGTGGCCTTTTTCTTTGCGCGCCAGGTCATCGGCGCCGATAGCGGGACTGCGGATATGCACAAGATCTCCGCTGCCATCAAGGAAGGCGCCGAGGCGTTTCTCAAGCGCCGGTACAAAACCGTGGCGGCCCTCCTGTGCCTGCTGCTTCCCGCATTTGCCCCCACACTCGCTTACGCCCAGACGGAACACGCAGGCGGCGGAGGCGAAGCCAACCTGGTGCTGCCGGATTTGTCGACCGTGAATTTTTTCGGCATGAACGGACATGCCCTTCTGATGATCGGATTGCTCTTCTGCGTCGGCGGAGGGTTGTTCGGCCTGGCGATCTACGTGCAACTGAAGAACCTGCCGGTTCATCGCTCCATGCGCGAGATCTCCGAACTGATCTATGAGACCTGCAAAACCTATCTGGTCACGCAGGGCAAGTTCATTCTTCTGCTCTGGGCTTTCATCGCGGTCATTATCTCGCTGTACTTCGGCTGGCTGGCACCGGTGCCGAATAAACCGATCTGGGTTACGCTGCCCATCATCCTGCTGTTTTCGCTCGTCGGCATCGCGGGCAGTTACGGGGTGGCGTGGTTCGGAATTCGCGTCAACACATTTGCCAACTCGCGCACGGCATTCGCGGGATTGCGCGGCAAACCGTATCCATGCTTTGCGATTCCGCTCAAGGCCGGTATGAGCATCGGCATGCTGCTGATCTCGGTTGAGCTGCTTATCATGCTGTTCATTCTTTTATTCGTCCCGCGCGATTATGCCGGCCCATGCTTCATCGGCTTCGCCATTGGTGAATCGCTTGGCGCCGCGGCCCTGCGTATTGCCGGCGGCATTTTCACCAAGATCGCCGACATCGGCTCCGACCTCATGAAGATCGTCTTCAAGATCAAGGAAGACGACGCGCGCAACCCGGGTGTCATCGCGGACTGTACGGGCGACAACGCGGGCGACTCCGTCGGCCCCAGCGCCGACGGCTTTGAAACCTACGGCGTCACCGGCGTGGCCTTGATCACGTTCATCTTGCTGGCTGTCAAGAGTCCCACCACGCAGGCGCAACTGCTGGTGTGGATCTTCGTCATGCGCGTGGCCATGCTCCTCTCCAGCTCCGGTGCGTACTTCCTCAATGGCGCAATCGCTCGCATGAAATACGCAAACTCCGACGAAATGGACTTTGAGGCGCCTTTGACCTCGCTGGTTTGGATCACCTCCATCGTTTCCATCATCCTCACCTACATCGTCACCTACCTCATGATCCCCACTCTCGGTGACGGAACGCTCTGGTGGAAGCTGGCTTCCATCATCTCCTGCGGAACCCTGGCGGGCGCGCTCATCCCCGAGCTGGTCAAGGTTTTCACTTCAACCAACTCGGCCCACGTCAAAGAAGTCGTCAAATCGGCGCAGGAAGGCGGAGCTTCCCTGGGAATATTGTCGGGCTTTGTGGCCGGCAACATGTCGGCCTACTGGCTGGGACTTAGCATGGTCGCGCTCATGGCATTGGGCTATTACTTCAGTACGGGCCTGTCCATGGCTGACCTGATGCTCGCTCCGGCCGTCTTCGCGTTTGGCCTCGTCGCCTTCGGCTTCCTGGGCATGGGTCCGGTCACGATTGCCGTGGATTCCTACGGGCCGGTAACCGACAATGCTCAATCCATCTACGAGTTGTCGCTGATCGAAAATGTTCCCGGCATCGAGGCCGAGTTGAAGAAGGACTACAACTTCGACGTGAAATTCGAACGCGCAAAACACCTGCTGGAAGCCAATGATGGAGCCGGCAATACATTCAAGGCTACGGCAAAGCCGGTGCTGATCGGCACCGCCGTAGTGGGCGCAACCACCATGACTTTCTCCATCATCATGGCCCTGACCGGCGGGCTGACCCATGACGTACAGAACCTCTCTCTGCTGCACGCGCCATTCATGCTCGGTTTGATCTGCG
>DATFYK010000097.1:0-105571 GCA_035315085.1 Occallatibacter sp.
ACGGGAGCGTAGGCGTATTCGAGATCGGTGATTGCCATTTTTGCTCTTATGACCTGGCTTTGCGTTGAAGTAAGCGCCGCAGACTGACCCGCAAGGACCAGCCGACTACGCCTAAACCAAGTATGGCACAGCCCCACGCGAACACGTCGCCGTGCGCGGTGTAGAAGGTCACGTCGTCGCGGAAGCCGTAACCGGCGGGGAGCGCGTCGGTCTGGTGGCGGGCAATCCTCTGACGGACCCGGCCATAGGGATCGATGACCGCGGTGATGCCATTGTTGGTGTCGCGGAGGAGCCAACGTCGGTTTTCAATCGCGCGCATCCGGGCCATATTGAGGTGCTGCCATGGAGCGCTGGTGTCGCCGTACCAGCCGTCGTCGCTGATGTTGACCAGCAGCTCGGCGCCCAACCGCGAAAACTCCCGCACCTCGTCGGCAAATACCGCCTCATAGCAGATGAAGACGCCGTAGTGATGACCGTTGAGCCGGAATACTTTGCGCTCGTCTCCGCGCGTGAAAGACGAAACCCGGCCGGTGAGCTTGCGGGCAAAGGTGAGGAACCGCTGAAAGGGAACATACTCGCCGAAGGGCACCAGGTGGATCTTGTCGTAGCGGCCCACGCGCTCGCCGCCGGCATCCACGACCAGCGCCGAGTTGTAGTCGCGCCAGGCCTGCTCTTCCGCCGAGAAATCCATGCCAAGATTGCCCACCACCAGCGGCGCCTGCGCCTGCCGGGCGATCTCTGCCAGCGCCTGCTGAAACCGGGGTTCGGTCTCGAAGAACGGCGCCGGCGATTCAGGCCAAACGACCAGGTCGGGATGCGTGGGATAGGGCGGGCAGACAATCTCGCCGGTGGGCGCGCCGGTCTGCGGAATTCCGGCGATATAAGTTTTACACTGCTCTCCGGCCAGCCGCTTGAATTCGGCGATATGGCGGTCCCACTCCAGCCCCGCCCATCTGTTGTCGGCCGATACGTCGAGATTGGGCTGGATCAGCACCGCGGTTGCCGTAGCCGCGGGCCTGGGCGGAGCGATGGTCACGCCAGCTCCTCCCACCATGAGCAGAAGCGCACCGGCAATTCCCCACCGCAGCCGGCCGGAACTACGATGTAGCAGCATCCCGCCCGCAATCAGCGCATTCACGCCCACCAGAACAAAGCTTATGCCATAAACCCCAGTCCAGGGAGCAAGCTGGTTGACGAGCGCGTTGTCCACCTGAGAGTAGCCGAGTTGGTCCCAGGGAACGCTGGTGATGCGTGCGGCAGCCAGTTCCAGGGCCGCCCACAGGACAGGCGCGGCGGCCAGAGCCAGGCGCGTGCTGCCCGAGGCCCTGCGCACCAGCATGACGCCCAGGCCGAAGAGACCAAAGTAAAGGCCCAGAACCAAGCTGAATCCTAAGAGCAGCAGCGCCGGGGTCAACGGCGGCATATCGCCGTAGCGGGACATCGTGTCGCGCACCCAGTAGCAGTTGCCCAGGTACCACAGCACGCCGCAGAGATAGGTGAGCAGGAAGCCGCGGCGCAGCGGGCGTGGCCCGTCCGCGCAGGCCGGCGAAAGGATCGCCCACAACAGCGGGACCAGCCCAAACCATGCGAAGACTGTGCGCCAGAGGGGCAGCGGCCCAGCCAGCGGAAACGGCAACTCGAGCAAGCCGGCGGAGAGAGCGGCGGCGGCCCACAACTTCCAGGCCCTGAAATTCCAGAATGAGCGCTGCATACAGGCCCGAGTTTATAGCATCCGGCGCACAGCCGCGGGAGCGAAGCCCTTGGCCAGACGATAGGAGAGGAAACGTTCCAACGCCGTGCGTTCTATTCCACTGGGAAGAAGCGCCACGCGGGACCGTCCCCGCTCACAGCAGGTTCCCGGCGCTGTTCCCTGGAATTCTGCCGCCGTTCTTCCTGCTTCAGCAAGCGAACCGGCGCCGGACAGGCGGAAATCGCGCTACAATCAAGCTTATGCAACTGGCTATCTTGGCGATGCGGCTGCTTGAAGTCATGTTTTTTGTCGGGCTGGCGGGATCGGCCGTGGTCGTGCTCATCAGCTTCTTCGAGGATGGGAAAGAGCTGTTCGGAAAGGACTAGAACAGATTTGTCCTGGCCCTCGGCGGCGGCGTTTCCCTTTTCATTGACTCGGCGTCGATTCGGACATACACTCACCGCAGGGCGGGCGATGATTCCCTCCCTCGACTCTAGAAAGCCGGTTGTCGCGCCGGCACCCTCGCAATGGCATCTACTCGAACGATCGTAGCCCCTCCTTCCGACCGCGTCCGGCTTATTGTCGCATCCTCCGTGATGCTGACCTTTATCTCCTTTTGGCGTGCGGCGGCGATCGTTCTCAACGATCTGGGTTCCTCGGCCTTTTATGCCGGGGGTATCGCCGAGCAGGCGGTGGGCGCGGCGGCGCCGTGGTTCATCCTCGGCGTCATGCTGTTCAGTTTCGCGGTGCGCGCGGTCTACGTAGAGAGCTGTTCGATGTTCACCCGCGGCGGCGTCTACCGCGTCGTCAAGGAGGCTCTGGGAGGCACCTTCGCCAAAGTCAGCGTCTCGGCGCTGATGTTCGATTACATCCTTACTGGACCCATATCTGGTGTATCCGCCGGGCAATATATTACAGGTTTGATCAACGAACTGCTGACGGTTGCCAACAATAGCCACTGGCTGCCTCCGGCACTGTTAGACGCGCATCATAATCCCTTCCAGTTCGACATGAATACCACCGCCGCGCTGTTTGCGGCCGTGGTGACCATTTATTACTGGTGGCAAAACATCAAGGGCATCGAGAACTCAAGCGAAAAGGCTCTGCGCGTTATGCAGATAACCACGGTGATGGTGGTGATTCTGCTGCTCTGGGGCAGTTACTCGGTATTCGTGCGCGGGGCTCATTTGCCTCCGTCGCCCATACCCTCCCATCTCAAGTTCAGTA
The DNA here is from genome assembly GCA_035315085.1 of Occallatibacter sp. Classification (GTDB taxonomy): domain Bacteria; phylum Acidobacteriota; class Terriglobia; order Terriglobales; family Acidobacteriaceae; genus Telmatobacter. The sequence goes on from DATFYK010000097.1 coordinate 2,918, forward strand.
GCGATGCTTTGGGTTTTCTGAAAGGATCGCCGCAACTGCTTCCCCTGATGGGCCTGTTCGGCGTCCTCATGGCCTTCGGTCACTCGATTCTGGCCATGAGCGGAGAGGAGACCTTGGCCCAGGTCAACCGCGAGATCGAGCATCCCAAGCTCAGGAACCTCAAGCGGGCGGCGATTGTTATCGCCATCTATAGCCTGATCTTCACCGGCGGCGCCACGCTGCTGGCTTCCATGCTGATCCCCACTTGGCAGCTAACTCACATCTACCAGGACAACCTGATCGCTGGCCTGGCCATGTACATGGTGGGGCCCCTGTTCTGGCGCATCGCCTTCCGTATCTTCGTGGTTCTGGTCGGCTTCCTGATTCTCTCCGGCGCCATCAACACCTCAATGATTGGTTCGACCGGCGTGCTGATGCGCGTGGCTGAGGACGGCGTATTGACCGACTGGTTCCGCAAACCGCATCCCAGGTTCGGCACTAGCTATCGCATCGTGAACATGGTCTTCATCCTCCAGATGGTCACGATCATCGGGAGCCGGGGCAACGTGATCGTCCTGGGCGGGGCCTATGCCTTCGGCGTCATCTGGTCGTTCACCTTCAACAACCTGGCCATGCTGGTGCTACGCTGGAAGTATCATGGCGAGCGCGGCTGGAAGGTTCCTCCCAATCTGCGCATTGGAAAGTTCGAGATCCCTGTGGGGTTGCTCTCGGTCTTCCTGGTGCTGCTTTCCACCGCCGTCGTCAACCTGTTCACCAAGTCGGTGGCCACGATGAGCGGCCTGGCGTTTGCCGCGGCGTTCTTCATCATCTTCACCATCTCCGAGCACAAGAACCTGCGGAAACATGCTCTGGCTGACCGGCAGATGAAAGATTACTTCCAACTGGAGCACCAGGACACGGTGAGCCGGGAGTCGGCGGCCATCCGCCCCGGCGGCGTCATGGTCACCATGCGCGATGCTGGCAATCCCTTCGCCCTCAAGTGGGCCCTCTCCCACACCAGCACCGAGGAGCAGGACGTGGTGGTGATCAGCGTCCGCATGATGGGCGTAGGCGGACCGGAGTATCTAAGCGCGGAGCAACAGAGTTTCAGCGAGCATGAGCAGATGATCTTTACCAAGGCCATCTCTGTCGCTGAAAGCTTTGGCAAAAAGGTTTCTCTGCTCCTGGTTCCCGCCGGAGACCTCTTCGCGGCGCTGGCGCAGGGCGCAAACTCGCTGGAAGTGGACTCGGTCGTTTCCGGAGTTTCCACCAGAATGACCGCTGGGGACCAGGCCTTTCACATGGGACAGGCCTGGGAGGCGCTGCCGGAACCCAAGCGCCAGTTCAACCTCTATATCGTCGATCCCGGCGGCGAGGTCAAGGTCTTTTACATCGGGCCCCACGCTCCCACTCTGAGCCCCGATGACGTCCAGTTGGTCCACCGGTTGTGGCTTAACATGCGCCGCGATCCCTCCGTGCAGGACCTGCATCACAGCGACATCATCACCTATGCCCTCACCCGGCTGGCCGGCCAGTATGCCCGCGAGAAGCAGGAGATCCTGCGCGATCTGCGCAACTATCGCGCAGCGGACGCCCCTGTAACTTTGCGCCTCGGCGGCCACGACCTTTCCGGCATCCCAGCTAACCCACCCGTACCCGGACAACCTCCACTCCCGCCCAGGACTCCGCGCTAGCTTGCCGCCGCATCGCCGCTTCTATTCCCCCTTTCTTCCTTTGCCCGCCGGATAGCTCGCCCCGCGCTCAACCGCCGCGCTCCTTCTTTCCTCGGGACATTCTCCACGGAATAGTTCCATTCTCGGTAACATTTCGCATTTTTTGTTTGTAGAGTAGTTTATCGTTGCGTATTGTGTTTCGTAGGATAAGTGGCCGTTCGTCCCCAATTATCGACTCGGGCACAACGGGGATAGGATCACTTACGAACACCTGATAGGAGGAACCGTGGGAGTTTCGGAAATTCTGGCACAGATAGATCGGGAAATCGCCCAATTGCAACAGGCGCGTTCCCTGCTGGGCGGCGCAGCCGCTCCGGCGCCCAAAAAGGCTGCGGCAGCCCGCGCCGCCAAGAAACCCGTCACGAAAAAGAGGCATCTGACTCCTGAAGGACGGAAACGCATTGCCGAGGCCGTCAAGCGGCGCTGGGCAGAGCAAAAGAAAGCAGCTGCAAAGTAACCGGAATCACGGGAAGGCCATGGGCTGGCTTGAATGCCAGCCCTTCCTCCATCCAGTCCGCATGGCAGGACAGAATTCAGCCTAGATAGATTCCCCCGGCGCCCACAGCACAATCTGCACGCTGGCATCCACCAGCGCAGCTAACTCATCGGGTGTGCCCTTCAACGCTGGAAAGGTGCCGAAGTGCAGTGGAAGAACGATGGTTGGCTCCAGAAAGCGCGTCGCCAGTGCGGCTTCCTTCGGCCCCATGGTGAAGTGTCCTCCAATGGGAAGCATCGCCACCTCAGGCCGGTATAGCTCGCGGATCAGTTTCATATCTCCGAAGACCGCCGTATCTCCCGCATGGTAAAGCACCGGGCCGTCCGCAATGTTCAATACATACCCTGCCGCCACTCCCGTATAGTGCGTTCCATGCTCATCCTGCGCTCCTGCCGAGTGTTTGGCCTCCACCATCGTGGCAGCCACGTCATCCAGTTGCACGGTGCCACCCAGGTTCATTTCGATCGTATGCGCCACTCCCTTACCCGCCACATACGCCGCAAGCTCATAGACTGCCACTACGGTTGAGCTATGCTTTGTCGCCGCTGGCACGGCATCCGCGATGTGGTCCATATGCCCGTGCGTCAGAAGGATGTAGTGAATTCTCGCCGGCAGAACAAAATCCTTTGGGTACTTGGGATTCTGGGCGATAAACGGATCGATCAGGATGTTTGTGCCCTTGGCGGTCTGGACCAGCACGGTCGCGTGGCCCAGCCAGGTGATGCGCGTTCCCTTCAATAACATCATGGCTCACTCCCTGAGAAGCTGTTGGATCGGGAAATTTCTCAGCGCGTAATGATGACCTCCAAGACGCCGTCCTTGGCCAGAAACTGCCTGTGACTCGGCCAGCCGGCAAAAAGCCGTTCGATGCCGCGGTTGGTAAAAGCGCGCTGAATGGGGAAAGGCTGAGTCAACTGCACCTCTACATCGTCGCTGGGCGTGACGTGAAATCGGCAATGCACCGTCTCCGGCCCCTGCATGCGGGTGTGAAAGAAGGCCAGCACCTGCCCGCCAGGATTCATCGCGGAAAACAGATGCGCAGCCACCGGCGCCAATAGTGGCTCGGGCAGGTAGTCGAGCGCCGTCCACAACAGCACCACGTCAAAGGTGCGCCCTGAAAACTCGAGCGCCTGTTCCAAAAAGCCGTCGACGTTCCATGCCGGTTTGCCGTCCTCGTCCGCGCCCGTCTGCCAGTTTCCGGTCCACGCTTCGTTTACCAGATCGGTCTGGAAGATGCTATGGCCAAGCCCGGTAATGTAGTTGATGTTGGCCGACGAGGTATACCCTACATCGATGACGCGCAGCCCAGGCTCGGCAAGGAACCGCGCGCACAACGCCGCCCAGCCTCCGGAATGGCGGGGCACACGCGGACCCCTAAGACCCGGAACGGAGGCGGGGGGAGCGCTCTCCTGTTTCTTCTCCAACCAACGGCTCATCAACCGGGAATCCCCTTGCGGTCAAACAGACAATTTCCTAGCCGACCGGAACACAGCTTGCAATTAATAAATACCGCCCGCGGGCGGGGCGTTGGCGCCTTCCGGTCCCTTGGCCGCGCTCTGTGTCAGGTCCACTTTGCCGCGGAATGCCGCGTTGTCCTCCACCGCCAGCCGAAGCGCGTGAATATCGCCATCCACGCTGCAGCCAGCCCGCAACTCCACCCGGCCGCTAGCCACCACGTTGCCCTGAACCTGGCCCAGAATCAACACGTCTCTGGCAAAGAGGTCCGCATGAACGTTGGCGTTGGGCCCGATGGTCAGCCGGCTCTCGGTAAGGGTCACCGTCCCCTCCACGCGCCCATCTACAATCAAGTCTTCACTGCCCTTTACTTCGCCGCAAATCACGACGCTTTTGCCGATGCGCGCGGCTGCATTCTCCACTGCCATGGTTTCGTCCCTTCCCTGAGCCCAAATAAGGCCCTCCCCGCACTATACGCAACCCGGCCCCGTTGCTTCAATCCGTTCTGCCGCTTCAATCCGGAAACCGGACAGCCGCCTGGGCGTCTAAGCGGAAATGAGTCGCAGCCTGAATGCACGGATGGACAATGCCCGTTAAACTGATCTATGTGCGCAGCCTCTTGCCGTTCCTCCTCCTGCTGCCGTCTACCGTTGCCACCCAGGGGCAGCCTGCAACACCCCTCCCGCCCGCCCTTGCGCCCCCTCAGGCCCAGGCGTTGGTGGAGCGGGCGCTGGCCTGCGAATTGCGCACCGCTCAGGACCCAAACCACCCTATGCGCTACAGGTTGCGCAAGTCCAGTCCGCGGCTGACCACGACCAAGGAGATCGTTGAAACCCGTGACGGCGACGTGGCCCGTCTGGTGTCGATCTACGACCAACCCCTCAGCCAGGCGGACGAGCAAATGGAACAGGCGCGCCTCGATGCGCTGCTCGGCGATCCCGGCCAGCAGCGGCATCGCAAACAGAGCGAGGAAGAGGACACCGGGATCGTCCTCAAGCTGTTGCGCATGTTGCCACAGGCATTCCTCTACGAATACGCGGGCGCCGGACAAGGCGCCTCGGGAAGGGTGGAGAAGTTCCGCTTCCGGCCCAACCCCAGTTTCAGCCCGCCCGACCTGGAGACGCAGGCGTTGACCGCCATGAGCGGCGAACTGTGGATCGACGCCGCCGAGGAGCGTGTGACGCGGCTGCAGGGCCATTTGCTGCAGGACACGGACTACGGTTGGGGCATTCTGGGCAAGCTCGACAAGGGGGGATGGATTGTTATCGAACAGGCCGATGTGGGCGGGCGCCAGTGGCGGATCGCGCGCTTCCAGATGAAGATATGCCTCCGTATCCTGTTCAAGACCAAGAGCTTCGACACCACGCAGGAGATGAGCCAATATGCGCCCGTCAGCGCCGGGTTGGACTACCGGCAGGCCATTCAGATGCTGCGCGCCGCGCCAGTAAGCACGTCACAAGCCAGCCCCTAAAGCGTACCGGCCTCAAATGCGAAGCGGCCCCATCCAGACGGGTGAGGCCGCTTTTGCAGTTGGGAGATTCGCCTTACTTCACCTTGAGTAAGATGATGACCAGTGTGAACAGGGTAAGGGACTCGATGAGGGCCAGTCCGAGGACCAGGAAAATCATCAGGCCGCCACGAGCGCCGGGGTTACGGGCCAGCGCTTCACAAGCCGAAGCGGTCGCCCTGCCTTGACCCAGGCCGCAGAGACCCGCGGCCAACGCCATGCCGATGCCGGCGCCGATCGGCACCAGACTGATAGCTGCAGAACCGCCATCCGCGAAGGCCGGAACGGCGAAGCAAAGAACCGCCAAGGCTATGAACACATATTGAAGTATGCGCATATTTCTCCTGCTTCCCTTGAAATTGGCCGCCAGTGGGTGGTTGAGGTTCACCGTGCTGGCCCCCTCACGCTTGCGGCCCTTCGTTTGCCCGGAGCGGAAGCGCTCTCCGGCGAATTTTTCCTCGTCTTGGACGAGATTCTTGAAAACCAAAAAGCCTTAGTGCTCGTGCGAAACCGCCAGGGAAAGATAGATCATCGACAGAAGCGTGAAAACGAAGGCCTGAATGATCGAGACGAAAATGTGCAGGCCCAGGAAAATGGCCGGAACGCCCACCGGAACCAGCGAGAAGAAACCCAGCGTCACCATGTCGCTGGCAAACATGTTGGCGTAAAGACGGATGGTGAGCGACAGGATGCGCGCGAAGTGCGAGACCAGTTCAATAGGGAGAATCAGCCAAGCAATCCACCAGATCGGGCCGGCAAGTTGTTTCAGATAGCCGATCGGCCCCTGCTCCCGGAAACCCTGGTAGTTGTAATAAAGGAAGGTGGGCAACGCCAGGCCCAGCGGCACAAACGGCGAAGTGGTGGGCGCGGCGAAGCCGGGAATCAGGCCCAGCAGATTGTTGATCAGGACGAACAGAAAAATACAGGTCACGAAGGCCTGGAAACGCACATACCCGTGACCGATGATCTGGTCCGCTAGGCCGCCGACGCCCTCGTGGACCACCTCGGCGATCTGCTGCGCCGGATTGGGCTTCTCCACTGACAGGGTCAGCCGCACCAGAACAAAAAAGGCGATGAGACCGCCGGCCACCAGCAATTCCAGCCCCAGCGCCCCGTTGACCTTGACGGCCTGCTGGGCAGCATCGGCCGGGCCAAGGCCGATCGATTGAAAGGCCTTGACCTCGACGCCCATGAAGAGGGCGTTCAGCAAACGGACAAGCGCAAATGATTCCGGCATGAAAACTTGAGTCTTTCTGCCTCCGGGACGGATGCACACTTTCACCGCTGGGCTTGTCAGTCGCCCAGCAACCGGATGGCTTCCCAGGTCACGGCCAATGCCGCCAAACCCAGTCCGCAAAGCAGCGCCACTACCGAACCCTGGAAACATCTCAGGCTACCATAGATCACCACTGCGTAAACGGTGAGCCTGAGCACAAAGAAGAGGACCACGGCGGGGGCGCTCCTGGGCGTCTTTTGGCGGTCGAGTTTGGCGTTGATCACCCGGACCAGGCGCTGCCACTCCAGGATGCTGGCCGCCGAGATCAGCGTGCCTGTCAGCAGCATGGCGGCGTTCCGCCAGCCTGCACCGATCATCACCGCCAGGGAAGATAAGAGACCCAGAATCAGCGTGTTGCGCATAGCCCGCTGGAAGAAGTCTTGCAGTTCCTCAGGGCTGATGTCCAGGATAGGATGATTCTCTTCCGTCATGTCGGATCGCCGCTGTTTCCCTTGCCGGCCCCGTTTTGGATATTGCTTCCCGGACGGGAATTTCTTTCCGCCGTCAACGCCATCCGCACCACACCCACGAGCCCGGATATGCTGCCGAAAACGATTCCGAAAATCGCGATCCACGATTGGTGCAGGCGGCTGTCCAGCCACGCCCCGGCCAGCCAGCCGATGAACGCCGCCGCAGGCAGCAGAATTGCAATCTGCATCAGCTTTTCCGCCTCCACCCACGCGTCAATCCCTTTCCGAGCCTTTGGCCGAGGCGTCGACTCCGGGATGGGGCGGTTGAAGGGCATGGAGGTTCCTGTTCAGAATACAGCGCCAACCGCTGATCGGTTCTCCAACTGCTATTCCGCTGAACCACAAACGCCGGATGGCTCGCCGCGGCGATCCACCTTGCACAGTGCTTGCCGCGGCAGGTGAATTGGAGAACCGATCGAGCGGGTATACTTCCCTTTTGGGCCTATGCCCTTTGGATGGAAGGAATCACCGTGTTCGATTCGGAGTTTGAGCGCAGTCTCTTCGATTTGCGCAAGGCAAAACTCGAAGAAATCGTAAAGCTGGGCCAGGCCGCCTATCCCAACCAGTTCCCCGCCTCGCACACCGTCCCCGAGGTGCGCGCCAGGTGGGGCGAGGCGACCGCCGAGGCTCTTGAAGCCACTCGCGTGACGGTGGCCGTGGCCGGGCGCATCATGGCCATCCGCGCCCAGGGCAAGGCAGGCTTCGCGACCATTCAACAAGGGGGCGAGCGGCTCCAGATCTACGTCCGCCTCGACGCCGTCGGCGAGCAGGGCTTCGCGCTCTACAAGCTGCTCGACCTCGGCGACCACATCGGCGCCACTGGCTACCTCTTCCGCACCCGCACCGGCGAACTCACCATCCACGTCGAGCGGCTGACTTTCCTCGCCAAGGCCATGCTGGCGCTCCCCGAAAAGTTTCACGGGCTGGCCGACGTCGAGTTGCGCTACCGCCAGCGTTATGTGGATCTCTTCGCCAACCTCGACTCTCGCGAGGTCTTCGTCAAGCGCGCCCGGGTGCTCAAGGCCTTGCGCCAATTCTTCGACGAGCGCGGCTACCTGGAAGTGGAGACGCCGATGATGCAGCAGATCGCCGGCGGCGCGGCGGCGCGGCCCTTCACCACGCACCACAACGCGCTCGATCTGGATTTGTTTCTGCGCATCGCGCCCGAGCTCTATCTGAAGCGCCTGGTCGTCGGCGGCTTCGATCGCGTCTACGAGATCAACCGCAACTTCCGCAACGAGGGCGTGAGCACACAGCACAATCCCGAGTTCACCATGCTGGAGTTCTACCAGGCCTACGCCAACTACCACGACCTGATGCAGATCACCGAGGAGCTGATTGAGTTTGTGGCGCGCGAGGTGAACGGAACCACGAAGGTCGAGTTCAACGGGCACAATATCGACTTGGCCAAATGGCAACGGCACACCATGCGCGAGGCCATCCGCGAGTACTGGCCTGAGGAAGCCGGCGCCAAACCAGCGATAACGGCCTTCGAATCGGCGCCGGTCTTGCAGGCGCGGCTTCACGCGGCCATGAACTCGCTGGAAAAAGCGGAAGGCGATACCGCGCATCTCAGCCCGGAGCGCCTCGCGGAGTTGAAGACCATGCACGGCGCCATTACCGCGACTTATTACGATTCGCTCAAGGGCGCGTCCGTGGGCAAATCCGTTTACAACCTCTTTGAGGCGGTGGTGGAACCGTTTCTCATCCAGCCGACGATCATCTACGACTACCCGACCGAAGTTTCGCCGCTCAGCAAGGCCAAGCCGGACGACCCGGCGCATGTGGAGCGCTTCGAGTTCTTCTGCGGCGGCTTCGAGCTGGGCAACGCCTTCAGCGAGTTGAACGATCCGGTGGAGCAGCACAAGCGCTTTGCCCAACAGCTTGAGGAGCGCGCCCATGGCGACGAAGAGGCTCACCAAATGGACGAGGACTACGTGCGCGCGCTGGCCTACGGGCTGCCTCCCACCGGCGGCGAGGGAATCGGCATCGACCGGCTGGTGATGCTGCTGACCGGCTCCAAGTCGATCCGCGACGTGATTCTTTTCCCGCTGATGAGGAACAGAGAGCAGAGAACAGAGAGCAGAGATCAGGACACGGAAACGGCGAAGTAAGCGTTCGCGGCAGAAGGGTGAGGAGATAGTCGATGGAATTCGTCAATAGTTATCAAAGCGTCACTTTCGCTGATGACTACGCGAAACTCGATTTTTCCAATACTTACCATCTCGCCTTCCGCGACTTGCCGGAGATATTTTCTGCCCACGTGAGGGGAACAGCGGCGCTCGATTTCGGCTGTGGGGCGGGCCGCTCGACCCGATTCCTTCAGGGACTTGGGTTTGAAACCATCGGCGTGGACATCTCGCCGGAGATGGTTGCGAAGGCGCACGAGATCAATCCGCTGGGCGACTACCGCGTGGTTCCCGGCGACGATTTGAGCGGTTTGCCGCGCGAGAATTTTTCTCTCATCCAATCGGCATTCACCTTCGACAACATTCCCGGCATGGACACCAAGGTACGTCTATTCCGCGACCTGCGCGGGCTGCTCAAACCGGACGGCATCCTGGTGAACATCGTCTCCTCGCCGGAGATTTATGTGAACGAATGGGCCTCTTTTTCGACCAAGGATTTCCACGAGAATCGGAACGCCAAGACGGGCGATACTGTGAAAACCCTCACGACGGATTTCGAAGGTAGGACACCCTGTTTGGACATCTATTGGCCACACGAGTCATATCTTGAGGTTTATTCCCGCGCGGGGCTTGAGATTGTGGAGATGCGCAAGCCCTTGGCGAATGGGGATGAGCCGTACCGTTGGGTGAGCGAGACTCGCATCGCACCCTGGGTCGTTTATGTGCTGCGGCGTTCTAATTGAAGTATTTTGTACTCCTTAAGGAGCTAGACCAGCTTTGAACATTCTCTTTGTCGGCGACATCTTCGGCAGCGCGGGACGCAGGATCGTGCGCGAGCACATCGGCCATCTGCGCCAGGCGCACGAGGTCGATCTGGTCGTCATCAACGCCGAGAATGCCGCCGGCGGCTTTGGCTTAACCCCCCCGCTTGCCGAGGAACTCTTCGATCTGGGCGCGGACGTGCTGACCACCGGCAACCACGTATGGGACAAGCGCGAGTTGATCGACTACCTCAACTCGGCGCCCGCCGATAGCCAAACCCGCCCCCGCCGCGTGCTGCGGCCCGCGAACTTGCAACAGGGTGTGCCGGGCCACGGCGTATTCGAGGGAACCACCGGGAGCGGCTTGGCCTACGCTGTGATCCAGTTGCAGGGCTGCGTCTTCATGAACACCCCCAACGACCCCTTCCACGCCGCCGACGCGCTGCTGGCCAGCATCAAGGCCAAGGTGATCGTTGTGGACTTCCACGCCGAGGCTACCAGCGAGAAGGTGGCGATGGGCTGGCATCTGGATGGGAGGGTGACCGCGGTGCTGGGCACGCATACCCACGTTTCCACCGCCGATGAGCGCGTGCTGCCGGACGGAACCGCCTACCAGACCGATGTGGGCATGAGCGGCCCCTACGACAGCATCATCGGCGTCGAGACGGACCTGGTGCTGCGCAAATTCTTGACCGGAATGCCGGGGAAGTTCGAGGCCGCCAAGGGAAACCCCAAGATGTGCGCTGCTCTGGTCGCCTGCGATCCGCTTACCGGACGCGCCTCCGCCATTGAGCGCATCATGCTGGGAGAGTAAGCCTCAACCAGTCCGGCCCTCAACCGGTCCAGTAAAGTTCAATTGGCGGGAGCGGGGCCGGCCGTTGCTGGTGCCGGCGGGGCCGCATTGTCATTCACGGCGCCCGGCGCCGGCTGAAGCGCCTTTACCGGAATCAGAGCCGCGGGCTTGTGGGTGGCTTTGAGCAATTTTCCCTGGCCGTCGAAGATCATTGTCCACTCCATCGGCCGCGGAGCCGCCGACACATCCGCAAACGAAAGGATGGCGCCGCCGCTTGTAATCTTCATCAAGGCCGGCAGAGCTACGGGGAACTTCTGGTTCTGGGGGTCCTGCGCCAAATACACTTCCTGGGGATGCCCTCCCGCCAGCGCCGCGTAGCACAACCCCGTCCCAAGCCATTCCGGGGCCTTGTCGGGATGCTCCTCGGCCCGAATGTGATTGAAGGCCGAGATGGTCAGGGCGTTGATGGGCGCGGGAGAAAACAGCGAATAGCCCCGCAGCAGAATCGGGATGATGCGCACCCGGCCGTCGACGCCGCGCGGAATCGATGCCGAAAACACGCTTACGTCCCCCGTCCCGTTATTGCGCGTGAACCGCAAAAAGATGTGATTCGGCAGCGCCGGGCAAACCACCTGCTGGTAACTCCAATTGCCCCCGTTGAACTCCAGATCCCAATGCCCGGCGCGTTCGCTGATCGAAGACTCCGCGTCCGCCATCAGATCGCGGTCCTTCTTGGTCATCTGGTCAACGGTACGGAACTCGATCGAATTCGCATTGCCGCCCGCCCCGGAGGAAAACTGCATGGGTCGTTCAACCGGGTGGATCTCCTTGCCCTTCGGCTGGTCCGCTGAGATTACACGCGCCGTCTGGGGCTCCACAGGGGCGCAGAGAGCGGCGATCGATGCCACGGCCAGGAAGATGGGAAGGATTCTCAGTCTTTCCATGCTGCCCATAGACTATCACCGCGCAAAGTCGGTTCTGAGCGGAAGAACAAAAGGGCAGCCCGGTTCAGGCTGCCCTTCATGGTCCCAGGAGAGGAACGGCGCGCGGTGGATCGACAGACTAATTCGCAGTCGCCCTGTGTCCGGCCGCCGGCTTGTGCGGCGGAACAGGCTTTTTCTTCTCCGGCTGGATGAATCCTTCACGGAGCACGATCTGTGCGGTCTGCGCCGTAGTGGCCGTGGCCGGAGTCTGCGCATAGGTGTCATACGTGCCGTCCAACTCGGTTTGGCCCTTGGCCGCGAGCCCAAACTCGAAACCTGCCGCCGGAATCTCCTTGGCGGGCAGAGGCGCCTTCAGATTGACGATGAAGTCGGGAACCTTGGCATCCTTCGCGTCCTGGGTCACGGCGACCTTGATGACCAAAGCGCTGGCTTCGAGTACGATTCCCGGAACCGGCGTTGTCTTGTCCTTCAGCAACACCCAGAGCCTATCCGCGTCATCCTTGGAGCCAAGGGCCAAAACGGTCTCCTTGTCGGTCAGGGCCAGTTTGGTCAGATCGGGAGTGGTTGCAAGCAAATCGTGGATCTGCTCGGCCGGGGTCTTGGCGGGCGTGATCACCAAGGTTCCCGGAGGAAATGTTGTGGCCGCCGCCTGGGTCTTGATGGCGTCCAGTCCATCCAGGGCGCCGTGATACTTCTTGTAGTAATACTCCAGCTTTGGTCCGATCTGTGCCTTGTACGCCGGGGGAGCAAAATTCCAAACGCGCGCGTAGAACCAGACTGCCTTCACCAAATCCTTGGCGTCGGGCTTGGTATACGCTTCCGCAAGCAGCAGCGTGTCCGCCAACCCCGCGGTCCGGGTCTGGTCGTCGGTATAAAGCATCAGTTCTGCCGTGTACTCGGCAACAGCAGCCTTGAAATCCTTTTTGGAGATCGCGTCATCCAAAGCCAGTGCCGAGTGAAAAAGCGGATAGGCCGCGCCGGTCAGCTTCTTCCAGTCGTCGCCAGAGGTGCCGGCCGGCTTGGGAACCGTGAGCCCCTTCTGGGCCATTAGCGCGGCATCGTCGCAGGTCTGCGCGTCGCTGGTCCTGCCGCACTGCTTCTTCTTGATGACGACGGAGTAAAGAATGGCCTTGAGGTTGGCGGGATCCACCTGAAGCAGGCGGGTGGCCGCGCTGAGTTGCTTGTCGTCGTCGTTCACGACTTGGTAGATATCCACAAGCTGATCAAGAGCCGTTTGCTTGACCACGCTCTGCGGATAGGATTGCAGAAAGCTTTCCAGGGCCGCGGCTTTGGCCTTGGGATCGCTCTGTGTAATGGCCATTTGATAGGCGTTGTACTCGACCGGATCCTTGATGGTAATCGAATCCTGTGCTCGCAAAGTGGGCGTGTAGACGAGGCTGGTGCTCGCCAATGCCATCACAAACGTAAAAACTAACTTCTTCATTTGGTGCTCCTGGGAATTGCCAAAATGGAGATCGATGTTCATGCACTCGCCCACGGAATGTACAACCGCTCTATTGGGCGGTTGAGCGCCGGGGTGACGCCTACAGCGGTTTTCCAATTGATGTAGACCAGAACCACTGCCGGAAGCGGCTTTTCCATCACGAAAAAGCCGTCTTGCACTGCGCCGGAAAGTCCACCTGAATTGGAAAACCGCTCTAACGATACCACAGCTTCCATGGCGGTGCTGGAAGGATTATAGGAAGCCCTGCCCTCCGTGACAAGCAAAGTTGTGCGGAAAAAGCAGAAACCTCGCCAGGAAGGCGTGCCGCCGGTCTCGGCGCCGCACCTCCGGAACCCGGTTGCGGGAGCCGGATTGGGCAAAAAGCGGTACCCTCCACTGCCCCCGGCGGCTCCGCCGGTCCCGCGCCCGAATCCACATCCCCAACGCCGCTCCCCCTGCATTCCCGGCTTAGACACCGCAACGGGGAAAACTGTTCCCGGCCAATTCAGGAGTTCGAAAAGCGCCTCATTGCAGCAGCCGCACCAGTTCTGCCTGTTCGGCCAGAAAAGCGTCGTGGCCATGGGCGCTGGTCATCTCCCGGTAATCGGCTTGGACTCCGGCCGCGCGAATGGTATAGGCAAAGTCGCGCACCGCCTGGGGAGGAAAGAGCCAATCGGAGCTGATTCCGACAAAGCTGACGCGGGCGCGAATCCGGCCAAAAGCCTCCGCCGGCGAGCAATCTCCGCGCAGCGGATTCCACAAATCCATGGTGCGCATGATGGCCAGGTAGGAGTTGGCGTCGAAGCGCTCGTTGAACCGCTCCCCCTGATAGTCCAGGTAGCCGGCGATGTCGAAACGCCCGCCGGTCAGCCCGCCGCCCAGATCGTCCAGCCCCCAGGGATCCTCCCCGTTACGGTTGGGATTGCGCCCAAACCGCTCGTCGAAAAGCTCCGCGGACTTGTAGCTGAGCATGCCGATCTGCCGCGCCAGCGCCAGCCCCCGGCGGGGAGGGCGCTGCGGCAGATAGCGCCCCCCCTTCCACTCCGGGTCGTGCAGGATGGCCTGGCGCTGCAGGTGGTTGAGCGCCAGCCCCATGGCCGAAAGCGGCGTAGCGCCGATGATGACCGCGCGCTCCACGCGCTGGGGGTCGTAAATGGCCCAATCCAGGGCCTGCATGCCGCCGATGGAGCCCCCCAGAACCAGCCGCAACCGGCGGATGCCCAGCGAGTCAAGAAGCTTGGCCTGCGCCCGGACGTTGTCCCGGATCGAAACCAGCGGGAAGTCCGGGCCGTAAATGTTGCCTGTTTCCGGGTCCACCGAGCCGGGACCCGTCGAGCCGTAACAGGAGCCCAGCATGTTGATACAGATCACAAAGTCGTGTTCCAGCGACAAGACCGCTCCAGGCGCGAAGATCTCCGGCCACCAGGACCCCACCAGCGCCGACCCGGAGAGCGCATGGCACACCAGAACGGCGTTGTCCCGCGCCGCATTCAGCCGGCCATAGACCGCGTAATGCAGCGTAACGCCAGCCAATGCGCGGCCACACTCCAGCAACAGGTGCTCGTCCAGCACGAAGTCGCCTTCGTAGGTGGGCGCCAGGACAGACGTTGCGGGCGGCGAGCTTCCGGTCCCCGCCCGGCTGATGGATTCAGTCATAGTACTCATTGTGCAACACGACCCGCCCTTTCTGCCGTACCTTTGAACGCCTACCCGTTGGCGGCCTCGATCGCCTGGTCCAGATCGGCCAGTATGTCGCGGATATCCTCGATGCCCACAGATAGCCGCACCTGCTCGGGAGTGACGCCGGTCGTCGCCTGCTCCTCGACGGAAAGCTGCGCGTGCGTCGTCGAGGCGGGGTGGATGACCAGCGACTTGGCGTCGCCGATGTTGGCCAGCAGCGAAAACAGCTTCAGCGAATTAATGAGCTTTTTCCCTGCCTCATAGCCGCCCTTGATGCCGAAGGTGACCAGCCCTCCCCGGCCGTTGGGCAGATACTTCAAGGCCCGCTTGTAATAGGGACTCGACTCCAGGCCGGGGTAGTTGACCCACTTGACGCCGGGATGCTTCTCCAGGTGTTGAGCCACGGCCAGGGCGTTCTGGGAGTGACGTTCCAGCCGCAGGTGCAGCGTCTCAATCCCTTGCAGCAAGAGGAACGCATTGAACGGCGAAAGCGCCGCGCCCGTATCGCGCAGTCCTTGCACCCGCGCCTTGAGGATGAACGCCAGGGGCCCGAAGGCCTCCGAGTAAACAATGCCGTGGTAGGACGGGTCCGGCTCGGTGAAATCTTTGAAGCGCCCTGAAGCCGCCCAGTCGAACTTGCCCGCATCCACAATCACGCCGCCGATGGTAGTGCCGTGGCCACCCAGAAACTTGGTGGCTGAATTGACCACGATGTCCGCGCCCCACTCTATGGGCCGCACCAGCGCCGGCGACGCCGAAGTATTGTCGATGACCAGCGGCAGCTTGTGCTCGTGGGCGATGGCGGCCAGCTTCTCAATGTCCACCACGTCCAGCTTGGGGTTGCCCAGCGTCTCCGTGTAAATGGCGCGCGTCTTGCCGTTGATGGCCGCCTTCAAGCCGTCGAAGTTGTCCGCGTCAACAAACTTGACCAGGATTCCCAGCTTCGGCAGCGTGTAGTGGAACAGGTTGTAGGTGCCGCCATAGAGCGAGGTGGTGGAGACAATCTCGTCTCCCGCCGAGGCCAGGGTGATCAAGGTCAGCGTCTCCGCCGCCTGGCCCGAGGCCGTAGCCAGCCCCGCCGCTCCGCCTTCAAGCGCAGCCACACGCTTCTCAAACACGTCGGTGGTGGGGTTCATGATGCGGGTGTAGATGTTGCCGAACTCCTTGAGCGCAAACAGCCGCCCGGCGTGGTCCGCGTCTTGGAAGACGTAAGAAGTGGTCTGGTAGATGGGCACGGCCCTTGCGCCGGTCGTTGGGTCGGGCGTTTGGCCGGCGTGGACGGCAAGGGTGGCAAACTGCTGCTTCGCTTCGGACATTCTTCGCTCCTTCAGGTTCCTGTGGCTTTGGTTTGTGGATGCGACGGGGGCGGGTTGCGGGCCGCGCCAACAAAACGGCCCGAATCCTCTCCGGGACCCGGGCCGCCTGACTTCAAGATCGGTTGCGTCTAGCGCATCTGCCTCTCAAGAGCCGCACGGACAGGTCCCCATGCCATACACATGGCCATGACCGCAATTCCGTGATTGCTTGAGTTCAGCATTAATAGCAGTATTCACGGGAACCGCGACAAATGTCAAATAGAAATCGAAGCCGCGACGCCCGGGTGAGCGTATCTAAGCTCATGCGATGGCATTCAGTAGGCTCTGATCCCTATTCCCTGTTCCCTGTTCCCCTACTCCTCCGCCTTCCACACATAGGCTCCAGGCTGCGGCAAGCCGATGTGCGCCAGCACGCGGTACACGAACTGCCGCGCCATCTCGGTCGAGTCGATGGGGTGAATATAGAATGCCGGAATCACCGGAAAAATCACCGCACCCGCCTCGGCGGCCAGCGTCATGTTGCGCAAATGAATGCGATTGAACGGCGTCTCCCGCACGCACAGAATCAGCGGCCGCCGCTCCTTGAGAGTTACATCGGCGGCGCGGGTGATAAGCGAGTTGGCCAGGCCGAGGGCAATAGCCGCCAGCGTGCCCATCGAGCAGGGCAGAATAATCATTCCGTTCGAAGGATGGCTGCCGCTGGCGATGGCCGCGCCAATGTCCGCATCCGAGAGCTGCACGGTCTTTGTGGGCGCCGCTCCGAGCAGCTTTTCCAGCAGATCGTTGCGTCCACTCACGCCCAGCTCTTCGGCCAGGACGCGCAACGAGTTCTCCGAAGCCACAAAGTGGACGCGAGCCACCCGCTCGTCCGCCTCCAGCGCGCGCAGCAACTCGCGGCCAAAGACCGCGCCCGATGCGCCGGTAAGTGCTACGGTGAGATTAACGGCTTCCACTTGCGACGGCTCCGGGAACACCTTCTGCGCCTGCCCATTCGGTGACATATCTTATCGTTCCATTCGATCAGCAACCCGCTCTGCCAACACCATGACTCCCAAAGTAAATGGAAAGGTAATCAAAAGGTCCAAAGTGTAATGCTCTCCAGTGGTAAGTGTTGCTAAGGCTATGATAAGCGCGAAGGCTAGGGCGGCCAAACGAATCCACCCGTTGGAATTCACCCACAGAAGCAATGCCCATGTCAGATGCAGAGAAGGCATACAATTTCGCGGGGAGTGCAGATCCCCAATATGGACGGGGCCAACGGCGGGGAATAGGAGATAGCACGGAACGGCCAATAAGCCCGCCAGGGCGGAACTCACCACGAGACGCCTGAAAGAGATTCCCCTCGTGAAGACCAAAACCAACAGAAATACCGCTGGTAATCCCTCATAACACCAAGACAGGGAATAAGCCCTCCATGAAATGGCCGACGACCAAGCCCTGACCGTTGCCGCCACTCCGAAGTCCCAGCGCAGAAGCCACGCGTCGTAGGTGCTTGGGGTCAGGACAGCCACCCAACGGTGAACGAACGCAGATAGGAGGAGAAAGATCGGAATGCCCAAAGCTACCTGTAACCTATGTTCGTCCGCCCCCCCCTTAAACACCACCAAATAGAGGTGCTGGATAACCAGAAGCGCTCCTCCATAAACAGAGAAAGCAAAGAATGGGGATGTTGGGATTGAGAGGCAGATAACCACCAAGCCCATCCAACAACTAACCACCAAGAAGTCCAGGGGGGGAAACCTGCCACTCTGAATTGCGTTTCGGTTGACCGAGGCTTCGGTAAGAAGTTTAGGCATCCGAATCCAGTTCCTTCCACACGTCTCGCTATTGCTGATCTCGTCCAGGTCTTCGCTTCTTGCAACTCAGTTTCTACTTGTCCAGCACCCGCTTGAAGATGGCGTCCACATTGCCGAGCTGCCGCGTGTAGTCGAAGGTTCGGACGAGCTTCTCTGGGCTGAGCAGCGCGGTAATCGCCGCATCTTTGGCTATTTCGTCGCGGAAGACCAGATCCTCTTTCCATGCCTTCATCGCGTGCTCCTGCACCAGCTTGTATGCGTCCTCACGCAACATTCCGGCCTCGGCCAGATCGAGCAGCAACTGGCCGCTAAAGATCAGCCCGCCGGTACTTTCGAGATTGCGCTTCATGCGCTCGGGATAGACCTGCAGCCGGCCGATCAGGTTCTCCGTCTTGGCCAGCAGATAATCCACCAGGATGGTCGAATCCGGAAAGATCACCCGCTCCACCGAGGAATGCGAGATGTCCCGCTCGTGCCACAGCGCAACGTTTTCAAAGGCTGCCTGCGCATTGCCGCGCAGCACGCGCGCCAGGCCGCTGATCTGCTCCGCAGTAATCGGGTTCTTCTTGTGCGGCATGGCCGAGGAGCCTTTCTGCTTCTCACTGAAATACTCCTGCGCCTCGCGGACTTCAGTGCGCTGCAGGTGCCGAATCTCGACCGCAATCTTGTCCAGCGTGCTGCCTATAATTGCCAACGTCGAAATATACGCCGCGTGCCGGTCGCGCTGGATCACCTGCGTGGCCACCGGCGCAGGCTTTAGTCCCAACCGCGCGCAGATACGCTCTTCGTGCTCCGGCTTCAGGTGGCCAAAGGTCCCCACCGCGCCGGAGAGCTTGCCCACCCGCATGTCCTCGGCCGCCGCGTTGAACCGCGCCAGATTGCGCTCCATCTCCGCGTACCAGTTCAGCAGCTTGAGGCCAAACGTGGTCGGCTCGGCATGAATCCCGTGCGTCCGGCCAATCATCGGCGTGTGCTTGAACTCGATGGCCCGCCGCTTGAGCACCGCCAGCAGCTCGACCAGCCCGGTACGAATCAGTACCGAGGCTTCCTTCACCTGCAAAGCCTGGGCCGTGTCCACCACGTCGTTCGAAGTCAGCCCATAGTGCAGCCAGCGGGACTCGCCCCCCAGACCCTGTGCTGTTAGGCTCTCAGCCACAGCGGTGGTAAAGGCGATGACGTCGTGCTTAACCTCCGCCTCGATCTCCTGAATGCGGGCCAGGGAAAAACCGGCCTTCGTGCCGATTGCCTCAGCCGCCGCCGCGGGAACCACCCCATCCTCGGCCAGCACCGTGAGAACCGCCGACTCCACTTCAAGCCAGCAGCGGTATTTGCTCTCATCCGTCCATATCCGGCCCATCGCCGGCCGTGTATAGCGTTCGATCAAGGGAAACTCCTCCCCAGAGCCGATTTCCGCGGCCCTGCGCCAACTCTATGATTGTACGAGGAACGCCTTCAGGCGCGCGGAATCCCCAAACGCTGATGCAACTCATCCACAAGCAGCCCTCTGCCCGGCTTGTACGGCTGGAACCACTCCCCGTCGATCACCAGTTGCGGAACGGCCCGCTTGCCCACGCGCCGCACCAGCTCGGCAGAAGCCTCCCGGTCACGGTCCACGTCGATCTCGGTGTACTCGATGCCGTGGGAGTCGAGAAACTTCCTGGCCGCCCGGCAGTCCGGGCACCAGCGAATGGCATACATTTGCACTTTCATGCGCCCATTTTACTCGGGTTCCTGCTGATCCCATCAGGGTCAATGACCGCAAACGGTAGGGATCAGGGCGTTGACCAGAAGCTGGCGCTAACGCCGCTCCCGAAAGAAACTCCGCAGCAGCTCCGCCGACTCATCGGCAGCAATCCCTTGCTCCACCTGCATCTGGTGATTGAGTTGAGGATGGTTGAGCACGGCCAGCACCGATCCAGCCGCGCCCGTCTTGGGATCGGCAGCCGCAAACACCAGACGGTCCAGCCGGGCATGAATCATGGCTCCGGCGCACATGGCGCACGGCTCGAGCGTCACATAGAGCGTGCAGCCGTTCAACCGGTAGTTTCCCAGCGCCGCTGCCGCCTCGCGCAAGGCAACAATCTCCGCGTGCGCCGTCGGGTCCAGGTCGCGCAGCATGCGATTCTGCCCCCGTGCGATGATCGCTCCTTCACGCACCACCACCGCACCAATCGGCGCCTCGCCGGCCTCCGCGGCCAGGCGGGCTTCAGCGAGAGCGGCCTGCATGGCTTGCTGATCGTTGGTCATGGATTCGATGTTAGCGCCGCCGGATGCTGCTGGGTCATGCAGTGCAGCGCGCCCAGGCCCCAGACCAGGTCTACGCTATGGATGCCGATGACTTCGCGGCCGGGAAAAGCCTCGGCGAGAATGTTCAGCGCCACGCGGTCGTTGGGATCATGGAAAGTCGGAACCAGGACCAGTCCATCGGCGATATAGAAGTTGGCGTAACTGGCCGGCAGGCGCTGGCCGCGAAAAACCACCGGCCGCGGCAGCGGAAGTTCCACCACCGTGAACTGCTTGCCGTCGAGGGTGCGCGCCGCTCTGAGTCTCTGCATGTTTTCAGCCAGCGGCTCGTGGTTCAGGTCGCCTTTATTCGGCTCAACGGAGGTCACGATGGTCATGGGCGCAACGAAGCGACTGATGTCGTCGATGTGGCCGTGGGTGTCGTCGCCGGCGATGCCGCGCCCCAGCCAAATCACCTGTTCGATCCCCAGAAAATCGTGAAACGCCTGCTCCAGTTTTTCGCGTCCCACGCCCGGATTGCGCTCCTGCGCCTGGCTCAGCAAGCACTCCTCTGTGGTAAGCAAGATGCCAGCTCCGTTCACGTCAATGGAGCCGCCTTCGAGCACCAGGTGCTTCGTACCGTTCTCGTCCTGAATCGATGGTTCCCAACAGGGCAGGCCAAGCAGCTCCGCCACGCGCCCCGGCACTTGGTCATCGAGCTGCCAATCGTCATACTTGGCCCAGGCATTGAAGCGCCAGCTGGTAAGGCCCACCCGGCCTTCCGCGTTTCGGACGAAGATAGGACCTGAATCACGAGTCCATCCACGGTTGGTGGGCCACAGGTGGAAGCTCACGCGGCCGAGGTTCGCTCCGGCGCGGTCCAGAATGCGCTGCACGCGGCGTTCGGCCCCGGAGTCCTCGACCAGAATATGAACCCCCTCATGCGCGGCCAGCAGACGCACAATCTCCGCGTAGACCCAGGGGATGGCTTGAAATTTACCCGGCCAGTCCTCGGGATTGTGCGGCCACGCCAGCCAGGTAGCCTCATGCGGCTCCCACTCGGCGGGCATGTGGTAGCCCAACTCGCGCGGCGTTGCTGCGGACGGCAAAGAAGCGGGCCGAAAAGAACCCGTCCCAGAAGAACCTGCAAAAGTCACTTCGGATCTCCGTCCTGCGTCCACGCATTCACCGGATCGAGAAAGCGGCTGGTAATGCCGCCATAGGTGTCGATGCGGCGGTCGCGAAGGAAGGGCCAGTTGCGGCGTGTCTCTTCAATCAGCCCCAGGTCGATCTCGCCCAGCAGAATCTCCTCCGCATCGTGCGAGGCCCTTGCGATCACACGCCCAAAGGGGTCGGCCAGAAAGCTGCCGCCCCAAAACTCCAGCCCCGGCCCCGCCGCGTAATTGCCCAAAACATCGCCATGCTCGGAACCCACGCGGTTCACCCCGGCCACATACACGCCGTTGGCGATGGCGTGCGCCCGCTGAATGGTCTGCCAGGCCTCATACTGCGCCGCGCCAAACTCGGCCTTCTCCGCAGGGTGCCAGCCGATGGCGGTGGGATAGAACAGCACCTCGGCGCCTTGCAAAGCGGTCAGCCGCGCGGCTTCCGGGTACCACTGATCCCAGCAGACCAGCGTGCCCACGCGGCCGAAGCCCAAGTCTACGGCCTGAAAACCCAGATCCCCCGGCGTGAAGTAGTACTTTTCATGGTAGAGTGGATCGTCCGGAATGTGCATTTTGCGATAGACGCCGACGATGGCTCCGTCAGCATTCAGGGTCACCGCCGTGTTGTGATACAGCCCCGGCGCCCTCCGCTCGAAGAGCGAGGCAATAATCGCGACCCGCGCCTTGCGCGCCAACTCGGCCAGTCGCGTTGTGGACGGGCCCGGGATCTCCTCTGAAAGGTCAAAGAGCGTAAGCTCCTCGCGCTGGCAAAAGTACTGCGTGCGAAAAAGCTCCGGCAGGCAGACGATATTGGCGCCCAGCCGCGCGGCCTCTTCAATATGCCGCACCGCCGACGCGAAGTTGGCCTCCGGGTCCGCGCCCATGCGCATCTGCACCAGGCCTACGTTGTATTTGCGCGCATTCGCCATCATCTGCCGGCCAATCCCTTCCACGCGAGCCTCTTGCTGGATGCAGCAAGGCCAATCTCACTCAGGCGAGATTGGCCTCCAAAACGCTGCCCAACGCAGTTGCTACTCTTCCAGAATCAGCACCGCCGCCGCAATCGTAGTCGTCCACAGCCCGCGCTTGTCGCCCACGGCCGACTGCGTGATGTTGCTGGTGCGCACAATCTTGTTGGAGATGCGATAAATCTCCTTCTTCTCATCCCAGCTCTTGTCCGGATCGAAATCCACGTCCAGGGTGGTGGCCAGCATCTCCGCAGCCAGTTCTTCAGCGTACTCCCCGGCCTGGTCCTCGGTTTCGCCAAAGCTGTGGTGCTCGCTCAGGTAGCCATAGGCGTCGCGGTCCGCAGGGATGGCCACGCCGATGCTCGACACGATCAGCCGGTGCGGCTCGCGCGTCGAATTCTCCGCGATCACTGAAAAAACCACCTCGCCGTCTCGCAGATATTTGAGCCCTTCCTTGCGCGGAATCACCTTGCACTGCGGCGGAAAAATCGAAGACACTCGCACCAGATTCTGCGAGGCGATCCCGGCATCCCGAAGCGCCAACTCAAAGGAAGTCAAACGCTCCTTATGTTTGCCTACGCCCTTGGTGAAGAAAATCCTCTTCGGGACCATGCTTTTTCCCACTTTCTATGTACCCTCCGTGAGTCTGAAGATTGGCGATGCCGTACAACGTTCCCGCATGAGTCTATCGCATCCAGGCGGGTGGGAACAGAGTCCATGGCGATTTGATCTCGAATTTTCGCCACTCAGCTCCGCCCGCCACAGAATCCCGGCAACCCTGGCCGGCAATCTATGCCTCCTGGGACCCCTTCCCGCGCGCCATTTAGGCATGCAGCCCTTTGAGCCAGACGCCTTCCAAGACCCCAAGGACCAGCTCCCGCCGCCAGCCATTGCCACCCCCATTTGCAGGTGGTAGCCTCATCCTTGACCACGCAAGGAAAAGGACCGCTGAAATCCATGCAAACCACCTACAACGGTCTGGCGCTTCCCAAAGACGGCCAGCCCATCGAATACGCCAACGGCCAATTTGAAGTCCCCGACAATCCTATCATTCCCTTCATTGAAGGCGACGGCACCGGCCGCGACATCTGGAAGGCCTCGCAGCGCGTCTTCGACGCCGCCGTCGAAAAAGCTTACGGGGGCAAGCGCTCGATCAAATGGTTTGAAATATTCGCCGGCGAAAAGGCCTACCGCAAGTTCAACACCTGGCTGCCCGACGACTCCGTGGCCGCCGCCCGCGACCTGCGCATCACCATCAAGGGCCCGCTTACCACGCCCATCGGCGGCGGCATCCGTTCGCTCAACGTGGCCCTGCGCCAGATTCTCGATCTCTACGCCTGCGTGCGCCCGGTCAAGTACTACCAGGGCGTGCCCAGCCCCGTGAAGAACCCTGAGAAGCTCGATATCGTCATCTTCCGCGAGAACACCGAGGACGTCTACGCGGGCATCGAATTCAAAGAAGGCAGCGAAGACGCCGCCCGTCTCATCGACTTCATCAACAATGACCTCCTTGTCTATGCAAAGAAAAAAATCCGCGCCGACTCCGGCGTCGGCATCAAGCCCATCTCCATCTTCGGCACCAAACGCCTGGTCCGCTTCGCCATCCGCGCCGCCCTCGATGCCCGCCGCAAGACCGTCACCCTGGTCCACAAAGGCAACATCCAGAAGTTCACTGAGGGCGCCTTCCGCGAGTGGGGATATGAAGTCGCCGTCGAGGAGTTCCGCGACCAGATCGTCACCGAACGCGAAAGCTGGATTCTCGCCAACGTCGACGCCAAACCCGGCCTCACCATCAAGGAAAACGCCGCCCTCATAGAGCCCGGCATCGAATTCGGCTCTCCGGGCTTTCGTCAGGCCGTCTACGCAGAGGTCAAGGCGGTGCTGGACTCTATCGGCCTGTCTCACGGCAACGGCGTCTGGAAGAGCAAGCTGCTCATCAACGACCGCATCGCCGACTCCATCTTCCAGCAGATCATCATCCGCCCCTCCGACTACAGCGTGCTGGCCACCACCAACCTCAACGGCGACTACATCTCCGATGCCGCCGCGGCCCAGGTCGGCGGCCTAGGCATCGCCCCCGGCGCCAACATCGGCGACGGCTACGCCGTCTTTGAAGCCACCCACGGCACCGCGCCCAAATATGCCGATAAGGACGTCATCAATCCCGGATCGCTCATCCTCTCCGGCGTCATGCTGCTGGACTTCATCGGCTGGAAGGAAGCCGCCGACCTCATCGAGCAAGCGCTCGAAAAGACCATTCTGCAGCAGTTCGTCACTTACGACTTCGAGCGCCTGACCGCCGGCGCCACCAAGGTCGGCACCAGCGAGTTTGCCGCCCGCATCATCGGCAATATGGATGAAAGCGGAAATTCGGAAGACTGAATCCCCCGGGAGAAAATGAAATGCGTAAAAAAGTAAGCATAGTGGGCGCCGGCAACGTGGGCGCCACGGCCGCGCACTGGATCGCGGCCAAGGAACTGGCCGATGTGGTGCTGATCGACGTGGTCGAAGGCATCCCGCAAGGCAAGGCGCTCGACCTGCTCCAGGCCATGCCCATCGAAAAGCGCGACGTCAACCTGACCGGCTCCAACGACTACGCTGCCACCGCCAACTCCGACATCGTGGTCATTACCGCCGGCATCCCCCGCAAGCCTGGCATGAGCCGCGACGACCTGCTCCACACCAACTTCAAAATCATCTCCGACGTGGTGGCGAAGGTCGTCGCGCAGTCGCCCGAGTCCATCCTCATCGTCGTCTCCAACCCGCTGGACGCCATGGCCCAGGCCGCCTATCGCCAGTCCGGCTTCAACCGGGAGCGCGTCATCGGCATGGCCGGCATTCTCGACTCGGCCCGCTTCCGCGCCTTCATCGCCGCCGAGTTGAACGTGAGTGTAGAAAACGTCACCGCCTTCGTCCTCGGCGGCCACGGCGACACCATGGTCCCGCTCTCCCGCTACTCCACCGTCGCCGGCATTCCCATCACCGAACTCATCGCCCCCGAGCGCCTCGAAGCCCTCGTCCAGCGCACTCGCGACGGCGGCGCGGAAATCGTCAAGCACCTCAAGACCGGCAGCGCCTACTACGCTCCCTCAGCCGCGGCGACAGAAATGGTCGAGGCCATCCTCAAGGACAAGAAAAAGATTCTTCCCTGTGCCGCCTACTTGCAGGGCGAGTACGGCATCGAGGGCTACTACATCGGCGTGCCCTGCAAGCTGGGCGCCGCCGGCCTGGAAAAAATCATCGAGATCAAGCTCACCCCCGAAGAGGACGCCGCCCTGAAAAAGAGCGCCGCCGCCGTTAAAGAACTCTGCGCCGTCATCGGCGTGTAACCTCGATGAGGAGAAGAATGACGCGATACTCCATCCTCGGGGCGACTCTGCGCCCGCCCGCTGTCTGTTCGCTGGCCTTTGCAACCTTTTCCCCGAATCTGTGTCTATTAAGGCGAACGGCACGCCAGCCGGGCAATTCCCACGGCTGTTGCATTGCTGATCTTCATGGAACGAGGAGGTTTTACACATGACCAGGACGATCCATACAACCCGGACCGCGCTGCTCGCAGCCACCTTCGCCGCAGCCCTTCTGGGCCTTCCCCAGGCTTCATTCGCTGCGCCCCGAGGCTCCGGCGCGGGCGTACAGGCCCCGCAGGACAGCCCGGCGGCCAGCGACGCCGCGGCCCGGCTGAACAAGAAGCAATTTCAAAATGTTAGGGTGACCGTGGACTCGAACGGCATCGCCACCCTCACCGGAACCGTCGACCTCTACGAGTACAAGCTAGACGCCGACAAGCGCGCCCACAAAGCCAAAGGCGTCACCGCCGTCCGCAACGACATCCAAGTCGCCGGCCCCACCGTTCCCGACAGCGAGTTGCAGGCCAAGCTGGGCGAAAAGCTGGAGTATGACCAGGTCGGCTATGGGAATGTCTTCAATGCCATCAGCATTAACGTCCAGAACGGCGTCGTCACCCTCGGCGGTCATGCGCTCAGCTACCCGGCCCGGGACTCCGCCCTGGCCCTAGTCAGCACGCACCCAGGCGTCAAAGACGTAGTCGACGACATCCTGGTGGATCCTCCCTCACCCATGGACGACGGCATTCGCCTGGCGGAATACCGCGCCATCTACGGTTACCCGTCTCTGAACAAGTACGCCATGGACCCTGGTAAGACCATTCGCATCTCCGTGCAGAACGGCCATGTCGAACTCTACGGCACCGTCGACACTCAGGCTGACAAGGAAACCGCCTTCATGCGCGCCAACGGCGTCCCCGGCGTCTTCAGCGTGAAGAACTACCTCGAAGTAGCCAACCAGCCCACAGAGATGCAGAAATAGTTCCTTCGGTCCCGCGCGGACGGCGGGTCCGGGCAGGCAGGTCCGTGCTTCAGCCCCAACCCGCCGGCAACCAAGTTGAGAAACTGAGGGGGAAATGACCCCCTCCACCTTGGGGTGATAGCGAAGGATACGGACGGCTCCAATCAGGCCGGCGCGCAGGCCATTCCGCTGAAACTGGCCAGCACTTGGCCATCCATTTATCTGCCGGTCCCCTACTGACAATGAATGGTGAATCCGATCTTCCCTTCGACCGGATTGGGAGACTCGATGATGAGCTTCACCCAGCCGGTGTAACTAGCGAATTGCGGTGTATTTGCTCCCAGGCGCCACCTCTCATAGACCGGCACGGAGCGATTGGCCTGTGGCAGATTCACGCTCTGTGAGTTGGTAGAATGGCCGCCGTCGTTCCGGACAAAACGATAAGTCACCGCGGTTGGTCCTGTACTGATCAAGCCCCATCCGAATTGCAAATTGACAGGGCAGGAACCCGTATATTGAAAGCCCTTAGCGACTTCACCATTGGCCCGCAACGACTCTCCTCCCACCCGGACGGTCTGAGCCATCAGGCTGAGAGATCCCAGGCAGAAGAGAATCCCAAGCACGCTTGCAGTCTTGCTGATTTTCACATTTCCTCC
Source organism: Occallatibacter sp. (assembly GCA_035315085.1). GTDB lineage: Bacteria > Acidobacteriota > Terriglobia > Terriglobales > Acidobacteriaceae > Telmatobacter. The sequence continues at coordinate 30,015 of DATFYK010000097.1, forward strand.
TTTAGTCCGGAATTCCTGTTCTCCTCTTCCGGCACGGCTAATATATCTCAAATCACCCCGCGCTGTGTTCATTTTTCTGCGCCTTCATTCCCAAGACCCAATCGGGACCGGAAAGGGTCTTCGCCTGAGAACAGAAGCCGGATGTTCCCCTCTCCACCCCTCAAGTAAACTAATCCTTAGGCCCCCATGCCAGGTCTCTGGTCCAGGACGCGCACAACGCTGGAAATGATTAAGTGGGAGCACTCCGTCTTTGCGCTGCCCTTTGCCTTGACGGCTGTACTGCTGGCCGCGAACGGCCTGCCCACTCTGCGCACCTTAGCCTGGATTCTCGTCGCCATGGTCGCCGCCCGCTCCTCGGCCATGGCTTTCAACCGCTGGGCCGACGCCGATCTGGACGCCGCGAACCCCCGCACCCGCAGCCGCGCCATTCCCGCCGGCCTGCTCTCGCGCCGGTTTGTTCTCGGCTTCACGGTGGTCGCCGCGCTCATCTTTGTCCTGGCCGCCGCCCAGCTCAACCGGCTCACGCTCTACCTGTCGCCGTTGGTCCTTGCCGTGCTGCTCGGCTACAGTTACATGAAGCGCTTCACGCGCTGGTCGCACCTGGGGTTGGGGCTGGCGCTGGGGCTGGCGCCGTCGGCCGCTTGGATCGCCGTCTGCGGCTCTCTCGATCCCCGCATCCTGGTGCTGACCGCAGCGGTGACGCTGTGGGCGGGCGGCTTCGACGTCCTCTATGCCTGCCAGGACGTCGATTACGACCGCGCCGCCGGCCTCTTCAGCCTGCCCCAGGCCGTCGGCCTTCCGGCTGCATTCTGGACGGCGCGGACGATGCATCTGGCCATGCTGGGGCTGCTGGCCTGGTTTGGCGTACTGTTTCATTTTCGGACACTCGGCTGGCTCGGCATTGCCGCCGCTGGCCTGCTGCTGGCCTATGAGCACTCCCTCGTTTCCCCCCGCGACCTGCGCCGTCTGAATGCCGCCTTTTTCACCATGAACGGCGTCATCGCCATGGTTTTTCTTGCCTTTGTGGCAGCCGACCTTTGGCTGCGGAGCTGATTTTCATGCCTGCCGGCAGATTCCCTGACGAAACACCGATCGAGTTGTGGTATGGTGCCAGAAAGCACTCCACACAGAACGCCACTGCGGCATTTGCCCCGCACACATCGACAGGAGAACCAGGCATCGGCATGAAGATCGCGATCCAGGGTGAACCGGGCTCATTCAGCCACGAAGCGGCGATGAAACTGGTCGCCGGCGCGGTCATCGTGCCGTTCTCACTCTCCGCCGACGCCTTTGCCGCGCTCTCCGACGGAACCGTGGAGGCCGCCGTCATTCCCATCGAAAACAGTCTGGCCGGCTCGGTCCTGGAGCACTTCGACCTGCTGCTGGCCCACGATGTGAAGGTCGAGGCGGAGACGCTGTCGCGCATCCGCCACAACCTCATTGCCATCTCCGGAGCCTCGATCGGCGAGATCGACCGCGTCTTCTCGCATCCTGTAGCCCTGGCGCAGTGCAGACGGTTCCTGGCCCAGCACTCCAGGATGGAGGCCTACGCCTTTTACGACACCGCCGGCAGCGTCAAGCAGCTGATCGAGCTGCGCGACCACCACGCCGCGGCCATCGCCAGCGAGGCAGCCGCGCACTATTACGGCGCGCAGATCCTCCAGGCCGGCATTGAGGACAACCCGGAAAACTTCACCCGTTTCTTCCTCATCCGCCGCGCTGTGGACTCTGTTCCCGATCCCCAGTCCAACAAAATCAGCCTGGCGTTTTCCGTGGAGAATCGTCCCGGGTCGCTCGTAGCCGCCCTCTCTGAACTCTCCGCCATCGGAACCAACCTCACCAAAATCGAGTCCCGCCCCGTCCAGGGCAAGCCCTGGGAGTATATCTTTTATGTGGATTGCCAGATTCGCTCCTCCGAAGAGGGTTCGCGCGTCCTTCAGGCGCTCGCGGCCCATTGCGTCATGGTCAAGGAACTAGGCCGCTACCGGGAAGCGCGCCAGGAAGCCAAAACCGGCTGATCCCGAAACCCGCTGATCGAGGACTCGTTTCAACTGATCTTGCAGGAACGGCAGAAACGAAAGGGGGACGGGTTTCATGCCGTCCCCCTTTTAGCCTGTATGCTCTTTGATCCTAGAAGTGATACGCCACGCCGATCGTCGGAACGTAGATGTTGTACCACTTGTTGGTGCTGAGGTTGTAGCCGCCCGTATTACCCGCCGTCTCGCCAAAAGTCGGCACCTTGGTGACAAACCCGCGATACTCCGCGCGGATGTCGTAGCTGGGGCTGATCTCATAGGCGATGCCGGCTCCGTACATGGCGCCTACCTCGGTCTGCTGCTTTGTGCCCAGGATCTTCGTGCCGGTGTTGATGATGGGCAGAAAGATGTATGCTCCCGGCCCTGCCTCGATAAACGGATTGTATTTGCGGAAGTGGAACGTGCGCACGTAGGCCGCCGATATCTCCTGGGTGCGGGTCAGAATGGGGATGCCGGCTGCGCCAATATTGGGCGCGTAGTACGTGATCTTGTTCTGGTAGGTGATCCCGTAGTTGACTTCGAGGGCGCTCGAAGGCGTGAGCATGAAACGGTAGCCGGCCAGCGCTCCATAGGCGGTGGTCGAGTGGACCTCCACGTCGGTTGATGAGGCGATGAACGGCTCAATAAGCCCAATTCCGCTGATGCTGATGTCCTGGCGGCTTTCCTGAGCGCGGCCTGCGGCCACGCATACGGCTAGCAGAAATGCAATGAATGCGATCTTCTTCATTCGGTCCTGAACCTCGCGTCTGCGCAGCCTTCCGGCTGGCAACGAACTGGTCGATTCCGGCGCGCCGGTTCGAGCCGGGCTCCGCTCTCAGCATTGTAACTTGCCGGGCCGCTCCCTGCCGGATTGCCCCCGCCCCGGCCATCGCTCCAGCCATTGCGCCGGAATGATCTGAGGCTATAGACGCAGCGGAAGCCAAAGGGGCGCTTGCCCCGCCCAAACAACCAGGCCAGACACCCCTCACGGTCCGCTTTGATCGCACCCGCTCAGCCTGTCCGCTCCACGTGATAGTAGAATGGCGGTCCCTGCTCCTTAGCCAGCGTCCGCACCGTGCGTAAAAAGGCTCTGGCCGCATAGGAGAGCGTGGCCTGCCGCCGGTGCACCAGCCGCAGCACCCGTTTGGCCTCCAGTTCGTCCACCGGAATCCGCACCAGATCCCCGGTCTCCAGCTCCCGGGCCACCGTCAGGTGCGGAACCAGCGCCACCCCGTTGCCCATCGCCACAAACATCTTGATCGCCTCGATCGTCGGCAGCTCAATCTCCATGTTCAACGGCGTCCGGTAGCGCTGAAAGGCCTCGATCACCTTGCGCCTGAACGGCGAGGCCACGTTGTGAGCCACAAAAAGCTCTTTCCCCAGGTCGGCGATGGAAACCCGCTCCGCCCCCGCCAGCGAATGATTGGGGCTCACAATGAACGCCAGGCTGTCCCCATACACGGCAATGGTGCGAAACTGCGCCGGGTCGGGACGAAACGAGACCACCCCCATCTCGAAGGTGCGCAGCATCAGTTCTTCCGGAATGCGGCTGGCCAGCATCCGGTGCACCGTCACGCTCACATGAGGAAATTCCCGCCGGAATTGATCGATCGCCGGCAGCAGGTACATGCAGGTGTACTCGTTGGCCGCCAGTTGCAGTCTCCCCCGCTCCAGACTCTTCAGCTCGTCCAGCGCGCTCGCGGCCTCCCGGCGCAGAGCCAGCAGCCGCAGCGCATAGTCGCGCAGCAGCACCCCGGCAGCCGTCAGCGATCCGTCGCGCGCCGCGCGGTCGAACAGCGTCTCGCCCACCGCCGCTTCCAGTTTGCGGATCACCTGGCTCACCGCCGGCTGCGTCCGGTGCAGCCGCGCCGCCGCCCGCGAGAAGCTCCGCTCCTCCGCCACCGCCAAAAACGTCTCCAGTTGATGCAGTTCCATATCAGTGGTCAGCGAACAGTGATCAGTTTTCAGTGATTAGCGGGCCAGCTGCTCTCTCGCGTGAACTGCGTATCCAGGCCTCGAATACGAGATTGGATGCACCCGGCTGAAATTCCACCGGGCGCCGCGGGCATACTGATCACTGACCACTGTTCACTGTCCATTGTAGTATAAGCTATTCTAATCGCTTCCCAAAAAAGAATAACTTTGCCTTATACCGCCTCATGCGAGACACTGGCAGTGTCGGCAGGAAGCCCAGGGCAGGCGAATTCATGACCTCAAATCACGTAGTCTTCTTCGACACCACGCTGCGCGACGGCGAGCAGTCCCCCGGCTGCAGCATGACCACGCAGGAAAAGCTCACCATGGCCCATGCCCTCGAGGATCTGGGCGTGGACATCATCGAGGCCGGCTTCGCCATGGCCTCGGAGGGCGACTTCGCGGCCATCGCCACCATCACCCAGGCCGTGCGCAAGCCGCGCATCGCCTCGCTGGCCCGCGCCAATACTGAAGACATCGAGATGGCCGCCCGCGCCCTTCAGTTCGCCGACCGCGCCCGCATCCACGTCTTCCTGGCCTCAAGCGACCTGCATCTGGAATACAAATTGAAGATCGGCCGCGCCCAGGCTCTCGACCTCTGCGGTGAGTCGGTGCGCCTGGCCTGCTCCCTGTGCGACGACGTCGAGTTCTCGCCCGAAGACGCCACCCGATCCGATCGAGACTTCCTGGTCGAGATTGTGCGCATCGCCGTCCAGGCCGGCGCCACCACCATCAACATGCCCGACACCGTCGGCTACACCACCCCCGAAGAGTACGCGCAGATGTTCCTCGAAGTGCGTGAGCGCGTTCCGGCCATCGACGACCATGGCATCATTCTTTCTTCGCACTGCCACGACGACCTGGGCCTGGCCGTGGCCAACTCGCTGGCCGCCATCACCGCCGGCGCGCGTCAGGTGGAGTGTACTATCAACGGAATCGGCGAACGTGCCGGCAACGCCGCCCTGGAAGAGATTGCCGCCGCCCTCTATGTGCGCGGCGACCGCTTCGGCGTCACCAACGGCATCAAGCTGGAAAATCTCTATCCCACCAGCCAGGTCCTCGGCCAGATCATCACCTTCCGCCCCTCGCCCAACAAGGCGATCGTCGGCGACAACGCATTTGCCCACGAGTCCGGCATCCATCAGCACGGCATGTTGGCCAACCCCCTCTGCTACGAGATCATGACCCCCACCGTGGTCGGAGTGGCCAAAACGCACCTGGTCCTCGGCAAGCACTCCGGCCGCGCCGCGCTCAGACACAGACTGGAACAACTCGGCTTCACTCTTACCCGCGAGGAGCTGCAACATACCTACTACCGCTTCGTCGCCCTCGCCGATCGCAAGAAGAACATCTACGACCAGGATCTGATCGGCGTGGTGCCCGACCATATCCGCGAAAACCGCCGCGAACCGGTCTCCGAACTGGATTGAGCCGGCAGAAGCTGGGTTGAGCCGGAACGCAGACAGGAAAACCCTCTACCATCTAAGAATCAGGAGAGTAAGAAATGAAGTTGAAAGTTCTGGTTACCCCCGGCGACGGCATTGGCCCTGAGATTACAGAGCAAGGCATTGCGGTACTGCAAGAAGCAACACAGGCTGGCGGCCACACGTTGCAGCTCGAATATAAGCGCATCGGCGGCGTAGCAATTGAACAGGACGGCACACCCCTCCCGGCGGATACACTTGCCGCCGCGCTCGATTCCGAAGCGGTGTTTTTAGGCGCGGTTGGGGACGACAAGTTCAATGCTCTTCCTCCCAGCCAGCGTCCTGAGGCCGGCTTGCTTGGACTGCGCGCCAAACTGGGCGGCTTCGCCAACCTGCGCCCCGTCTTTGCCTTCAAGGAACTGACGATTAATAGCCCCTTAAGGCCCGAAATCATCGACGGCACCGACATTATGTTTGTCCGCGAACTGCTCGGCGGCCTCTACTACGGCCAGCCCCGCGGCTGGGACAAGGAAAAGGGCGTGGCCTTAAACACCATGATCTACACCTGCGATGAAGTTGCTCGCGTGGCCCGCGTGGCCTTTCAGTTAGCGCAAAAGCGCCGCAAGAAGCTGTGCAGCGTGGACAAGGCCAATGTACTCGAGGTCTCGCAGCTTTGGCGCGACACGGTGATCAAGGTCTCCAAGGAATTTCCCGATGTCGAGCTCGAACACCAGTACGTCGATGCCATGTCCATGCACCTGATGAAGCGTCCGCGCGACTTCGATGTGGTGGTCACGGAGAACACCTTCGGCGACATCCTCACCGACGAGGCTTCGGTGATTACCGGCTCGCTGGGCATGCTGCCCTCCGGCACCATTGGCGGCAAGATCGGTTTGTATGAGCCGGCACATGGCTCCGCGCCCAAGCACGCCAACAAGAACATCGCCAATCCTCTGGCCACGATTTTGACCGCCGCGATGATGCTGCGCCACTCGTTCGGACTCGACGCCGAGGCCGATGCGATCGTCAAGGCGATCCGCAAGGTGATGGAACAGGGCTTCCGCACGCAGGACCTGGCGCGTACCAACCCCGAGGGATTGACCGTGCTGGGCACGCGGGAGATGGGCGCGAAGGTGCGGGAGACGGTGAAGGAGATGCTGAAGTAGGTTTGTAGGACCCCACTCTATCGCCAGAAAGTAGGCGAAAAGGTGGAACACCCGGCGGAATTCGCGCAGGAAAGATTGGAAAAATCATGAGCGAAGCAACAACATTATTCGAAAAGGTCTGGGAGCGGCACGTGGTGATTGAGCCAAAGGGCGAGCCTACAGTGCTCTACATCGATCTGCAATTGCTGCACGAGGTGACCTCGCCGCAGGCCTTTGAAGGACTGCGCCTGGCCGGCCGCAAGGTCCGCCGCCCCGGCCGTTCGATCGCGACCGTCGACCACAACGTCCCCACCACCATCGAGGGCCGGCTCAATATCCTCGACCAGATCGCCGCCAAACAGATCGCCACGCTGCGCAAGAACTGCGCCGACTTCGGCATCGAGCTTTACGACGTGGACTCGAGCGAGCAAGGCATCGTTCATGTGATCGGGCCGGAGTTGGGGCTGACTAAGCCGGGCATGACCATCGTCTGCGGCGACTCGCACACCAGCACGCACGGCGCATTCGGGGCTTTGGCTTTTGGCATTGGCACCAGCGAAGTGGAGCATGTGCTGGCCACGCAGACCCTGCCGCAATCCAAGCCCAGGACCTTCCGCATTGCCGTCGAGGGCACGCTGCCCACCGGCGTCACTGCGAAAGACATCATTCTCGCCATCATCGGGCAGATCGGCACCGACGGCGCGACCGGCTCCGTGATCGAATACGCTGGCTCGGCGATTCGCGCGCTCTCGATGGAAGGCCGCATGACTGTTTGCAACATGAGCATCGAGGCCGGAGCGCGCGCGGGCATGATCGCGCCCGACGAGACCACCTTTGCCTATCTGGAAGGCCGGAGATTTAGTCCAAAAGGAGAAGCCTGGAAGGCAGCCGTCGCCGAGTGGAGCAAGCTGCCCACCGATCCCGGCGCAAAGTTCGATCGCGAACTCGTCATCGACGCAGCCACGCTCGTCCCCTACGTCAGTTGGGGCACCAGTCCCGGCATGGTCGCGCCCATCACTTCATCCGTGCCCGATCCCGCCGCCGCCAACTCCGAACAGGAGCGCAACGGCCTGGAGCGCGCTCTGGAGTACATGGGCCTCCGGCCTAAAACCCCGCTGGATGCAATCCCCATCGACCGCGTTTTCATCGGCTCCTGCACCAACGGCCGTCTGGAAGATCTGCGCGCCGCGGCTCGCATCGCGGCGGGCTACAAAGTCTCCACGCGCGTGAGCGCCATGGTCGTTCCCGGCTCGCAGGCCGTGAAAGCACAAGCCGAATCCGAAGGCCTGGACCGCATCTTCCGCGAGGCCGGCTTCGACTGGCGCGAGCCAGGCTGTTCCATGTGCCTGGGCATGAACCCCGACATTCTTTTGCCGGGCGAGCGCTGCGCATCCACCAGCAATCGCAATTTCGAAGGCCGCCAGGGCCGCGGCGGACGGACGCACCTGGTCTCGCCGGAGATGGCCGCGGCAGCCGCCATTGCCGGGCATTTTGTCGACATTCGCAACTGGGAGGTAAAAGGCTGATGCAACCCTTTCGCACACTCACCGCGCTGGCCGCGCCTCTGGACCGGGCAAATGTTGACACGGACCAGATTATTCCCAAGCAGTTTTTGAAGCGCATCGAGCGCACCGGCTACGGCGACTATCTTTTCTTCGATTGGCGGCGCAATGCGGCCGGCGAGCCGGACCCGTCATTTGTGCTCAACGACCCCCGCTACAAGGGCGCGCAAATCCTATCGCGGGCAAGAACTTCGCCTGCGGATCGAGCCGCGAGCACGCCGCATGGGCGCTCAGCGACTACGGTTTCCGCGTGGTGATCGCGCCCACCTTTGCCGACATCTTTTTCTCCAACGCGGGCAAGAACGGCATCGTACTGGTTCGCCTAAGCGAAGAGCAGGTCTTCCAACTGCTCCACAACGCGAAGACCATCCCCAACTATCAACTCACCGTCTCGCTTGAAAGCCAGACGGTCACTGACAATCAGGGTTTAAGCGCGACCTTCGACGTGGACCCGTTCCGCAGGTTCTGTCTCCTCGAAGGCCTCGACGACATCGGCCTCACGCTGCGCCATCAAGCCGCGCTGGACGCATTTGAGGCAAAGCACGACCAAGCCGTCTGGCTCAAAGCAAAAGCCAGCTAGAAGCTCACAGCAAAGAAAGGTTTCGTAGGCAAAATGACCATCGAAGGTAAGCGACAAAGCATCCCCATGACCGAAGGCCCCAGCCGGGCCGCCGCGCGTTCTTATCTGCGCGGCGTCGGTTTCAGCAAAGAAGACCTGCACAAGCCCATTATTGGGATTGCAAATACCTGGACCGAGATCGGCACCTGCAACGTCCACCTGCGCGAGATCGCCGAAGCCCTCAAGGAGGGCATTCGTGAGGCCGGCGGCACGCCCATGGAGTTCAACACCATCACCATCCACGACGGCATCACCATGGGCACGCAGGGCATGAAAGCCTCGCTGGTCTCGCGCGAAGTCATTGCCGACTCGATTGAATTGGTGGCGCGCGGCAATCTCTTCGATGGCCTGGTGGGCATCGGCGGCTGCGACAAGAACATGCCCGGCATCATCATGGCTCTCTGCCGGCTGGACATTCCCGGCATGATGCTCTACGGCGGCTCCATCGCGCCGGGCAAGCTCAACGGCGTTGACATCACCATTCAAAATGTCTTTGAAGGCATCGGCTCCCACGCCGCCGGCCGCATCGACGACGCCGGCCTTGAAGCTCTGGAAGCCAACGCCTGTCCCGGTCCGGGCGCTTGCGGCGGCCAGTTCACCGCCAACACCATGGCCATGAGCGGCGAGATCCTCGGCATCTCGCCCATCTATCTCTCCGGCGTTCCCGCCACTTCCAAAGACAAGCTCGCAGCCACGCGCGAAGCCGGCCGCATTCTGATGGATGCCGTCCGCGCCAACCGCCGCCCCTCGCAGATCATCACCCGCAAATCCATCGAGAACACCATCGCCAGCGTGGCCGCCAGCGGCGGTTCCACCAACGCAGTCCTTCATCTCATCGCCATCGCCCGCGAACTGGGCATTCCGCTCACTGTTGACGACTTTGACATCATCAGCAAGCGCACGCCCTTCATCTGCGACCTCACGCCCGCCGGCAAATTCGTCGCCTCCGACTACCAGGCCGCCGGCGGCTCGCGGCTTCTTGCGAAACGTTTGATCGACGCCGGTCACGCCGACGGCAGCACACTCACCATCAGCGGCCGCACGCTGGCCGAAGAAGCCGCGTTGGCTGAGGAGACGCCCGGACAGGTCGTGATCCACACCTTTGAAAATCCAATCAAGCCCACCGGCGGCCTCGTCATTCTCAAAGGCAACCTGGCCCCCGAAGGCTGCGTGATGAAAGTAGCCGCGGCCAACCGCCTCGAGCATCGCGGCCCGGCCCGCGTCTTCGAGTGCGAGGAAGACTGTTTCGCCGCCGTGCAAACCGGCAAGATCCATCCCGGCGACGTGCTCGTCATCCGCTATGAAGGCCCCAAGGGCGGACCCGGCATGAGAGAGATGCTGCAGGTCACTGCGGCCATCTCCTCCAACGCCGAACTTAGCGCGCACGTGGCACTGCTCACCGACGGCCGCTTCTCCGGCGCGACCCGCGGCATGACCGCCGGCCATGTCGCCCCAGAAGCTTTTGTCGGCGGACCGATCGCCGCCGTCCGCGATGGCGACATCATCCACTTCGATATTCCCAACCGCAAACTCGACGTTGAAATCAGCGACAAAGAAATTGCGGAGCGGCTGAAGGGCTTTAAGCCGCCCGCACTCCGCTGGCCACGCGGCGTCTTCCGCAAGTATGTCGACCGCGTAAGCAGCGCCTCCGAGGGTGCAACAACGTAAAACAGCTTTTAGTTACTAGCTTCTAGCCTCAAGCTAGCACAGGTAATTAAGTTGAGTTGGGAAAACGGAATAACGCCCTGTGTAAAGAGGAAATACGATGACAAACACACATGACGTCAACCTATGGACCTCCGCGGAGCACGCTTTGGAGTATCTCAGGCGCGCGGACTCGATTCCACATCGCGTCGAAGGTGAAGCCACTCTGCTTGAGTTCGTGCCTCTTGCGGCTAAGCGCATTCTCGACCTGGGCAGTGGTGGTGGAAGGCTCCTTGCTCTGATGAAAGCCGCTAGACCAGGCGCCCAACTCGTTGGACTGGATTTCTCGCCGACAATGCTAGAGGAGCTACGCAAGCTGTTTGCGGCCGATAGTAGCGTGACGATCGTCTCGCATGATTTTGAAAACAGGTTGCCTCGGATGGAGCCATTTGATGCAGTGATCTCGAGTTTTGCCATCCACCACGTATCCCATGAACGAAAACGCACGCTGTATCAGGAGATTCTCGAACTCCTCACTCCGGATGGTGTTTTTTGCAATCTCGAACATGTCTCATCACAAAGTCCTAGACTCCATGCGGGATTCCTCAAGGCGATTTCCTGCGCGGACGAAGATCCATCAAACAAGCTCCTCGATTATGAATCTCAGCTTGAGTGGCTACGCGAGATAGGCTTCGTAGACGTCGATTGCCATTGGAAGTGGCGTGAGTTGGCTTTGCTTGTAGGTATCAAGCCCTCCGTGAGTAGTCGAGCACGAGAAACGGTCTAACTGAATATTTTGTCAGACCTTCACAAAGATCGCACTACCGACAAACTAGCTAGTAGCCAGTAGCTAACAGCTAACAGTTCAAAGGAGTCTCACATGGGAACCAACGCAACGCAAGCATCGAATGACCACCTCACCACGCCCACGCGCCTTACCGGCGCGGAGATTGTGTGGGCCACGCTGGTAGGCGAGGGCGTCACCGACGTCTTCGGCTACCCCGGCGGAGCGATTCTGCCCGTATACGATGCGCTGCGCAAGTTTCCCATCCACCACACCCTGGTGCGGCACGAGCAGGGAGCCGCGCACATGGCCGACGGCTACGCGCGCGCCTCAGGCAAGGTGGGCGTGGCCATCGCCACCAGCGGCCCCGGCGCCACTAACCTGGTCACCGGCATCGCCACCGCCATGCTGGACTCAAGTCCCATCGTCTGCATCACCGGCAACGTTTCCAGCAAGGTCCTGGGCACTGACGCCTTTCAGGAAGTTGACATCACCGGCATCACTCTGCCGGTGACCAAGCACAACTTCCTCGTCAGCCGCGCGGAGGATATTGCCGCCGCAGTGCGGCACGCCTTCCAGATCGCCCGCTCCGGCCGCCCCGGCCCGGTGCTGGTCGACATTACCAAGGACGCGCAGCAGGCCACGGCGCTCTTCGACTTCGCCGCCGCCAAGCCACGCCCCTACCGCCTCCACCCCATGCTGCGCGTCGATGAGTCCGGCCTGGCGCAGGCCGCCGAACTCATCCGCAACTCGAAGCGCCCCGTCATCCTCGCCGGCCACGGCATCATCGAGTCCGGCGCCATGGAGCAGGTGCGCACCCTGGCCGAGCGCGCCCAGATTCCCGTCGGCCTCACCCTCCTCGGCCTGGGCGCATTTCCCGCCTCCCATCCCCTGAACATGGGCATGATGGGCATGCACGGCGAGGCCTGGGTCAACCACGCCATCCAGGAAGCCGACCTGCTCATCGCCTGCGGCATGCGCTTCGACGATCGCGTCACAGGAACCCTCGCCACCTACGCCACCAAGGCCAAAAAGATCCACATCGAGGTGGACCCCGCCGAGATCAACAAGAACGTCAAGGTGGACGTCGCCCTGGTCGGCGATCTCGCCGAAGTGCTCGAGCTGTTGCTGCCCCGCATCCCCGGACGCGACGGCCAAGCCTGGCTCAAAACCATCGACGGCATCAAGGGCGCTGCCGCCGTCCGCGACATCAAGAACCTCCCCGACTCCGGCCATCTCTATGCCGCCCACGTCATGCACGACCTGTGGCGCATCACCGGCGGCAACGCTATCGTGGTCACCGACGTCGGCCAGCACCAGATGTGGGAGGCGCAGTATTACCACCACGAGCAACCCCGCACCCTCATCACCTCCGGCGGCCTGGGAACGATGGGTTTTGCTTTGCCCGCGGCCATCGGCGCCAAGTTCGCCCGCCCCGACAAGGAGGTCTGGGTCATCGCCGGCGACGGCGGCTTCCAGATGACCGCGGCCGAGCTGGCCACCATCGTCCAGGAAAAGATCAAGATCAACATCGCCGTCATCAACAACGGCTATCTGGGCATGGTCCGCCAGTGGCAGGAGTTCTTCTACGAGCGCAACTACGAAGCCACGCCGATGGTCAGCCCCGACTTCGTCAAGCTGGCCGGCGCCCACGGCATCCAGGGCCTCACCGTCCGCACCCGTGCCGAGGTGGCTGAGGCCGTCAATGCGGCCCGCTCCGCGCCCGGCGCGTTTCTGCTCAACTTCAAGGTCGAGAAGGAAGACTCGGTCTATCCGATGGTTTCCACCGGCTCCGCATTGCACGAGATGATCCGCCGCCCCGGCAAAGACTCGCTGGTGGAGTCGCCGGACGACAAATAAGACAGCTTCCAGCTGCTAGCTCTTAGCTTCTAGCTTTTTCGTTGCCGGACACCGCCGTGTAGCCAGCGCGTAGAAACTAGAAACAACGAGCTGGAAGCTGGAGGCAAGAAGCTAGAGGCTAGTCATGCTGCACACATTCGTCGCTTACGTTGAAGACCTGCCCGGCGTGCTAACCCGCGTCGCCTCGCTCTTTCGCCGCCTCAACATCAACATCAACTCGCTCACCGTAGGCCGCAGCGAGCGCCCCGGCCTCTCGCGCCTGACCCTGGTCTGCGAGGCCTCTGCCGAGGCCGGCCACCGCATCCGCGCCAGTCTGTTTAAACTGGAGAATGTGGTCGATGTGGACGACATTGCCCAGGCTCCGGCCGTCACCCGCGAGCTGGCGCTCATCAAGGTGGCCACCACACCACAGAACCGTTCCCAGATCTTCGATCTGGTGGAAGTCTTTCGCGCCCGCATCGTCGATCTGGCGTCGGAGTCGTTGATGATCGAGCTGACCGGCGTCGAAAGCAAGATCGAAGGGCTGATCGAAGTGCTCCGTGAAGACGAGGGCCGCATCCTGGAAATCTGCCGCAGCGGCAAGATGACCATGCGCCGCGGCCACCACATCAGCAGCGTGGTCCGCGCCATGGACCCCGCGCTGGACGAGCCCGCGCAGCAGCCCGCCGAATTCGGTGAAGACAGCGCCGCCGGCGAGCCGGAATAGAGGATGAGCTGTGGTTATGAAAAGGCGCGGCTGGCAGGTCAGGGCTTTGCCCTTGATATCAAGCCAGCAGAATCAACCGGGGCTTTAGCCCCTCAGGTTTAGCTTTACCGGCTTGCGGGTCGGGCAACAACCGGCCCACTCCATTGAATCTCAACCAGAAAAAGGAAAAGCGAGAAAATCATGGCTAAGACTTACTACGATCACGATGCCGACCTCTCCCTCATCCAGTCCAAAAAGGTAGCCATCATCGGCTACGGCTCGCAAGGGCACGCTCATGCCCTCAACCTCAAGGACTCCGGGGTCCACGTCAAAGTGGGCCTGCCCGCCACGGAAGCGGAGTCCGTTGCCAAGGCGCGGAAGGCGGGCTTCGAAGTGGTCCCGCCGGCCGAAGCGGCGAAGTGGGCCGATGTGGTGATGATTCTTGCCCCCGACCAGATTCAAGCCAGGTTGTATGCCGAAGATATCGGGCCGAACCTCACGGCGGGCAAGCTGCTGATGTTCGCGCACGGCTTCAATATCCACTTCAAGACCATCGTGCCGGCCGCGAACATCGATGTGGGCATGGCCGCGCCCAAGGCGCCCGGCCATCGCGTGCGCGAGGTCTTCATCGAAGGCGGCGGCGTCCCTGGCCTCATTGCCATCCAGCAGGACGCTACCGGTAAGGCCCACGCCCTCTGCCTTAGCTACCTCAAGGGCATCGGCTGCACGCGCGCCGGAGTGCTTGAGACTACTTTCAAGGAGGAGACCGAGACCGACCTCTTCGGCGAGCAGGCTGTGCTCTGCGGCGGCATCAGCGCCCTCATCAAGGCTGGCTTTGAGACTCTTGTCGAGGCCGGCTATCAGCCCGAGAGTGCCTTCTTCGAGTGCATGCATGAGCTCAAGCTGATCGTGGACCTGATCTACCGAGGCGGCTTGGCTTACATGCGCTACTCCATCTCCGACACCGCCGAATACGGCGACTACGTGAGCGGCCCGCGCGTCATCAACGCCGAAAGCCGCAAGGCCATGAAGCAGATTCTGGCCGAAATCCAGAACGGGTCTTTTGCCAAGCGCTTCCTCGCCGACCAGAACTCCGGCCGCAAGGAGTTTATGGCCTTCCGCGAAGCCGAAGCCAAGCACCCCGTCGAGATCGTCGGCAAGGAACTCCGCGCCTCCATGCCCTTCCTCGATCCGGTGACCGTCGAAGAAGTCTCCAAGAGCCGGTAGTCTTCGTCACAATCTGAGTGCCCCACCCTCGCCGCGTTCTTATTTTGCGGCTAGGGTGGGTTAGCGCGCGCGGATGATCCGGAAAATTCCAAACAACTTCAAGCCTGCCCGCCGCCCAGCCCGACTCAATCTTGATGGCGTTTTCTTCCCCAGCGAGATAATGCTGGAAACAAAAACAGAATTCCGCCTTAGCTGCGGGACAGTTACTTCTTGTTCTTCACTGCGTTCGAAGACGAGCCGTCCGGCCCGGTTTCCACATCGCTTCTCCCCCGCGACACAGAGCGAATAATGAACAGTGGCCTGCCTTTTCCTTGAATGAAGGAGCGCCCGACATATTCCCCGATTAGCCCCAAGGCAAACAGATTGATTGCCGAAAAGATAAGTAGAGCGCACAGGATGCTCGCCCATCCGGGAACGGCGTGAAGAAACAGAAACGCATAAACTGTCCAGGCTAAAAAGCATGACGCGGCAACACCGGTTACGGCGCTCAAATAGAACATGAACCTCAGGGGCGCCGAAGCGAATCCCGTGACGGCGTCCATGGCTAAACCGACCATGTTTCCGATGCGATATTTCGCCTTTCCCGCAAACCTGGAGTCGCGGTGATAATTCACCGCGACCTGACGAAAGCCGACCCAGGTTACCATGCCCCTCAGAAAGCGGTGCGGCTCGGGCATTTGCCGTAGGATATCGACGACTTGCCGGCTCATCAAGCGGAAATCGCCTGTATCGACGGGCACCTCGGTCCGCGACAATCCGCGAAGAAGCCGGTAGAAGAATGCGGCGGTCATCCGCTTGAAGCGGCTTTCGCCTGCCCGCGAGATGCGCCTGGCGTAGGCCACATCGGCGCCGGCATCCATCGCCGCCATCATCTCAGGCAACAACTCCGGGGGATCCTGCAAATCGGCGTCGATCAGAAGCACTCTCTTGCCTTGCGCTACCTCGAGGCCCGCTGACAGGGCCAGTTGATGCCCATGATTCCGGGACAGATCGACAATGACAACATTCTCATCCAGGCGTTGTATCTCCACCAGATTCTCTGCCGTCCGGTCCGTGGAGCCGTCATTCACGAATATCATTTCATAAGATATTTCCTTATCTTGAAGAACACGCCGCATGCGGCGGTGAAACTCATCTATGCACTCCTCTTCGTTATGACAAGGTACGACAACGCTTACATAGACAGCCTCGCTTGGTTGATCGCATTTCATGCCGCCGTCAGCTGGATATTTCGCCACAAGCCATCTCCTTCTATCTCCTGCGCAACTCGCTGGAAGTCCTGCTCCCGGCTCCTCAACGCATTCACCGCAACTAGCTTTCGATCACAACGAGGGCTTCCAAACCCATTCGTCGAGCGGGCAACACAAAGAGCATTGTACTATCACCTTCGGCTTCCCGAGCGGATCCAGCTCCGCGCTCATCTCTCCTATAATGCGAGGATGCCGACTTCTATCGATCGCACCGGGCGAGCGGAACAAAAGGGCTCAACCCGCTGGCTGCTTCCCATCATCATTTTTTTGGCCTTTGCCATCCGCCTGGTGGTGGTCTGCTTCACCTATCGCGGTCTGCCCGACGCGGATAAATTCTACGAGCAGTTCGGCTGGGAGATGGGCTGGATTGCGCGCGCGCTGGCCAGCGGCCATGGATTCAGTTCGCCATACTTCCCCTGGAGCGGACCCACCGCGATAGAACCCCCGCTCTATCCTGCTCTCCTCTCCGCCGTCTTCCGGCTCTCCGGCATTTACTCGCTCGCCTCGGGATTCGTCATCCTCTCCATCAACAGTCTGCTCAGCGCCCTCACCTGCATCCCCGTCTACTTCAGCGCCAAGTATTCCCTTGGCGCGCGCGGCGCTAAGATAGCAGCCTGGGTCTGGGCCTTTTATCCCTTTGCCATCTACTTCTCCGCCGGCCGCGTCTGGGAGTATGCCCTGACCGGCCTGCTCTTCACCACCTGCTTCTGCATCGCGCAGCGCATTGATCGGGCAGCAAATCCGCTGGCATGGCTGGGTTGGGGCGCGCTCTGCGGCGTCACCGCGCTCTCCAATCCCTCGATACTTTCCACGCTGCCGTTTCTGCTGGCGTTGGCGCTGTATGAGGCGCGCCGGTCCGGCGGGCGCTGGCTATTAAATGGCGCGCTCACCGCTCTTGCCGCACTCGCGGTCCTCACCCCGTGGACGATCCGCAACTACCGCGCCCTCGGCATCCTCTGCCCTGTCCGAGACAACATTTGGCTGGAGATATATGCCGACAACTTCGGCAATGCTCCCTGGGATCCCTCCTCGCCCCCGAGCGCTGACAAGCGGCCATATCCGGCCAGCAATCCGGCGGAGTTGCATAAATATCTCTCCCTGGGCGAAACGGCCTATCTGGCGGAAAAGCACGCCCTGTCCATCGACGACTTCAGCCATCATCCGCAATATTACTTTTTAGTTCATCAAACACTGCGCCGCATTTTCTATTACTGGACCGGCTACTGGAGCTTCTCTGCCGAAGAGATACGGGCGCAACCATTCGAGCCGGCAAATGTTTTTTACGTCAGCTGCGTTACGCTGCTGATGCTGCGCGGCATTCGCCGCTTTTGGCGCCTGAACCGTGCGGTGGTCTTGCCCTATCTGGTACTCATCGGCATTTTCCCGCTGACCTACTCTATAACCAATCCGCTGATGGATTACCGCCAGGCTATCGAGCCGGCCATTATCGTCCTGGCGATTTCCGGCGCCGTGCCGTGGAGACGCATGAAGACCGGCCATTTACAAGATTGGATCGGCGCGGAACGCGCCTCTTAGAAATGTACCCAGCTACGGCTCCACTTCCACCCCGCGCCAGAAGGCCACGTACCCCTTGATCTTGCGCGCGGCCGGCTTCGGATCTGGATAGTACCAGGCCGCGTCCGGGTTATCCTGCCCGTCAATCAACAGGTTCATATACCGCGCCTGCCCCTTTATGGGACAGATCGAGGTGGTGGTGCTGGGGCGAAAATACTCCCGCTTGAGGCTGGCCTCGGGAAAGTAGATACTTCCCTCAACCGTCTCCGTCGTGTCGCTTTCGGCAATGACTTTGCCGTTCCAGATTGCTCGCGCCATGGTCTATTCCGTATGAATCCAACGCTCAGCCCCCATCGGCCTCAACTCCAACACGAAAAGGGTAACGGATATGACACTACCAGAGATTTGCTGGCGTGGCGAATCCGATTGCAACCTGGATAAGACGAAAAGCCCTACTTCGCCTCCGCAATGGACTCGATGTGGACACTCTTCTTCGCCGCATCGGCGGTGGCCGTGATAGTCACATGGTCACCGTAGAAAGCCTTCACCGCGTCGGGGTTGTCGATGGTCCAGACCGCTTTCTGGGCCTCGTCCACAAACACCGGGGCCATGCCGCCCTCGATACACTTCTTTACGCAGGCCGGATTGTCGCCAAGGTGCTTGGCGCCGCACATCGAATCGGATATCCAGCCATTCAATTTGGTGGCATCGGCAGCGCGCGCCGCAATCGCCGTCAGGGCAAAAACGGCCAACAGAAGAGTAAGAACACTTTTCACGAGGAACCTCCAGGGGATTGGAAAGTCTCTTTCGACTACCATCATCCTCCACTGGCCCCAATTCGGCAAGAAATTTTGCGGCTCAGGCTTTCACGGGGTATGCATACTGCCCGTGCGATTCCTGCTTCGCCGGCAGGCTGTTCCGCCTGGCTTCCACATTCTTCAGTACCGCCTCGTAGCGCTGGGCGGCGCTTGAAAACCGGTTCACCAACTCGGAGGTCTTAACCAGAAAACCCGGATTCTTTTCCCGGATCGCCGCCAGAATGTGCTCAAACTTCGCCAGCAGAAAGAACCCTTCGGAGTTGCAATCCACAAACAGCTCCGCTGAAACTGCCCCGTGCAGCACCATGGCCGCAGCCATCTCCCAGTAGGTGAGCACCTGCCGCAGCCAGGCATTGTGGGGGTCGGCAGGGTTCGATGCCACCGCAAAAAACTCCTCAGCCGTGGCCGGCCAGAATTCGCCCGTTATCCACGCGCGGGCCTGGCGCATCACCGCTTCGGTGCGCAGTTCATAGAGCCTGAGAATAATTTCGGCATCGGCCGGGGTTGCCAGCATTCGTTCCATCACAGTTTCTCCGTTGCCCCATATTATCGGATTCGGCCTGAGCGCGTTGCGCTGCGCCCCCACAACCGCCGCTCCCTACGCCGGCTGCAACGCCTTCTTCCCGCCCTTTTTCTCCGCCACCGGTCCGTGCGTCTCCGCCGTCGGCGGAGGCGGCGCGTCCCCAATCCGCTTCGAATAGCTGCACGACACCGTGCCTTCCTTCGCCCCAGCCGCCTTCTTTGCCCGTTTCTTCAGCGCAATCAACTCTTCCCCGGCCTTCTTCTTGTTCGGGCATTCCAGATATATCCCCGAACGCAGCGTCTTCTCCACCAGGTACGGGCTCCCGCACTCCGGACACTTTTTCGCCACCGGCTTCAAATTCGAGGTGAAGTCGCACTTGGGATAATTCGTGCAGCCCCAGAAAATGTTGCCGCGCCGCGCCTTGCGCTCGGCCAGGTCGCCCTGCCCGCACTTGGGGCATTTCATGCCTTCAATCAGGTTCTGCTTTACGTACTTGCACTTGGGATACCCGGAGCAGGAAACGAACTCCCCGTAAGCCCCCTGGCGCAGCACCAGCGGCTTGCCGCACAGCGGGCAGTCCTCGCCGGTCGGCTGCGACGTGGCTTGCTTCTGCTGCTGCTTCTGGCTCAGCTTCCGGAAGGTCTTGCAGGGCGGGTCTTCGTTGTACCCAGGGCAGGACATGAACATGCCGAACGGTCCGCGCCTGAGCACCATCACGCGGCCGCAGTTCTCGCAGTACTCCTCGGTCTCGCCGGCTTCCTGCGCCTCGGGCGTATTCATGTCCGGCTTGTCTGCTGTGTTTTCCCTGGTGAAAGTGCAGCTTGACGGGTCCTTCTTGTCGTAAGCCGAACAGGCAAAGAAGGTGCCGAACTTGCCCCACTTCAGCAGCAGCGGCGAACCGCACAGGTCGCATTTTTCTTTGGTCCGCTTCTCCATCCGCTTGACGTTTTCCATGTTCTTGCCGGCGTCCCTGAGCTCTTCCTCAAAATAGCCGTAGAAGCCCTTCAGCAGATCCGTCCACTTTTCCTTGCCCTCTTCAATCTCATCCAGTTCCTCTTCCAGCTTGGCGGTGTACGCGACGTCGAAGATATAGGGAAAATTCTTCACCAGTAAGTCGCAGACCACCACTCCGATCTCGGTGGGATAAAAACGTCCGCGCGACCCTCCGTGCTTCACCACGTACTCGCGGTCCTGGATGGTGCTGATGATCGACGCGTAGGTCGACGGCCGTCCGACGCCGCGCTTCTCCAGTTCCTTCACCAGCGAGGCCTCGTTATAGCGCGGAGGCGGCTCGGTAAAGTGCTGCTCACTCTCCAGCTTTTCCAGTTCCAGCGTCTTCACGCCGTCCAGGCTGGGCAGCCGGCCGGCAGTCTCGTCTTCCTCGTCCTTCTTCTCCTCGGCAACTTCGTAGACCTTCAGGAATCCATCAAACCGCACCACCGACTCGCTGACGCGGAAGTCGTAGGTTTTGCCAGTCTTCGCCGAGACCGCCGCAATCGCCGCCGTAGTCACGTCAAAGACCGCCGCAACCATCTGCGAGGCCACGAACCGCTGCCAGATGAGCGTGTAGAGCTTCAGTTGTTCTTCAGTCAGGTAGCGCGCAATCGACTCCGGCGTCCGCGAAGCGTCCGTGGGTCGGATGGCTTCGTGCGCGTCCTGCGCGTCCTTCTTTCCCTTGTACACATTCGGCGCCTCGGGCAAATACTCGGCTCCCAACTGCTTGCCGATCCACGCCCGCGCCCCGGCAATCGCCTCCGGGGCAACGCGCGGAGAGTCGGTACGCATGTAAGTAATCAGGCCCACCGGGCCCTCCGAGCCTATGGCGACGCCCTCGTAGAGCCGCTGCGCCACGCCCATTGTTCGCCGCACGTTAAAGCCCAGCTTGTTCGATGCGTCGCGCTGCAACTGGCTGGTGATGAACGGAGGAAGCGGCTTCCTCTGTTGCTCTCTGGACTGAACCGAAACCAGAGACCACTCCGCCTTTTCCAGTGCCGCGACCACCTCGTCCATCGACTTCTTATCAGCAAGCGCATTGGCGACGAACTGCTCCTTGCCGTCTTCATCTTTGCCGTTGGCCACCCGCGCCGGCTCACCGTCGATGCCCACAAAGCGCGCCTTGAAGCTCTTGTCCGCCTGCTTCTCCGGATACAACACCGCATTGAGTGTCCAGTACTCCACCGGATTGAAGGCGCCTATCTCCCGCTCCCGCTCCACAATCAGCCGTAGAGCCACTGTCTGCACTCGGCCGGCCGAGAGCCCGCGCCGGACCTTATCCCACAACAACGGCGAAATCTGATAGCCCACCAGCCGGTCCAGAACCCGCCGCGTCTGCTGCGCATCCACCAGATTCTGATCCACGTCCCTGGGGTGCTCAAAGGCCTCCTGCACGGCCTTCTTCGTAATCTCGTTAAAGGTCACGCGGCGAATCTTCTTCCGCTCCTTGGCCGTGGTCCCCAACTGCAGCGCCAGGTGGTAAGCAATCGCCTCGCCCTCGCGGTCCGGGTCGGGCGCCAGGTAGATCTCGTCCGCCGCCGCCGCCGCCCGCTTCAGTTGCGCAACCACCTTCTCCTTGCCCGGAGACACAATCAGCGTCGGCTCAAAGGTCCGCTTCTTCAACTCCACGCCAATGTCTCGCTTGGGCAGATCCATGATGTGCCCAACCGAGGCCCGCACCTCAAAGCCCTTGCCCAGATATTTCTCGATCGTCTTCGCCTTGGCGGGGGACTCGACGATCACCAGTGATTTGCTCATCGCCATCCTTATTACCTGATTACCGAGACCACTCTACCCTGTCCGGTCTGTTTGACTCACAATTGGCTTTTTCCGTTTTCGTTTTTTGCAGCCGGTCCATACCTCCCGGCCGCCCGCTCGTCCCACTCCGCAGAAAACCATCCACAAATGTTGCACACTACCACGGAACACCGCTCCGTTTCCACTCGGAAGAGTTCCTTTCCTCGCTGGAGGTCCCGTTTTCGGAGCGCGGGAGCGCCGTCCTCGCTGCGGAAAACTGCCCGGAATCCTCCGCCTGGATTCTCATCGATCGACCTTCCGGGACCTCTTCACGCCGTTAGCCAGCCGTTTGCACCGCGTAAAAAGGCCCTGCGAACCTCCTCGGAGAATCGCGCATCTTCATGCGGCTCCACAAGCGGTCAGGAGCGCATCGCTAGCGCTGGCTTGAGCATTGCGCCCGGCACCAAGGGAGTTGCCGTTTTCCCGCGCCCGCGGTACGGCAGGAATAGAATCTGACCCAGGAGAAACCGAAGACAGCCGCCCGCTCCACAACCAGCGTGGCCACGGCCAGGCATTCACGCCGTCTGACTTCATTTCTGAGAGGACCGGTTTATGAGATGCATTCGAAGTGTGATTCCCGTTATGCTTTTCTGCGGTTTGGCGTTTGCGCTCGCTTCAGCGGACGCCAGCGCGCAGCAGGCCGCGCCCACGCAGCCTCCGCCCGCCATCACCATGCCCAAGGTTACGCCCAACACAAATCTGGTTTCGCCTGAGGTCAATCCCGGCGGCGCCGTCACCTTCCGCATATGGGCTCCGGATGTGAAGGAAGTGAAGATCAGCTCCGAGGGACCCGAGTCCGTTCCCGGAGCGACCAGGGAACAGGCCTTCGCCGCCATGGGTGGCCTGCCGCTCACCAAGGCCGAGGACGGAGTCTGGTCCACCACTCTGGGTCCATTCCCGCCGGGTGCCTATCGCTACAGGTTCATAGTGGACGGCGTCAGCACAACCGATCCCAAGAACGCTGCCTTCAGCGAGTCGCTCTCTTCCGTGCGCAGTCTCTTCGTGATCCCCGGCAACTTCGCCGACGTAAACGACGTGCCGCATGGCAGCGTCTCCACGGTCTACTACCATTCAGTCACGCTGGGCCGGACGCGCAGGATGCATATCTACCTGCCGCCTGGATACGAGACCGGGAATTCGTCCTATCCGGTCTTCTACCTGTTGCACGGCGGCGGGGATTGCGACGACTCCTGGACCTCGATCGGCCGCGCGAACTTCATTCTGGATAACCTGCTGGCCGCCGGTCAGGCCAAGCCCATGATCGTGGTGATGCCCGCGGGCCACACCAGCACGAAAATGGATATGAGAGCCCTCATGACGAATCCGGCATCCGATCCCTTCCTCGGCGATCTGATGAACGACATTATCCCCTATGTCGAGAAGCACTACCGCGTCGTCGCCGATCCGGCGCATCGCGCCATCGCCGGACTCTCGATGGGTGGAATTCAAACCCTCAACGCCTCGGTCCTGCATCCCGGCTTCTTCGCCTATGTGGGCGTCTTCAGCTCTGGCTGGTTCGAGGCTTCGCGCGACCAGTTCGAGCAGACTAACCTGGCCGCGCTCCAGAGTCCGGCCAAGAGCGCCGTCAAGCTCTTTTGGTTCGCCGCCGGCAAGCAGGACATGGCATTGCCGAATACCGGCCCAGCGGTCGATCTGCTCAAGAAATACGGGTATAACCCGGAAACCCATGTCAGCGAAGGCTTCCATGCCTGGAACAACTGGCGGGACTACCTGCATGACTTCGCGCCCCGCCTCTTTCAGTAGCCCGGTGCCCCAGGCCGATCCGCGCGAGACGAGCCAACGCAAGTCTCGCGCACCTTTTTCAACGCCGGAGGATCGGCTCCGGCGAGGATCAGGCGCGGCAGGATTCAGCTTCAGGGAGATTCAAGCCCGGCAATGCGGCAGGGAAACCGTCTAGCGCCTCATCGCGAACGAAAAACAATCCATAACTCTGTGAAGAATGTCCCTGAACGCTTTGCGAACGGTGCCGTGGAACTTGGCATTTTGAGAGATGGGAGTCCACGAACCTCAGACCGGGAGCCGTCTTTTCACATCGTCCTTACGTAATTCTTGCCCGGCAAGCATCGTACCCGGCCCGTCATCTCCAGCTCGAAGAGCGCCGTAAAGACCTCGGAAGACGTCAGTTGAGTCTCCAGCAATTCGAGAATCTCGTCGATCTGCAAGCTCTCGTCGGTGCGCAGAACCTCCAGCACCATTGCTTCCTGGGGCCGAAGCACCGGGTCAGGCAATAAAGATGCGGTAGCCTCCGATTTGGATTCAACTGGCGCCTCCGCCTCCAGTTCCAGCCGCACCTGCGAAGGCAGATCCTCCCACACGTCCTCCCAGGTGGCCACCAGCTTTGCCCCCTGCTTAATCAGCGTGTTAGGGGTCCAGGAGCCCTTGCTGGTCACGTTGCCGGGCACCGCAAACAGGTCGCGGTTCTGCTCGGCGGCGCAGCGGGCGGTCACCCGCGTGCCCGAGTTCTCCCCAGCTTCCACCACCAGCACCGCGATGCTCAGCCCGCTTAAGATTCGGTTACGGCGGGGAAAGTTCTGCGGCGCCGGAAAGGTCCCCATCGGCATCTCGCTCACGATCGCCCCGCCGGTGGCCAGAATCTCCTCCGCCAGTTTCTTGTTCTCCTTGGGATAGATCACGTCGATGCCCGTGCCCCACACCGCGACCGTGGGCATGCGCGCCGCCAGGGCGCCCCGGTGCGCGGAGGAGTCGATGCCCCGCGCCATGCCGCTGAGGATCAGCAGCCGCCGCACCGCCAAGTCCCGCGCCAGCATCTCCGCCACGCCCGAGCCATACGGAGTCGGGTGCCGGGTGCCCACAATGGCGATGGCCGGCCGCGCCAGCAGGCTTACCGCTCCGCGCACCCACAGCACCGGCGGCGGATCGTAGATCTCCTTCAGCCTCTCCGGATACTCCGGGCAACTGTAGCTCACCAACGTCCCGCCCTGCGCCGACACCCGCGCCCACTCCTCCTCGGCTGCCTGGCGCGCCTTCCCATCAAAGATGAACTGCGCCGCCTCGGCGGGAAACCGCAGCCCCTCCAGCGCCGTCAAGGGCAGAGCGAAGATCTGGCTGGGCGCGTCCAACGTCTTCACCGCGTCCAAAATCCGCTTCGGCCCCAGCCCCGGAGACAGCGTCAGCGCAAGCCACGCCAGCCGCTGTTCATCCAACTGAGGCGGCTCGGGCAAAACTACGTTTTGGGTGAGTTTCGTCATCGCGGGGTGCTTCAATCCATCCATTGCCCGCGGCGGTTTTTCCTCACAGGAAACCTGGACCCCGGTTCTTCTGGATTTTCGCCCACACTAGCCCTGCCGGAGTTCCATGTCAAGCCGCCGGTATTGTCGCCCCGGATTCATTCGAGACACGCCGCGGAATCCTTGGCCCACGGTTGGTACTCTAAAAATCGTGAGCACGACCCCAAATCCTCGCCTGCGCGTCGCCGCAATCAACTTCCTCAATACCGCGCCCCTCATGTGGGACTTCGAGCACCCGCCTCTTTCCACCCCGCTCGCCCTCCGCTATCAGATCGACCGCATGTCGCCGTCCGAGTGCGCCGTCCACTTAGCCTCCGGCCAGGCCGACATCGGCCTCGTTCCCATCGCCGCCCTCGCCACCACCCCCGGCCTGCGCATCCTGCCCGGCTGCACCATCGCCTCCAAGGGCCGCGTGCGCTCCCTGCTCCTGGTCCGCCGCGCCAGCCAGCCGCTTGCCGCCCTGCGCACCGTGGCCGCCGACACCGCCAGCCGCACCACCCTCGCTTACGCCCGCATGCTCTTCCACAAGTGGGGCAACCCGGAGGTCCCGTTTCTGCCCGCAGCCGCAGACCTCGACGCCATGCTTGCACGAGCCGACGCCGCCATCCTCATCGGCGATCCCGCCCTCTTTGCTCTGGAAGAGCGCGCTAACCGCTTCGAGCGCACCGGCGAACAGCTCGTCTATCACGACCTGGCCGAAGAGTGGCGCGCCCTCACCGGCCTTTCCTTCGTCTCCGCCGTCTGGGGCGCCGCTGCGCGGGACGGACCTTTGGACGAGAGCATTGTCAGCGACTTTAATCAATCCCGCATACACGGTCTGCAGAACATCGATGCGCTGGTAACCGAGTGGTCTACTCGCGTCCCCATCCCCGAAGAGACCATCCGCACCTACCTGACCACAAACATTCACTATGTGCTCGATGAGGAATGCATCAAAGGGATGCGCGGCTTTTTCCGCATGGCCGCCGAACTCCGCGTCCTGCCCGAATATAACCTATCTTGGGATGAGTCGCTGACTCGCTGACTCGCTGGCTGGTGAAGTACGTCATGAATTGCTTTACTTATTCGCGACTAATGAGATTGACGACAAGATATGAGTGTGATATAATTAAGGGAAGCTGTATAGCAGGATTCCAGCAAGGGACGCAGTGTCTGGCTGGCGCCATCGTTGCCGGACGCGATAGCGAGAATTGTTCATTCAGAACGGCCAGTTTCACGGGAAGCAGAACTTGTCGGATGTTCAGGTGAAGAACAGCCGGTAGCCGGCGGTTGACTCTATTCCGTGGCGGGATTCGTTATCAGTTATCAGTTTGCAGGGAGGCAGACCAAAGATGGAACAGGTGGATTATAAGCTCACTCAAGTCACCGTTGTTATGCTGGGGGTCCACGATGCGACGCGCTCGCTGGCGTTCTATCGCGATAAGTTGGGCCTGGAGGTTCAGCGTGAGATCCCTGGTTTCAAGTTCCTGAACGCCGGCGCGGTCACCCTGTGCCTCAGCGAGCCCGCGGCCAAAGTCCGTGGCCAGGTTGCCGGCGCCGGCGAGATCGTCTTCTCTGTTGAGGACGTAACCGCCGCCTATCAAGCGTTGCGAGAGAAAGGAGTCCAGTTCACTCACGAACCACGAAGCGTCACGCCCACCACGAGAGTTGCCAACTTCGATGACCCAGACGGCAACCACCTTTCCATCTTTGGGCCTTAATCGAAATGCCAATGAGAATCTGAGAAGCCGATAGCACATCTATTAGGTCACCGGCGTTATTCAGAGGATATTCTGCTGGGGAAGGCTGATTCACTCCTACTAATTACACACGAGGCAACCCTGGCCTGTGTCCACTGCAATACTAATGTAGTGCATCATAAGTCGGAGTAATCCTGACGAAGGTTGCCAAATGTAAAAAAGCGTTGGACCCACTTCGCTAGCGAACTTGCTATATCTCCCACCGCAGCAGCGCCGCCCCCACAGCAAATCCCGCGCCCACCGCGGCCAGCAGCACCAGGTCGCCCTTCTTCAGCTTGCCCTGCTCGATGGCCGTCTCCATGGCCAGGGGAATGCTCCCCGACGAGGTGTTGCCGTACTTCTCGATGTTGATGATGACCCGCTTCGGGTCCATGCCCAGCCGGTCGGCGGTGGCCGTGATAATCCGCTTGTTGGCCTGGTGCGGAATGAAGCAGCCCAGCTCCGCGCCGGTTACGCCGCTGCGCTCCAGCACCTTCGCCGTAGCCTCGGCCATCTTGCGCACGGCAAACTTGTACACCGCCTGCCCGTCCTGGTGGATGTAGTGCATCTTCTTGTCCACGGTCTCATGGGTCGAGGGGTTCAGGCTGCCGCCGCCCGGCATATACAGTGAGCCGGCGCCCGACCCGTCGATCTCGTACGCATAGTCGATGAAGCCGATCTCGCCCTCTTCCGCCGGCTCCAGCAGCACCGCCCCAGCGCCATCGCCGAACAACACGCACGTCGTCCGGTCCGTGTAGTCGGTCATGCGCGTATTGGCGTCCGCGCCGCATACCAGAACCTTCGCGTGCGCCCCGCTTTCCACCAGCTTTGCACCCGCCTGCAGCGCAAACAGAAACCCCGAGCATCCGGCCGAGACGTCGAAACCCCACACGCCCTTCGCGCCGATCTTGTTCTGCACCAGGCAGGCGGTCGAGGGATACATCATGTCCGGCGTCACCGTGCCCACGATGATGACCTCGACCTCGCTGGGCTCGATGCCCCGCGCCGCAAGGCACTTCTTGGCCGCCTCCACGCACATATCGCTCAGGCCCAGCCCTTTGGCCAGCACGTGCCGCTCGCGGATACCGGTCCGCTCCAGAATCCACTGGTCGCTGGTATCCACCATTTTTTCCAGGTCTTTGTTGGTCAGAACTTGTGGGGGAACGTAGGTCCCAAGCGCTGTAATCTTGGCGCGCCGGCCCACCACAGGGCGAACAGTGAGGCTCAATGCATCTCTCCTTGCGGTTCCGCCGCGGGAGCAGCCCCCGGCGCCCAAAAAGCGCCGGGTGACCTACTGCGCCCGTACTAGCCCGTTACCGTTGCTTCCTTCCGGACCTGGCGGGATTGGCGGGATTGCGTCGCGTAGGACCCGGCACTGATCGATTTTACCACCCGCGGGCGGCCCATCCGGCTCCCGGCTCGTGCGCGCATTCAGCCCCCGGCCAGGCAGCGAGCGAGTCGAAAGGAGTATCCTGTCCGCGCCAGCAAAAACACCGCCCAGGAGTGAACGAAATGAAGTTCAGCTTGAAGCCCAGCCTCGTCTTGCTGTTTGCCGCCTCGCTTGCGTTTGTCACGTCCGCCTTTACTCAGGGCCTGCCTCCGCTGGGGCCACCGCAGAAGACGGACACAGCCGCTCCGCCCGCCAGCCTGAGCGTAGAAGCCATGAACGCCGACCTGAAAGCCGCCCGCGCCGCCAACCAGGACAAGCGTTACGCCGACGCCGAAGCTCTGATGCTCAAAGACACCGCGGCCAAACCAGGCCAGGTCTATCTCTGGATCGAGCTGGGCCTGGCTCAACTCGGCCAGAAGAAATACGAGGACGCCGAAACCAGCTTCAAAAATGTTCTGGGCACCGGCCCGGCGGCCCAGAATCAGGCCGCTAGTGGCGGCTTCTACGCCGCCGACGGCAGGGGCACGCATTCCGGCGGCGGCCTTGCCGCCCCCGATGCCACCCCCGCCAAACATAACCCTGAGGTTGAAGGCATCAGCTTGAGCAGCCTGGGTGAAATCTACATCCATACCAACAGGATTCCCGAAGCCCAGGCCGCCTTCGACAAGGCCGCCGCCGCCAATCCCGCCCAGGCCGGCCTCTACTACAGCAATGAAGCCGTCTTCTTATTCCAGATCAACAACGCCCCCGCCCAGCTCGACGCCGCCAACAAGGCCATCGCCGCCGATCCCACCCGCGCCCGCAACTACTACTTCAAGGCCCAGGCGCTCACCACCCAGGCCACCGTCGATCCCAAGACCAACAAACTCATCCTGCCGCCCGGCTGCCTGGAGGCCTATCAGAAGTACCTTGAACTCGATCCCAACGGCCAGTTTGCCGCCGACTCGAAGAGCATCATCGCCGCCGCTGGAGCGTCCTTCAAGGCCGTCTTCAAGCCGAACAAGAAGTAGAGCGGCTCATGGGTGCGGATGCTTCACCGGTCTCCTGATGCCGTCATTTTGAGAGGCTCAACTCGCTTGGCAAGTTACGGTCCGGGATAACCGTGGGCTTTATCTTTGTTGGGCAAATGGGATCGTTCGGCTGGTGGCTACGGAGTAAAGCAGCCGCCAAGATATACTTGCAGTCGAGAACGGCCACTCCTCATCTGAAGGCGCATACGTGAGACGCAATTTTTGGCTCTGCATGGCTCTTTTTTTCTCGGTGACCTGGCCCGCTTGTGCGCAGTCAAGCTCGCCCGCGCCGGACGCCGGCAAGAAAACCGGCGATAGCGTGAACGCCGAACTGGTTGCGGCCCGTGCCGCCACCAGGGAAAAGCGCTATGCCGACTCCGAGGCGCTGATGCTCAAGGCGACAGCCTCCCAACCCGAGGCAATCCTTCCCTGGGTCGAACTGGGCCTGGCGCAGATCGGCCTGAAGAAGTACGCCGAAGCCGAAAAGAGCTTCAAGATTGCGTTGGGAATCGCTCAAAGCCCCACCCCGGAGATTCAGGGCGTGGCTTATAGCAGCCTGGGAGAGATTTACGCCCGCACCGGCAGAATCGCCGAAGCCGAAGCGGCCTTCGACACGGCGGTCAAGGCGTTTCCCAGCGATGCCGCCCTCTATCTGCGCAATGAGACCATCCTGTTTGTTCAGGTTGGCAATACAGATGCTCAGTTGGCGGCGGTCGAGAAAGCGATTGCCGTCGATCCCGGCCGCGCCATACTTTACTACTTCAAGGGGCAGGCGCTGGTTCCCAAAGCTACCGTCGATCCCCAGACGCATAAGATGATTCTTCCGCCCGGCTGCGCCGAGGCTTACCAGAAGTATTTAGAACTAGAGCCTCACGGACAGTTCGCCAATGACGCCAAGGGACTTCTCACCACCGCCGGCTTGCCCCTCAAGGTCAAAGGCAAGAAGTAACCGTCACGCACTCGGCGGTGAACTGACGCTCGCCCGGAATCGAAGCTGTCGCGGCGCACTTCCAGCTACAATGGAACTGTGACCAAACCATCCCCACCCACGGCCCCTTCCGTGGGCTTTATTTCGTTAGGCTGTCCTAAGAACCTCGTCGATTCCGAGGTGATGATGGGCCTGCTCGACCGCGCCGGCGCGCGGCTGACTGCCCATCCCGAAGAGGCAGAAATCCTCGTCGTCAACACCTGCAGCTTCATTGACGCCGCCAAGCAGGAGTCCGTCGACACCATTCTCGAAATGGCCCGCCACAAGTTGGCTGGAACTGCTAAGAAGCTCATCGTCGCCGGCTGCCTCGTCGAGCGTTATCGCGACGAAATTCGCAAGAGCATCCCCGAAGTCGACGCCGTGGTCGGCGCCGGCGAACTTGAATCCATCCTTCGAGCGGCGGGTCTTGACGCCGCCGGCCTCACCACCTCAGAAGCGGCACCGTCCCCCTTCAACATTCTCAGCAGCAGCCACGCCGCTGAAATCCATCCCGGCCAGGAATCCCGTGCCGCAACCCATGCGCCCGGTCCTCCCACGGTTACTTTTGGTCGTGGGGATAAGAACGCCCGAACGGCTAGTTCCCGCTTCCGCCGCGACGGCTGGCAGGGCGCGGCTCATTGCCTACCCACGTATCTCTATGATGAAAAGACCCCACGGGTCCTCACCACACCCAAATCCTCGGCCTACATCAAGATCGCCGAGGGCTGCGACCATCCCTGCAGCTTCTGCGTCATCCCCAATCTACGCGGCAAGTTCCGCTCCCGCCGTTTCGAGTCGGTCGTCGCCGAAGCCCAGCAGCTCGTCGCCCGCGGAGTCCAGGAGATCACCCTCATCGGCCAGGACACCACCTGCTACGGCGAAGACCTGGGCCTCAAGGACGGCCTCGCCCTCCTGCTCGACAGACTCGCGCAAATCCCCAACCTCCGCTGGCTCCGTTTCCTCTACGCCTACCCCAATCGCATCACCGGCCGGCTTCTCGACACCATCGCCCGCCACGGCAACATCTGCAAATACCTCGACCTGCCTCTCCAGCACGCTTCGCCCGCCGTGCTCAAGCGCATGAAGCGCGGTGGCAGCGCGGAGATTTTTCTCAAAACTTTGGAGAAGGTCCGCGCAACTGTCCCCGGAATCGCCCTCCGCACCTCCTTCATCGCCGGTTTCCCCGGTGAATCGCTCTGCGACTTTGAACTTTTGGAAGAGTTCATCAAAAAAGCCAACTTCGACTGGCTCGGCGTCTTCAGTTACTCAGATGAAGAAGGCTCCGGCGCATTCTCGCTCGACCAGAAAATTCCTCGCCGCACCATCGAGTCCCGCAAGCGCCGCCTGATGAAACTCCAGCAATCCATCTCCAGGCGCGCCAAGCAGCAGTGGGTGGGCCGCGAGCTGGTCCTGTTTGCTGAAGGCGAAAGTGAAGAGACTCCGCTCCTGTGGGAGGGCCGAACGCAGTTTCACGCCCCCGAGATCGACGGCAAGGTCTACATCAACGACTTCGGCGAGTTAGTGGCGCTGGAACCGGGCCGCTTCTACCGTACCCAGATCACCGAAGCCCACGATTACGACGTCGTCGCCCGCATCCTCTCCGGCCCGATGTGAATCGGCCCGCTGTAAAATGAATAGTCCGATGGCCGCCAAGAAAAAGTCCGCCAAGCTCCTTCGTTGCCCCACCTGCGGTATGTTGGTCCGCTTCAACGACGAGGACTTCCCCTTCTGCTCCGACCGCTGCCGCAAGATCGACCTCGGCAAGTGGGCCATGGGCGTTTACAAGATCAGCTCTCCCCTCCTCGACCCGGAAGTCCTCGATGACCTAGGCGGCCTCAGTGGTGGCCGCAGCGGAGACTCCCATGACGAATAGCGCTCCTTCCACGACTCCCGTCCAAAAGGGCCGCTCCATGCAATGGTGGGCCGTCGCCACCTTTTTTGGCGCGGGCTTCGGCAAGCCCGGACCCGGCACCTGGGGCTCGGTGGCCGCCGTGCTTCTCTGGGCCGCCTACGCCAAACTGCTCCATCCCGCCCCGCACACCTTGCTCCTCGTCCTCCTCGCCGGCATCGCCCTCACCCTCGTCCTCGGCATCCCCGCCGCCACCATCGTTGCCCGCGAATCCGGCCGCCACGACCCGCAATTCGTCGTCATCGACGAGGTCGCCGGCCAGTGGATCGCCCTGCTCTTCAGCCCCGCCGACTGGCGCCACGCCCTCATCGCTCTCATCCTCTTCCGGCTCTTCGATATCACCAAACCTTTTCCAGCCCGCCAGCTTGAAAGCCTCCCCGAAGGCTGGGGCATCGTCTTCGATGACGTGGCGGCTGGCCTGTATGCTTTGGGTGTAGCCTCGTTCCTACGCATCTGGATCTAGAGGGTCTGCTCACATGTTCAGCTCACGCGCCCCATCCGCCGCCGCAACCCGCCCCGAACCTCGCATCGACTTGATCGTGCCCGCCGCCGCTCTGCCCCTCGGCGAAGTCGAACTGATCGGCGCCCATCTCGGCCCCTTCGCTTTCGGTCCGCCCGCCGTACTGGTCGCGGGGCACCCCGCCCACATCCTCATGAGCCGCCCCACCCGCCTGGCCCTCCGCGTCCCCGAGCAGGCCTCCACCGGCCTGGTTGAAGTCCACAGCCCCTCCGGCGCCAGCAATGCCATGCCCCTGCGCGTAGCCCGCCAGCTTTCAGATGGCCTCCATCCCGTCACCAGCCCCGCCGTCAGCCGCTCCGGCATGATCTACGCCACCATCTCCGGCTCCCGCGGCAAACAGACCCCCGTGTCGGTCGTTCGCGTCAGCCCCGACGGCCGCGGCACCCCCTTCGCCACCGGAATCCTCAACGCCACCGGTCTGGCCCTCAATCCCGAGGGCGACCTCTTCGTCACCTCCCGCGCCGAGGGCACCGTCTACCGCATCGACGACGCGGGCGAGCCCACCGTCTATGCCCAGGGCATGGGCGTAGCTACCGGCGCCGTCTTTGACGCCCAGGGCAACCTCTTCGTCGGCGACCGCAGCGGAACCATCTTCAAAATCGACGCCCAGTCCCACATCTTTGTATACGCCACCCTCGAACCCAGCCCCGCCGCTTATCACCTTGCCGTCAACGCCGCCGGCACGCTCTTCGTCACCGCTCCCACGCTCTCCTCCAACGACGCCATCTGGGCCATCGAATCCAACGGCGACACGCGCGCCTGGTACCGCGGCCTCGGCCGTCCCCAGGGCCTTGCGCTCTCCAAAGAAGGCGACATTTACCTCGCCGCCTGCCTCCACGGCCGCCGCGGCCTGGTCCGCATCACCCCCGGCGGCGACGCATCCCTGGTGCTGGCCGGCGCCAACCTTGTCGGCGTCGCCTTTTCCCCACTCGGAACCACCATCCTCGCCACCAGCGACGCCGTTTATGATGTGGACTTGGGAGTCGAAGGACTGAATCTGTTTTAGCTGCTAGCTCTTAGCTCCTAGCCTGTTTCGTGGGAGTTCGAGCAATTGCGAAAAAATGCGAATTCGTTCGCACCCGCAATTCCCAAGCTAGCAGCTAGAAGCTAGAGGCTGTATTTATGAAATCCGAAATCATCGCCGTCGGCTCCGAGATGCTCACCCCCTTCCGCCAGGACACCAACTCCCTCTATCTCACTGAAAAACTCAACGAAATCGGCATCACCGTCGCCTTCAAAACCATCGTCGGCGACCGCCGCAAAGACCTCGTCGGCGCCATCCGCTCCGCCCTCGGCCGCATTGACATCCTCGTCCTCATGGGCGGCCTCGGCCCCACGGAAGACGACCTCACCCGCGAAGCCGTCGCTGAAGCCCTCTCGCTCACCATCCGCCGCGACGCCACGCTCATCGCCGCCCTCCACGCACGCGCCGCAACCATGCGCATCACCATCTCCGACAACAACCTCAAGCAGGCCGATGTACTCGAAGGCGCCACCATCCTGCCCAATCCCCAGGGCAGCGCCCCCGGCCAGTGGCTTGACATCACCTTCGCCGGTTACCGCAAGCTCATCCTGCTCCTCCCCGGCCCTCCCCACGAGTGCTGCCCTTTATTCGATGAGGCCTGCCTGCCCCGCCTGCGCCAGATCCTGCCCCCGCGTTCCATCGCCACGCGCACCCTCAAGGCGGCCATGATCCCCGAGTCCCAGGCCGACAAGTTCCTGGCCCCCATCTACACCCCCTACACCGACGTCGAAACCACCATCCTTTCCCACGCCGGCGACATTCAGATCACCCTCCTGTGCTCCAAGCCCTCGCTCGATGCCGCCCAGCAGCGCGTCGACGAACTCGCCGGCCGCATGGAAGAGGCCCTTGAGGAGTGGCTCTACTCCTCCTCGGGCGAGTCTCTGGAGCAGATCGTCCTCTACTTTCTCGGCCTTCGCCAATCCACCCTCGCCGTCGCCGAAAGCTGCACCGGCGGCATGATCGCCCAGCGCATCACCTCTGTTCCCGGCAGCTCGCGCTCCTTCCTGGGCGGCGCCGTCGTCTACTCCGATGAAATGAAGACCGCCCTCGTCGGCATCCCTCCGGATCTGATCTTCGACTACGGCACCGTCTCCAAAGAAGTGGCCGAAGCCCTCGCGATAGGCATTCGCCGCCGCACCGACGCAACCCTCGGCCTGGGCGTAACCGGCATCGCCGGTCCCACAGGCGGCACCGAATCCAAACCCGTCGGCATGGTCTACATCGCCCTCTCCGACGCCCAGAAAACCGAATCCATCGAGCGCAGATTCCGCGGCGACCGCGAGCGCATCCGCCAATGGACCACCCAGCAAGCCCTTGACCTCATCCGCAGAAGGCTCATGTAGGCGGCAATCCGCATCCTGACAGACGAAAGGCCCGGACTGCAAACTCCGGGCCTTTCATCGTTCAGTGCCGGCGCAGCCAGCAAGTGAGCATCAGCGCAGCACCGTGAACGTGAGGGTTGTCGTATGCGTTATGCCTCCGCCGGTACCCT
Organism: Occallatibacter sp.; assembly: GCA_035315085.1. Classification (GTDB taxonomy): domain Bacteria; phylum Acidobacteriota; class Terriglobia; order Terriglobales; family Acidobacteriaceae; genus Telmatobacter. The sequence goes on from DATFYK010000097.1 coordinate 65,149, forward strand.
TGATCGTGATCGGGTAGGTGCCGGTGGGGGCGGTTCTGGACACGGTCAGGGTGAAATCAGATGTGCCGGAACCTGTGATGGAGGTGGGGCTGAAGCTCCCGGTTACGCCGGACGGCACGCCTGTAGCAGACAGGGCAACCGCCGAGTTAAAGCCGCCGGAGGCAGTTATGGTGACGACGGCATAGCCGCTATGACCCCGAGCCAGGGAGCCCGATGTGGGCGAGACAGAGATGGTGAACCCGCCAACTACCGGCGCGGTCACGGTCAGCGATACGGTCGCCGTTTGCGTGATTCCGCCGCCGGTGCCCGTTACCGTGATCGTGTAGGTGCCGGCAGCAGTGGTTGAGGCCACGGCCAGGGTGAGAATGGATGTACCGGAACCCGGCGCGGCGATGGACGTGGAACTCAAGCTAACCGTGACGCCTGCCGGCGCGCCTGTCACAGACAAGGCAACCGCCGAGTCGAAGCCGTCAACAGCGGTGCTTGTGATGGTGGAACTGCCACTGTTGCCCTGTACCACTGAGACGGAGGCGGGCGAGGCGGAGAAGGTGAAGGTAGGACTCGTCGCCGTTGGAGCCAAGGCGTTGATCAGCCCGGTGTTCGGACTGCCCCAGCCGGTCACCAGATCGTAACCCGCCACCGCCGAATAGCTGCCCGATGTGCCGCTGGTGATGTCGTGGAAGTCCGCGCCGTAGCTGGACGTTACATTCTGCGCGTAGATGGTCGGGTTGATAAAGCCGATCGTGGGTTCGCCGTTGGCAGCCAACTGCTGGTTGACCAGCGCAATGTAGGCGGCCCACATGGGAGCGGCAAAGCTGGTGCCTCCATATTCATTCGCAAGGCAGGTCGTTTGGTCGGAACAGGTGTAGAAGGTGAAATTCGCATTTGCCGATACGTCCGGGCCGTTGCGCAGGGTCGTCGAACCCTTGTTGCTTGAATTGATCACGCCCGAAAGTTGTTGCCACGCGGGAATCGGGATTCCGTCCGGCGAGATGCCGCCGCCGCTGTCCGACCACGCGGTTTCCGACTTCCAGGGGCCGGCCGCACTGGCGGTAATCAAATCCGTCCCTCCCACTGAAACCACATACGCATTGTCCGCCGGCCAGGCCTCATTTCTCGACGACCATGTCGAGCTGTCGCCGGATGCCGCAAAGAAGTTCTGGCCTTGAGCCGCCATCTTCTCGAAGTACGGATTGAGCGTGGTTGGATCCGCGGGTGTCCAGCCCCACGAACAGCCAATGGTGGTGGGCAGCGGGCTGTGCGTCGTCATGGCGCTGATGATGGCCGTATCGGTGGACCCGATGTACACCACCAGGCTCGCCAGTCCCGGAGCCATGCCCAGAGCCTGGGTCATGTCCAGCGTCTGTTCGGTGTCGTCGCAGTCGCCGCCGGCTCTTGAATACACGCAACTTGTACTGGTCCCATCAACGGAGAGCAAGGTGACCGGCACATTGTTGGTCTGACCGACATTCTTGTAATAGGTGGTCAGGTCGGTCAGATCGGTGCCTTCAAACTCGAACAAGCCGAGGTTCTGGCCAGCGCCGGTCAGGGCTGTTCCGCCGTAGTAGGCCGCGCGCATGTCGCTGCCCAAAAACGAAGCCGATGGGCCGGAGCCGGTTGTCGCGTGGGTCACAACCTTTTCAGCATCGATGCCATGAGCCGCCGCGTAATCGCTCCGCTTCACCAGCTTGGGATGCGGAATCGAGTAGTTGTCCAAGCCGGAGATATGCCAGAGCGCGAACGGAAGGTTTGTAGTTGGCTCGCGGTCGGGTGCGTAAAAGATGCGGTCCTCAGTGGGGTGGTGGTACGTCCGCATGTTTACATGAAAGGCAGCTTCCATGGCCGAAACGGGGCCCTTGACCTGCACATCCATGCCGTCGCGTGTACCACCAACGACCGTAAGGCCGCTCGCCTTCGCGAAAGCAACCACGGCGTCATAATCTTCCTGGGTAGGACCAAACCGTTCGGTGAACTCCGGCACGGTGAGGAAATGCCGGTAGGAGGGACTGGCTGGATCGTAGACTTCCTTCAGGAATGAATCCAGCCCTGCCTGATCGCGCAGCGGCAAAACCAGATCGATCTGCAGGATTTGGGTTGCGGGAAGGCGTCCAAGAGACAGCGCCTCGCCGGTGCGAGTTGCTTCCCGCACGTGGCGGGTCAATACGGGCTGCGCGTGGGAATTCATTGTCACGACCGACAAAGCCGCAACGACTGTGAGCAGATACAGGCCTATTCTCCTAACCATGTCTTCTCCTTAATGGGGGATTGTGATAGGGGGTGTCCGGTTCGCTTGCGAGGGGACGGACAGCCCTTTTGTCCACGTAGAGTACCATCCTCAATCGTGAACGACGAGAGAAATTTTACGTTCACCTCCGCTCGCGGCAGGTAGTGGGCTGGTAAGCCCACTCCTCATCCCAACCCCCAACCTCCCCTTGAACTTCCGGCCTAACCCTCGATAAGTGATGTCCATCACATGGCCCCGGCTTCCATCGATGCAACGATTACGTCACTGGCGCCCCCGGGGCCTGCTTATTGCCAGCACATGCCTGGAGACCGCAAATGAAGCTTGACCCGTCCGCATTCCTCGCCGATCCCGAACTGATCCAGGCGCTCGAGAAGCACGCCATCGAAGTCTCCTGTGGCGGAGATAACGTTCTCTTCCGGCAAGGAGATCCCCCAGTCGGCCTGTACATCCTCAATCGTGGAGAGGTCACTCTCTCCATGGCTTCCCCGGCTGGCGACCCGATCCTATCCATGCATGTCGGCGCCGGCTCGCTGCTCGGACTCCCCGGCCTGGTCGGCAATGCGCCCTATACTCTGACTGCCGTGGCCGGCCAGGGCGCCGAGCTCAGCTTCCTCGCGCACGACGATTTCGACGCCCTTATGCAATCCGACCCGCGCTTGTCTCTCAAGGTTTTGGAGGTGCTCGCCGCGGAAGTGCGCAGTGCCCGCATAGCAACCCTGGAACTTCGGCATGAGCCCAAGTCCGCCCCCCGATTGACGCTCCACCACTCGCCCTGCGAAACTCAGGCCCATGCAATATCGCGGAAAAGTTGAATACTCCCAGCAGCGCAAGATGCGCGAGCGCAACACCCGTCTCTACCGGCTCTGCCACTGGCCCATCTGGATCTGGGTCTTTTTCCTCGCGCCGGGCCCCCTCACCTTCTCGCTCTTCGCCAGCGGCTTTCACGGGGGCAACCTGGCCTGGCTTGCCGCTGTGCTGGCCGGCACAGGCATCGCCGCTCTGCGCGGGCAGTTGCCCGGCGCCGAACCGCGCCCCTACATCCTCCGCTTTGACGAGGACAAGCCCAATCCCCTTTATCGCCGCTTCTGCTACACCATCGCCTGGAACGCCGTCCTCAACTTCGCGCTGCTCAACCTCGCCGGCCTGACCATCGCCACCGCCACCGGCGTCTGGTACCTGAAGCAAATCTACGACTACGCCTACCTGCCCCTCTTCGCCCTCATTCTCCTCCTCGGCGCGGCGGGCAAGCTGCCCCGCGTGGGACCCTCCACCAGAACCGAAGGCACCGAACGCCGCTACTTCTACGGCTCCGTCTGGGCCGTTACCGCCGCGCAAACCCTCCTGCTCGTTCTCTGGAAGACCCTGTGGAAGAACCTCTCCCACACCTCAATCTCCGCCCAAACCGCCAATTGGATCATGCTCCTTGTCTTTCTCGCCACACTCCTGTTCATGGGTCTGCTGTCCGCCCGCGGCAAGCTCTACCGCACCCGTCCCATCCTTCCCGGCGAACTGATGGTTTCCGACTGAAACCACGCACTCCAGGCGCGCAAGCGCCGTCTGCCCCACCGCAGGTGGCGCGCAAGCGCCGTCTGCCCCACCGCAGGTGGCCGCACCTGCTAAACTCTGTCTCGTCATGCTCCTCGCCCTCTCCATCATCGCGATCGCCGCTTACCTGCTCGGGTCGATCCCCACCGGATACCTGCTGGTCCGCATCTTCCGCCAACAGGACATCCGCGCCATCGGCAGCGGCAACATCGGCGCCACCAACGTTCTCCGCTCCGGCGGCAAGGGTCTGGGCGCGGCCACCTTCCTTCTCGACATGCTCAAAGGCTGCTCCGCCGTCTGGCTCGGCCCTATCCTGGCAGCCGCCGTCCTCTCCGTCCCCGCGCTCGACCCCTCCACCTACCGCAACATGCAAGCCATCGCCGCTCTCGCCGCTGTCCTCGGCCACATGTTCCCGGTCTGGCTCCGTTTTCGCGGCGGAAAGGGCGTGGCCACCGGCTTTGGCGTCTTCCTCGCCGCCACCCCCGCCGCCGCCCTGGCCGCCATCAGCGTCTTCTTCTTTGTCCTTCTCGTCAGCCGCTATGTTTCCCTGGCCTCTATTCTCGGCTCGGCCAGTTTCCCTGTCTTTGCCTGGCTTCTGGTCAGCGGCCCTCGTCCTGCCGTCTTCATCGCCGCCCAATTTGCCGTCGCCCTGCTCATCATCGCCAAACACCACCAGAACATCCGCCGCCTGTTCGCCGGCACGGAATCCCGCTTGGGAGCCCCAAAACGAAGGACGGAAAACGCATGAGCCGTATCGTCATCCTCGGTTCCGGCGCCTGGGGAACCGCCCTCGCCCTTTCGCTCCACCGCCGCGGCGGCCACCAGATCACACTCTGGGCCCATAGCCCTGAATTCGCCCAGGAGATCATCGACGCGGGCGAAAACACCCTCTTCCTCCCCGGCTTCCCTATCCCCGGCGCCATCGCCATCACCGGCAGCGAAGCCGCCGTCGCCGATGCCGAGATTGTCGTCTCCGTCGTCCCTTCCGAGTTTCTCCGCCCCACCCTCGCCCGCATCCGCCCCCATCTCCGTCCCGGCCAGATCATCGTCAGCGCCACCAAGGGCGTTGAAGACCACACCTTTCTCCGCATGACCCAGGTCATCGCCGAAACCCTCGCTGAATCCGCTCTCAACCTCCCCATCGGCGCGCTCTCCGGCCCCAGCTTCGCCCTTGAAGTAGCCCAGGGCCAGCCCACCGCCGTTACCGTCGCTTTTGAAGACCCCGAAGTCGCTGCCCGCATCCAGCACGCATTCTCCTCCGAATCCCTCCGCCTCTACACCTCCACTGACGTCATCGGCGTCGAACTCGGTGGCGCGCTCAAAAACGTCATCGCCATCGCCGCCGGCATCGCCGCCGGTGTCGGCCTCGGCTACAACTCCGCCGCCGCCCTCATGACCCGCGGCATCGCCGAAATCACGCGCCTTGCCGTAGCCTGCGGCGGCCGCCGCGAAACCCTCGCCGGCCTCTCCGGCGCGGGCGACCTGGTCCTCACCTGCACCGGCTCGCTCAGCCGCAACCGGACCGTGGGAGAGGCACTCGGCCAGGGCCGCAAACTTCCCGAAATCCTGGCCGGCCTGGGCGGCAAGGTCGCTGAAGGCGTCCTCACCACCCGCGCCGCCCTCGGCCTAGCCCGCCAGCATAACATCGAAATGCCCATCACCGAGCAGATGGAACTCATCCTCAACCAAGGCAAAGACCCCCGCGAAGCCATCAAATCCCTCATGCTCCGCCCCGGCAAAGAGGAACATTAGCCATGTAGGCGGGATCGGCCTTCGGCCGAGGGTGCGGACCTGGTAAGTCGGGGTTTTAACTCCGGCATAAGGCCGTCCGTCCATCAACAGGCTTTGAAAGGGCGCGGCGAAACTGGGGTCCCCAGCGATAGGCCTTCGTCGCTGGGGTGGAGCGACAAGTCGTTGTCGATGGGGTGGGACCTTAACCGCGCCACCAGTTACTCCTTCCATCTCGATTTCCTTTTTTTCCCCACCGGCATGGCTGCACTTCTTTTTTCTTGCGCAATAGATGGACTTCTGCTATGTTGCAGCCATTCAGTTCCGGTCGCCCTCGGCCGCGTCGAATCTTCCCCTGGTTTCATCCTTCCTCATTTTTGTTCTTGCCGAGGCACCGCAATTCAGCCGCAAGGCAAACCAATCAGCTGGCATTCGTGCCTCCCCCCATCCCGAATGAGGATGCCAGCTATCCAGGAGAGATCGCATGAAACCAAAAACATTCGGACTCGTCGCGCTGTGCGCTGGTTTGTGTTTTTGTTTGACCGCGTGCAACCCAACCTTCCAGTGCGGGACCTGGGTTTTCACCGGGACGCCCGTCGGAAATGCCTTCCCCTTGACCTCCTCGTTCACCTTCAACCCTGCCGGTTGCGGCCAGAGTTGCCCGGAGAGCCAGGATGTCATGATCCAGATGACCTGGGTCTACGACGACAACACCCATACCAACATCTACGCCTATGATCAGCCGCAGGGTGCCCGTTCAACCCCCAACGGCTGGAGCATTGACCGCATTGACGGCGCGGCTCACGGATACTACGGGCTGCAGAACAACGGCACGTTCTATTCCGGCTGGAACACCCCCGGCGGTCCAGGCGTGGCAACCACGCTCGATGACGAGCCAGGCGGCTGGGGAGCCAACACCTACTTCTACGCGGTGGATGTGGCCGTCTGCTACAACTCGAGTTCCTGCAACAACAAAATCCTCGGCTACTACTTCTGGAGTTACATCCTCGACAGCAGCGACGTGGGGCAGAAGTTCATCACCGCTCCGGCCTGGCAGGATCTGGATTCGGAGTTTCAGGACGCGCTAACCGCATGGAATAACTGGGCGCCTACCTCGGGAACGGAAGATGACGGCACCGGAAGCTTTCCCCACGCCATCGCCTTCCCCGCGCTGTCGGATCTATAACCAGGAACTCGATGAGGAGACTCGCCATGAAAAGATTCACGATCGTTGCAGCATCTCTGATCGCGTGCCTCTGCCTGGCCGGATGCGCGCGCAAGGAAAAGAACGTTCCTTTGACCGATGAGCAGAACCAGGTAAAAACCAAGCTGGAAGCACAGATGCAGGCCGCGGCGCAAACCGCGCAAACCTATCACGCTATGGATAACTCCGCGCTGCTGGGCAAACTGCTGGAGGAAAGCAAGGCCCAGCGTGAGCCTTTCAACTCATTAGCCTACCGGGAACTCAAGACCAGATCGGGCGTCGACTCGAAGGCCCTCGCGGCTTTGGTCAAAGACAACCCGAATGCCTCTGGACTTTTGCCGCTCGTGCTGCTCAGAAAGCTCGATAACAAATCTTATCTCGAGCTTCCCGCGGAGTTGCGAGCCAAAGTGCTGACCGATGCGCTCGGAAGCTCGAAATTCTTCAACACCTGGGGCTTGCCGAATTTCTATCTCGAGGATGCTTCCAACGCCATGATCGAAGCGGGTCGAAGCGCCGCTCCGGCCCTCAAGAAAATGCTCTCCGATACTCGTCCGGCCCCGCTCTTCGGCAGCCAGGAGGCCATGCTCTCCAAGCAGTTGAAGTACCGGCTCTGCGACTACGCGCTCTTCTTCCTCAAGAGGATCGGCGGCAGCGGAGATTTCCGTCTGCCTCAGACAGTCGAGGAGAGGGACGCCCTCATCAAGACAGCGCAAAAGTAACGCGCAAAAAACAACTGGCAGTCGGCCCCCCTTCTTACCCATCTCGAGGGGGTAAGGGAGGGGCCGTGCCTGCTGCCTTTCTTGCAGCGCTCTTTCCACTCCGCCTCCATCGTCTAAACTCAAATCTGGACTCTTCAGACGATGAAGTTTTTTGGCAGCGGGAAAGAAACTCCAGACGACACTCCGGAAACGGGCCTCTTCAGCCGCATGAAGCAGGCCGTCAGCCGCACCCGCGAGTCCCTTTCCTCCAAGATCGAAGGCCTCGTAGCCCTCACCCGAACGGTCGACGAATCCACCCTCGAAGACCTTGAAACCGCGCTGCTTACCAGCGATTTGGGCGTGCAGACCAGCACCGAAATCCTGGCCGCTTTGCGCGACCGCGCCCGCCGCCAGGCCATCGCGGGCGGCGACGAATTGCGCGCCCTCCTCAAGCAGCAACTCCGCGCCATCCTGGAAGCCCCGCAACACCCGATTCCCACCCCCGAAACCCCTCCCAAAGTCACCTTCCTGGTCGGCGTCAACGGCACTGGCAAAACCACCTCCGCGGGCAAACTCGCCGCCTGGTACCGCGCCCAAAACCACACTGTGCTCCTCTGCGCCGCTGACACCTTCCGCGCCGCGGCCATCGAACAGCTTGAAATCTGGGCCTCCCGCTCCGGCGTGGAGATGATCAAGACCCGCCGGGGCGGTGACCCCGCAGCGGTTCTCTACGACGCGGCAACCGCCGCCAAAACCCGCCATATCAATGAGTTGATTGTCGACACTGCCGGCCGTCTCCACACCAAAACCGGCCTAATGGACGAGCTGGACAAGATGCGCCGCACCGCTGCAAAATTGGTCCCCGGCGCACCCCATGAGGTCCTTCTGGTCATGGACGCCACCACCGGCCAGAACGGCCTCCAGCAAGCCCGCCAATTCACTCAATCCGCGGGAGTTACCGGCATTGTGCTCACCAAGCTCGACGGCACGGCCAAGGGTGGCATCGCCGTAGCCATCGCCCGCGAACTCTACCTCCCGGTTCGCTTCGCCGGCGTAGGCGAGCAGATGACCGACCTGCTGGAATTCTCCCCAGCCGAGTTTGTCGATTCGCTACTGGACTAAAATGAGAACAACTGGTATAGAATGAGCGATTTGGATCAAGACCGTTACTGGATGCAGCGAGCCCTGGAGCTGGCCCGCCGCGGCATCGCCGTCACCTCGCCCAACCCCGCCGTGGGTTGCGTAATCCTTGATCGCGCAGGGCAGGTAGCCGGCGAGGGCTGGCACGAGTACGACCTCGTGGACCACGCCGAGGGTGTCGCCCTCAAAATCGCAGCCCAGCACGCGGGCAACCGCCTCCTCGGCGGTACAGCTTACGTGAACCTCGAGCCTTGCAACCACACCGGCCGCACCGGCCCCTGCACCGATGCAATCATCGCCTCCGGTCTGCGCCGCGTGGTAGCCGCCACCGCTGACCCCAATCCCGCCGTTGCCGGCCACGGCATGGACCGGCTGCGCGAAGCAGGCATTGAAGTTACACTGGGCGTCTGCCAGGCCGAGGCGCGCCGGCTCAACGAAGGCTTTGCCCGCTGGAGCCAGCACCGGCGGCCGCTGGTGTTGATGAAGGTGGCCATGACCCTCGATGGCCGCATCGCGCCGCCGCCGGGCGAGCACCAACTGCGCGAGCCTTACTGGATCACCAGCGAGGCCGCGCGGGCCGCCGTGCAGCCGCTGCGCTGGCAGGCTGACGCGGCTCTGACTGGCGTGGATACCGTGCTGGCGGACGATCCCATGCTCACCGACCGTAGCGGGCTGCGCCGCCGCCGCGCCCTGCTGCGCATCGTTCTGGACTCGGCGCTGCGCATGCCGCTGGACTCCAAGATGGTGGCAACGGCCCACAATGATCTAGTGATCTTCACTGTTTCCAATGACATGCACCGCATCGACGAGTTGCGGACACGCGGCGTGCGAGTCGAAGTCCTCCCCGCCGAGAGCGGGGTCCCCGGCGACAGGTCTTCGTCGCCAGGGTGGCAGGCTGGGCGCGTCCCGCTGGGCAAAGTTCTGGACAAGCTGGGCGAGGAGGGCATTCTGACCCTGCTCACCGAGACCGGCACGCGGCTGAACACGGCACTGCTGGCCGACGGACTGGTGGACCGCATTCACCTCTTCGTCTCCCCGCAGATCATGGGTTCCGACGCCGTCCCCGCCTTCCGCGGCATGGCCCATCCTATTCATATGGCAGAGGTTGAGGTCGAGCGATACAGCAACGACCTGGGGCTCTGCTCGCTGCTCAAAGACCCCTGGCCGGAATAGCAGTGATCAGTTTTCAGTGGTCGCGGTGAGTCGATACCCGACTGGTTGCGGCCTGTTCTATGTTCCCTGACTTCTGATCCCTGACCTCCGACCCCTTAAAATAAAACCATGTTTACCGGCATCATCGAACAGACGGGCACGCTGGTTGGGCTGGAGAGCCGGGGCGGCGTGCGGCGCATTACAGTCGAGGCTCTGGGGCTGGCCGGGCGGCTGCGCGAAGGCGACTCGCTGGGCGTCTCCGGCGTCTGTCTTACGGCGTTGGACGTACACCCCACCCTGTTTCACGCCGATCTGGCCCAGGAGACGCTGGACTGCACCTCGCTCGGCTCTCTCGCTCCCGGCGCCAAGGTCAACCTGGAATTGCCCACGGCCGCAGGCAGTCCACTGGGCGGCCACATTGTGCAGGGCCACGTGGACGGTTGCGGCACCATGACCGCTCTGGACCCCGTCGTTCCGGAGTCGAGCACAAACTTTGACAAGCAGACCACCGACTGGACGCTCAGGGTGCGCGTGCCCGAAAATGTGCGCCCCTGGATGGTACACAAAGGCTCGGTGGCCATCGAGGGCATCAGCCTGACCATCGCCGGCTTCGACGGCGAAGCGATTACCATTGCGATCTTGCCCTTGACCTATTGGCGGACGAACCTGCACACGCTTGCCGCCGGCGCTCCAATGAACGTAGAGGCCGATGTGCTGGTGAAGCTGGCCCACGCCCAAATGCAGACCCAGAAGAAGCCCGAACTGGACCTTACCGAGGCTTGGCTGGTGGCGAACGGGTACTGAAGCCAGCGCATAGGCTTTCCTGCCTACGGCTTCGCCGCCTGCTTGGGCGGATCGGTCACATACTCATCGCCGGTGCGGGCCAAGATCAGGTTGCGGCGATCGGTGAGCAGTTTCAGCCGGTTCGTTACGTCGATGAACTCTTGCTTCTGCTCGGCTGTCAAGGGCGTTGCGGAGCCGCTCAGCTTGTTCAACTCTTCGAGCCGGGCCTGCAGTCGCGGCATCTCGCGGTCAATCAACACGGGGCGAATGACGGTGGTTTTGGCGTGGCCGCTGGCCAGCTCGTTGCGGTTGTTCTCGCCCCACACGGGCAGAATTCCCACGTGGCCCAGCTCCACGCGCACTCCGGCCGGCCCGTAGTCTTTACGGACGGCGGAAAACAGCCCGATCATCTCGTCGCGGGGCTCGCCGTTCTTGTCCGGCATCAGGCCATCCACATAGGTGCGCGACTGGTTCGACAGAAAATTCCCCAGCGAATAGAAGATGACCGTATCGCGCCCGTCCTGGGTCCGATAGGTCTCCACCGGCTGCAGGACGTGCGGGTGGTGGCCCACGATCACCGAGGCTCCGGCCTCCAGCATCTTGTGCGCCGTCTCCATGTCTTCCGGCCGCGGCGCGGGCGAGTACTCGATGCCCCAGTGAATGGAAATCACCAGCAGGTCGCACTGGACGCGCGCCTTCTTGATCGCTTCCAGCACTCCGGCTTCGTCCAGTCCCGGCGCGCCGCCGGACTCGCCTGGATAGGGGAAAAAGTTCACGTGCGGCTGATCGTCCTTGTCGGGGTTGCGGTTGCCGTTGAGCCAGCGCGTCATGCCCAGCCAGCCCACCTTAATGCCGTTGGCCTCGGTGATGACCGGCTGCCAGGCCTGCTGCGCCGTATCGCCGGAACCGGCGAAGAGCAGCCCCTCGTCCCGCAGGTACGCGCGGGTTTCGGCAAAGCCTGCCCAGCCCTGGTCCATTACGTGGTTGTTGGCTAGTGAGACGATCTTGATGCCGTTGGCCTTCAGGCCTTCGAGCAGGGCAACGGGCGCGTCGAACATAAAGGGCTTCGATCCGTGCGAATGAGCCGGGGCCACCGGAGTCTCCAGGTTGACGAAGCCGAAGTCGGCCCCCTGGAAGACGTCGCTCACATCGGAGAGCAGCGCCGCCCAGCCTTGAGAGCCGTCCCCGGCCGCGGCTGCGGCGGCGCGCACCGGCTGGTGCGGAATCACGTCGCCGGCCACGGCAAAACTGACCTGGGCAATCTCGTGCGGATAAGGAACCGCAGCCGCCGCTGGCCGCTGGCCGTGGGAACCCGTTAGCAGGGCCACGCCAACTGCCGCCACGACCACCAGCAGAGCGCCTCTACTCGCCAGACGACCGTGCTTGCGCAGGGCAGGCCCAAGGCTCGCGCCGAATCCCGAGCCGAGCCGCCTTCCCCGCATCGTCCAATCCAATGCTTGCATCATCCGCACCTCTTCCCGGCTGCAAGATGGAACGCAATCAGAATACAGGTTTTCCACATGGCAAAGCGGTGGAGGGGCATTTCGAACCGAGGCGCCGGGCTATTTTGCCGGGGGCGTCGCAACCGCGGTAGCGGAGTTTTGCGCAGGGACAAGCTTCAATTTGGGCCAGGCGATAGGGATAGGCTGGATCGACAGATTGGGCCAATGGATGGGAATCTCCAAGCGGGCGGTGCTGGTTTGTCCAATGAATTGCAGTTGCAGATCGGGATACAGATTGCGCGCCACGGGAATTCCGGGCGGCAAAACGCCTATGCTCGATTGCGGAGGATGAACGATCATCTTGGCGTCAAACTGATCCGGCGGGATGGGGCGATGAATCACCGCGTAGCGCGAGGCCTGCGGGGTAAAGAGCAGCGTCTGGCTGGGCTTGCAGGAGGTCGCGGACGACGAGATGGCTGTTTGGCCGAAGGCCGCGGTCGAAGCGCATAGACAAAGAACGAGAATCGCGAATCGCATCGGAAACACCTCCTGGCGCCGATGAAGATCATTGCAGAAAAGAATACGCCCATGGCTCCGGGGATGCAAAAACTGAACCGTTGCCGAACCAGCCCTGTCTGAGCGCTGCATCGTCCTTTCGCGTCTATCCGTTACGAGCACAGCGGGCGGAAGCTGGTACCCTGAAAGTTGAGAAAAATACCAAGAAAATGCCGGCTGACCCCACCCGGCGACCGGAGCCATGGCAGAGTTCGTCATCAAGTTGGCCGATGAGCGTGGACGCGTGCAGGAGCAGGTGCATACGGCGGCCACCGCCGAGGAGTTGCGCGCCCGCTTTACCCATGCCGGCTACCACGTATTCTCCATCCGCGCCCGCTCCGGTTTTGCCGGGCTCAAGCGCGCCAAGGTCAAGCTGGAGCCCTTTCTCATCTTCAACCAGCAATTCCTAACCCTGATCCGCGCCGGACTTCCCATTCTCGGCTCCCTGCGGATGCTGGCCAAGAACCAGAAGAATGCGCACTTTTCCGCGCAGTTGGATGATGTCTGCAACCGCGTGAAAACCGGCGAAGCGCTCTCCGCGGCATTCGAGGCGCAAAGCGGTTTTCCGGTCATGTATACCACCACCCTGCTGGCCGGCGAGCGCTCCGGCAACCTGCAGGAGGTGCTGGAGCGCTACGTCAGCTTCCAGAGGGTCTCGCTCACCTTCCGCAAGAAGCTCATCGCCTCGCTGATCTATCCTTGCGTGCTGCTGACGCTGGTTTCCGGGCTGATGATGTTCATGTTCGCCGTGGTCGTGCCCCAGTTCGCTCAGCTTTACGAGCAGATGGGTTCGCAGCTGCCGGCGATGACCGTCTATCTGCTCAACTTCGGCCTGGCTCTCAAGCACAACTTCCTTTGGATCGGCCTGATTGTGTTGGGCGCGGCCGCCGGCCTCTACCGTTTCGCTCTCACCGAGCGGGGCAAGGATTTTGTCGACGGCTTCCGCATCAGGCTGCCCATCTTCGGCAAGATCTGGCTCAAGTACCAGGTGGCGCTGTTTGCGCGCACGCTGTCCACTCTGCTCACCGGCGGCCTGCCGCTGGTGCCGTCGCTGGAGACGGCGGCCCGCTCCATCTCCTCGCGGCGGGTGTCGAAGGCGGTCCTCTCGTCGATCGGAACCGTGCGCGAGGGCAAGAGCCTGGCCGAGGCGCTTACCCAGACCGGCATCTTCCCAGACCTGGCCTCCGAAATGATCACCGTGGGCGAACAGACCGGCGCCTTGCCGCAGATGCTCAATTCCGTGGCCGAGTTCTTCGAGGAGGATGTGGCCACCGCGCTCACCGCCTCGCTGGCGCTCATCGAGCCGGCCATCCTCATCGTCATGGGCGTGGTGGTGGTCTTCATTCTCATCTCGCTTTACCTGCCCATCTTCTCGCTGGGACAGGCGGGCGGGGGTCAGGGAGGATAATCCGGCATGGCTGACGCAAATCTCATTACGCTTCCGCTTCCCATGGGTCAAGACGAGCGCGCGCAGGCTGAAGCGCTGGCGAAGCGCTATCACGCCGAGTTCGTGGATCTGAAGAATTTCAAGATTCAGCACGACCTGCTGCGTACCGTCCCGGTGGAGCTGATGTTCCGCTACAACTTCGTGCCTATCGAACAGCGCCAGGAAGCGCTGGTCATCGCGGTCTCCGATCCCTCGCGGCTGATGGTGCTGGATGAAATTGCCGGCCTGCTTGGCCACCGCATTATTGCGTGCGTGGCGACGCTGTCGCAGATCACCGATCTACTGAAGAAAACGGAGCAGTCGCAGCGCGTGCTCGACGAAGCCAGCGAGGGGCTGACCTTCGACGTGCTCACCGGAGACGAGAACTCCGAGGAGAACATCTCCATCGAGAAGCTGACCAGCGAAGAGGACATCAGCCCCATCATCCGGCTGGTGGACACCACCATCTTCACCGCTCTCGAACGCCGCGCCTCCGACATCCACATCGAGACCAATGATGACTCGGTGGTGGTCAAGTACCGCATCGACGGCGTGCTGCAGCCGGCCATGGCTCCCATCGCCCGCGAACACCACACCACCATCCTCAGCCGCATCAAGATCATGAGCGAGCTGGACATCGCCGAGCGCCGCGTGCCTCAGGACGGCCGCTTCCGGGTTCGCTACAAGAACCGACTGATCGACTTCCGCGTCTCCATCATGCCCACCATCCACGGGGAAAACGCCGTGTTGCGCGTGCTGGACAAGGAGTCGATGAGCGAGAAGTTCAAGAAGCTGACGCTGGATGTCGTCGGCTTTGCCGATGAGGACCTGAAGCGCTTCCGCCGCTATATCCGCGAGCCCTACGGCATGGTGCTGGTCACCGGTCCCACCGGCTCCGGCAAAACCACCACCCTCTACGCCGCCCTGAATGAGATCAAGAGCGACGAGGACAAGATCATCACCATCGAGGACCCGGTCGAGTACCAGATTCGCGGCATCACCCAGATTCCGGTCAACGAGAAAAAGGGCCTCACCTTTGCCCGCGGTCTGCGCTCCATCCTGCGCCACGACCCGGACAAGATTCTGGTGGGCGAAATCCGCGACCAGGAGACGGCGCAGATCGCCATCAACTCCGCCCTCACCGGCCACCTGGTCTTTACCACCGTCCACGCCAACAACGTGGTGGACGTGCTGGGCCGCTTCCTGAACATGGGCGTGGAGGCTTACAACTTCGTTTCCGCGCTCAACTGCATCCTGGCCCAGCGGCTGGTGCGCACCAACTGCGAGTATTGCGCGCGCACGGTCTACTATGACGACGACGCATTGAGAGCCAACGGCATGGACCCCGCCGATTGGCACGGCTTCGGCTTTCGCGAGAGTCCGGGGTGCATGGAGTGCGGCGGCACCGGCTACCGCGGCCGCACCGCCATCCATGAGCTGCTGGACTTGACCGACCCCATCCGCGAAATCATTTTGGAAAAGAAACCCACCTCCGAAATTCGCAAGCTGGCCCAGAAGGAGGGCATGAGCTTTCTGCGCGAGTCGGCGCTGGAGCGCGTGCGCCGCGGCATTACGACCATCAAGGAGATCAACAAGGTTACGTTCATCGAGGCTTCCCGTTAGTGAATTCGATCCTAAGCAAGGCCAAACTCGGTTCCCAGCCCGGAGCGCGTCCGCCCGCGGCGGTGGAGCTTTCGCCCCAGGGAGTGCTGGCTGCAGTCCGCCACGGCGGACCGGGGCCGGGCCAGCCGCCGGTGTATGCCTTTGAGCCTTTGCCGCCCGGTTTTCTTGTGCCCGGAATCGGCGAGCCTAACCTGCGCGCGCCGGAGGCCATAGCGGCCGCGATTCGCTCCGCCCTCGGCCAAGTTTCGCCGCGCACTCGCGCCGTCACCGTGGTGCTGCCCGACACGGTGGTCCGCGTTTTTGTGCTGGACTTCGACTCCCTGCCCGGCCGGGCTGCCGAAGCCTACTCCGTGCTGCGCTTCCGTCTGCGCAAGATGATCCCATTTGACGTGGAACACGCAGGGCTTAGCTACCAGATACTGGCGGCGGACAAGACCGTGTGCAAGGTGCTGGCAGCCTTGATTCCCGGCCCCATCCTGGCCGAATATGAGGCCGCGGTGCGCGCCGCCGGCTACGAGCCCGGCGCGGTGCTGCCTTCCAGCCTGGCGGCATTGGAAGCGATCGATTCCCTGGAGGCCGTGCTGGGGGCCAATCTGAGCGGCCTTGCTCTCACTACCTTCATCACCAACGGCCAGGACCTGTTGCTCTACCGCACTCTTGACCTGCCCGAGGACCCGGAGTTGCGGTTGCAGGAGGTCCAACGCGGCATTGCCGTGGCCGTGGCTTACTTTGAGGACAAACTAGGCGCCCGCCCGAGCCGGTTGCACTTCTCCGGCAACTACAGGGCTGGCGAATTCGCCGGCTGGATCGACGACCCCGCGCTGACCGTGGTCGATCTCGTGCCAAGCCCCGCAACCGGAGCAACCACGGCCCTGGGACCCACAAGCATTGCCGGCGTCGTTGGCGCATTGGCGGGAGCGAGGTAAGCCGATGCGCATTACTCTCAATCTTGCCACCCGTCCCTTCGCTGACCTGGGACCGGCCATCAAGCGCCTGCGCATCGCCATGGCCGTGCTCGCTGTCATCGCCATCGGCCTGGGGCTGGGTCTGCGCGCCTTCCACCAGAAGGCCGATGAGGCACGCGCCCGCGACCATTCGCTCGACGGCCAGATCGCCCGCATCACCAGGGAACGGCAGGGATACCAGGAGATGATGCGCCAGCCGGCCAACGTGCAGGTGGTGACGCAGGCAGAGGCGCTCAACCGGCTCTTCGATGAGAAGACTTTCTCCTGGACGCTGGCCATGGAAGACCTGGAGACGGTGCTGCCCGGCGGGGTGCAGGTCTCTACCCTGGAGCCGGTCCGCGCCAAAGACGGCCACATCACTCTTCATCTGCGCGTCATTGGCCCCCGCGACCTGGCTGTCGAACTGGTCCGGAACCTGGAGCACTCCAAGCGCTTTCTTTTGCCCCGCATCGTGGGCGAAAACGCCGAGTCCGCCGAAGGGCCCGGCAAGCATTTGGAGCCGGTGAGCGCCTCGGACCGGGTCGACTTCGATCTTCTGGCCGAGTACAATCCGGCCTCGCCCGGAGAACACAAAACAGCCAAAAAGCCAACTCCCGCGAATGAATATTCCAACAGCCGGACTGCGTCTCACACGATTCCAACCCCGGCGACACCGGACCACCGGCCACGTCCGCCCTTTGTCGGCCCGGATCAGCACGCTGCTCCTGGAACCATGACCAACCGTTTCAAGCCCAATCCTTCGCATTCTCCAGCGCCGGGAGGCCCACAATGAGCAACCGCCCATCCTCCCTCTGGCGTGAGCGCCTTGCCTCCCCGCTCACCTGGCACTTCGCTGGGTTCGTCGTGCTGCTTGTGCTGGTCATCGGTATGGCCGTCCGGTTTGGCCTTGATTGGGCCGCCACCAACGGACGCTCGACCGGCGCCCTGGAGAGCAAGCAGGTTGAGCTGAAGGCTCTGGACCTTCAAACCGCTCCCCTGCGCGGCCTGGACAAGCGCGTGGAAGAGTCGCGTGCCCAGATCAAGACCTTCTATGACAAGCGAATTCCTCCCAACTACTCCTCCATCGCAGCCCGCGTGGGTGAGCTGCAGGTGAAGTCGGGTGTGCGGCTTTCCAGGGTCAGTTACACCCAGGCGGCCCCGGGCTCCGATCTCACTGAAATCACCATGGACGCCGGCATCAGCGGCGCATATCCCGAGATCATGCGCTTTGTAAACAGCCTGGAGCGCAACCAGACCTTCTTCGTCATTCGGGCCATGGCTCTGGCCGGGCAGCAGGGAGGCCTGGTGAACCTGCGGCTGCGGGTCTCCACCTGGCTGCGGCCGGCCGATGCGGCAGCCAGCGGATTGCCGCCCACTCCCGAGCCGGGCGAAACAGGCGCCGCGCCCTCCACCGCCGGAAGGGAGGGAGAGTAGCCGTGGCCATGCGTCTGGGTATGGAAAACAAGCGCCAGGTCTATCTGGTCGTTGGGCTGTTTGCGGTGATTGCCGTGGTCGGGGGCTATGAACTCTACGACTCGTTCGGAGGCTCTTCCACGCCGCACCCCACCCCGGCGCAACCAGTCGCGGCCAGCGGCCATCCGGCGGTGGGAACTGCGTCCGCGCCGGGCCAGAACACGCCAGGCCCGGATGCCCAGAAGCTGACCAACGCCGGCCTCGACCCCTCGCTGCACTTCGACAGGCTGGCGCAGAGCGAGGATGTGGAATACGCCGGCACGGGCAGGAACATCTTCTCCGCCGAATCCGCGCCCGCGCACATCGAGAATCTGGCGGCAGGCCCCCGGCCTAACCAGCCAAACGTTTTCACGCCCCCGGTTCCCTCAGGGCCGCCCAAGCCGCCGACCATCGATCTGAAATACTTCGGCTACACCCAGGCCGGGGACAAGTCGCTCAAAGCCTTTCTCGTCCATGGAGACGACATCTTCATGGCCAGGACCGGCGAGATTGTCGACCATCGGTATAAGGTGGGGGCCATCCTGCCGGCCAGCGTCCAGGTGACCGACCTGGGCTATAACAACACCCAAACCCTGCAGTTGCAGGCAAACTGAACCGGCCCGCTCCGATGAAGATGCCCACCCCAATCCGCCACCGTTCCCGCCCCTCCGGGGAGGGCTACATCCTGATTGCGGTCATGTTGTTGCTGGCGCTTCTCATCATCTCCCTGGCTATCGCCGTTCCCATTGTCAGGAAAGAGATCCAGCGCGACCGCGAGATCGAGACCATGCACCGCGGCAAGCAGTACGTCCGCGCCGTCAAGATGTACTACAAGAAGTTCGGTGCCTATCCGCCCAGCATCGACGCGCTGGTCAACACCAACCAGATTCGCTTCCTGCGCAAGAAGTATATCGACCCCACCACCGGCAAAGACGAATGGAAGATCATCCGCTTTGGCCAGAACAAGACCCCGACGCTGGGTTTCTTCGGCCAGCCGATTGGAAACATCCCTGGATGCATGGGAACTGGGCTCAACAACCCCTCGACGGCTGGCAGTGGGGCTGGCTCGTCCAGCGGCGGCAGTTCGTTCTCAGGATCGTCAGGCTCCACCACCGGCGCTCCCACTGGTGCGGCCGGCTGTCCCACCGATGCCTCCGGCGCTATCGGCAGTTCCACCGATTCCTCCAGCGGATCGGGCAACACGGGCGCCACAGGCAGCACGGACTCGAATGCCCCCAGCGGCAGTTCCTCTACCGGATCGGGGACGGGGCCGACCGGACAGACCTTTGGCGGGGGTGGCATCATCGGCGTCTCACCCGGCAGCCCCAAGCAATCCATCCTGGTTTACAAGAAGAAGAATCACTACAACGAATGGGAGTTTTTCTACGACCCGCTTGCTGAGCAGATGATGATGCAGGGCGGGGGAAATCTCGGGACTATCGGTCAGCCGGCCAGCGCCACTACCACCCCCATCGGTGGCACAACGCCTCCCGCGCCCATCCCATCCCCTGCGCCGGCGCCTCCCGCTCCGCAGCAGTAGCGCGCACCGGCCATTCCCGGTCGAATTGACCTCAAGAAGCAAAAGGCCCGCGCCCCGGAAAGGGTACGGGCCTCATTGCGGAGAGAACCGGGTGAAATGCGGCAGTTACACGCTGAACGAGGAGCCGCAGCCGCAGGTGCTCTTCACCTGGGGGTTGTCGAACTTGAAACCGGCAGCTTCCAGCGTCTCCACGTAGTCGACGGTGCAGCCGTTCAGGTACATCAGCGAGGTGGCGTCCACGAAAACCTTGAGGTCGTCGAATTTGAAGACCTTGTCCATCATGCCGCTCTGGTTCTCGAAGGCCATGGAGTATTGGAAGCCGGAGCAGCCGCCGCCCATCACGCCGATGCGCAGCCCCGCGGGAAGCGGATCCTGGGTAGCCATAATCTCACGCACCTTGGCAATGGCCTGTGGGGTCAAGTGGAGGGGCGCCTTCTTTTCGGTTTCCTGCGCGGGTGCGGTGGTTGCTGTGGCCATGGTTTCTCCCTGGTGGTGAAATGCTTGCCGTTATCTCTGACTGTACTGTTCCAAATGTACTGCTCAGGGCGCTGGGATACAAGCCCCATTCGCGGCTTCTTCCCATTCGATGCAACCGGAGGACGGAAAGTCGCACGATTGCCTGCCCGGCGCAGTCCGCTATCGGGCGCCTCCGGCCGGATGCGGATCGAGGGAAAAAGCCGATTCATCCCGCAGAAATGACTTTTGTTTTTTCATCACACAGATCCTCATTCGGAGCTATGATGGTCTATCGTACGGTCCTCTGCTAACGAGACCGCGATTCCTACACGGACCGGCCGGTACCAGGGACCAGAAAGTTTCTTGGAGGTGGAGTATGACGGGATTTGTTCCGGTGATGTGGACGGTTTGGGGCGTGTTGGTGCTGTTTCTGATCGCCCTCTACTTGTATCAATCCAGACTGACCCGCGACGAGGATGACCAGATCATCCTGGACGACTCGTTCGATCGCGTGAAGACCGAACAGGCTGCCATCGTTGAAAAAGTCAAAAAGATAGAACCCCTGGTGCGGCTAGCCATGGGTCTGGCGGGAGCGGCGACGCTGGTCGTGATCGGGTATTACATCCTGGACTTCATCAAGCAGTTCAAATAGACCGCGGTTCCGCCGGTCGATCGACCCCGAGGACCTATGGCTGGGGGCGGCTCTCGGGCAGTTCTCGCCTGCTGGGCTTTCAAGCCCCCGTTACTCCACTTCCTGTTTGGCCCGGTAGCCGTCGCGGGCAATGATGTCGTATTTGAGCGGCTTGTGCTTCTCGTCCTGGATGCGCAACGGCTGGCCCTCCTCGCCCACCAATTCCACGCGAAGCTTGCGATAGGTGCCGTCCTGCTTGGCGTTGGTGGGGTGGTAGACCAGTAGGTATTTTGAGCGGATATTCTGGTTGATCTCCTGAAAGATGTCCGGATATTCTCCGGTGAAGCGCGGGTAGTAGCTGGCGCCGCCCGTCAAGCTGGCAAAGGTTCTCATCTGATTGTCCGCCTGAAGGAAGGTCAGACTGTCGCCGTGCCGGCTGACAGCGCGGGCGAAACCTCCGGTGGAGACAGTGTAGATGGTTATGTCTTGCGTGGCCTTGACCTTCTTCAGGATCTTGTCCAGGGTGAGCTTGGAGAAGGTATCCACGCCGGTAGCAATGAGGATGATGTACTTGCGCCCCTCGACGCGCTCCAGCCGGTCGAGGCCTTCGTATAGGGCGTCGAAGAGGTTGGTCTCCCTGAAGCCGGGGACGCGGAGTGAGTTGATGGCTTGAGCAAACTGGCGCTTGTCCTGGGTGAAGTCGAGCTGGATCTGGGTGCGCATGTCGAAGGTCATCAAGGCCACGTAGTCCTGCGGGCGAAGCTGATTCGCAAAGGCGAAGGCGGCGTTGCGCATGTCGTAGATAAAACTGTAGTTGTTGGCGGCAAACTCGCAGATCATTAGGACCGTGATGGGCGCCTCGACGCGCTTGAAACCGGTGATTTTCTGCTCCACTCCGTCCTCGTATACGCGGAAGTTGGCGGGCTTCAGGCCGGGCACGAACTGGTTGGTCTTTTCCAGCAGCACGCCCACGTCCACGGTGACCTCGGGGACCTCAATGCGCAATGAAAAGTTGCTCATCCCTTCTGGATTCTTGACCTTGGGCGCGACCGGGGCCGGCGGCGGCACATCTCCCGTCGTGTCCTTCTTCTTGGGCAGGGCAATGACCCCGGTGTCGCCGCTGGGACCGCCTGCGTCCGGCGCGGCCTGGTCGGGTTGCTGAGGCTGCTGGGGCTGGGATTGAGGCTCGGGCAGGGATTGAGGCTGGGGCTGCGGCTGAGGCTGGGTTTGGGCCCGGCTCAGCGGTGTGGCCGCCATGACCAAAAGAAAAACCAACAACCCTGCAAGCGGTAAACGGCGAACAGCGTGAATGGACCGGCGCATCGTGGACATGACGACCTCCGTGCTCCATAGCATACGGTAAGACAGCTTCAGGCTCCAGCCCAAAAACTCCAATTACCACCGTAACAGCCGGCGCCTGGATGCATTCAGCTAGCAGCTAGAGGCGAGAGGCTAGGGGCTGCTGCAAAGCTGTACTCTTATAGACGTGAAAACTCGCCTGAAGGAAACCCGGATTCGTCCTGCTGCCCTGGTCGTCGCGTTGGGCATGGCGTTGGCTTTGCCGCTGTTCACCGGCCTGCTGCCCGCGCAAAGTACGCCCGTTGCCGCCGGTCCTCCACCTTCGAGCGGCGGATTCTTCCCGCTCAGCCAAGTACACCGCGGCATGACCGCCACTGCCTGGACGGTCTTTACGGGGAGCAAGCCCGAGCCGATGGAGGTGGATATCCTGGGCGTGCTGCGTGGCGTACGCGGCCCCGGCCATGACATGATCCTGGTCCAACTGCACGGCGCCAAGCCCGAATACACCGGGGTGGTGGCCGGCATGAGCGGCAGCCCGGTATACATCGGCAACCGGCTGCTGGGCTCTCTCTCTTTCCGCATCGGCGAGTTCAGCAAGGACCCCATCGCCGGCATCACGCCCATCGAGCAGATGCTGGAGGTGCGCGACCTGCCCATCGACGCCGCCCAAACGGCCTCGGCCGCGCTGACGGGCTCCGCCAGCCGGAACCCGGCCTCCTTTTCGAGTTCATCCGCAAGCGCCGATAGCAGCCAATCCGCAGGCGGCTTGAGCTATCAGGCGCCCATTCAGGCGATGGAGACGCCGCTGGTGATGAGCGGATTCCGGCCTGAGGCAATTCGCCTTTGGCAACAGCAGATGGCCGGCACGGGCCTGGAAATGGTTGCGGCCGGAGGGATGGGCGGCTCGTCCGAGTCTGGCGCGGGGCCGTCCGTTGAGCCTTCCGCCGCGGCACTGGCTACGGTTGTGCCGGGGTCGGCGGTGAGCGCGCAACTGGTGCGCGGCGACCTGGAGATTGCAGCCACCTGCACAGTAACTTACATCGATCCGAAGCAATTGCTGGCCTGCGGCCATCCGATCCTGCAGGCCGGGCCGGTTTCGCTGCCCATGACCACGGCCGAGGTGGTTGCCACCCTGGCCTCGCCGTTTAACGGCTTCAAGATCGTCAACACCGGCGACATGATCGGCGCCTTTACCGAGGACCGCGATTCCGCCATTCGCGGCGTCCTGGGCGCAAAGCCGCGCATGATTCCCGTGCACATCACCGTTCACCAGCCGCAAGGCGAACGGAAGGTCAACGTCGAAATTCTGGATCTGCCCTCGCTCACCCCCCAGGCTGTAATCGTGACGCTGTATCAAGCGCTGCTGGAGACCAACGAAAGCACCTTTGAAACCAGCTACCACCTGACTGGCAGCATCCTTTTGGACGGATACCCGCCGTCTTCGCTCGACCTGTGGGCCTCGGCCGGCGATCCAACCCCCGCGCCCATGACGGTCGCGCTCCAGACTGGCGAGCGTTTTGCGCGGCTCTACTCGAATGGAGCACGGCAGGGCGCCGTGCGCGAAATCGATCTGCGGGCAGAGGCCGTCCCGCGGCGCGTGCAGGTGGAACTGGAGACGGCGAGGCTGGTTTCAAACGATCTTGTCCATGCCGGCGATACCGTGGTGGTGGAGGCAACCATCCGTCCCTGGCAGCAGCCGGCGCGGAATGTTCGCATTCCCGTCACGCTGCCGGCCAGGCTGGGCGCGGGGAACCTGCGCCTTCTCATCTCAGATTCCGGCACGCTGGACCGGACTCTGGACCAGCCCCGGCTTTCCGCCCGCCCAGCCGGGTTGGAGACGGTGCTGGCGCAAGCCCGACGGCAGCACCCGGCAGACCGCATCTATGTGAGTCTGTTGGTGCCTGAATCCCAGGCAGGCATGGCCGGTCAGACGCTTTCCAGCCTCCCACTGTCAGTGGCCAATGCACTGGAGCCGCTGCGCACGGCGCAGGATGTGAACCTGAATGGAGAATCGGCGGAGGTGGCGGGCGAGGCGTCTGTCGGGGGGGTGCTGAGCGGATTCCAGATTTTGAACCTGCACATAGAGCCGGGCGGCGGGTTAAACTAGGTTTGGCGGGGATTCACTCCCGCAACGTACGCGTCGGCGTCTTCTTGAATTCTGCCGGCATCTTTGCCACCCCCCAAGCGAGGACTCTCAAACGACCATGGCTCAAATTCAAGGACTGGCAGCTCACGCGGCAGGAGCGGAACTATTGCCGTTTCGCTATGACCCAGGCGAATTAGGCCCGCAGGAGGTGGAGATCGCCATCACCCACTGTGGCATCTGCCACAGCGATCTTCACCTGATCTCCAACGACTGGGGCATCAGCCAGTATCCGTTCATTCCCGGCCATGAGATTATCGGCGCCGTTGCGGCGGTGGGTGACGCTGTGCACTCGCTCGCAGTGGGCCAGCGCGTGGGCCTGGGCTGGCAATCGAACTCCTGCGGCGAATGCGAGTGGTGCACCTGTGGGTTGGAGAATTTGTGCCCGGCGGCCGAAGGCACCTGCGTGCACCGCAATGGCGGCTACGCGGACCGCGTCCGCGCCAATGCCCGCTTCGTGATTCCCATCCCCGAGGCCCTGGGCAGCGAGCAGGCCGCGCCGCTTCTGTGCGGCGGCATTACCGTCTTTAATCCGATGCGCAACCATGGCGTCAACCCCTCTTCGCGGGTTGGCATCGTGGGCATCGGCGGGCTGGGGCACATCGCCATCCAGTTCGCGCGGGTCTTCGGCGCGGAGGTAACGGCCTTTTCCACATCGCCCGGCAAGGAAGAAGAGGCTCGGGCGCTGGGCGCGCACAACTTTGTCAACAGCCGCGAATCCAAGGCCCTGAAAGAAGTAGCCGGGACTCAGGACTTCATTTTGAGCACCGTCAACGCCGACCAGGATTGGGGAATCTACGTTCAGGCCCTGCGGCCCACCGGAGCGCTGTGCTTTGTGGGCATTCCACCTTCGCCGGTAGCCGTGCACGCGTTTCCGCTCATCTCCGGTCTCCGCTCCATCAGCGGCAACCCCACCGGCAGCCCTTACCGGCTGAGGGAGATGCTGGACGTGGCCGCGCGCCACGGCGTGAAAGCGCAGACCGAGTCCTTCCCCATGGCCAAGGTGAACGAAGCCATCGAAAAGGTGAAGAAGAACAAGGTCCGCTACCGGGCTGTGCTGGCGAATTAGGATTTTTTCCAATCCCAAGCAGGTTGCAATCGGGATACCGGGGGCCTTGGTATCCCGATTTCTTTTCGTGGCCGGAGAACCGGTCCCCTACTCCCAGTGTCCGATCAGCGACAGGCTGGCGGTTCCCGGCGTTTCCGTAATCGAGCTGTTGGTGTTGACGTAGTAGTTATGCATGATTAGTGTGACGCGTGTGCCGCCCGTCGCCGCCAGATGCACCGCCTGCGAAAGCACGTAATGGGGATTGGGCGTTGCGGAGCCAACCCTGTTGGCCGCAAATCCGGTCATCTGCTCGTAACTTCCAACCGTCATGTCCAAATACCACTCGGCGGGCGCCGGCAGCTCCCGGTCGTAATCGGCCTCGGCAAAGAGATGGTCGATGACAAACGTCTTGCCGGCGGGAATGCTGATGCACAGATAGCCCTTGCTGGCCGGCTGGACAAAGGTATCGAATTGCTCGAATTGGTCGTAGCCGCTGAGGCTGCTCTCCGGCGTGAAACAGGATTGCGCCTGGTCGGAGGGAATCTGCAACTGGGGGTCGTTCGAGGGCGAGTTGGGATAGCGGGAATGACGCGGGTGATGAACCTGCCCGGGCAGTGGAATGGCAAAGAAAAGAATGCCTGAAGAAACCAGGCGCAATGTGCGAGAGTTCATTTTTGTTCGACCTGAAAGTGATTTTTTGCCGGCAATTGCATTTACAAGACGCAGTATATGCTGTTTCCGTTTGCGAAACCTCAAAGGCGCGGTTCTTGTACGAGAATACAGTTATGGCCTCCGTGCGCATCGACAAATGGCTCTGGGCCGCGCGCTTCTTCAGGACGCGGGCGCTGGCTCAAAAGGCCTGTGATCTGGGCCGCATTCACTCCAACGGCATCCAGGCCAAGCCCGCGCGCGAGGTCCGCGTTGGCGATCTGCTGACGGTCAGGAACGAGGGCGGCGAGTTTCTTGTCGAGGTGCTGCTGCTGAGCGAGATGCGCGGGCCGGCGGCGGTGGCGCAGACCCTCTATCGCGAGACAGAAGCCAGCAAGGCGGCGCGGCTCAAGGCAGCGGAAGAGCGCAAGGCAATGCAGGAATTTGCGCCCTTGCCCGAGCGCCGGCCCTCGAAGCGCGACCGGCGGCGGATTATTCAGTTCCGCGGCGGAAGGTAGTCCCTCAAGCGCGAATCTCCTCAAGGTTGAGGTGTGGCCGCTGCATCGCTGTCTGCCCAATAGCCGCTTCTGGCGGTGACGCGAAGGCCGGGATGATCCTTCAGCCGTAGTTCGACGGCATGAAACCCCGGATGTGGCGACTGCGGGTGAAAACTCAGCACATAGCGGTTGGGCATGTGATTCGAAATGGTGAGCAGATCGCGCTCTAGGCTCTTGCTGTTTTCAAACTTGAAATATTCGCCGCCAGTAAGTTGAGCCACCGTCTCGGGGACGTTGCGCTCAAGACCCTCGGCAGCGCGGATGGCAGCCAATTTCGTCAGCGCCAGGGGAGGAGCAAGCAGACCCAGGCAGTCAAATGCCTGCTCGGCCTTGTTCTGCGTCGCGTCCGGATCGGGGTCCTTGCCCATGCATCCATGCGGCGGGCCGGGGTGGGCATTCTCAAAAGAAATGCCGCCTGCGCTGCCGCCGGGGTGGATGGGCAATTCCCTGTCTGCATAGTGCGCGGCATCGGCCTTGCCGCTCGAAAAGGCAACGCTGTAGATGGCCGTGTTGGTATCGCCGATGGCGCGCAGCGCATCTTCCATCGTTGTCTGACTGCCGTGGTCCACGGTCTCCGAGATGAGCAGAATGGCGCGGCGCCAGGGCGGCGGCTGGGTGCGCAGCAGGTCCACCGAAAACTTGAGGCCGTCGAGGATGGCCGCGCCCTTGTCTCCCGGCTCCAGGTCGCGGAGCGAGGCTCCGGCTGCATCCACGTTGGACGTGAAGCCTTGAAGCAGCGTGGGAGCGCTGTCGAAGCCCACGACGGCAACCCGGTGAGAAACGTTGCCGACGACGGCCGCAATCACCACGTCGAGATTCCGGTAGGCGTCGAGCTTGCGGGCGCCGGCGCGGCCCGTTTCCACCGCAACCACAAGCGCCAGCGGCTCGCCGCCGGTATCCTCATCGAGCGTGAGCTGCTGTTCGACGCCGTCATCGGTCACGCGGAAATCGCCGGCCTTGAGCGTGAAGACAAGCTCTCCCTGGGCATTCCGCACCAGTGCGGGAACAAGCACCACGGTGGATTGCGCGCGCAGTTGCGCTGGTTGCGCCGCAGGAGTTGCCGGGGCCTGGGCGAACGCAACAGACGCACCCAGCAACGCAATTAGGACAACCAACTTCATCTCCACACTCCCTGGGGCTCAGTGTAGCTTTCCGGGTGCTGCCGGATTCTCAGTAACCCTGGCGCCGTCGAATCGCGCCGTCTCCGCCCGCAATATGCCCGGCCGCCCCCAACTTTAGTAGACTCAACGGCAGCATGTTTGTCTCGACAAAGTCTTGAACAGGCCTTCTTTATGAGGTCGTGAGGGAAGTCTGTTCCACGATTGGTGTTCAAAATGGCCGGGAAGGTTCTTGATTTTTACGAAGCGCTCACCGATTCCTATCACCTGATCTTCGAGGATTGGGAGAGCGCCATCGCGCGCCAGGCCAAGATTCTCGGCAATCTGCTGACCTTGCATGGCGCTGGGACTCCGCTGAAGATTCTCGATTGCTCATGCGGCATTGGCACCCAGGCAATGGGGCTGGCCGGGATGGGTCACCAGGTCGTGGCATCGGACCTGAGCGAGGCAGCGGTCCGTCGCGCGCAGCGGGAGGCGCGGCAGCGGGGACTGACCGTCTCGTTTTGCGTCTCCGACATGACCTCGCTCAAGGAGATCGCGGAGAGTGGCTTTGATGTCGTGATATCCATGGACAATGCATTGCCGCATCTGAGCACCGGGCAAGTTGTGCAAGCAGCGGCGGCCATTCGGCGGAAGCTCAAGCCCAATGGGCTCTTCGTGGCCAGCATCCGAGATTATGACGCGCTCATCGTGGAAAGGCCCACGATCCAGAAGCCGGCTTTCTTCGGTGCGCCAGGCAGCCGCCGCATTGTTCATCAGGTGTGGGACTGGACTCAGAACACGGGGAAAGATGCGGGATACGTACTCCACCTTTACATTACGATCGAGTCGGAGCGCGGATGGAAGGCGCATCACTTTGTGTCGGAGTACCGGTGCCTGCTGCGAGACGAGCTCTCAGCCGCATTGAACCAAACGGGATTCGAAGATATTCGCTGGATCATGCCGCCGGAGAGCGGCTTCTATATTCCCGTCGTTGTGGCAAGATTGTCAGCTTAGGGCGAGCGTGCAAGGCCGGGCATCAAGAAGCTTCGCGTTCACCGAACAGCCCACTTCACTCGTCCGGCCCACTGCATCCACGCGTAACCTGCCCTGCCGCCCCCATCTTTAGTAGACTCAAATCCAGCATGTTTGTCTCGATTCGCACAATTTGCCGCTTCCCCTCCGCATGGAGTCTTCCCGCGATCACGGCCTTGCTGGCCATTGCCGCATTGCAACCGGTCTTGGCCCAGGGGACCCACCTGTGGACTCAGTCGCGGCTGGAGGAGTTTGAAAAGGGCACGCCGCAGGGGGTTGCGCTCTGGAGCGACGGCCATCTGCGCGAGGGGCCGGCCTTGAGCGAGCTGCTCACCACGCCCTCGACTTTTGTGTGGTCGGTGGCCGTAGATGCGAACGGAACTGCCTACGTGGGAACAGCTTCGCCGGCCGCGGTACTGCGCGTGGGCAAGGACGGCAAGCCGTTCACGCTTTTCGAGAGCAAAGACCTGAGCGTGCAGGTGGTGCGGCTGGGACCAGATGGGGCGCTCTATGCGGCCACGCTGCCTAGCGGAAAGGTCTACCACCTGAAGCCCGATGCGACGGCGAAGCAAGATGACAACAGCGCCACGATGGTCTTCAATGCCGCACAGTTCGACGGCGCAAGCACTTCCGACGGTAAATCTACCAGCGATAAGGCCGACGTGAAGTCGCATTACATCTGGGACCTGACCTTCGACGCAGCCGGACGGCTCTACATCGCCACCGGCGGGCCGGGAGCGGTGTATCGCGTAGGTCCGACCAATCCTCAAGCAAAAGGCGATCCAGTCAAACCACAAGGCAAACCGGAACTATTCTTCAAGAGCGACGAACAGCACATCCGCTCGCTGGCTTGGGACGCGAAGGGCAACCTGATCGCCGGCACGGACGGATCGGGCTTGGTCTACCGGATCAGCCCGCAAGGCAAGGGCTACGTGCTCTTCGAGGCCCCCAGGCGCGAGATCACCGCGGTGGCGGTGGGCGCGAACGGGACCATCTACGCAGCCAGCGTGGGCGACAAGAGCCGTAATCCGCTCCCTCCGCTGCCTGTGCAGGGAGTCGGCACGGCAACCCTCACCATCGTCCAGCCGGGGTCGCTGCAAGCGGCCAACACCAGCGTCTCCGTGCCAGAGGGAAGCGAGATCTACATCCTGGCCCCCGGCCTCCCAGACTCGGCTCAGGCGCCGCGCAAACTCTGGTCCGGCAAGGACGAGGTTGTCTACGCATTGGCCGCGCGCCCGGACGGCCTGCTGGCGCTCACCGGAAACCGGGGGCGAGTGTTCAGGATCGCGGACGATGGCAGCTACGCCGACGTGGCCCATCTGGATGCGCAACAGGGCTTGAGCCTGGCGGTCGCAGAGAACGGCCTGTTCATCGGCAGCGGCAATACCGGCAAGCTCTTCCGCTTTGGCGCAGCCGCCGAAAAGCATGAGTACGCGAGCGACGTGCTGGATGCGGGCGCGCTGGCCCGCTTTGGCCGCGTCGAGGTTGAGCCGGGCTCGGCCGGCTATGAGCTCCTGACCCGCTCCGGCAACGTGGAGCAGCCGGTGCGCGGCCGCAGCGACTGGGGATGGTCCGACTGGCAGCCGCTTAAGGACGGCGCGGTGGCTTCTCCGGCGGGACGCTTTTTGCAATGGAAGGCCGTGTTAAACGCGGGTGGAACCTTAGGCAGCGTGGGCGTGAATTATCTGCCTGTGAATTCGGCGCCGGTGGTGGACGAGTTGATGGTGGTGCCGGGCGCGCGCGTCAATCCTCAAAGCCTGGCCCAGAACCAGCCCGGCAACCAGCCGCCGCCGGTCAACATTGTTTTACCCTCGTCCAGCCAGAATGCGAGCTACGACGCGGGATCGAGCGCGCCCCTGCAGGCCTTCAAGGACCGCACCGCGATCACCGTGCGCTGGGCGGCACATGACGACAACGGCGACGACCTGACCTTTGCCCTTTATCTGCGCGGAGACGGCGAACACGTGTGGCGGCTGCTCAAGGATGGAGTCACCGACAAGTTCTACACCTTTGACGCGACGCAGATTCCCGACGGCGGCTACCAGATCAAGGTCATCGCTTCCGACGCGCCCTCGCACACTCCCGGCGACGCCCTCACCGGCGCCAGGGTGAGCGAACGCTTCGAGGTGGATACCACGCCGCCGGTGATCAGCGGACTGAAGGCGGTTGAAGGAGAAGCCGATTGCACGCACGCGCCCTGCGCGAAACCGTTTCGCGTGACGTTTGACGCTGAGGATGCCTTCTCGCCCATCGCCCACGCCGAGTACTCGCTCGACGCCGGACCCTGGCAGTTCATCGAGCCGGTGGGCAAGCTCTCCGACTCCCGGCGCGAGCACTATGAGTTGCGCATCTCTCTCGACGCGCCCGGCGGTAAACTCGCCGAGCACCTGATCGCCGTCCGCGTCTACGACCGGCACGACAACGTGGGCGTGGCCAAGACGGTGATCGCCGCCCAGGCGAAGTAGGCGTGCAAGCAAGGCAGATTCGATGCGATTCGAACTTTTTCTGGCGGCGCGGTACCTGAAGGCCAAACGGCGGCAGGCCGTGGTTGGGGTGGTCACCGTCATCTCCATCGCGGGCGTGGCCGCCGGAGTGGCCGCGCTCATCATCGCGCTGGCCATCACCAACGGCATGAAACGCGACCTGCAGGACCGGCTGCTGGGATCCAGCGCGCATGTGCAACTGATGCGCGTGAAGGATGACGGCATTCGCGACTGGCGGCCGCTGCTCGACCGGCTGCGCAAGGTGCCTCACGTCACCGCGGCTTCGCCCGGGCTCTACGAGCAGGTGCTGGTTGCGCGCGGAGCCCGCGATGGAGGCGCGCTGCTGGAAGGCATTCTGCCCGATGAGGAACAGACGGTGAGCGACCTGCTGGCCACGGCCACGCCGGGCTCGGCGCGCGCGCTGGAACCGCGGCCGGAGCCTGTCTCCGCGGTAAACGCAGAACTTCCGCCGGTCGTCCTGGGCAAAGACCTGGCGGAGACCGTCGGCGCATCCGTTGGCGATTCCGTGATGATCATCAGCCCGCAGGGAGAAATGACCCCGTACGGCATCATCCCCAAATACGTGCCCTTTCGCCTCGCGGGCACATTCCACTCCGGCCTTTACCAGTACGACGCGCAGATGGGCTTCTTGCGCCTGGCTGACGCGCAGCGCCTCTTCAGCGAGCCGGACCTGCTGTCGGTCATCAGCTTCAAGGTGGACGATCTGGACCGCGCTCCGGCCATCGGCCGCGCCATCGAGCAGGCCGCCGGCAAGGGATACATGACCACCAACTGGATGGAGCAGAACCGCGAGCTCTTCCGCGCCCTCAAGCTCGAACAGGTGGTCACCTTCATCGTGATCGCGCTCATCGTGATCGTGGCCGCGCTCAATATTCTCATCGCGCTCACCATGATGGTGATGGAGAAGACTCGCGACATCGCCGTGATGATGAGCTTCGGCGTCGAGCCTGCGCAGGTGCGGCGCATCTTCCTGCTGCAAGGCTTTCTCATCAGCCTCATCGGCACCGTTCTTGGATTGCTGCTCGGCTACCTTGCCGCCTGGGCCGGCGGACATTACCACTTCATCCATCTCTCCGCCGAAGTCTACTCCATCGACACGCTGCCCTTCGCGCCCCGTCCGCTCGACGGCATCATTGTCTCCGCAGTCTCCATCGGGATTTCGCTGCTGGCTACGCTCTATCCATCGTCCGCCGCCGCCCGCATCCTGCCCGCCGAGGCGCTGCGCTACGAGTAACGGCCGGTGCTGATGCGGCTCACTTCACGATTGCTCCATCCAAACCGATGAGCGTTCCCGTACTTCGCCAGCCGTAGTATTCCCAAGAATTGAAATCCTTTGCTGGGAATCCGATCACTGAATCACATTGGAAATGCGGGTGCCCCAGGTCCGGATATTCGGACCTGGGATTCTCTCCGATCGGGCACCCATTGGCTCTTCATCAAATCGGGAAAAGTCCAACAGCTTAAGGTGAAAAGTCTTTCGACTCGTAAGCAAACTGTGTCAGACTACACCCATGCCTTCAATCACTCTCAGTCAGTTGCGCAACACCCGCCAGTTGATAGCCTGGCTCAAGGCCGGAGAAACGATTGAACTGCGCGAACGCAAGCGCGTAATCGCGGACTTTATTCCTGTCATTCCATGGCCGCTTCCCGACGAAGAGGTTACGCCGGAGACTGAAGGCAAGAGATGACTCATCAAGCGACGGCAATCCTCACTGCGGCGTAATAATTCCTCCCACCGCGTGACGCCGGGGCAGCACGATGCCGCGATGATCCACTTCGGGCGCAGGCCCGCCAGTCTGGCCGTAAGCAGGGAGGCTGGCCCGCTCAATCAGCGCTCCTCCGCACGCGGGACACCAGTCGGCAACGGTCTCGGGACTCAGTACGGCGTGGCAATGGCTGCAAATGCGTTCCATCTCTCTAAGCCTAACGGATGCAACCGGCCCCAATAACAACATTTACTCTACGGAGTTTTTTGGCGAGCCAGATAAATCTCAATCTCGCTGCGCAATGCGGGCGCGCGATTCGTGTCCTTCACCTTGGCCCGATTGTCGGCGGAGACCGCAATCGTTCCGTCCGCAATGCCTTCCAGGTTTTTCAGGTTGCGTTGCCAGCGGGCAATCACGGCTGGGGACATGGTTCCCAGCCCCGCCGGAGTGAAGGCCCGCGCCGGAATCTGTCCCTTCAGGCCGCGCGCGGCCAATTGCCGCCGCAGTTGCGGAAGGTGATCGTTGCCGAAGACAAAGACAATGCGCCTGGCCGGACCCGCTTCGCTCAGGCAGTTTTCCACGATCTTGCGGTTGCGCTCGTGCCAGGCGCCGGCGGCGATGTCGGAGGGGGTGTTTTCTCCCACTACATCTTCATAGATGTGATCGATCAGGGACAGGTACGGTGCCGAACTGTTCATGTAGTCGTACAACGAATCGCCGGAAAAAGCGGCCAGATAGGCCATCACCTTGCTCTTCTCGGCAGCTTCCTGGGCGGTTTTCGCCTTATCCTCGGACTCCTGTTTCTCGGCGCGCTCCTGCCAGGCAAAACTGACCCGCCAGTCGGCGGGAATGAAGTGCACACCCCATTCTGGAGCCATCTCGGCCAGCATGGCCGCCTCGGGTGGAAAGTTTCCCTCCATCGGTCCGTTGAAAGCTTCCGGCGGAATCTCGCCGCAGACCACATCGGGATGAAGCGACCGCACCTGGGCCTGTAGGTCGATGAGCGAGTAGTGATACCGCTCCTCGAAGTGCATATGATGCACGCTGCCAATTAAAAAAATCTCCGGCGAGCCGGCAGAAGCAGCCTTCGACGTCGCGTCCTGGGCCGTGAGCGGACAGATCGACAGCAGAGCGATGAGAGCTAACCCGCACTTTCTCATGACGCAACGATAACAATCCGACAGCAGCGCCGGGCATGACCGGCATCACAGATGGCGCCGCGCACTCACACCGGCTTCCCACCCGCTACACTTGAGATATGCACCCTCCCGTTCGCCTGGTGGCAATCGACATGGATGGAACCCTGCTGCCGGCCATCGGGCAGGCGTTGACGCCACGCACCGCGCGGGCGCTCAGGGCCGCGCAGGAAGCAGGGATCACTGTGGCCATCGCTACCGGCCGGCGTCCGGCCTATACGGCGCCGCTCTTCGAAGGGCTGGGCCTGCGAGCGGATACGCCGCTGATTGCGTCCAATGGAGCAGTGATCCGAACCCTGGGCGGCGAGCCGATCGACCGCTGCCAACTCCAGGCTCGAGTGGCGCGCGGGCTGTGCGGATTGCTCCGGCCGTTCGGAGCGCTGGTTTTCACCTTTGACAAACCGGGACGCGGCGAGCTGGTGCTCGAAGACCTGGAACAGACGCACGCGCGAATCGCTCTTTGGGTCGAGGCCAACCGCGACGCCATCGAGGTGGTCAAGCCGCTCGAAGATGCGCTCAGCGACGGCGAAGATCCGATTCAGGGCATGGTGGCCGGTGGACTGAGCAAGATGCGGAAGGCCGAGAAGGCGATCAAGGCCAGCGAGTGGAGCGGAAGTTGCGAGTGTGTCCGGACCGAGTATCCGGGACGCGATTTGTCGATCCTGGACCTGTTGCCGCCTGGAGTCTCCAAGGGCTGGGCGTTGCAACGGCTTGCGGCGCGGCTGGGCGTGGATCGCAAGCAGACCATGGCCATCGGCGACAACTGGAACGACGTGGACATGCTGGAGTGGGCGGGCCAGGGCGTAATAATGGGCAATGCGGCGGCGGAACTGCGTATCATGGCCAGGATGCGCGGCTGGAAGCAGGCCCCGCCCAACAACGAGGACGGCGTGGCCGTGGTGCTGGAAGCTTCCGTGGCTAAGTTTTCTGCTGCCAAAGTGTAACCGCAAGGTTAGGATGGGAAAGTGCGACTGGGAATGCGCGGGAAAATCTTCATCGCGGTAGGAGCCCTGGCGGCTTTGGCGAGCCTTGCGGCCGCGGCTCAGACAGCCGAGCGCATCACCCTGCGCAACGGCTTCGAGATGCGCTGCAACCATCATGCCCAGGTCGAGGGCCGCGTCCGGCTCTACCTGGGCGCAGGTGAGGACAGCTATATCGAGTTCGCGCCGGAGGAGATCGCCGGGGTTGAGCAGGTTCCCGATCCGCCCGCGCCACCGGCATCCGCAACAGCGGCCGCGGCCAGTCCGGACGCCGGGCTTTCCCCGGCAGACTTGCACGAGATGCTGGTCAAAGCAGGCAGTGAGCACAACCTGGACGTAGACCTGCTGGCCAGCGTGGTGAAGGCCGAGAGCGGCGGCAACGCCCGCGCCGTAAGCCGCGCCGGCGCCCGCGGGCTGATGCAGTTGATGCCGGGAACGGCCGCCGGACTGGGCGTCGAGGACAGCTTCAAGCCCGACGAAAATGTGCGCGGCGGCACGGCCTATCTGGACGCGCTGCTCACCCGCTACCACGACCATCTGGCCCTGGCGCTGGCGGCCTATAATGCCGGACCGGAAGCGGTCGACAAGTACAACGGCATTCCGCCCTACCGCGAGACCCAGGCCTATGTGGCTCGCGTGATTCACGAGTTCAACCGGCGCGTGCATGCGCGCGAGGCGCAGGCCAGGCAGCCGGTGGCCTCGGCGGCATCCTCTTCGGGCAACGGAACCCGTTAAAGCAATTCAGACAAGCTGTAGGGCGAAACCACCGCCGGCAATCCGGGGCCGGCAAGATGCCGCCATCTACCCCAAAAGGATCATTCGACTAGGTTTACTTGAGAGTAAGATTGGTACACATCGAGTTCTGGCGGATTCGCTTGCTCGCAGGCGCCCGGATGGTTTCTCATGCCGGAGTGACGGATGGGTTGAGTCCAGCCGGCGGAAGTTGTCGGGGATCGAATGAAACGGCGTAGATATCATCGGGTTTTTTCGATGAAGTGGTTGATTCCCGCTTTCGCGATCATTCTCGGATGGGCCTCGACTGGCTGGGCAGCAGCTCCCGCCCCCCTCACCACCCTGAGCGCCATTCATGCCTTGACGAATGACGAAGCCAGCCATGCGCTGCCCGTCGCCTTCGAGGCCACGGTTACCTACTTCCGCAGCTATGAACATCTGCTCTTTGTGCAGGATGGTGACTTGGCCGTTTTTGTGCTCGCCACCACGGACGCCAAACTGGTCCCCGGCGATCGCGTCCTGATAAAAGGGACGACGCGAGAGAGCTTCCGTCCCATTGTCGTGAGCAATGACATAGCGGTGCTCCACCACGGAGCCCTCCCCATACCCATTCCCGTCAACTTCGGCGACCTGGCCCTCGGGCAGCGCGACTGCGTGCTGGTCACCATGCACGGTGTGATTCACGCCGCCGACCTGGTCTGGAGTTCGCAGGCCCCGTTTCGCAGCACCACTCTACAGGTGGTCACCGACGGAGGCTATGTCGAGGCAGCCGTGGATAGCGACAATCAGGAGGCGCTCTATGACCTGCTGGATAACGAGGTGGAGATCACCGGGGCAGCTGGAGGGGAATTCGACGACAAGATGCAGCAGACCGGAATAGTGCTCCATGTTTCCACGTACGCAAACATAAAAATCCTCAAGCGCGCCGATACCAACATATGGAATCTCCCGGTCACGCCCATGAACCAGGTCTTAGGCGGCTATCGTGTGCAGGATCTAACGCAGAGGGTCCGGGTACATGGAACCATCACCTATTACCAGCCCGGCGCTGCCGTTGTGCTGCAGTACGGCGGCAGGAGCCTGTGGATCAGGACCAGGACCAACATCCCTCTGCGCATGGGCGACCTGGCGGACGCAACGGGATTCCCCAGTGTAATGCTTGCCGATCAGGCACGGAGCGCAAACGATGGCTTTTTGGAACTGACTCATGGCGAAATCAAAGATAGCCACGTGCAGGCGCCGGTCGATCCACTCCCTGTGACCTGGGAGCAATTGGCCGTGAGCGGCAACCGGGGTATTGGGCATCACTACGATCTGGTTTCCATCGAAGGACAGATCATGGTGCAGGCGCGTGGGGGTGCACAGGACGAATACACCCTGGTCGCGGATGGCCACCCGTTCTCAGCCATCTACCGGCACCCTACCGGTCCGCTGATGAACATGAAGCAGGTTCCGCTGGGTTCCAAGGTGCGGGTAACGGGAATCTGCACCGTCCACAACTCCGACCCATTCGGCGCTGCTGTGCCATTCGAGATTCTGCTGCGTTCCTTTGACGATATTGCGGTCGTCGCCAACCCTTCCTTGTTGAACATTCGCAACCTCATCCTCCTCGTCGGCTTGCTGCTGGTGGTGGTGGCCGTTGTAGGCGCCTGGAGCTGGACCCTGGAACGCAAAGTGCGCCAGAAAGCCGCCGCCCTGGCCGCCCGCATTGAGGCCGAGGCCGCGCTTGAACGGCGCATGGCCCAACTCGAACAGCGGCGCAGCCGCATCCTCGAGGACATCAACGGCTCCCGTCCTCTGGCTGAGATTCTCGAAGAAATCACTGAAATGGTTTCCTTCCGGCTCGACGGAGTTCGCTGCTGGTGCGAAGTCACCGATGGAGCACGGCTGGGAAATTACCCGCAGGCGCCAGAATCCATGCGCGTCGTTAGCGAACAGATTCCCGCCCGCGCCGGTTCGCCGCTGGGCCTCCTCTCTGCCGGGTTCGAGCCGGGAACCTCTCCAGCCGCCGCTGAGGCCGAGGCGCTTTCTGCCGGCGCGCGCCTCGCCACCCTGGCCATCGAGACCCGGCGGCTGTATTCCGACCTCATGCGCCGCTCCGAGTTCGACTTGCTTACAGACGCGCACAACCGCTTCTCCCTGGACAAGCAGATGGACGCCCTCATCGAAGAGGCCCGCCTGAAAGCCGGCATCTTCGGGTTGATCTACATCGACCTCGATGATTTCAAGCAAGTCAACGACCTCTACGGCCATCGCGTCGGAGACCTGTATCTGCAGGAGGTGGCGCTGCGTATGAAACGTCAGCTCCGCTCCGTCGATACGCTGGCGCGGCTTGGGGGCGACGAGTTTGCCGCCCTGCTCGCGGTGGCGCGCAACCGCGCCAGGGTCGAGGAGATCGCCCATCGGCTCGAACACAGCTTCGACGAGCCCTTTGCCATAGAGGGGTTTGTCCTGCACGGTTCGGCCAGCGTCGGCATTGCCCTCTACCCGGAGGATGCCGTCACCAAAGACGGCCTGTTGAGCTTTGCCGACGCCGCCATGTACCAGGCAAAAAACGCTAAAAAACAAAGCGGGCAAGCCCTGTTCATCAACCAGAACCCCGAACTCATCTCCAAAAACCAAACCTGAGAAACGGCCACGCCTGGCGCTCCTTGCCCAGGGCCCAGGCTGCAACGGCTTCGGTAAGGATGTTCCTGCCCGCTCCCCAACCAGTCGCCTTCCATCCCGGCGCCGGCATCGCGGCGCCCTGTTTTCTCTCCATGACGGCTGGAACCGATATGCAGCCGGACACCCCACCTTCAAAGGGAGTAAACTTCTTCTTCGCGAGGAGGTTATCCCGTTGGCCAACCCTGCCGATAAGAACTTTCAGGGGCCAGACAACACCAGTTCCACTGGATTCTTCCCGATGAAGAGGCTCATTCCGGCAGTTGCCGTCATTCTCGGATTAGTCTCGGTTGCCTGGGGGGCAGCGCCGCCCGCACCCCTGACCACGTTGCGCGCCATTCATGCCCTCAGCAACGCCGAGGCCGACCAAGGTCTACCGGTCGCATTTGAAGCGACGGTAACGTACTTCAGCAGAGCCGCCTATGTCCTCTTTGTGCAGGACGACGGCGCGGGCATCTTTGTCGGCCCCAAGCCGGAATACAAGCTGGTTCCTGGCGATCGCGTCTTGATTCGAGGCAAGACCCAAGGCAGCTTCCGCCCCATTGTGTTAAGCGATAGCATCTCTCTGGTCGGCCATGGCGACCTGCCCAAGCCTGTGCCGGCTGCCTTTGACGAGTTGATCCGCGGGCAATACGACAGCATACTGGTCACAGTGCGCGGTGTCGTTCGCGCCGCCGACAAGAACGCGGACCCGAACATTGGCGCCGCCTCCCTGCAGATACTCACCGAGGGGGGATACGTTTATGCAGAGGTGCTCGGCAGCGATCCGGATGCGCTTAGAGGCTTGCTCGACGCCGAGGTTGAGATCACCGGAGTTGCCGGCGGAATGTTCGATGGCAAGGTTCAGATGTGGGGTGTTGCCCTCAGCGTTTCCTCGCCCGCGAACGTTAAGATTCTCAAACGCGCCGGCGCCAGCCCCTGGTCCCTCCCACGTACTCCCATGGATCAGGTGATCACCAGTTCTCACGTGACAGATAACACACAGAGAGTCCGGGTACATGGAACCATCACCTACTACCAGCCCGGCGCATCGGTGGTGCTGCAGGATAGCAACAAGAGCCTATGGATTGAGACCCAGACCGTCGACCCATTGCGAGTCGGCGATGTCGCGGACGCAACCGGCTTCCCGGTGGCGAACAACGGCTTCCTGACGCTGACCGGCGGCGAGATTCAGGAAAGCCCGGTTTACGCTCCCATCGCTCCTCGGCCGGTGACAGCGAGTGACCTGGCTTGGAGCAAGCATATCTACGATCTGGTCTCCATTGAAGGGCAGGTGGTGATGGAGGTCCGGGAGAACTCGCAGGATGAGTATGTCCTGGTCTCCGGCGGCCAGGTCTTCTCCGCCATCTACCGCCATCCATTCGGAGGCGCCGCGCTTCCTCCCATGAAACAGGTTCCGTTAGGCTCCGGGGTCCGCATCGCCGGCATCTGCATTGTCGAGAACTCCAATCCATACAGGGGCGATGTGCCGTTCAATATCCTCATGCGCACTCCGGACGATATAGCGGTTGTCGCCCGACCCTCCTTGCTGAACATCCGCAATTTGATCCTCGTCGTCTGCGCGCTGATTTTGATTGTCTTCGCCGTGGTTGCCAGGGGTTGGGCCCTGGAGCATAGGGTGCGCGGCCAAACCGCCGCATTGGCTGTCCTCGAACAGCGGCGCAGCCGCATCCTCGAGGACATCAACGGAACCCGTCCACTGGCCGGGATCATCGAAGAGATCACGGAACTGGTCTCCTTCAAGTTGCAAGGCGCTCCCTGCTGGTGCCAGATCGCCGATGGAGCGCAACTGGGAAATTGTCCGCCGAAGTTCACCGGCTTGCGCGTCGTCAAGAGCGAGATTCCCGCTCATAAGGGGCCCGTGCTGGGCGCCCTCTTCGCCGCCTTCGATCCGCTCGCCAAACCCAGCGCCGACGAGCCGGAGGCGCTCTCCATGGCTGTGGCGCTGACCGCTCTGGCCATTGAGACCCGGCGGCTTTATTCCGACCTTCTGCACCGCTCCGAGTTCGACCTGCTCACCGACATCCACAACCGTTTCTCCCTGGACAAGTATCTCGACACCCTCATTGAAGAGGCGCGCCTGAAGGCTGGCATCTTTGGGCTCGTCTACATCGACCTCGACGACTTCAAGCAGGTGAATGACCTTTGTGGGCACCAGGTCGGCGACCTGTATTTACAGGAAGTGGCGCTGCGCATGAAGCGGCAGCTTCGCTCCCACGACATGCTGGCGCGGCTCGGTGGCGACGAATT
>DATFYK010000098.1:0-15886 GCA_035315085.1 Occallatibacter sp.
CTTCTTCCCTCGCTTCCAGCTTTGTATCCGCTCCTGCAGCGCCGCCATGTAGGTGTAGAACACCGGCGTGAGGTATAGCGTCACCAGTTGCGAAAACAGCAAGCCGCCCACCACGACCAGGCCCAGCGGCTGGCGCGCCTCGCCGCCCGCGCCGTAGCCCAGCGCAATCGGCACCGCGCCCAGCATCGCCGACATGGTGGTCATCATGATCGGCCGGAAGCGGATCAGGCAGCCTTCGTAGATGGCGTCCCGCGGGGCCAGGTTGTGCTGGCGCTCGGCTTCCAGGGCGAAATCGATCTGCATGATGGCGTTCTTCTCCACGATGCCGATCAGCATGATGAGGCCCACAAACGCGTAAATGTTTAGGTCGATGTGGAAGAGCAGCAGGGTCATCAGCGCGCCGAAACCGGCTGAAGGCAGGCCCGAGAGAATAGTGATGGGGTGGATATAACTCTCGTACAAAATGCCGAGCACGATGTACACCACCGCGATGGCGATGATCAGCAGCACCCACAAGTTTCCGAGGGAGCTCTGGAAGGCCTTGGCCGCGCCTTGAAATTGCGTGCCGATGGTGGCCGGCAGCTCGCGGTCGGCAATCGCCTGGATGCGTTTGACCACCTCGCCCAGCGACGCGCCCGGCTGTAGGTTGAAGGAGATGGTGGCCGAGGGTAGCTGGCCGTAATGGTTGATGGTCTGCGGCCCCGTCTCCGTAACCACGTGGGCCATGGTGTCGAGAGGAATCAGTTTGCCGTTGTTGTTCTTGAAATACAGCAGTGAGAGCGCGCGCGGGTCAGCCTGGTACTTCGGCTCCAACTCCAGCAGCACCTTGTATTCGTTCACCGAACCATAGATCGTCGAGACCCACCGCGGCCCATAGGCGTCGTAGAGGGCGTTCTCGATCAGGTTGGCGTTCACGCTCATGACCGCCGCTTTGTCGCGGTCGATGGTAACGTTGACCTGCGGCGTCTGGACGGCTACGTCGCTGGCCACGTCGTCCACACCCGGCACTTGCTCCACCAGCTTCAGGAGCTTGTCCGTCTGGGCGTAGAGTTCCGCCTTGTCGGGCGTCTGCATGGAGAACTGGTAAAGACTCTTGGTGACCTGGCCGCCGATCTGAATTGTTGGCGGATTCTGAAGGTAAGATTTCATGCCCGCCAGACCGGCCAGCTTGGGACGCAACTCCTTGATAATGTCGTTCACGCCCAAGGGCCGCTTGTTGCGCGGCTTCAGGTGCACTACCAACTCGCCATAGTTGGGGCCGCCCAGGTTGGAGGCGGTGGCGCCGCCCACGCTGGCCATCAGGGAATCCACGTTGGCGTCCTTGGATACCAGGTCCGCGATCCTCTGCTCGTAATCCACCATCTGGTAGTAAGAGGTCCCCTGCGAGGCTTCCGTGTAGACCTGCATCTGATCCGTGTCCTGGTCGGGAATGAAGCCCTTGGGAATGGTCACGAACATGTACAAAGTGGCGGCCAGAACCACCACCGAGACGGCCATGGTCACCGGCCGGTAGCGCAGCACCCATGTCAGCGACACGTCGTAGACGTGCAACATGCCCTGGAAAAACCTCTCGGTCACGCGGTAGAACCAGCTCCGCGTCTCTTCGTGCGCCGAACGCAAAAACCGGCTGCACAGCATGGGCGTGAGGGTCACCGACACCACGCCCGAGATCAGGATGGCGACGCAGATGGTGATGGCGAATTCCTTGAACAAGCGGCCCAGCACGCCGCCCATGAACAACACGGGAATAAACACGGCGGCCAGCGACAGCGTCATGGACACGATGGTGAAGCCGATTTCGCCGGAGCCTCTCAGCGAGGCCTGCAAGGGCTTCTCGCCCATTTCGATGTGCCGGACAATGTTCTCCAGCATGACGATGGCGTCGTCCACCACGAACCCGATCGAAAGGATGAGGGCCATCATGGAGAGATTGTCCAGGCTGAAGCTGAGCAGGTACATGACGGCGAAGGTTCCGACAATGGAAAACGGCAGCGCCAGGCTGGGAATGATGGTGGCCGACAGGTTGCGCAGGAACAGGAAGATCACCATGACCACCAGTCCCAGCGTCAGCACCATGGTGAACTCGACGTCGGTGTACGATTCGCGGATGGTGTCGGACCGGTCGTACAGAATGTCCATGTGAACCGAGGGAGGAATCTCGGCCCGGAACACCGGCAGCAGGTTTTTGACGCCGTCGGTGACCTCGATGGTGTTGGTCCCCGGCTGGCGCTGAATGGCCAGAACGATGGCGCGGCTGTGCTCGTTATGCGCGTAGAACCAGGACGCCGTCTTGTCATCCTCGACGCTGTCGATGAT
Source organism: Occallatibacter sp. (assembly GCA_035315085.1). Classification (GTDB taxonomy): domain Bacteria; phylum Acidobacteriota; class Terriglobia; order Terriglobales; family Acidobacteriaceae; genus Telmatobacter. The sequence goes on from DATFYK010000098.1 coordinate 2,317, forward strand.
GTTGCCCAACTCTTCGAGGCGCACCGGCGAACCGCTGCGGTAAGCCACCACCACGGGACGATACGCCGCCGCGCTCATCAACTGCCCGCTGGCTTGGAGGGTGAAGGCGCGCTGCGGACCGATAATGGCGCCCGTGGGTAGGTTTACGTTCCAGTTCTTCAGCGCGGATTCAATCTCATTGATGCCGATCTGCCGCGAGGCCAGCGCGTGCGGGTCCATCTGCACGTGGACGGCGTACTTCTGAGCGCCCAGCACCTGCACTTGCGCCACGCCGGAGATCATGGAAACCCGCTGCGCCAGGCGCGTCTCGGCGTATTCATCCAGAGTCCACAGCGGCAGCGTGGGCGAGGTCAAGGCGATGTACAGGATGGGCTGGTCGGCGGGGTTCACCTTGGTGAAAGTGGGCGGCGTGGGCATGCCCTGGGGCAGCATGCGCGAGGCCTGTGTGATGGCGGCTTGCACGTCCACCGCGGCTCCATCCAGTTTGCGTGCGAGGTCGAATTCCAGCGTGATCTGGGTACTGCCGAGCGAATTCGACGAAGACATCGAGTTCATTCCGGCGATGGTGGAGAACTGGTTTTCGAGCGGGGTGGCCACGGCCGCGGCCATGGTCTCGGGACTGGCGCCGGGCAGACTGGCGGTCACCAGCAGGGTGGGCAGGTCCACGTTGGGAAGGTCGCTCACCGGCAGCGCGCGGTAGGCCACGGCACCGAACAGGGCGATGGCCGCCATCAGCAGGCTGGTGGCAATGGGCCTCTCGATGAAGGTCTGAGAGATATTCATGCGTGCCTCACCCAACCGCTCCCTGACGGCCGCGGCGAGATGGCACGGTGGTTTGTCGACATGCCCTTGTTCATGCGTGCGTCAGGCTCCCGTCTGCATCAACAGGGGTCAGGGCCTTGGGAGATCTCCACTCATTCCACCGCACTAGGATTGCCGCCATATAGGTATAAACCACCGGAGTCAGATACAGGGTCATCAACTGCGAAAAGGCCAGGCCGCCCACCACCGCCATGCCCAGCGGCCGGCGCGCTTCGCCGCCCGCGCCGTAGCCCAGGGCGATGGGCAGGCCGCCCAGCAGCGCCGACATAGTGGTCATCATGATGGGGCGGAAGCGGATGAGGCAGCCTTGGTAAATCGCCTCGGCCGGCGCAATGTGTTGACTGCGCTCGGCCTCCAGGGCGAAATCGATCTGCATGATCGCGTTCTTCTTCACGATGCCGATGAGCATGATCAGGCCCACAAACGAGTAGATGCTCAGGTCGATCTTGAAGAGAAGCAGAGTAAGTAGCGCGCCGAAGCCGGCCGATGGCAATCCCGAGAGGATGGTCAGGGGATGGACGTAGCTCTCGTACAACATGCCGAGCACAATGTACACCACCGCGATGGCTACAATGAGCAGAATCCCCATGTTCTTCATGGAATCCTGGAACACCTTTGCCGTGCCCTGGAACGCGCCGGTAATGGTGGCGGGCAGAGTCGCCTTGGCGGCCTCCTCGATCTCCGTGGTGGCCTGGCCCAGCGAGGTTCCGGGTCTCAGAGCGAACGAGATCGTCACCGAAGGCAGTTGGCCCGAGTGCGGGATGCTCTGCGGTCCCGCATCCAGCACCAGTTTCGCCACGGCGTTCAACGGCACCAGTTGCCCGCTGTCCGATTTCAGATAGATCATCTGCAACCCATCGGTGTGTTCCTGGTACTGCTGCAGCATTTCGAGCAGGACCCGGTACTGGTTGGTAGGCGCGTAGATGGTGGAGGAAAACTGCGGGCCGAATGCGTCGTATAGCGAACTGGAGATGTTGTTCCAGTTCACCCCGAGCGCCGCGGCCCGGTCGCGATCCAAAACGACGTTGACCCGCGGGGTCTTGATTTGCAAATCGCTGGAGACTTCCTGCAGGCCCGGCAACCGGGCGACGATGCGCTCCAGCTTGGGGGCTTCCTCGTAAAGCTGCTGCGTGTCCGGTCCATACAGGGTGAAGTCATAACTGCTCTTGGACATGCGTCCGCCCACGCGGATGGCCTGGGGAATCGAGATGTATACCCGCAATCCGGGAAAGTTCGAGACTTTCGGCCGCAACCGGTTGACGACATCGGCGACGGTGGCCACGCGCTGCCGGCGAGGTTTCAGGTTGACCATCAAGCGCCCCGTGTTGGCGGCTCCGCCAAAGCCGCCGCCGGTGCTGGAGTAAAAACTCTCGACGTCCGGGTCGCGGACCATGATCTGGGACACCACCTGCTGGTACTTCATCATCTGGTAGAAGGAGGTGCCCTGCGCGGCCTCGGTTTGCACGCTGAAGTTGTCGTTGTCGGTATCCGGGATGAAGCCTTTCGGCACCGCGAAGTACAGCCAACCAGTAACTCCAAGGACCACCACGAACATTGCCAGCATGACGGGGCGGTGCCCCAGCACCCAGCGGAGACTGGTGCTGTAGGTACGCAGCATGCCCTGAAAGACCCACTCCAGGGCGCGGTAGAACACTCCGTGGCCCGTGGATTTCATTTCCCGCAAGAAGCGGCTGCACAGCATGGGGGTCAGGCTGATCGAGACCATGCCGGAAATCAGGATGGCGGTGCAGATGGTCACCGCGAACTCGCGGAACAGCCGGCCCAGGATACCCGACATGAACAGGATGGGAATGAATACGGCGGCCAGCGAGAGCGTCATCGCGACAATCGTGAAGCCAATCTCCCTCGACCCCGCGAGCGCCGCCGGATATGGCTTCTCCCCGTGCTCGATGTGCCGGACGATATTCTCCAGCATGACGATGGCGTCGTCCACCACGAACCCAATGGAGAGGATCAGCGCCATCATGGAAATGTTGTTGATGCTGAAATTCAACAGGTACATCACCGAGAACGTGCCTACGATGGAGAACGGCAGCGCCATGGCGGGGATCATGGTGGCGGAGAAATTCCGCAGGAATAGGAAGATCACCATGATGACAAGGGCCAGGGTGGCGGCCATGGTGAACTGAATGTCGTGGAACGCTTCGCGAATGTTCTTGGAGCGGTCGCCGCGAATTCCCAGGTGCACGGAGGGAGGCATTTGCGCCTGGAAGAACGGCAGCAGCCGCTTGATGTTGTCGATGACCTCGATGGTGTTGCTGCCGGGCTGGCGCATCACCTGCAGGTTCACCCCGCGCGTCCCTTCGGTCCCGTACTCGCCGCCATAGATCTGCGAGAAGTTCTTGTCGTCCTCGACGCTGTCGATCACGCGCGCCACGTCTTCGAGGCGCACCGCGGCGCCGTTCCGGTAGGCGACGATCATGGGCTTGTATTGCCAGGCCCGCATGAGCTGGCCGTTGACCTGGACGTTGTAGGCGGTGTGGGGGCCATAGAGCGTGCCGGTGGGAATATTGACGTTCCAATTGCGGAGGGCGTCATCGATCTCGTTCAAGCCGATCTGGCGAGTGGCCAGCTTGTTGGGGTCCACCTGCACCCGGACCGCGTACTTGGCGGCGCCGAACACTTGCACCTGGGCCACGCCATCCACCATGGAGATGCGTTGCGCCACCATGGTCTCGGCGTATTCGTCCAGGTCGGAGAGCCGCAGCGTGGGGGACGTCAGGAACAGGCTGATGATGGCCTGATCGCCCGGATTCACCTTGCGGAACGAGGGCGGCGTGGGCATTCCCGGCGGCAGCAGGGGCATGGCTTCGGCGATGGCCGTCTCCACGTCCACGGTGGCCCCGTCGATATCCCGGCTCAGGTCGAATTGCAGGGTGACGTTGCTGGACCCCTGGCTGCTGCTGGAAACCATGGAATCCAGGCCCGCGATGGAGGTGAATTGCCGCTCCAGGGGAGTGGCCACGGCGGAGGCCATGGTGTCGGGGTTGGCGCCCGGAAGGCTGGCTGAAACCGTGATGGTGGGGTAGTCGACCTGCGGCAGGTCGCTCACCGGCAGGGCTCGATACGCGATGACGCCGAACATGGCGATGCCCGCCATGATCAGGCTGGTCGCAATCGGCCGGCGAATAAAATTCTCGGAAATGTTCACGCCGAGCCCTCGTCTAGCTCCGCGACCGTCCCCCGCCGCCGCCCCTGCCGTCTCGAACGACGACCCGGCTGCCGGGCGCCAGACGCAACTGCCCTTCGGTGACCACCGTTTCGCCCAGTTGCAGACCTTGATCCACCACCATGTCCTGATCCACCCGGGCGCCGGTCGACACCGGCCGCATCTCCACCGTCCGATCCTGCTTCACTACGTAAACATACGAACCGTTCTGGCCGGTCTGGACCGCCTGGTTGGGAACCACGATGGCGTTCGGCTGGGTAGTGAGCCGCAGCGTGACCCGCACAAACTGACCAGGCCACAGCTTGCGATCGGAGTTCGCGAACGTGCCTTTCAGCTTGATGGTGCCGGTGGTCATGTCCACCGCGTTGTCGATGAACGTCAGCACCCCGGTCTCTTCGTCGGCGGGGTTGTCCTGAGGCCCCGCGCGGACGGCCAATTTCCGCTCCGCCATGTAGCGCTTGATGGCCGGCAATTGAGCTTCAGGCACCGCGAACGTGACGTAGATGGGTTCAAGTTGATTGATGGTCATCAACTCCTGGCTATTGGCCATCACCACGTTGCCCTGTTTCACGCTGATGTTGCCCGTGCGGCCGTCGATGGGCGACCGGATGCCGGTATAGCCGAGCTGGATGCGCGCATTATCTATGGCCGCCCTGGTGGCCCCGATGTTGGCGGTGGCGCTTTCAATCGCCGCCTGGTCCGCGGCCAACGCCTGGCTGGAGGCATCGGCGGCCGCGCGCAACTGTTCGGACTGGTCCTTGGACACCACGCCGCTTTGAAACAACTCGGCATAGCGGGTGGCATTGGCCTCGGTGTATTTGTTCTGCGCCGTGTCGCGCGCCAGGTTGGCCTTGGCCTGCCCCAGCGCGGCCTGGTTCTGCGCCAGGTTGGCGGTGGCCTGGTCCAACGCGGCTTGGAACGGCCGCTGATCGATGGTGAACAGCAGGTCGCCGGCCTTGACGTAATCACCCTCGTGGAAGGAAACGGTGGTCAACTGGCCGCCCACCTGCGCCTTCACGGAAATGGTGGAGTAGGCTTCCACGTTGCCGATGACCTGGATCTCCACCGGGACATCCTTCTGGGAGGCCACGGCTACCGTGACGGGTACGTCGCCGGCCGCACCGCCCCTCCTGCCGCCCTTTCCTCCCGGACCGCCGCCGGGATCCCCGGAGGTAGACGCGCCGCCGTTCGAACAGCCGTATAAGAACAGGAGTGACACTCCGATAACGCATAGATTCCGAAGCACTTGCAGGAATCTTCTATGCCCGGTGCGCGCATGGGCCGAATGTATAGACATAAATAGATCTTGTACCTTGGAAATGGCGGTAAACAACATCTTAATGTTACCCCGATCCATCCGCAATGGCCCTTGAAGGCACATTTTTTGGAACTTTTTCAGAAGGCGGGCAAACCCCCGCCACACTGCGGTCAATCGCCCTTCGTCCTATCGGCGCCTCGGCATCGGTCATTGTTGGTGAAGATGTCCCGCACGGAGCTCTGGGTGAGCTTTACCTGCCGGCTGTCCCCTCGACTGGCCCAGAAGGCGAGGGCCTTCAAATGCGTCCAGAAACCCCGTCTTGCCTTGTCGTTCGCTCGCGTGACCCAGATGTGCTTGTCATCGTAGCTGATGGGCACGGTCTGGCCGGGCGCAGCCCAGGCTGCCCATGCGGGGCGGACGGTCGTCAAGTAATTCTTCGATTTGTCCTGCCAGTTCAATACCGGGGTCTTTTGATAGCCGACCAGGATCTTGCTATCCGCCGCAAAGCAGTAGTAATAGTCGCTCGGTCCGAAGAAGCAATTCGCGCAAAGCAACTCGGCGTGATCGAGCAACTGCGCTTGGGCCTGCTGCCGGCCGGCTGCCGCTCCGAAAGCGACCGGCGCGGCCAGCGAGGCGGCTATGCAAACCCACGCCCGGAAGACAGAGCGGATACGGGAATACGACCTCATCGTCCAATCGTAACCCGTTGCCGAGCGCCGCGGCAACGCCGTCTCGCCGGCTCGCGCCTCGCGGCTCCGAAACTGCCCTTCCGCGGTAGCGAGAGTGTTACCTGGAGGCGTTCGCATCAGTCATAATTAACAGAATGAGGGTGTTCGCTTTTCGACAGGCCGTTTAAATGACGACAAACACAAAAACCCCCGAATCGCTGCCGGAGGTGGATCTGCCCGGCCAGCATGGACCAACACCGCCCAGCTCAGGCAAACCAAAGAAACGAGGGCTGATCTGGCTTGCTTTCCTGCTGATCGTCGCGGGTGTCGCGGGCTACGCGGTGTGGCGTGCCGGCCAGCCGAACGCCGCCCCTAGAGGCCAGGGCGGAGGCGGGGGCGGCTTTGGCGGAGGCGGCGGCCGGGGCGCGGCTCTGGGCCCGGTGCCGGTAGTCGTGACCAAGGTCGCACGCTCCAGCATCCCGGTGTATCTGAACGGGCTGGGAAACGTGACTGCCTACTACACGGTAACGGTCAAGTCGCGGGTCGACGGCCAGTTGATGAAAGTCGATTTCAACGAAGGCGATCTGGTCAAGCAGGGCCAAGTCCTGATCGAAATAGATCCGCGGCCTTATCAGGTTCAACTGGATCTGGCTCAAGCTACACAGGCGCGCGACCAGGCCCTGCTGGCCAACGCCAAGGTAGATCTGGAGCGTTACAGGCTATTGGTGAAGACGGACGCCATTCCGAGTCAGGAACTGGATACGCAGACGGCGCTGGTCGCGCAATACGAAGCCGCTGTCAAGCAGGATCAGGCCAACATCGACAACGCCAGGCTGGAATTGACTTATTCCAAAATCACGGCGCCGATTACGGGTGTGCTGGGTCTGCGCCTGGTGGACCCCGGCAACATCGTCCACGCCTCCGACGCCAACGGCATGGTCACCATCACCCAGCTCCAGCCGATTTCCGTGCTGTTCACCATCCCCGAGGATAGCCTTCCGCAGGTCACGCAGAAGCTGCGGGCGGGTGCGCATCTGCCGGTGGATGCGTACAACAGGGACAATTCCAAGAAGCTGGCATCCGGGATGCTGGTGACCATGGACAACCAGATCGACAGCACCACCGGCACCTCGAAGCTGAAGGCGGTTTTCGACAACCAGGACAACTCGCTCTTCCCTCAGCAATTCGTCAACATACGCCTGCTGGTGGACACGCTGGCCAATCAACTGGTGGTCCCCAATGTGGCCGTCCAGAATGGCCAGCAGGGAACGTTCGTCTATGTGGTGGATGCGGATTCCACAGTGCACTTGAAAACGGTGCAAGTGGGAATCACCACCGCGGCCTCAGCCGACATTCTCAGCGGCATCTCGGATGGGGACCAGGTAGTGGTCGATGGCACCGACAGGCTGGTTGAAGGCGCCGTGGTCAGAGTCCGGAAAGCCGGAGAGATGGACAACCCGCCAGGCTATGACGCCGGCGCCGCCGGAGGCGGACGGAGCGGCCGTGGCGGCCGTGGCGGATCTAAGAAGGGTGGCGGCGACTTCAAAAAGGGCCAGAGCGGAGGCGCTGGTCGGTGAGTCCCTCCCGCATCTTCATCCTCAGGCCGGTGGCAACCTCGCTGATGATGGCTGGAGTGGTGCTGGTCGGGGTCACGGCCTTCCGGCAACTGCCGGTCTCGGCGCTGCCCCAGGTGGATTACCCCACCATTCAAGTCCAGACGTTCTACCCGGGTTCGAGCCCGGAGGTAGTGACGTCTTCGATCACCGCGCCGCTCGAGAAGCAGTTCGGCCAGGTGCCCGGGCTGACGCAGATGACGTCGATCAGTTCTTTCAGCAGTTCGCTGATCACGCTGCAGTTTTCGCTCGATCTCAGCATCGACGTAGCCGAGCAGGAAGTGCAGGCCGCCATCAATTCGGCCACCACTTTTCTTCCCAAGGATCTCCCGGTTCCCCCCATATACAGCAAGACCAATCCCGCCGATGCGCCGATTCTGACGCTGGCCATTACGTCTTCGACGGTACCGCTGCCGAAAGTCGAAGAGCTGGCTGAAACCCGCATGGCGCAGAGAATTTCCCAGCTTAAAGGCGTGGGTCTGGTGAGCATTAGTGGCGGGCAGCGTCCGGCCGTCCGCGTGCAGGCGAACCCCACGGCGCTGGCATCCTACGGACTGAGCCTCGAGTCTCTGCGAACGGCGCTCGCCAGCGCCAACGTGAACCAGGCCAAAGGCAGTTTCGATGGACCGGACCAGGCCTGGACCATCAACGATAACGACCAGCTTCAAGCCGGCGCGCAGTACGGGCCGATCATCATTGCCTATCGCAATGGGGCGCCGGTCCGCATTCGAGATGTCGCCACCGTCATCGACGGCGCGGAAAACACCAAGCTCGCCGCCTGGGTGAACGCCAACCCGGCCATCGTTCTGAATATTCAGCGGCAGCCGGGGACCAACATCATCAGCGTCGTCGATACCGTGCAGGGGATTCTCCCACAGATCGAAGCGTCTCTGCCGGAGGGGATCAAGGTGCAGGTCATCACCGACCGCACCACCACCATCCGGGCATCGGTGCGGGACGTGGAATTCGAACTGCTGCTCACCACGGTACTGGTCGTGCTGGTCATCTTTCTCTTTCTGCGCAGCCCTTCGGCCACCATCATCCCAGGCATCGCAGTGCCTCTTTCGCTGGTGGGCACGTTCGCCGTCATGTACCTGCTGGGGTACAGCCTGGATAACCTCTCGCTGATGGCGCTGACCATCTCTACCGGTTTTGTAGTGGACGACGCCATCGTGATGATCGAGAACATCTCGCGCTATATCGAGAGGGGCGACTCCGCCATGCAAGCCGCGCTCACGGGAGCGGCGGAGATCGGGTTCACCATCGTGTCGTTGACCGTCTCGCTGATCGCCGTGCTGATTCCGCTGCTGTTCATGGCGGATATTGTGGGCCGCCTGTTCCGCGAATTCGCGGTGACGCTGGCGGTGACCATCATGTTTTCGGCTTTCGTTTCCCTGACCCTGACTCCCATGATGGCGGCTCGGATTCTGAGGCACCATCCGGAAGCCGAGCAGGGCGCGTTGTACCGCTGGTCGGAGTGGGGCTTCACCAAGACAATCGAGGGGTACGGCAGGATGGTTCGGGTGGTGCTGCGCCATCAGTTGCTCACGCTGCTGGTGGCTATCGGCACGCTGGGCCTCACGGTCTACCTGTACATGATCGTCCCCAAGGGATTCTTTCCGGTGCAGGATACGGGCGCCGTACTGGGCATTTCGCAGGCGCCCGAGACGATCTCGTTTCCCGCCATGTCCAAGCGGCAGCAGGAGCTGGTGCAGGTGATCCGCCAGGATCCGGCGGTTGAGAATCTCACCTCGTTCATCGGCGCCGACGGCGTGAACACGACCATGAATAGCGGCCGTATCCAGATCACGCTGAAGCCGCTCGAAGAGCGCGCCGGCGTTTCCGCGGTGGATGTGATCCGGCGGCTGCAGCCCAAGGTGCAACAGGTGCCCGGCATCGAGCTCTTCATGCAGCCGGTGCAGGATCTGACGGTGGAAGACCGCATCAGCCGGACTCAATACCAGTACGCGCTGGATGCGCCCGACAAGGCGCTGCTGGATCTGTGGGTTCCGCGCCTGGTGGACCGGATGAAACAGCTACCCGAGTTGCGGGACGTGGCCAGCGATCAGCAGAACAACGGCCTCGGACTGCTGGTCAGCATCGATCGCGACACGGCGGGCAGGCTGGGCATCACTCCTCAGAACATCGACGACGCGCTCTACGATTCCTTCGGCCAGAGACAAGTATCGACGATTTATACACAGACCAATCAGTTCCACGTGATTCTCGAAGTGGCGCCCCACTATCAGCAGGATTCGGCGGCCCTGGGAGACATGTACGTGCCCATCGGATCGGCGTCGGCCAATCTGGCGACGACCATCGCACTGGCGGGGACGAATAGCGCTCTGACGGGGGCGGCGGCGCTGGCGCCGGCTCCGCTGCGATCGCTGACCAGGGCATCCATGATTCCGGCCCCCATTACGATCAACCACCAGAGCCAGTTCCCGGTGGTGACACTTTCATTTAACCTGGCGCCGGGAGCGTCGCTGGGCGCGGCGGTCGAGCATATCAAGCAGGTTACGCAGCAACTGGGCATGCCGGCCAGTATCGAACCCAGCTTCCAGGGAACGGCCCGCGCGTTTGAATCGTCGCTGGCCAACGAGTTGATCCTGATCCTGGCGGCCTGCGTCACGGTGTACCTGGTTCTGGGCGTGCTGTATGAGAGCTTTATCCATCCCATCACCATTCTTTCCACGCTGCCATCGGCCGGAGTGGGCGCGCTCCTGGCCCTGATTCTGTTCAAGAAAGATCTGGATGTCATTGCGCTGATTGGGATCATTCTTCTGATCGGCATTGTGAAGAAGAACGCCATCATGATGATCGACTTTGCTCTGGAAGCGGAGCGCAAGGAAGGGAAACGGCCGGAGGAAGCCATCTACCAGGCGTGCCTGCTGCGCTTCCGTCCGATCATGATGACCACCATGGCCGCGCTGCTGGGCGCCGTTCCGCTCGCCTTTGGCAGCGGCGTAGGTTCGGAATTGCGAAAACCGCTGGGCATCTGCATCATTGGTGGGCTGCTGATCAGCCAGGTGCTGACGCTTTTCACGACGCCGGTGATCTACTTGTATTTCGGACGGGCCGCGGCCTGGGTCGCCCGGCTCCGTGGTTCCAAGAGTGAGGAACTCCTTTCCGGGGCGGAATTGACCTAGGACTGGCGCATATGAGCATTTCCACGCCATTCATTAACAGACCGGTGGCCACCACGCTGCTGCTGATCGCGGTCACCATGGCCGGCGCCATCGGCTATACGCTATTGCCGGTGGCGGCATTGCCCGAGGTCGACTTCCCCACCATCATGGTGAGCGCCGGCTTGCCGGGCGCGAGTCCCGATGTGATGGCCGCGGCCGTCGCAACCCCGCTCGAAAAGCAGTTCACGCGCATCGCGGGTGTCACGGAAATGACCTCCAGGAGCTCGGTCGGGTCCGCGTCGATCACACTCCAATTCGATCTGAACCGGGACATCAATGGGGCGGCGCGCGAAGTGCAGGCGGCTATCAACTCCGCGGCGGGGTTTCTCCCTTCGAATCTTCCCTCCCTGCCCCGGTACCGGAAAATCAATCCGGCCGACCAGCCGATTCTGCTGATGACGCTGGAGTCGGATGTAGTGCCCAGGCCGCAGTTGTACGACATCGCCTCCTCGGTGTTTGCGCAGAAGCTGGCGCAGGTCAATGGCGTCGGCCAGGTTTCGGTGGGTGGGAGCTCGCTTCCCGCGGTTCGCGTGGAAGTGAATCCACAGCCGCTCTCCCGCTACAACGTGGGTCTGGATCAGATCGGCTCGTTCCTCCAAGGCGCCAATGCGAATAAACCGAAAGGCGCGCTCGCGAACTCCCAGGAGCAGATTCCGATTTACGCTACCGACCAACTCTTTCTAGCGAAGGACTACCAGAATCTGGTGGTGGTCTATCGCAACGGCGCGCCCGTCCGCCTGTCGGACCTGGGCCGCGTCATCGATGCCAATGAAGATGTCCGGAACCTCGGCCTGGTAAACGGCAATCCGATGGTTCAGATTCAGATCAACCGCCAGCCGAACGCGAATATCATCGACACGGTGGCGCGGATTAAAGCCCTGATGCCCCAGTTTCAGGCCCAGCTCCCGCCGACGGTCCGTTTCAAGATCGCCAGCGACCGCACCACCACCACCCGGGAGTCGCTGAGGGATGCGCAGCGCAACGTGATCGTCTCCATTTGTCTGGTGGTTCTGGTGGTGTTCATCTTCCTCCGCAGCGCCTGGTCGACGTTTATTCCGAGCATATCGGTGCCGGTATCCATCATCGCCACGTTCGGCGCCATGTATCTGATCGGGTACACCCTGGACAATCTTTCGCTGATGGCGCTGACCATCGCCACGGGATTCGTGGTGGACGATGCGATTGTGGTGATCGAAAACATTACGCGCCACCTGGAACATGGCATGAAACCCATGCAGGCCGCCCTCAAAGGAGCGGAAGAGATTGGTTTCACGGTTTTGTCGATGAGCATGTCGCTGATCGCCGTCTTCATTCCCATCCTGATGATGAGCGGCGTGGTGGGGCGTCTGTTCCGCGAATTCGCGGTGATTCTGGCGGTGGCCATCGCCATCTCCATGGTGGTCTCGCTCACGGTGGTCCCCATGATGTGCGCGTGGCTCCTCAAGCAGCACGGCGAACACGGGTATCTCTATAACCAGACCGACAAAGTCTACCGATGGGTGATCTCCAGCTATGGGTCGGCGCTCAACGTCGTGCTGAATCATCCCGCGACCATGCTGTTGACCGTTCTGCTCACGATGGGCATTAGCGTCTACCTGTACGACAAGATCCCGAAGGGGTTTTTCCCGCAGCAGGATACGGGGCGTCTGCAGGGCTCCGTCATGGGCGAACAGCACATCTCCTACCAGGCGCTGGTGGCCAAGGCGAGATGGTTCGAGGAGAAGGTCCGCATGGACCCGGATGTCGAAACCGTCACCATGGTGGCGGGCGCCAGCGGGGGCGGATTCGGCGGCGCGAACTCCGCACAGATCAACGTGCAGCTCAAACCGACGGGGGTTCGCAAGTCCACCTCGGACCAGGTGAACGCCCGTCTGCGCCGCCAGACTTCGGGCGTGCCTGGGGCCACCATGTTCCTGCAGAACTCCCAGGACGTGCGCGTCGGCGGGCGGCAGGGCAACGCGCAATACCAATACACGCTGCAGGGGCCCGACTTCGACTCGCTGGCGCTGTGGGGGCCGAAACTCCTGGATAAGCTCTCGACGCTGCCGGAGATTGCCGACGTCAGCTCCGATCAGCAGAATTCCGGCTTGTCGTCCAATGTGATCATCGACCGCGATACCGCATCGCGCCTCGGTCTGACGGCGCAGGCCGTGGACTCCGCGCTGTACGACGCTTTTGGCCAGCGCCAGGTCTCGGTGATGTACAAGTCGATTAATCAGTACCACGTGGTTCTGGCGCTGCAGCAGCAGTGGTGGGAAAGCCCGGACTTCCTGAACACCATCTACGTGCAGACGCCCAAAGGGACCGACGTTCCGTTGTCGACCTTCACCCACTTCAAGCAGGGGATCACGCCCATTTCCCTCCCACACCAGGGGCAGTTCCCGGCAACTACGCTTTCGTTCAACCTCGCGGAAAATGTCCCGCTGAGCGACGCCGTGGCCGCCATCAACCGGGCGGAAGTGGAAATGGGCCTCCCCGCCAACATCACGGGCAAGTTCGCGGGCACCGCGCGGGCCTATCAGGAAGCGCTCGCCAATCAACCCATCCTGATTCTGACGGCTCTGCTGGCCGTTTATATCGTGCTGGGAATGCTGTACGAGAGCCTGATTCACCCTCTGACCATCATCTCCACCCTGCCGTCGGCGGGCGTGGGAGCGCTGATGGCCATGGTTCTGTTCAAGAGCAATCTGGACATCGTGGGCATGATCGGCATAATCCTGCTGATCGGCATCGTGAAGAAGAACGCCATCATGATGATCGATTTCGCGCTGGCGGCCGAACGCAACGAAGGGATGAATTCGCGGGATGCCATCTACCAGGCCTGTCTGCTG
>DATFYK010000099.1:0-4232 GCA_035315085.1 Occallatibacter sp.
CTGGTCAGTTGGGGCGCCATCGGAGCGCGCACCACCGAAAGCCAGGTTCACCGCCAACTGGTCTCCGGCATCTCCTGCCCGGTGGGCTTCAAGAACGGCACCTCCGGCAACGTGCAGATCGCCATCGACGCCATCCTCTCCGCCGCCCACTCGCACACCTTCCTCGGCCACACCCACCAGGGCCAGTCGGCCATCTTCGTCACCACTGGCAATCCGGATTGCCACATCATCCTGCGCGGCGGCAGGGGCACGGTGAACTATACGGCGGATTGTGTTGCCGATACTGCCCTCCAGATGGAGAAAGCCGGCCTTCCCCCGCGCATCATGATTGACTTTTCCCACGCCAACAGCGGCAAGGATTACCGCCGCCAGTCCATCGTCTGCCACGACGTCGCGCAGCAGATCGCCGGCTCGGGCGGCAAGCCCGGCGACACGCGCGGCGATACTCGTATCATGGGCGTCATGATCGAGAGCAATCTGGTGGCCGGCTCGCAGAAACTCGTCCCCGGCCAGCCTCTGGACTCACTGGTCTATGGCCAAAGCATCACCGACGCCTGCATCGACTGGGCAGAAACCCACGCCTTGCTCGCCGAACTCGCCGCCGCCGTCCGCGCGCGATGCAGATAAAAATATCTCAGTTCGAGGTTCGTGGTTTTCTAGCTCCGAAAATCCAGTGTCGTGGAACCCGGCGAAGTGACGGACCAGTTCCAAACCCGCGGCTGGTAGCTACCGGTGGTGGGGTCATCCGCCCAGATTGATGGTTGGCCGGAGATCGGCCACCCATCTATCTGGCTTTCATTGGCTCCGTGGATCGGATGAGAATTTCCTGGGTTCCCACCTTCCGTGTGGTCCAATCGAAGACTCCCGCCTCAAGGAAGATCACTGTATCGGGCAGGTCGATTTCCAGATGGGCTGGGATGCCGGAGCTCTGCGCTTCCGCGTAGGACTCCGGGCTGAGGTCGAGGACCAAGGTTCCGCCCGCCCATTTGAGCGCCGTTCCGTAGCGCTCATAGGCCACCAGCTCGAAGTGAAGTTTGCCGCCGTAATTGCCTTCGGGAGTGAGCGTCAGGTTCACGTCTTTTGCGCGCACATTGAAATCGACGAGGTAACGAGTGAGCGGTTTGACCTCGCCGCCAGCCGGCTTGGCATCTTGAGCGGGCTGAGGGTTGGCCGGGAGAGCGCCCACGCTGAAGGCAATCTGTGTCGAGGCATGCATACCTCGCACCAGTAACGGACGCAGCGGATCAGATCTCGGATTCGGCTCGGGCGCGGTGTGGTCGCTGGCGGTGGATGGGGCTGGTGCTGTTGCGGCTGGTGCTGTTGCGGCTGGTGCGGTGGATGAAGCTGCAACAGGCGGCTGTGCGACGGGTGCGGGGTGCGGCGCTGGCTCCGGTTCAGGCGCGGGAGCCGCTTCGCTCGCCGCTGGCGGAGCCGCGATCCCGGCAACGGAAGCAGGCGAATCAGTGGCAGCTTCCACTTGATCCACCGTCAAAATGTGCACCTCCGAGCCCAGGCGGTGATACTGTTCAAAGGCGACATCGTTCAAATAGGTCTTGACCGGGGCCTGACTACTCGCGTGCGGTGCCGCGGTAGTACTGGCGGAACGGTAGAGAGAAAGCGCGACGCTCTTCACAGGACAAATGAAGTGTTTGCCTCCAAGTTCCACCGCTCCATAATTGACCAGGATCGCGGAGCGGATAAATGGATCATCGGGCGCTGGATCTGCCTCCAGAGTAAGGCGCAGAATCGCTCCACTGGCCGGATCGACGGCGATCTCGCCATGATAGCCAGCCAGTTCATGAAACTCATGGGAGAATAGAGAGCCATCCACGATGCCGGAGGCATGAAGATAGTAATGCGATTGTTGCGCAGGAACCGTATAGCTGAAGACCGCTTCCAGTCCGTCCGCGCCCTCTTCCCAATGGCTCCAAACCAACCTGCTTTGCGCCGCGTCCAGCAGAACCGTGCTTAAAATGGGTCCAAACTCGCCCCTGGTGACCAGTCCCTGAGACTCCGATTGCGGCGTTCCATGCTTGCGCGCGTCTGTGTCGGCCTGCTCCTGGCCGTCCCGGTAAATCACCGGCTGGCTGGATTTGCCGGTGAAATGCAAGGGCATGGAATTTGCAACGAGTATGCCGGTGAAAATAATCGGCGGCCTGTCCTCGAAGTGGGTTGTCTCCCGTGTCGCCAGGAAGTTCGGCAGCCGGTGAAGCGTCGTGGTCACATAGCTGACGACCAAGTCCATCATCTGACGCTGGGTGACCGGAGTGGGCGTGGCCGCGGAGGGAATCTCGGCTGCCGGCAGTTTCTGGAACTGGGACGCATCCGCCAAGGCGAGCAGTGCTTGACGGGCCTTTTCGCCGGGCAGGCCGGCCTTCAGGCGCGCGAAACGGGCCGCGCTCAGACGTTCGGTCAACTGCAATCCGAAGAGCTGGTCCGCCACATCGCCATCCGAAGCGGCATGGTCCGCGGCCAGCATCTGCTCCAGCTGTGCCACTGTCACTTTGGAGGTTGCCATGCCATTGGCCGCAAAGGCCGTCAGAGAGAATCCTGCCAGCAACAGAAGACAAAAGACACTCCGCATTGCGCTGTCTCACTTTCAAGACATATTCCAGTCGCTGATCTTTTCGCCTATAGTATCCACCGCCAGGCTCCCATCGCCAAGATGAGTTCTCTACGCGTCGCGGTCGAAAAGCGCGATCTTGGGTCTGCGCTTGCGGCTGGCGCGCCACAGGTCATACTGGGTTTGCAAATCGATCCATAGCGTAGGACTGGTTCCAAAGCGTCAGAGAGGCGCAGCGACATCTCCGCCGAGATGCCCGCCTTGCAATTCAGAATGCGCGAGAGCGTGACCCGCGAGACGTGCAGCCGCGCCGCCGCCTCCTTCACCTGCATCTCGCCCAGCCACTCCCGCAACACGCGCTCCGGATGCGCCGGATTGAACATTTCCGCCATGGTTGCGCCTATTCTCGACGATGTTAATCCTTTTCCTACTATTGAAGCATCCCAAACCCAACCCGCTATGATGGCACCAGCGCAACAATGTCCCCCACCATCTTCATCTCGGCAGGCGAGGCCAGCGGCGAACACTACGGCGCGCTGCTGATCGAAGCGCTGAAAAAGCAGCTTGCGGCCGCCGGCCAGTCGGCTGAGTTCTTCGGCATGGGCGGGCAGCGGATGGCCGCCGCCGGTCTCGAGCGCGTGGTCCGCTCGGAAGATATGGCCGTCATGGGCCTGACCGAGGTCGTTCGCCACCTGCCGCGCATCTGGCGCGAGTTCCGCCGGCTCAAGCAGGCCGTCCGGCAGCGTCCGCCCGGCGTGGCCGTGCTCATCGACTTTCCTGAAGTCCACTTCCGCCTGGCCAGGGAGCTCCACCGGCTGGGCGTTCCCGTTATCTACTTCGTCAGCCCGCAGTTGTGGGCCTGGAAGAAGCGCCGCATCCGGCTGGTCCGGAAGTACATCCGCAAAATGCTGGTGATCTTCCCCTTTGAGGAGCCGTTTTACCGCGAGCAGAGGGTGGAAGCGGAGTTTGTGGGCCATCCGCTGGCGGAGTTGCCGCTGCCGGCCGTGAGCCGCGCGGAGTTTGCCGCCCAAAACGGCCTCGACCCCGCGAAAACCTGGATCGGGCTGCTGCCGGGCAGCCGGCCGAGGGAGATTCGCGACCACCTGCCCCAGATGCTGAAGGCGGCGCGGGAGCTGGCGGCGCGCGGCATGACTGGCGATTATGAGTTCGTTGTGCCCCTCGCCCCTACCCTGAATGCTGCGCAACGGGAAGAAGTACAACTCCTCGCGCAAGCGTACGGAGCCAGCTTGCCTGTCCGGCTGGCCGAGGATGCGCGGACAGCCCTCTTGCACGCCCGCGCCTCGGTCGTCGCCAGCGGCACGGCAACGGTGGAGGCGGCGCTGATCGGCAACCCCTTTGTCGTGGTCTACCGTGTTTCCCCCCTCACCTACGCCATCGCCAAACGGCTGGTGACGGTGCCCCACGTGGCCATGGCCAACCTGATCGCCGGCAAGCGGGTTGTGCCGGAGCTGATCCAGCATGACTTTACGGCCACAAATATCGTCCAACAGATTGAGCGCTTGCTACCGGAAGGGGCTCCTCGCCAGTCCATGATGGAGGAACTGGCGCGAATTCGCGGCTTGTTGAGCAAAAGGTCCGCCGGCGGCGCCATCGACCGGGTGGCTGCTGTCACGTTGGATATGTTGGGGATCTCGGGTTAAGGGTCGTG
>DATFYK010000100.1:0-10281 GCA_035315085.1 Occallatibacter sp.
GACGGCGCCGACGCCGCCCGCTTTCTGCGCTGGATCGCGGAGGCGTTCGAGCAGCCGTTCTTGCTGAGCGTGCAAGGATAAGGAAGGCGAGGTTTCAGAGTTTCAAGGTTTCAAAGTTTCAGGGTTGGGTTGTCATCCTGAGCGAAGCGAAGGACCTATGCACTTTGCCTGCAGCGTACGAACTGCAATCACCAGCGGTAACTTTGCAGCCTTGAAACTTTGAAACCTCGAAACTTTTTCTCACACATGTCTGATACTCCATCGCTACACATTGCCGTCGTCGGCGCCGGCCCCGGAGGCTACGCCGCCGCATTCCTTGCCGCTGATCTCGGCATGACCGTCACCCTCATTGATCCGGAAGTGAACCCCGGCGGAGTCTGCCTCTACAGAGGCTGCATTCCTTCGAAAGCGCTCCTGCACGTGGCCAAGCTGCTCGAAGAATCCGAGCAGGCCAAGGCCTGGGGAATTGACTTCGCCGCGCCGAAAATTGACCTCGCACGCCTGCGCTCGTGGAAAGAGGGCGTCGTGAAGAAGCTGACCGGCGGGCTCGGCGTTCTCTCGAAACAACGCAAGGTGAACTACGTCCAGGGCCGCGCGGCTTTTGAAGATTCCACCACGCTCCGCGTCACGAAATCCGACGGATCAGAAGAAAGACTGGCCTTCGACCGCATCGTCATCGCGACCGGCTCGCGCCCCGCAATCATTCCATCTCTGAAGCTCGACACCCCACGCATGATGGATTCCACTGGCGCCCTCAATCTGGAAGATATTCCCGGCACCCTGCTCGTAGTCGGCGGCGGATACATCGGCCTGGAGCTCGGCTCCGTATACGCGGCGCTGGGCACACGCGTCACCGTCGTGGAAATGCTCCCCGGTCTGCTCCCCGGCGCGGATCGCGATCTCGTCGCCCCGCTGCACAAGCGCCTGGAAAAAATGTTCGCCGGAATCCTGCTCAACACAACTGTCGCTTCAGTCAAGGACGAAGGCAGCGGCATCCGCGCGACACTCAAAGGACAAGACGGCAACGCTCAGGAAAAGTTGTTCGAACGCGTGCTGGTCTCGGTCGGCCGCAAGCCGAATTCAGAAATCTCCGGTCTCGAAAGAACGCGCGTGCAAGTTGGCCCGCGTGGCTTCATTCAGGTCAACAAGCAACTGCAAACCGGCGATCCTTCCATCTACGCCATCGGCGACGTTGTCGGCGAGCCCATGCTGGCTCACAAGGCGTCGCACGAGGGCCGCACCGCCGTCGAAGCCATTGCCGGACACAAAGTCGCCTTCGAGCCAAACGCCATTCCCGCCGTCGTATTCACCGATCCTGAAGTGGCCTGGTGCGGCTTGACGGAAACTCAGGCGCAGAACGAAAACCGCGAGATCAAGGTCGCCAAGTTTCCCTGGGCCGCGTCGGGCCGCGCCATCACCATCGATCGTCCCGAAGGTGTGACCAAGCTCCTCTTCGATCCGCAGACGGAACGCCTGCTGGGCGTGGGCATCGTCGGCGCCGGTGCCGGTGAGATGATCGCCGAGGGTGTGCTCGCCATCGAAATGGCGGCGCTCGCCCGCGACGTAGCCATGACCATTCATCCGCATCCGACGCTGTCGGAAACAATCATGGAATCCGCCGAGGTCTTCTTCGGCACGAGCACGGACATCTACCGCCCCAAGCGCGGATAGCCGCGGGAGACAATCATGCTCTCTCTGATTAACAACTCTGTCATCCTGAGCGGAGTTTGCGTCCGCGAAGAGCGGACGCAAACGCAGTCGAAGGACCCCGCGTTTCCCTCGACCACCAGCGGCGTCCATAGGAATCTGCGTCACTACGGGGGAAAATTCTTCCAAAGCAGGCTCGTTCTGCTCGCTGGAATACTCTTCCTTGCTTCTTGCCTCCGCTCTCCCGCCCAAACCCCTCTCACCCAAGTGCTGCAACCCTCTTCGACGCCGAGCGCCCCCAGCACTCCCGCGGATTCTCTCGGACGCGGCACGCCTTCGGGCGCCGTTCTGGGATTTCTGAAGGCGGCGCAGTCCGGCGACTACAGCATCGCGGCGCAATATCTGCAGATGAGCGCCGCGCGCCGCCAGTCTGAGGGCGACCAACTGGCCAGTCAGCTCAATGCAGTGTTGAACAGCTCCGCCGCATCCACCGTGAAAGTGGGCAACTTCACGCAGCCCGAAGGAACTCCACAGGAAGGCGTTCCCCCGGGCCGGCAGAAGCTCGGCACGATGTCGTCCGGCGACGTGGAAGTTGATCTCGACCTGGTACGCGTGTCCGATCCCAATGCCGGCAAGATCTGGCTGATTTCCTCCGACACGCTGGCCAAGATCCCCGAACTCTACGATCAAGTTGAGGCGCGCCAGGTCGAGACTCGCCTGCCTCAAGTTCTGGTGAAGCACCAGTTGGCAGGAATGCCGGTGTGGCAGTGGCTGGCGCTCGTGCTCGCGCTCCCGCTGGCGGCTGGCGCCGGCTGGCTGGTGCTGGCGCTGCTGGAGATTCCTCTGCGCTGGTGGGCGCGGTGGCGCGGCCAGGTGGAGGTCGCCAATTGGCGCTCGGTCTCGGGCCCGGCCTGGCTCCTGGCCGGCACTCTTGCCCACCAGGTCCTGGCCCGCTATCTGGGCATGCCGCTGCTGGACCGGCACTATTACTTTCAAATCACTTCTGTCGCCCTCATCATCAGCGCGACCTGGATTCTCTGGCGGTTCGTGCGCTGGTCGCTGCGCCGCGTGCGCAATCGCGCCCTGGCCTACGGGCACGTGGGAACCGGATCCCTCATGCTGCTGGGCGAACGCATCCTCAAGGCCGCCATTTTCGTCGCGGGCGTTCTGGCCATATTCGGCAGCCTGGGCTTCAACATGAGCACCGCGCTGGCCGGCCTCGGCATTGGCGGGCTGGCCATCGGCTTCGGCGCGCAGAAGACGATTGAAAATCTGTTCGGCGGCGTTTCTGTCCTGGGCGATGAAGTTATTCGCGTAGGCGATGTCTGCCGCTTCGGCGATCGCACCGGCACGGTCGAAGATATCGGCCTGCGTTCCACCCGCATTCGCACCGACGAGCGCACTCTGCTGGCCATTCCCAACGGCACGGTGGCCACCATCAACGTGGAGAACCTCACCCGCCGCGACAAGATCCTCTTCAAGACAACCCTTGGCCTGCGGCCCGAGAGCAAGGCGGACCACGTCCGCTTCGTGCTCGCGGAGCTCCGCCGCCTGCTCTACAGCCATCCCAAAGTCGAAAGCAAGACCGTCCGCGTGCGCCTCACCGATATTGCGGGCACTTCTCTGACCGTGGAAGTTGTGTCGTACATCCTGACGCGAGACTTCAACGAGTTCGCGGCCGTCCGCGAAGACTTGCTCCTCCGCATGATGGATATCCTGGAAGACTCCGGCGGCGGCCTGGCTCTTCCTTCCCAGACTCTTTTTCTCGGCCGCGACGCTGGACTCGAGAAACAAAAAGCCGAGGCTGCCGTCCAGAAGGTTGCGGAATTGCGCGACGGAAAACAGTTGCCCTTCCCCGATTTTCACGAGGAGGACATTTCTTCGTTCAAGGGATCGATCGAGTACCCGCCGCCAGAGTCGGCAGTACGCAAGAAAGACAATCCCAGCAAAGCCGGCTAGGACTGGACGGGTTGGGGTCTTTATGGTGGGTGCCCCATCCTAACGTCGCGCCTCTTGCGACGTTCGGGTGGGGATTTGACTTGAGGTTAGAGAGCGATGGAAGTCAAAGTCCCCACCCTAGCCGCAAAAAGCGCGGCTAGGATGGGGCACCCAGTGGCTTCCTGCACCGCGTCGCCCACTGCAGAAATAAGTGCGTCGGAAAATACACGCACAGCGGCACCATGATTAGATAGCCCGCCAGATACGCCCATCCTGGCATGACATGCTGCTCGTGAAAGAACAGGCCGCGAGCCCAGTTCACATCCATCTCTGGACGCCAGAAATAATTGATCGGCACCACAATCCACGCGGTCAGCGTCTGCAACTTCCATCCTCGGCGGTCGTAGCCCAGACGCCAGATCGCCCACAGCAGCAGCGGCGGCGTGGCCACGTGAAATAGACTCAACAGGCGAATGAACAGCGGCAACCCCGGATCGAACATATACTCCGTGCCGCCGACAATGTGATGGCCGGTCACGAGAGCCCCGGCAAGATCTACCGTGTAAAGCGTCTGGAATAACAGCAGCCCGCACGCCGCCCAGGAAAAAATCAGCGGACTCTCCAGCCACAACCCGATTCCGATCAGCACATTCCCGATGTCGCAGAAATAAAGAAAATTCTGCGGCCCATATTGCCGCCAATAGACCGGAGCCCAGACGATCAGCCAGACCGTCCAGCCAATCTTGAGCCAGAGAGGCACGCGCACGGACCGCATTGTACGTGATGAATCTCCGCAAAGCGGCTCTTTTGACCGCAGAACATGGTCGTGGGAATCGTCCCGGAGGGACGACGGACGATAGCCCGGCCTTTCAAGGCCGGGTTGGAGAGATGGAGGAGGCAACTCGTCCCGGAGGGACGGCTGAGAAGGGCGCCAAGAGCATGCATTTCAGACGTGCCTCCGGCACGAGGTTGCTTTTTTCGCAACGCGTCCCGCCAGTAAACTGGCGCGCTATTCTTATTTGGTGCCTCCGGCACCGCAGTCCTACCAGCGCCCGGAGCGCTCTCACCACTCCGCCTTCACCTTCTTGCCAGAAGCAGTCGAGAACTGAACGGACCTACGCTCACGAACGAGCGTCCCGGCGAGCGGAGCATCAATGACTTTTGCGGGATCAACGATAAGGCAAGGCGGATCTACGTCTCCGATCGCAATCGGAAAGAAGCGCGGAGGGTTCCATTCACCGCAGTCATTGATCCCTTTACCGTAGGAGAGCAATATTGAGTAAGTCTCGCGGCTTTTGCCATCTGTTCTTGTAAGCAGCAAAACATTCCGATCCGTGTTCGCGTGCATGTAGCCGCTTGTCTTGTGCCCGTCAACCGTCACCTCGCCGTTCACCCGGAAGTACCACGTCATGTGTCCCTTCACCGTGGAATAGGCGATCGACACCAGGACGAGAACGATCCCCATCAAGACCAGCGAACCAAGGATCCGAAAGAATATCCTCATCTATTACACGACACTAACGGACACCACAATCCCATGCAAGTTCCATCATCTAGCCCCGCTGGCGGAGCCGGATCAGCCCGGAAAATGCCCAAAGCCGAATTACTACCGTAACTTGATGGCCCTTACGGCTGTACCTAGGATGGATTTGGTATGGGTTACCAAGCGCTTCTCTTCTGTCCCGATGAAAAAACCGCTCGCTCCGTGACGCAAGTCCTAAGCGAGTTAGAGTTCAACGTCGAGTCCTGCAATGAACCTTTCGCTGCAGTGAAGAAGCTGATGGGCGCACACTTCGACGCCATCGTGGTGGACTGTGATAACGAGCAGAACGCCACACTTTTGTTCAAGAGCGCGCGGAATTCGACGTCCAACCAGTCGTCGCTGGCCGTCGCCGTCGTGGAAGGTCAGGCCGGGGTGGCCAAAGCATTTCGCATTGGCGCCAACCTGGTCCTGACCAAACCCATCAATATCGAACAGGCCAAGGGAACGCTGCGCGTGGCCCGCGGGCTGCTGCGGAAAGGCGATCCCGCCAAGTCGGCTGCTCCCGCAACTTCGGCTGCCGCTCCGGTCAAGACGCCCGCAAGCGCGCCAGTTGCGCGGCCGGCAGTGCCCGCAGTTGCCAAGCCAATCCTCAGCCCGGCACGCCCGGTACCAGCCGCATCGGCGAGTTCGGCTCCGGTGGTGCGCGATGCTGAAGTGCCTGCAATCAAAGATTCCGTGTCCACCTTTTCCCCGGCTGCTCCGCCTGCGATCCATAGGGCCGCCGCACCGGCGCCCGCGGCAAAGGCATCTGAGGCGCACCCAGTTCTCACGCCTGCTGCTTCTGCTCCGTCTGTCTCGCTGAGCAGCGGAGCCGCCAGCGCAGCTGCGCCGGCCAAGGAAATTCTGGACATTCCGCCGTTGGAAGCAACGCCGGCTAGTCCCCCCACCGAAGACGACAATATCCTCGAGACCCCCACGGCCGAACCGTCGGCCGCGGCCAGCGAACCCGCGAAGGATGTGCCGCCTCCCACATTCACTTTTGGCGGAGCCAACGCTCCCGTGAAACCGGGCCCAGCCAAGAAGATTTTCCTGGGAATTGCAGCCGCTGCTCTCGTGGCAGGGGGCTTGTATGCTGGCTGGACGTACTACCAGGGTCATATGACCCAGCCGGCTAATCCTGCCCCGTTCAACAACCCCATCAGGCCTGTGACCCCGGCAGCCCCCAAGCCGTCTGGCGCTCAGCCCGCTCCTGCTGCTCCTTCGACAGCGACGCCCAGTTCGCAGCCAATCGCGCAGCCGGCGGCGACTACGCCAGCAAAGGGGGCGGTGAGTGACGACAGCGAGTCCACGCCTGACGAAGATGTGCCGCCTGCTTCCACCAAGCCTTCAGCTTCCGCCTCGTCCAAAACCGCTTCGACGGAAAAGCCGGCCCCAGCCCCGGCCTTAGCTCCTCTGGTGGTGAAGGGTGGCGCAGCCCCGGCGGCGAAGGCGGCGCCCGAGGCGCCGGATGCTCCGCCCCCCAGCGTGATTGGGATCGCGGCGCCAGGTTCGAGCGGACCTCTGCCCAACCTCGGCGGCTCCGATACCGCATCCAAACCCGTTCTCCAGAGATTGAACGTTTCCCAGGGCGTGTCGCAGGGATTGCTTATCAAGAGGGTTGACCCGGTGTATCCGGCAAATGCTCTGCGCCTACGCATGGAGGGCGCGGTCGACCTCCTGGCGACGATTTCCAAAGCCGGCGACATTACCCAGGTCCAAGTGCTGAGCGGCGATAAGCAACTCACCGGAGCTGCGCTGGATGCCGTCAAGCGCTGGAAATACAAGCCCTACCTGCTCAACGGCGAGCCCGTCGAGATCCAGACGCAGGTCACCATCGTCTTCAGGCTGCCTCACTAGATTAGTCGGTCTTAGGTCTTAGGTCTTAGGTCTTAGGCCATAGGTCTGAGGTCCGAGGTCTGAGGTCTGAGGTCCGAGGTCTTAGGTCTTAGGTCTTAGGTCTTAGGTCTTAGGTCTTAGGTCTTAGGTCTTAGGTCTTAGGTCTGCTTTTTTCCACAGCTTTTTTCAGCGAATGTGACGAACAACCTTCCCTGAGGATTTCTACCCGCTTAATCTGGCAGCGTAGGTACCGGGTGTGATGCTGCGCCAGTCCTAGGAAACTCGCGGCCCCCGCAACCTCCCCATGCGAGCGAGGGACAGAGGGACACCCGTTCAGGGCGCTTCAGGTAAGCTACCCCGGATAGCAAGGGGCTGGCGCCCGTTGTTGGGAGTGATCACTCCTAAGCTAAACAGAAGGTCCAGGAAGCAGGAAAGACAGAGAAGAAAGAGCACGAAACAGAAGCACAGAGGGATTGCAGGGGTGAAGATTTTAGATTGAAGATTTTAGATTGAAGATTGGCGAACCTTTCATCGCCGCAAATCTGCAATCTGAAATCTAAAATCTGCAATCTCGCCCGCGCTACTGCGCCTGCAGCACCTCGTCCACCACCACCTTGCCGCCTTTCTCGGCGGTGACGATCTTGTGCACCGGCGCGTATCCGGTCAGCGTAATGTCAATCACGTAGTTTCCTGGATCAAGCGCCACATCCAGGGGAGAATTCTTTTCCAGGATGTGCTGGTTGATCGCCACTTGTGCGCCTTTCGGCTGGGTGTGAATGCTCACGACGCCCTGTCCCGGCTGGACGCCCTTGCCACCGAACAGCTTCGACATCTTGCCCACGGTCTTGATGCTGTCCGCGTTGCCCAGCGGCCGCAGCGTGGGCGCAAAGCTGAACGTCTGCCCCAGGGCGAACTGCCCGTTCATGGTTTCGTCGATGTAACCCATCATCCTGACCAGAACCACATGCTGGCCCTTGTCCACGCTGACCTGCGCGGGTGTCTTCGCGCCCACATCCCGGCCGTCCACATAGATATTGGCTCCAGGAGGATCGCTCTTGACCACCAGCGTGGCCATCAACTGTGACAGATGTGCGATGACCGTGACCTTGTTTCCGGAAATTCCCATTACCGAGCGCGTGTCGGTGGAGTAGCCGGGTTTGCTCACCGTGATGGAGTGCTGCCCGGGCTGAAGGTTCGAGAAAGCAAACGGCGTCAACCAGGCCGGTTCGGTGCGCCCGTCGATCTGCACTTGCGCGCCCTGCGGCGTGGAATCCACGGCCAGTTGTCCGGGAATGATCATGGGCGCCGGCGGCGGAGCCTTCTTCCTTCCACGAGCCGACCTCGCACTCGCAACCGGCTGAGCCGCAGGAACCTCAGGCTGGGCCGTCTGTTCTGGTTGGGCGGCAGCGGCTGGCGGCTCCGCAGCCTTAGGTGCTGGCTGGGACGCTGGTTGGGGCGCCGGCTGGCTGGCTTCCGGTTGAGCCGGAGCCTCGGCCGCAGTGGTAGTCCGTCCCGCGCCCGCGTCGTCGTCGCTCCCCAGATTGTGAATGTAAATCGTGACCCCGATTCCAATGGCGATGATCAGTGCGCCCGCTGCGCCCAGAGCATAGAGCATCAGCTTGGGTGGAACGTTCTTGATTTCCTCGATCGCCTTCTCCGCCACTTCCCGGGGCTGTACCTTGGGCTTCTCGTCGCGCTTCAAGCTGCCCCGGAATACGGTCGGCGTGGCGGGCGCTCCCGCAGCCGGCTCGAATCCAGGCGCCGGTGGAGGCGGAGGAGGCGCGATGTAGACTTCTTTCAGCGGCGGCAATTCCGTGAGATCGGAGAAACTGGTGCCGCTTGCGCCGCTCTGCCCACCCTCGGCCATCATCGGGTCTACTTTGATTTTCGGAGCTTCCTCGGCCTGCGGCTCGAACGGTTCGACCTGCGGTTCATCAGCCACGGCTGACGACATGTAGGCCGACGGAGCCTCCGGCGACTGGGTCGCCGGCATTCCCGGAGAGGCCACGCCCGACAGATCAAGATCGACTTCTTCGCCGGAAACCTGCGCCGCGTCGCTGCTGCCGGCACCCGCCGCAGCCGCTGCCGCTTTCGGGGCAGCCAGCTTGCTGGACGGCTGGGCCAGCGTTGACCGCCACGATTCTGTGCTCGCCGCCGGCGCCACTTCAGTTTTTCTGTCCGCCGGCTTCGCCAGTGTCGGTTTTACTTCTGCCGGCCGGGACGCCGGCGCTGCCACCCCGGAAGGTCGAGCCAAGCCCGACGGCGCAGATGTTTTTACAGCAGACTTGGTCAAACCCGATGCTGGTGCGGCCGGCTTTGCCGCAGCCGCGGCCACAAACTTGGATTGCGCCGCCGCCTTCACCTGACCGGTGACCGCGGCCCCCTTGGGCGCGTCCGGCTTCTTGGCCGCGAGCGGCTTGGATTCCTTGCATTTTTCGAGATCATCGAGCAGTGCCCTGCCCGTCTGGTAGCGCTCGGTCGGATCCTTGGCCAGCGCTTTCATGATGAGGTCACTGAGCAGCGGGTGCACCTTCGGATTCACTTGGGCCGGAGCAACTGGCGTGGCGCCCAGAATGCACTGCCGCAGCGACTCGGCGTCTTCGCGATCAAACGCCTTCCGCTCCGTCACCATTTCATAAAACATGGCACCCAGACTGAACAGATTCGACCGCTCGTCCATGGGCTGGCCGAGAATCTGCTCCGGCGACATGTAATACAGGCTGGCAGGAACTCCCTCCGGGATGTGCTGCACAAAATTGCCCACAACGGAGACGCCGAAACTGAGAATCTTGACCGTGCCGTCCCAGCCGCACATGATCTTGCCTGGTTCCAGGCTGTAGTGAACCACGTTGTGCGCAGCCGCGTGATCCAGGCCGCTCGTGAGCTGACGCCCGATGTCGAGCAGATCCCAGATGGAGAACCCTTCTTTGCGCGCCAGCATGGTGGCGATGCTGTTGCCCTGGATGTAGTCCATGGCGGCGCAGAACTGGCCCTCGATCTCGCCCGCGCCGTATACACTCGTAAGGTTGGGGCTGCTCAGGACTTTCGTGCTCTCCGCCTCCGCCAGCAGCGCTTGTTCCAGCGCCGTCGCGCTTTCTCCGAACGCGCTCAAACGGATGGCCTTCAGAGCAATCGTTTGCCCAGTCTCAGGATCGTTGGCTTTGTAGACCGATCCTGTGGGCGACTTCGCCAGTTCACTGAGAATCTCAAAGGGGCCGATGTTCATAGACATTTTCTTGCCACTCCATTCCATCGCGAGCTTGTCGCAGCGCCGCGACAAAGCTCGACCGGCGGAGACCCGGGGGATGGGGTATGCACAGAATATCGCTGCTCGTGCT
>DATFYK010000101.1:0-67552 GCA_035315085.1 Occallatibacter sp.
GAGCCTGGGGATGCGCAAAGGACTGGCCGATCCGCGCGGATGGATTCGCTTCAATGGCTGGCTCCGGCGTGAGTCCCCGGACGTGGTCCACGCTCACCTGCCCCATGCGGCGTGGCTGGCGCGCTGGTCGCGGCTGGCAGCGCCGGCGCGGGTGGTGGTGGATACGCTGCACAGCTCCTCGACGGGCGCCCTGGGCCGTCGTCTGGGTTATCGCTGGAGCGGCTGGCTGTCGGATCAAGTGACTGCCGTGAGCAGCGCTGTGGCGGAAGCACACCTCTCTGCCGCAATGGCCGGCGAAGACAAGCTCACTGTGCTTCCTAACGGGGTAGACACGGAGGCGTGGCGGCCGGATGCAGCGGTTCGGGCAGCTGTTCGCAGGGAGCTTGGACTTCATGATGAGTTTCTTTGGCTTGCTGCCGGCCGGCTGGACCCGGTCAAAGAATATTCCACGCTCCTCCGGGCGATGGTGGAAGTTCCGGAACGCGCGCGGCTTGTAATCGCCGGCGGAGGGCCTGCCCAAACCGAACTGCTCCGGCTCTCTGCACAGCTTGGCCTGGAACGGCGAGTCCGTTTTCTGGGCTTTGAGCCGGATGTGAGGCGCTGGATGCAGGCCGCGGATGGATTCGTTCTCTCGTCTCGCTGGGAAGGATTGCCAATGGGGCTGCTGGAAGCCGCAGCCTGTGCCTTGCCCGCCGTGGCCACCGATGTTCCGGGCACGCGCGAAGTAATCGTCGATGGGCAGACCGGCTGGCTCACCCCGCCCGGCAATGCCGCCGTCCTCGGCGCCGCTATGACCCGGATGATGCAAACACCGGCTGAGGAGCGCAAAGCGATGGGCGAGCGGGCGCGGCAACGTGTGATCGAACGCTTCAGCCTGGAACTTGTACTGGACCGTTGGGAGGCGCTGTACGGGGAACTGCTCCAGCAGAATCCAAGGCCAGTGCGTTGGGCGCGCGTACATTGAGCGGGTGAAAAACCGGTAGTGGGTCAGTTTGAATCTAGGGAACGGGACTGAAGATCACATGCAACAGGAAAGAGAAGAAGCCGTAGTGGGCGACGCAGTACACGCTCCCAAGGACTGTGATGACCATACAAATCAACTTTACCCATAATGGGAGTTTATCTATGGCCCTTGAAATCGATCCCATGATAGCCATCTTTTCAGAAAACAAACCGCCCCGCTACTTCTTTTTTGTAGAGTCTCAACTATCCTGAAGGCGTCTGCGCGTTTCGGCATACCTCAAGTCTGAGGCATTCCCCTGCTCGCCGCACGAGATGCTCCAAACTGACGCATTACAGAAAAACCTCAATGAGTGCTGCAACTGTTGAGCGGGTGTCGCCGCCTTTTCCTCAACCGCGAAGCCTGGACGCGCCAAAGCGCGAATGCTTCGTAGATCCGTTCCGTCAGACCCAGTTTCACAGGCTTAAGTTCGGCCAGCACGCGGTCCACCGAAGTAAACTGCCCGGCATGCCGGCTTAGGAAGACACGCAACTCCTCCACCAGCGAGCCGCGCGCCGTATTGCTGTGCACGCAAATGGTCCAAAGGCCATTTCCCTTCTCCACCGGCGCCCAAAGCTGCTGCGGAATCCAGGTGAGGCCGCCTCGCCTGAAAGGAATGCGGGCGAATCCATCTGAGACCAGGCCGATTCCCTCTTTGCGAAGTGCGCGAAGCGTGTTGCGATCGATGCCGTGGCGCGGCGCAACCCATATCCGCGGGTTCAGCCCGTGGCCGCGAAGAATCGCGAGCCCCTCCTGAATCCATTGGCGCTGGGTCTCCTCCAGGACGCCGGCAAACTCCGAATGACGGTGCAACGGCACCAGGCTCTTCCCTTCACTGTTGCAGAGATGGTGAAAGCCGTGCAGGGCGATGGTGGCCCCTGCTGCCTCCAGCGCGCGCATCCGTGCCCAGAACTCAGGGTCCGGCCGCGACTGCTCCAGTTTGAGGTCCATGTTGTCGGGAACCACCGCGAGAATGGGATGGATGCCAAACTCCTCAATCAGCGGCAGGAACCGCTGCCACCGCGTGAGCGAGACCGTGGGACAGAGATCATCGAAACGAAGAAGATATTGAGCCGGCCTTGGAATCACGACTTTGCCTCCGCCGGAGGAAGAAGCCTCCATGTCCAATACCAAAGATAGAAGAACGTACACACGGTCCAGAGAGAGGTGGCCAGGGCGATTCCGGCTACGCCGAACCAGCGCATCAGAATCAGGTTCAGAACAATGTCCAGCGCAAGACTGAGAATACCGCCGTAGAGGATCAGATCGGTGCGGCGCATGGCCACAATAAAGCGATAAAAGACCCGGCTGGAAACAAAAAACGGAATCTGAATCGCGTACATGGCCAGCACCGGGGTGACCACGGCTGTGTCGCGCGGCCCAAAAACGCCATGCTCGAATGTGACGCGGATCAACTGGTGCGAGCCTACGATCAGCAGCATTGCAATGGGCGCGGAAACCAGCGCAGTGAGGCGTACCCAGGTGCGCAGGGTGTGACGGCAGCCGGCCCAGTCCCGAACGGCGATCATGGCGGACAAGTAGGGCACCACGGCCGTTGAAACCGCCCCCGCCAGCAGCGTTAGAACCACGCTCACAAAGCGGTTGGCATAAACCAGCGCGGAGACGCTCCCCGCCGGCAGCATGGCGGCCATTGACTGGTCCACCAGCAGGCCGCCCGAGGCCACCACGCCGCCCAGCAACGCAGTCCCATACTGGCGCGCCACTTCGCGGGTGGCCTCGGTCATTCCGTACCAGCGCAGCCGGAAGCGGTACCCATGGGAGTCCATCATCCACGCCACTACAGCCGCATGAGCCAGCGAACCGGCCAGGGTGGAGAAGACCATGGCCCAGATGCCGAAGCGGCTGCCCAGGGTCAGCGCGCCAACGATGATCGCCACCGAGATCGTCACGGGAGCCAGCGCTGGCAGAGCAAAGCGGTCGAAGGTATTCAGAACGGCGGTACAGTTGGTAGCGATTCCGGTGATGAGCACCACCGGCAGCAGAGCGTAGAAGAGCCGCACCGAGAGGCCTAGCTTGGCGGCCGGAAAATGTGACGCAATCAGGGGGAAAAAACCGCGCGCCGTGAGAGCCATGGCGACTGAGGCTGCGGTTAGCAATACGCACATCCACAGCATCGAACTCGACAGCAGTTGCTGGGCGCGATCGTGGCCCTCCTGTTTCCTCACCCGGACCAGTGTGGGCACCAGCGCCTGGTTCATCGACTCGGAGATCAGGTTGATCAGCAAGCCGGGGACCAGCGCAGCCACAAGGAACGCATCCATGGCGTCGGTCCGGCCATAGACGCCGGCCACGGCAATCTCCTTGAAGATGGCGACGATCTTGACCACAATGCCCGCGGCGGCGACCGAGGCGGCAGCGCGGAAGATGCGGCGATTGACGCTGGAGCCTTGAAAGAGCCGCGCGATTTGGGGGATGGGAGACATGGCGGCGGGCTGGCCTACACCACAGGCTCGGGGGAGATTCCAAACTTCGGGTGTTCGGCTTGGGCGGCGAAGCAGGCGGCCAGGCGTTGCGGCTCTTCCACGGCCAGCCTTCCGGCCAGCGCGACCAGGGCCAACAGCAACCAGGTCGTGCGATTCTCCTCCACCGTGGCGACCAGCGAAGTGATGATCCAGACCAGCAGCGCGGTGGCCAGCGCCAGCCGGAGCGGCCCATGAGTTTGCATCGCCGACCGCGTGGCCAGCGCCACAATGCCCACCGCCAGAAACAACGCGCACAGCCCACCGCTGACCAGGATTGAAAGTACGGTGTTGTGAGCCGTATCGATGGGAGATAATCCTGCGGCGCGGACAAAGGAGCCCGCACCGGCGCCAAACCACGGCGCCTGGACAAAGGCATGCCAGCCCACTCTCCAGATGTTCAACCGCTGATTCAGATCGCCTCCCTGAAGCTGCGCGGGAATGGTTGCCAGCCGTTCGAAGGTCTGGTGCGGAACGTAGAACCAGAGGGCAGCAGCGATTACCGGCAAGGCCAGGATCCCGGCAATCACTCCCCTGGCATGGCTGCGCGCCAGCAGGAGGGCGCAACCCGCCAGCGCCACCACCGCGGCCACAAACCCTTCGCGAGAAGCCGTCAGCAAAACGGCGACCAGGCCCAGCGGCAGATAGCCCAGCGCCAGCAGGCGGGCAGGCCAACGGGACTCGCTGTTCAACAGCAGGGCTGCCAGCGGAAAGCCCAGGTCCAGATAGCGCGCCGCATCGTTCGGGTCCTGGCCCTCGGCCACAAAGCGAATCTGGCCGGCGGCGATGGCCTCCGGGGATGCGAAGTTGGCCAGGGTGAGCGCGGCGAGCACCCACGAGCCGGCCACGGTTGCGCACAGCAACGAACGCAGATCGCGGGGGCTTTCGGCAAACTCCCAGACCAGCCACACGATCATCATCTCCTGGAAGAACCCACGAATCCTCTCCAGTGTCGCCTGCGGCTCGATGGTCCAGAAGTATGAGCAGCAGAACCATAGATAGAAGGCGAGAACCATCCACTGCAGAGGCCCAGGAGTACGCAGGCGGCCGGCCTGCAGAACGGCCGGAATCGCCGCCAGCAACAGGAACAGGCCCACGATGCGGGCAATGTTGCCCAGCGGTTCGCCCAGATCCAGGGAGTATTCCCAGGGAATCGCGAAGGCGAAGAGCAGCAACAAAACCCAGGCGATTTTCCTCATTGCCTAAAACCTCTGCGAATAAACCAGGGCGGCATAGATCGGGACGCCGGCTGCCGACTGGGCCGCCGACTCCAGGAACTTATTCCAGAGATTCTTGGCCGTCGAATCCGGCACATAGAGAATGTCGCGGTCGCGGACCGGCTGGTCGGGCTCCTGGCCATGGATCATGCGCTTCAGATTGAGGGTGGTGATGGTCCGGCCGCCTTTTTGTTCGCGGATCAGCAGGGCCTTGCGCGTGGCCGCGTTTTGCATCGGACCCCAGGCCAGCGAGAGCGCCTGCACCACGGTAAGCCCCTGCGCCGGATCGACCGGAAATCCGCCGGGACGCACCACATCGCCGACCACGTAAACCAGCCCGGCGCGGCTCACCTGAACGGTATCGCCGGGCGTCAACTCGGGGTTGTGATCGGCGCTGGTGTCGGTGCCGCTGGGATCCAGCACCACCGGATGCGGCGTCTCAGCCGGATCGTCGCGATGGAAGATATTCACCAGCCGTCCGGCATTGGGCGACAGGCCGGAGGCGGCCGAGATCAGGTCCAGTAAGCGATGGTGGAGGGTATAGGGATAGACCCCGGGGCGGGCCACCTCGCCCAGCACGCTCACGTCCTGGCCAGCATAGGAAGTTACCAGCACCGAGACCTGCGGATGGAGCAGCATCCCCTTGGCTACCAGCGCGGCTTCAATGGCGCGCGCGGCGGCCTGCTCGCCCAGTCCGCCGATTTGCACTTCGTTGACCAAGGGCAGCATCACCGTGCCCGCTGGGGAAACGCGCACCAGCGAATGAAACTCCGGTGTGTGGTACTCGCTGATATCCAGGAAGTCGCCGGGACCAATGGGAGCGGGCATGGGCGATGCGGACTGCATGCCCGGCTGCGCGGGCAGCCCGGCCTGGGTTGGGCTTGCGGGGATGTCCCAGACGGCCGGGGCGTCCTTGGGATTGGGTAGTCTTTGCGTCTGCGACGTGTCGGGAAGACGGACCACACCGCCGGGTATCCCGGCAGTGCTGGGCGTGGGCGCCTGGGCGCGGGTTGCGGCACAGGCCAGAAACACGGCCAGCAACAGCATGAAGGTTCGGTCAACCGGGGGACGGAAGAATTCAACCAAGAGCGCGCCTCCCACTGCCAGCCAGAGGCTGACGAACAACGTGATGGCAAGATAGAGCGGCAGGTCCGGCGCAACTGGCTTGACCGGCTGCAGAGCAGGATCCACCACAGTGATAGTGGAACTGTGAACGCCCGCAGAAAACCCGGCCTCCTCGACCTTCTCCAACACCCGCATGTACAGCTCGTGGCTGGAGTTGGCCTCCTGGCGCATCACCGCGTACTCGGTGGCGGCCTGGTTCAGCTTCATCCCTTCGACGGTGCGTTCGTCCAGGTTCTTGCGAACCAACTGCTCGCGATCGACCGCCGTCTGCCATGCGCTGCGGAACCGTTCCACCAGTTTGGCGTCTTCGGCCTGCTTCTGCCGGTCCATATCCTGTAAATCGCGGCGAATCTCCACCACCCGGGGAAAGTTCGGGCCGTGTTCGGTGCTGAGTTGGGCCTGTTCCAGTTCCAGCTCGCTGCGGCGGGCGTGAATCTGCTCGAGCAGGGCGGTAGCAAAGTTGCTGCTTTCGGCCTGTAGGCGCGGATCGGAAGCGATTATCAGTTCCGGGTCGCCCTGCGAGGCGGCGCGGTATTCGGCCTCGTGCAGGATGCGGTCGCTGGTGGCGGCCACTAACTGCCGGCCCAGTTCGTCGATCTCCAGCAAGACCGAGGTGTGCTGGTTCTCGCCGGGTTGGCCGTTGGCTAAGGTCTCGGGCGTGGTCAGCAGGCCGTGCTCTCGCTGGTAGGCCGCCAGCCGCTGCTGATCCTGATCCACGCGAGCCTTCAAGTCTTTGAGCTGGCTCGTAAGCAAATCGGATGCCTGCGCCGTGGCCTGCATGCGGAGTTCGTTCTCCTGCTCTTGATAGGCGCGAATCAGGCAGTTCGCCACGGTGGCCGACAAAGCCGCGTCCCGGGAGCGAAACTGTATCTGAATCAGCAAAGTGCGCGGTAGCGACTGCACGCGCAGACGCTTCTGAAACCTCTCCAGCAGCCAGGCCTGGGCGTCGACAGACGGCGTCTCCGGACGAAAATCCGGAAAGCGGCCTGCAAAGTTGCCGCGAAAACCCGGCTGCTGGTAGAGTTTCAGTTCCGTAATCACTCTCCACGCCAGTTGGTCGCTGCGAAAGACGTTGGCCAGCGTCTCCAGTTCGACCGGCGCAGAAAGAATCGAGGCCGCTACGGCAGGCTCCTGCGCCTCCAGGCTGAGCGCTGAAGCAGGCGACGTGCGCAACGCCACCCGTGCGCTGGCTTCGTACTGGTTGGGAGCAATAAGACAATACAGGAGGCAGAGCAGCAGCAATCCCCCCACCACGGACACAACCATCCTCCAGCGGCGGACCAGAATCTCCCATAGTTCACGCAGGGAGGTCGAAGGGTTATCCCGGCGAAGATCTATCCTGGGCCGCGTACCGGGCTCATCAGACGAATCATACGGTTTGTTTGCTTCCGTCACGGACAGGGAACCCCCTCCCAACATTCATCAGGCGGAGGCAGATCGGGGATTCAAAACGACAAAATGCTGCAAAGTTAATCTCCGAAAGTGTGCTTCATCGGAAGCAATTCGTCAATAGACTCTGTCACGGAGGAAAACCAGATGCGGGAAAAACCGGCTATTTCGCCTGACCAGCAACCCGCGAACAAGCCCTATCCAACTGCTCCGCCACTCCGGTACCACTCAACGGTGCGGCGCAGCCCCTCGCGGAAACCGACTATGGGCGCGTATCCCAGCAGTTCCCCGGCCAGCCGGATGTCGGCCAGCGAGTGGCGAATGTCCCCGGCGCGCCCTTCCGCGTAGGCCGGCTTGCCGCTGAAGCCCGTCAACTCACGCAGAATCTCAAAGGTCTCGTTCAGCGTAATGCGCGCGCCCGTGGCCGTGTTCATCATCTGCCCCGACACCTTCTTCGCCGGGGCCGCGGCGGCCAGCAGGTTGGCGTGAACCACGTTATCGATATAAGTGAAGTCGCGGCTCTGCTCGCCGTCGCCATAGATTGTCGGCTGTTCTCCGGCCAGCATCTTGCGGCAGAAGATGGCCAGCACTCCGGAGTAGTGTGACGTGGGGTCCTGGTGGGGGCCAAAAACATTGAAATAGCGCAGCACCACCGTCTCCAGCCCGTAGACGCGGGTAAAGGCGCGCATGTAATGCTCGCCCGCCAGCTTGGCCACGGCATACGGAGAGATGGGGTTGGGCAGCATTCCCTCATGCTTGGGCAGGGTGGGCGCATCGCCGTATACGGAGGAAGAGCCCGCGTAGACCACGCGCCGTACTCCGGCGGCACGAGCCGCCACCAGCAGGTTGAGCGTCGCGCCCACGCAGTTCACGTTGGTGCTCACCGGATCGGCTACGGAGCGCGGAACCGAGGCCAGCGCCGCCTCGTGAAACACAATTTCCACCCCGGTACAGGCCCGCGCGCAGGCGGCAGGATCGCTCAGGTCGCCCTCCATGAACTCCATCGCTTCCAGCCCAGCCAGATTGGCGCGCTTGCCGGTGAGGAAGTTATCGACACCGCGCACGGTGTCGCCGCGCTTGAGCAGCGCCGCGGCGATAGACCGGCCGATAAAGCCCGCAACTCCGGTTACAAGATAGTTTGCCAGGGAAATCCTCTTTGAAGCCGGATTGTGCGGCGGCAGGAGCCGCACCTATAACCATATTAGGCCATTCCTCAATTTCCTGGCCTCTCAAGCGGAACCATCGTCTCTCCTCTTCCCGCTTGGCGCTTACGCCATGAACGCCGCATAAATCCTTTCGTAACCAGGCTGGACGGCTCGATCCAGCCCCAGACCATCCGATTGCGCGCCGCGTAGTTTTACAATCGAAAACATGACGACCGCAACCGTGACCCGCCTTACTGAACTTAAACACAAAATCGAGAGCCGCGAGGCCCGCATCGGGATCATCGGCATGGGCTACGTGGGCCTGCCGCTGGCTCTGCTCTTCAGCGGTGAGCGCTTCCGGGTGACGGGCTTCGATATAGCCATGGACAAGGTGAATATCCTCAATGCCGGCGGCTCCTACATCGTGCGCATTCTGCCCCCCGCCATTCAGGCCGCGCAAAAGGCAGGCTTTTGCGCCACCTGGGACTACTCCCAGATCGCCGAAATGGACGCGGTCATCATCTGCGTGCCCACCCCACTGAACGAGCACCACGAACCCGACCTGAGCTACGTAACCAGGACGGTCGAGTCCATCGCGCCTCACACCCATGAGGGCCAGCTGATCGTGCTGGAAAGCACCACCTATCCCGGCACAACGGAAGAGATCGTAGCACCGATGCTGGAGGCCGGCAATCCGAACGGCCTGAAGGTTGCGCGCGCCCTCGATGAGCCCGGCATTCACGTCGCCTTCTCGCCCGAGCGCGAGGACCCCGGCAACGACGCCGTGGCCCGCCACGATGTTCCCAAGGTCGTCGGCGCTTGCGGCCCGGTAGCCGCGGAGCTGGCCTCGGCCCTCTACGGAGCAATCTTCCGCCAGGTGGTGCTTGTCAGCAGCCCATCGGCCGCGGAGATGACCAAGCTGCTGGAGAACATTTACCGCTGCGTCAACATCGCCCTGGTCAACGAACTCAAGCAGCTCTGCATGAGGATGGGCATCGATATCCACGAGGTCATCGACGCGGCCCGCACCAAGCCCTTCGGCTTCCAGGCCTTCTATCCCGGCCCTGGGCTGGGCGGCCACTGCATCCCCATCGATCCCTTCTATCTCTCCTGGAAGGCCAAGCAGTTCGACTTCCGCACCCGCTTCATCGAACTGGCCGGCGAGGTCAATATCGCCATGCCCTATTTTGTACTGGAGCAGATCGCCGCCGGACTCAACGCGCAGCGCAAATCTCTCAATGGATCGAAGGTCCTGGTCCTCGGCCTGGCTTACAAGCGCGACATCGACGACCTGCGCGAATCTCCCTCGCTGACCATCATCGAACTGCTGCGCGAGAAAGGCGCCGTCGTTGCCTACAACGACCCCTACTTCCCCACCGTGGGCCGCGGCCGCCACTACGACCTGAACATGACCAATACCCCTCTCGACAACCTGGGCCAGTACGACGCCGTGGTCATCGTCACCGACCACTCCCATTACGACTATCGCGCCATCGTCGATCAGTCCCAGTTGGTCATTGACACAAGAAACGCCACCAAGGGAATCGATTCGCCCAAGATCGTGCGCTGCTGAAAGCCTGAGAATCAACTCCATAAGAGGATCTCCATGCCAATCGACATGCAAGGCCTTTGCCCGCTGATTCAGGTCTACGACATGCCCACCTCGCTTCGCTTCTATCGCGACCTACTGGGCTTTGAAATATACAGTTCTTCCGCACCCAGCACTCCGGATAACTCCGGTTGGGTATCGCTCAAACGGAATGGCGCGGAACTGATGCTCAACACCGCCTACGATGCAGACAGCCGTCCCGCGGCCCCTGATCCGACTCGCCTTGCAGGACACGATGACATCGGCCTCTTCATCGGCTGCCCTGATGTGGACGCCGCCTACCGGTACCTAAGCGACAAAGGCCTCAACGTCAGACCGCCCAAGGTGGCGCCTTACGGCATGAAGCAGCTCTACCTCAAAGACCCTGACGGCTTTGGCATCTGTCTCCAGTGGAAGGCCTGATCCGCGCGTTGGACGACAGCCCCCAAAACGATCGTGTATCGTTGCCTTGTCTCATTAGTTCGGTTCGCTGATGCAACTTTTGAGCCTGACGCTGGCTGAACCTCAACACTTCTCTTTCGTGGAGATGCTGCTTTTCGTTGCACTGGCTAGCGTTCCGGCGGCGTAGGGTTTCGCTGCGCGCAGGACGCGCAGTAGGGCGCGGGGTCGATACATTATTTCCGCTCTACGGCGGTCAGTTTCACCGGCCTCCCGATCCAGGCGCTCTCAATCACCGCTGCACTTCTCTTCTTCGTACGGCCCCCGGAAAGATGAGCGCCGGAGTTCTGCCCGGCCAGCCGAAACCGGTTGGCTGAACCGTGGGCGCCAGCTCGAATGGAACAAGGCCAGTGCCGTTCCCACCATCACTCCAACGTCGCTCCATGCGTTGGCGCGTTGCCGATAGGCCTCAGAGATGCGCAACTTGTCCGGCGTTACCACTGTCTTGAAATACTCGAGCGGATCCACAACCAGGGCCAGCATCTCGGCCTCGCGGCAGTATTTGAGCGTTGCCGGGTCGGTGAGGCCGGGACGTGCTACGAGCAGTTGCGCGTAAGCCTGCCTGAACTCCGTGGCCAGCTCTGGGACAACGGGCCGCGGACCCACCATGCTCATGTCGCCACGCAGAACGTTCCACAGTTGCGGCAGCTCGTCGAGTTTGAGCCAGCGCAACCAGCGCCCCGATCGCGTGATGCGCAGATCGGCGCCCAGAGTGTAGGCGGGGCCGCCGCTGGTAACTCTCATGGTTCGCAGCTTCAATAGCTGAAAACACCTGAAGTTGCGGCCCATCCTAACCTGGCAAAAGATCACCGGGCCTTCGGAATCCAATTTGATGATGACTGCGGCGATGGCCAAAAAAGGCAGCGTAAGGGCCAGCAGCAACCCTGCCAGCGAAATATCCAAACTGCGTTTGAGCACGAGCCCCCCTTAGCAACAGGACTAGCGCATTCCGGGCCGAGGCCGGCATCGGAAACGCTGGAAGGAAACGCGCCCGGTAGTTCGGGAGGCATATGCTTACTGGATGCAATTCCGGGTAAACGTCTAGCCCCAGCATCCGCTCCCATTCTCCACCTCAGCCGCTCCCCTCGCGATAACGCAGATGGAATACCCGTCGTTTCGATTTTCCGCTGGAGATAAGCAGGTTCAGCACTCTCAGGAAATATTGTGGAAGTTTGCCGCGTCTGTATCGCATTGCTCATCATTTCAAAATGGAAATGCAGGATTGTTCCGGTCAAATATGTCAAGGGATAAAACCGCATCGGGGAAAATGGTTGTGAGTTTCCTGGGGAATGAAAGGAGAACAAGCTGCCGGCGCCCTCTCCGATGCAACCGCCGGCCACGAAGGCCAGCCCCTCGAGCGGCAAATTACGCCACCAGTTCGAAGGCGCGGATGGTCTCCTTGCGCACCGTGAGCCGTTCGACCAGTTCCGTGCGCACCTCATAGCCTCGGCCCGGCGTATCCGGAATGGCAATCTCTCCCGCCGGCGAAACGGTGATTTCGGGCTCAACGATGTCCTCGCGCCAATAGCGCGCCGACGCGGACACATCGCCCGGCAGCGTAAAGTTTTCCAGAGTCGACAGCGCGATGTTGTGCGACCTTCCCACGCCGGACTCCAGCATCCCGCCGCACCACACGGGAATTCCCCGCTCCTGCGCCGCATTGTGCACAGCGATGGCCTCGGAAAAGCCTCCCACGCGTCCCAGTTTGATGTTGATGATCTTGCATGACTCCATCGCGATGGCCGCCAGCGCATCGCGCCGGTTGCGGATCGATTCGTCCAGGCAGATCGGCGTCTGCAAGCGCTTTTGCAGCATCGAGTGGTAATAGAAATCATCGTGCCATAGAGGCTGCTCGATCATCAGCAGGTCGAAGGCGTCGAATGCGGTCAGGTGGTCGGCGTCCTTGAGGCGGTACGATGAGTTGGCGTCGCAACTGAGCGTGATGCCCGGCCATTTGTGCCGCACCCGCTCGAAGACCTCCACGTCCCAGCCCGGCTTGCACTTGAGCTTGATGCGCTGATAACCCGCTCCCAGCTCCTTCTCAATGATCGACAACAGTTCGGGGATGGAGGACTGAATTCCCAGCGACACCCCACAGGGAATCACGTCGCACACACCGCCGATCAGCCGGGAAAGCGAAATCCCTTCGCGCTGCGCCTCGATATCCCAAATGGCGTTTTCCAGCGTCGCCATGGCCATGCGGTTGCCTCGCACCTGGCGGAAGACTCGCGGGCAATCCCCACCATGTTCAGGCACTTCCGCAGCCAGCATAGGCCCCAGTTCATTCACGATCGCAGCCCAGGCGCTGTCGGTCCACTCCTCGGAGAAGAATGGCCGCTCGCCCGCCGTGCACTCGCCCCAGCCGGTCAATCCTTCCGACTGGACCTCTGCCAGAAGAATCCTTCGGTTGCTGGTCACGCCAAAGCTGGTTTCAAAGGGGCGCACCAGGGGCAGGTGCAGTTCGCGTAGGATGATGCTATCGATTTTCATAAATTTTGCGTTCCTTGGGAAATCACTCCGGCTCCGTCTCGGTTAGGGGACCCAGTTCGAAGACTCCGTTTCCTTCCGCATCCCGGGCGAAGCCAAGTACGGCTAACCCCTGGGAAAATGCCTGTTGAAACTTGCGGCGGTTCTCCAATTGAACGGCGAGGGCTCGTTCCCGGCCGGCTTCGGATGCCTTCCATTGATAGATGGAGGCGGGGACCGGGATACGTTCCTCAATGATCTGCGCAACTGCCAGACGGCCCTCAAGGGCGGCCTGAACCCTAGACGAATCAAGCCGCCACTCGGCGACGAGGCGGTCCGTCGGGAGCCCACCTTGCAGTCGAGATGAGGATACACCATAAAAATTAACCTCGTACCGGCAGGCAATCGCTCCCAGCTTGTGAATATTAAGAAAAGCGTTCTTGATTTCCAGCGGATCGAAGGTCCACTCCATGTACCGTATGCCTCGCGAAAGCGCCTCCCGGCGCTGTTCCAGCTTGAGTTGCACGCCCAGGCCGCGGTTGCGCCACTCCTCCTTGACGGCCAGCATGTGGGAGTGGAGATAGGGCCGCGGCTCACCCTTTTCAGTCTTTACTCCCGGCCACGACAGGACGAAGCCAACCAGCGACTCCGGCCCACCCTCGGGCTGGCCACCGGAAATCTCCGTATCGTAAGCGCCGATCACTTGCCCGCCGATCTTCTGCGCCAGCAAAAAGGCCTTGCGCGGAAAAATCTCGCTGGCGTCCATGCCCCAGGTCTCGATCTGAAGTTGGACACAGGCCTCCAGTTCGTCAAAGCCCGAGCAGGCGCGAATCACGATCATGGCCGCGCCCCAGGAGCATTATCAAGGGCCGCATTCCGGGCCGGCTGCGCTTCCCTTGCCTCAGTCCCGGCCAGCTTCCGCTTGGCCTGCGCCCAAAGCGCCTCCAGTTCATCTGCGGAAAGCTCTTCCAGCGGACACTCCGAGGCGGCTTCCATCTCCCGAAACCGCTCACGAAAGCGCCAGTTACTGCCGCGCAGCGCCATCTCCGCATCCACGCCCAGGTGCCGGCCCAGGTTGACCACGGTAAAGAGCAGGTCGCCCAACTCAGCCTCCACGGCCGGCTTGCGCGCTGGGCCCGCGGAGGCAACTTCAGCCTCCAGTTCCGCAGTCTCCTCTGCCACCTTGGGCAGCAGATCGCGCCAATGAGCCCAGTCGAACCCGGATTTTGCCGCCTTCGCGCCCAGCTTGGCCGCCTCCGCCAGCGCCGGCATCGCCCGCTGAACGCTGTCCAGCCGCGACTCTGGGAGACTCTGCGCCGAAGGCGCGTCCGCTGCATGCAATGCCGCCGTAGGCGCGTCTGCTGCATGCAATGCCGCCGAAGGCGCGTCCGATGCATGCAATGCCTTCTCGGCTGCCTTGATCTCCTCCCAATTGCGCAGCACCGCCGCTGAGGAGCCATCCACTGCGGCATCCACCTCCGCCCGGTTCCCCGCCGCCCGCGAAGCCTCGTCGCCAAACACGTGCGGATGTCGCCGCACCAGCTTGTCATTCAGGTGGCCGAGCACCTCGGCGATGGTGAAATGGCCCTCGTTGGCCGCCATCTCGGCATAAAACAGCACCTGCAAGAGCAGGTCGCCCAGCTCCTCGGCCAAGTGCGGCCAGTCGCGCCGCTCAATGGCGTCGAAGACCTCGTAGGTCTCTTCCAACGTGTATTTCCGGATCGAATCGAAGGATTGCTCGCGGTCCCATGGGCACCCACCGGGAGCGCGCAGCCGCGCCATGATGCTCACCGACTGCTCAAACAGCGCCGCGGCCCGCGCCGGATCGGTGGCGTTCTGCGGCGGG
Organism: Occallatibacter sp.; assembly: GCA_035315085.1. Classification (GTDB taxonomy): domain Bacteria; phylum Acidobacteriota; class Terriglobia; order Terriglobales; family Acidobacteriaceae; genus Telmatobacter. The sequence goes on from DATFYK010000101.1 coordinate 14,716, forward strand.
GAAGCCTGTGCGTTGGAGCTTTCAGGCGGAAGGTCCATGCACCTCCAGTCTACCTTGCGGCGCCAACCCAAAATGCTGGGTACCCCACCCTCGCTCCGCCACAGCGGATTCTTGCGGCTTCGGGGTCCCCAACACCGAGGTCCCCAAGAAGCGGTCTTTGCTTCTTGGGGTGGAGCGACAGGTTTTCGTCGTTGGGGTGATCTAGAGCGGGATATAAATACCTGCGGCTTTTTATCGTTCTTTACAATCTCCCCGCTCCCACAAACGCTCCGTGCCCCATCCATGCGCCTTTTTACTGGCGCATGGGTGGGAAACCAAGAATCTCAACCCGCCCAATCAACACGAAGCCGTATACTCAACCTCGCGCATGATTCGTATCCTCGGAACCATCTTTGCGGCACTGCTGGGGCTGGCCTTTGGCAGCTTTCTGAACGTGTGCCTGAGCCGCTGGCCGCAGGGCGAGAGCGTCGTCAGGCCCCGTTCCCACTGCCGCCATTGCAACCACACGCTAGCCTGGTGGGAGAACGTGCCGCTTGTGAGCTGGCTCGTACTGCGCGGCCGCTGCCGCACCTGCCGCGCTTGGATCGGCTGGCGCTATCCGCTGGTGGAAGCGGCGGTGGGGGCGCTGTGGGCTATTTCGCTCTGGCATTTCTCCGATTACGATCCAGAACTGCCTCCCGTCGCTGTCTACTGCGGACTCATCGCCGTCTTTGGAAGAATGATCCTCTGCTGGTTGCTGGTGGCCCTGGCCGTTCTCGATCTTGAAAATCTCTGGCTTCCCAATTGGCTCACCATACCTGGAACGGTGGTCGGCTTTCTTTTCGTCCTTTTGGGCACAGGTCTACAAAGCCTCTTGCCGACTCCATACAGTGCACAGGCAACATTGCGCGCAATCGGATGGGCTGCACTCTATGATCTGCTCGGCATCCTCGCCGCCGCCGGCCTCATCCTTCTCATCCGCTGGCTCTACTGGTTCGGCCGCCGCCGCGAGGGAATCGGCTTGGGCGACGCTAAGCTGATGGCCCTGCTGGCTGCATGGCTCGGCCTGCCCGGCACGCTGCTCGCCTTCGGCATGGGAATCGCGTTGGGAACATTGGCTGCCGTCGTTCTGCTGGCGGTCCCGTCGGCGCGTCGGGACTCCGAAACCTGGGCCTTCAGCAAACTGCCGCTGGGCACTTTTCTCTGCGTGGGGGGCATCGTCAGCAGCTTGTGGGGACAGCCCATCATCGCCGCCTATCTTCGCTGGGCCGGTTTCTAAAAAACCGTTGCATAACTTGGAAGCTGTGCCCCATTCATCGCAGCTTCATCGCGATGAGTGGGAGGCGAGATAGCCTGAGCCCGCGCTCACGGCTTCGGCGCTTCCGCCGCCGGCTGCCCCGTCGCAGCCGCCTTCGCATTCGCAATCTCAGGGTCTTTCATCGCCTTGCGCGCTTCCTTGCCGTGCGGCCCGTCCGGATCGTAATCCAGCAGCTTCAGATAGTGGGTGCGGGCGTCCGCAAAGTCGCCCAGGTGGCGCTCCGCCTCGGCCAGTCCCCAGTAGACCTCGGGATTCTCCGGGTCCAGCACCAGCGCGGACTCGTAGCGCGAAAGAGCCGCCCTCCAGTTTTTGGTCTGCAAATAATAGCTGCCCACATCGATATCCTTTGACGCTGCTTCCTGGTGTGTGGGCTCCTTGACGGCCAGCTTTCTCTTTTTCTCCGGCTGATTGTCATCCGGCGGGGGCAGCAGCTTCTCCATGCCCGTGAGGCTGGAGCTGGAATCTTCCGTCTTCCCGCTCGTGGCGGCCGGGGCAGGGTCGTCCGGGCTGTGGACAGGGTCCAGGTCCTCACCCGGCAGCGGGATTCCAGCGCTTTCCGGCTCATAATAGGTTCCTTCGGGCAGTGCCGGGGTTATTTTCGAGGGCATCACCGGAACCGTGCTTGTATCCTCGGGAAACGGGTTGGACTCCGACTTCGGCTGAGCGCCCGCCGGTTTTTGAGCGTCCGCAGCCGGCTTGTTCTGGCCGGATTGAGCCGGATCGCCGCTCGCCGGCGCCTGGGCTGGCAGGCGCGGAGCAACCATCAGGAAACCCGCTACAATCAGCCCAACTGGGAAAAGCCGTTTCATCTTCTTATGCCTCAAGTCGATCACTGACCACTGTTCACTGCTAGGATGCGGTCCATACAGCACAATCCGCGCCCAAGGAAAGCATCGCACATTCGCATGGGACTCATCATCCGCTCCTCCGCCATTCACGCCGCCGGTTGCTACACTACCACCCCCATCCGCAAAGGCGTGCGCGTGGCCGAGTACACAGGCCGCCGCCTCACCAGGGCCGAGGCCGACGCCGTCTACAAAAACTCGCCCATCACCTATCTATTTGGACTAGGCGACGGCGAGATGGTCATCGACGGCCACGGCATGGCCATGTTCATCAACCACAGTTGCGACCCCAACTGCGAGACCCGCGAGGTGGACGGCCGCATCTGGATCAATGCCATCCGCAACATCGCCGCCGGCGAGGAGATCACATACGACTATTGCCTTTACGACAGCGGTCCCGGCGACGGCGATGCCCTGTGCAACTGCGGCGCGAAGAATTGCCGCGGAACCATGTACTCCGAGGATGAAATCCGCCGCCGCATGGCCGCCGCAAAGAAAACCATTAAGAGGGCTGCCAAGAAGAAGCGCGCCAAGCGCAAGGCGGGAAAAAGTGCCAAACCGGCATAAGTGTAGCTCTGGACCTTTATCGTGATGATCCAGGTCCGGCGAAGCCCTTTTCCACTCCGTCGCACCCCCACCCCGGAACGATACAATCGCCTCTAGGCCGTCCCACAGCCGGGCAGGCCTCAGGGAGCGCGTTCACCCATGGGTTACCAGGTTCTGGCCAGAAAATACCGTCCGCAGCGCTTTGCCGACGTGGCCGGCCAGGATCACGTCACCCGCACCCTGCTCAACGCCCTCAGCCAGAACCGGATCGCGCACGGCTACATCTTCTCCGGCCATCGCGGCATCGGCAAAACCACCATCGCCCGCATCGTGGCCATGGCGCTGAACTGCCGCACGGACGTGGGCGCGCCGGCCCGGCCCACGCACGAGCCCTGCGGCGTGTGCGATTCCTGCGTCGAGATTCGCCAGGGCAACGCCGTGGACGTGATCGAGATCGACGCGGCCACTAACCGCGGCATCGACGAGATTCGCGAACTGCGCGACGCCGCCCGCTACTCCCCGGCCCGCGACCGCTACAAAATCTACATCCTCGACGAGGCCCACCAGATCACCGAGGCGGCCTTCAATGCCCTGCTCAAGACCCTCGAAGAGCCTCCGGCGCACGTCATCTTCATGATGGCCACCACGCAGCCGGAGGACATTCCCCAGACCATCCGCTCCCGCTGCCAGCACTTCAGCTTTCACGCGGTCAAATTCGACGATATTCTGGCGCAGTTGAAGATGATCGCCGGCCAGGAGAAGGTCGAAGCCGAGGAGGCCGCGCTGGCCCTGTTGGCCGAGGCCGGCGACGGCTCCATGCGCGACGCGCTCTCCATCATGGATCAGGCCATCGCCTCCGCTCCGGTGGAGAACGGCCGTCCGGTGCTCTCCGCGGCGCAGATTCGCGAGCTGATGGGCGCGGTGCCCAACGCGGTCTTCGAGCGGCTGTTAGAGGCCGTGGCCGCCGGGCAGAGCGCCGAGCTGATGGAGCAGTTGAACCTGCTCGTCAATGCCGGCCACAACCCCTCATCCCTGGCCCGTCAGATGGTCCGCTACCTGCGCAATACGCTCATGTCCAAGCTGGGCGGCGAGCAGACCGAGTTGCTGCAGATCTCCGGCGATGAGCGTGCCCGCGCCGCGCGCTCCGCGCTTTTATTCTCGGAGGAGGATCTCACGCGGAATCTGCAGATCGTCCTGCGTACCTTCGACGACCTGAACTATCGCCAGGAGCAGCGCTTCCACCTGGAGCTGGGACTGCTCAAGCTGATCCACGCCCAGCGGCTGCTGCCGATCGAAGAGCTTCTGAGCGGTGTGGCAACCGGCGCTCCACCCAGCTCTGGAATCCGCAGCGCTATCGCGCCTTCCGCTCCACGCACAACGGCAATCCCATCGCGCCCGGCCCCAACCTCCGCCGCATCACCGCCAGCTCCAGCCATCTCGCCTTTTGGGCCGGTTGGCGGTAGCCGGAGCTCGAGCCCCAGGATAGATTCAGGATTCAAGCCGGATTCGGGATTCAAGCCGGATTCGGCAGCCGGGCCAGTCGCCACGATGGAGCGTCCATCGCCTGCCGCCGCAACCCCGGCCACCGGCTACGCGGCAACGCCCACTGAAGGCGCGCTTGCCAAAGCCCCTGAAGCCGCCACGCCATCCTCGGGCGCTCCCAGCATGGAATCCCTGCGCTACGCCATCGGCTCCGCGCTGGCCGCAGGCGGGCACACATCAGCCGCCCAATTGCTCGACTCGGGCGCGTGGACCCTCGATGGCGCCAACCTGCGCATCGAAGTAGCCAGCATGGGCAAAAAGATGCTCAGCCTGACGGTCAATGCCGCGGCTGAGAAAATCATCCGCCAGGAGTTGCAACGGCTGGGCGAGCCCATCCGCTTCCTGGTTATTCCCGGCGCTGGGAGCGACGCGCCGGCTCCGGTCGCGATCTCCGCACCCTTGGCCGGCAGCATTCAGGAGGCCGCGCTCAGTAACCCTTTAGTCCAGAGGGCACAGGATATCTTCAAGGCTCAGGTGCGCAGCGTTGTCGATCTGCGCCAAAAGTAATCGCACGCTACCGACGAGGAGAACGCCATGCTCAACCCGCTCAAAATCTCGGAGATGCTTTCCCAGGCCAACCAAATGCAGGAGGAGGTCCAGCGCAAGTTGGGCGAGACGGTGGTGGAGGCAACCAGCGGCGGCGGCGCAGTAACCGCGACCATGAACGGCAAGAAACAGCTCCTCAAGCTCCGCATCGATCCCTCGGCGGTACTCGGTCTGGGCGGCGGCCAGCCCGACGTAGAGATGCTCGAGGACCTGGTAGTGGCCGCGGTCAACGAAGCCGGACGCAAGGCCGATGAGGTCATGCGGTCCAGCGTGCAAGGGATACTAGGCGGGCTCAAGCTGCCGGGGCTTGGCTGATTATCTGAGAGACGGATATGTCTGAATCGGAGTTCTTGTGTCTCGGCGTTTCGCGGAACTGTCGTGAATATTACGCGCAGGGGATCGAGTTAGCAACTGGCGCATTAGTACGCCTAGTGGGTTCACGCCCAGACCTTCGCTTCAATGGTCTGAACCTCGGGCAACTTCGTGTCGAGGGAATGGGATCGCGCAGGCGCATGAGACCTCTCGATGTAGTCCGTCTCGCTATAGGAGAGCGGTATTCGACGCGACAGCACAGAGAGAATCGAATCCTTGAACATAGGTTAAATGACAAACCTATCCCTCTAATTCGTAACGCTGCACAAGATATTGGGCTTGTCAAAGAGATCAGAGAATGGGCTGTTTCTTCATCGGCAGCCGAATTACTTTTCAATTCAGATGAAACCTCAAACCCAATATCAAACGACGATAAGTTCCCAATGTCATTCTTCATTGTTGAATCAGAACATTTGTGGTGGAGAAAAACAACGGAGTACATAAAAAATAGATCAACAATCGATCTAGGAAGCGGACCATCTATTGAGGGAAGGTTTGATTTCGGTGTTTTTCGTACACGTTATTGTTTGCCAGTCGGAGATATCGCCTGGGAACGAAATTGCGCGACAATGATACCGGGTGACCGATTCATTGAGAACAAGAAGTTGAATGAAATCTTGAATGTGCCGCCGGAGCTAGACACACTTTTGACGATTAGCTTGGACGACGACCTCATCAAGTTCGATCGCAGATTCAAATTCATCGCAGGTATATTGCATTTACCAAAGCTCTAGCCACCGGATTAGCGTGCTTGGTAAGCTATGGATTGTCAATCGTCCGGATGCAATCTCATGGAGGCGTAAACCGTGACCCGCTATGCCGAGCCGATGGCGCGGCTCATCGAAGAGTTGAAGAAGCTGCCGGGGGTGGGCGCCAAGAGCGCCCAACGCTTTGCCTTCCATATCCTGCGCTCCTCGGACAACGATGCTGCTGCGTTGGCCGAGGCGGTCCGCGGCCTGAAGGCCAGCCTGCGCCTGTGCTCCATCTGCAACAACGTCACCGACGTCGATCCCTGCGTCTACTGCACCAGTCCCACCCGCAACCAGCGCCTGGTTTGCGTGGTGGAGGAGCCCAGCAACATCGCCGCGGTGGAGCGCACCCGCGGCTACCAGGGCGTCTACCACGTACTCCATGGAACTCTCTCGCCCTTACATGGCATGGGGCCTGACCAGTTGCGCACAACCACTCTGGTGGCCCGCGTCGAACGCGGCGAAGTGGACGAGGTCATCGTAGCCACCAGCCCCACTCTGGAAGGCGAAGCCACCGCCAACTGGCTCGCCGGCGCCCTGCGCGCCTTCCATGTCCGAATCACCCGCATCGCCACCGGCGTCCCAGCCGGCAGCGACATCGAGTATGCCGACGAAGTGTCGATGGCCCGCGCCATGGACGGCCGGCGAGAACTCTAACAAGAATAGGTAACTGGCGTGATGTAAAACATTGATTTACTGGTGCCCGGAGGGGGATTTGAACCCCCACGACTCGTTAGAGTCTGCGGATTTTAAGTCCGCTGCGTCTGCCAGTTTCGCCATCCGGGCTGCGAAGGAATGGCCTATACCCTTTATGGTACCCGAGGCGGCAGAGATACTTCGGCGGAACACGAGGTCCGCCAGGCTCTTCGCCGGAACATCAAGAAACCTGGTAAGCGGGCGCCTGCCGGACCGGCCTAAACCCGGAGCTAAAAGCGCCTACTGAGCCCTGCGGAAGCAGATGTTCTCGCCGTCCAGGCGGTACTCGGCTGAGCAGACGTCGCCGCCGCAGATCATGGTCTCTCCACCGCATAGTTGACGGCGCGTAATCAGCCCCAGGGTCCCGCAACGGGGGCAGGACATGACGGCCACGAACGGGTTCTGCACGTGACCCAGCTTGGCCTGGTTTTCCAGCACGAAAACCGTTCCGGGATCCATTCTTTCGGGAATCCATTCTTCCAGAAACTGCAAGTTGGTTGACATCCTGCCCTCCAGTGGGTTGATGTAACCGAGCCGCGTCCCATGCTTTGGGCCGGCTCCGTTGTGCAACAACAGCAGGCTGCGAATGGCATTCCGGGGGCTGGGGGACCACCGGACGAACTCAGTGTTGACTTAGACGTGCAGGCAAGTCAACCGGAATCGAAGCCGGGGAGTATCGAGGGGGATTCCTCACCCCCCACCCCAGCGGCGAAGTGGGTGCCGGGAACCCTCCAGGGTCGGGGCATCGCCGGGGACCCGGCCGGCAATGGAAAACCTCCCCCTTACCGCGAGGCAACCGCGCCTGTTTTGCCCTGGGAACCGGCAAACTCGTCGATCGCCTTGTAGGTCTCCTCGTTGCGCAGGATGGCCTCGACGTACTCGCGGGTCTCGGTGAATGGAATGGATTCCACAAACTCGTCGATGCCGCTGTAGGGGCCTGCAGCCTGCCAGTCCACAACCCGGTCGTCGCCCGCGTCGTAGGCCGCCAAGGCATACTCCGTCACGCCGCCGAACTTGTCCACGGTCTTGCGCAGGTAGCGCGTGCCCAGGCGTATGTTGGTGGCCGGGTCAAGCAGGTGAAAGGTCTCGAAGTGGCTGATTCCCTCCTCGTGCGCTAATGCCTTGCCCACCGATGGCAGCAACTGCATCAGGCCGCAAGCATTCTTGGGAGAGATAGCCGAGGGGTTGAACTCTGACTCCTGACGAATCAGGGAAACCACCAGATAGGGGTCGAGGTTGTTCTTTGCCGACTCGGCCTGGATCGTTTCCCACCACGGCTCGGGAAAAAGTATCCGCCAGTACGCCAGCGGGATGGACTTAATGGAAGCCGTTGCGGCATAGGGCAGAGCCCGCTTGAGCACGCGCATGGCGCGAAAGGGCTCGTCATAGGAGGCATAGATTTGCGCCTCGGCCAGGGCGCTCCAGGAGGAGGAGTCGGGATCAGCGGCAATCTCCCGCGCGATGTAGTCGTTCAACCCTGCATTTGCCAGCAGCCGCGCCTTGGCCAGGTGTGGGCTGTCGGCGGGAAAGCTCTCCTCCAGGGGAGGCACGGAGGGAGCCTGCAAGCGATCCAGCTGCGGTTGTGCCACTGGTTGGGCATTGCCCAGCGCAGCCAGTCGTTCCCGGGCCATCTGAGCATAGAAGTAGTGCTGGTAAGCACGGACAATGGTGCGGTAATTGGCCGCCGCCTCTGCCGGCTTGTGATCCTGCGTCTCATAAAGCCTTCCCCGCCAATAGATGGCGGCAACCGTCTCTGCGGCGCCGGGATATAGCCGGATCTGCTCGTCGAACAGGCGCGAGGCGTCGGCGTAACGTCCCTGACGGTAGCTGAGCCAGCCGGCCCGCCAGTGTGCAGCTGGGGCATAGGCGTTCTCGGGAAAGTGGGTGGCAAGATAGCTGTAGTACTCGACCGCGGTCGGATACTCGCGGCGCAGCATGTACATGTTGCCGCTTGAGTAGAGTGCCTCCGCCAGCCACTGACTGCGGGGGAATTTCGCCTCCATCTGGGTAACCATCTGCTGCTGATAGTCCACGTCATTCCGGTTCCGGGCCAGTTCCATCAACAAATACAGCCGTCGCGCGCCGTTCTCGTCCCGGGTGTCGGCCAACGCCTCTACTTCGGCTGTGCTCAGCCGCTTCAGCTTCAGGTCGCAGGCAGCCGCGGCCACGGCGAATCCGTTGCGGGCCTGCGCATCCAGGCGGACGTCGCGGGCCAGGACGCGGTATTGTTCCGCGGCCTCCTCGTAGTGTCCGCCGTTGTAGTAGGCATTGCCCAGGCTGCGCAACTCTGCCGAGGTCAGGGTCGACTCGGCGCCCATAGCCGTCAGCTTGGCGCGCGCAATCTCCGCCTCGGGACTGAGCGGGTGGCCCAGCAACAGGCGCTTGAAGATCTCCTCTGCATCCCCGGTCCGCCCCAGCGCGAACACGACTTGTCCTTCCGCGAGTTTGTAGCCGGGACGGTTCGCGGCCTCTGTCTCTTCGGCGGCCGCCAGCGCCTGCCGGGCGCCAGCCACATCCTTCATGGCCAGCAGCACGTTGGCCTCCAGCTCCGGCGCCTCGTCGGCAAATATGCTGTCGGGATAGCGGCCTGTGAAGCCGTGCAGCAAGGCGTCGGCAGCGGCCTCGTTGCCCGCTTCATGGTTGGCCCGCGCGCCCAGAAAGTCTGCGTAGTCGGCCAGCTCCTGGCCGGCCTGGCGAGCCTGGCGAAACTCGGCAACCGCCTCCTCATAGCGCTTGTCCAGCAGATAAGCGTGGCCCAGCGCCAGATAGGCGGCTGCCGCCGCCTCGCCGTCGTGTTGATGCGCGTACTTGGTCACCCCAGCGTAAGCCGCCGGCGTGCGCATGGTGGCCAGTTGCTGGGCCATGGGGCGCAATTCGGTCGAGGCCACAAACGCCCGCTTGAGCAGCGCCATCCGCGCCGCCCTTGCAGCACTGGCGGCTCGCCCCACAGGCTTCTTCCTCTTCTTGCCCGCCTCGGCCGGTTTCTTTGTCTTTGTGACCTGGGCTGCAGCGGAGCCCGCCGGCTGCGTTGACGAATTGCCGGAGGTTTGAGCGGGAACAAGAGTTACCGCCATCAGCACGGCCAGCGGCACGGCCAGCCAGCGCGCTGGCCGCAGAATGGAATTCAAGGAAGTCGCAACACTCATGTTTTCACTCTAAGCTGCTTTCGCCAGCCGGTGTCCCACGGGAACCAGACGTGTTACCGCAAATTGCGCGAATCTGGCTCCAAGCACCCGTTCCGGTATTCCGGATGTCGAAACCCGCCTGTTTGGTTCCCCGCCCTGCCGTCCTTTACACTCATCTATTGCGGACCCAATGTGATCGCCGTCAAGCGGCCCCAAGGAATTCCGCAACCAACCCCCATGCCGGCCATCCAATCGATTGCAGGACAACTCGAGCCGCATCCCGATGTAGCCCTGGTCGACAGGGTGCGCGGCGGCGATGTCTCGGCCTACGATACGCTGGTCCGCAAGTACGACCGGCAGATCTTCCGCATTGCGCAGCACATTACGCAAAACCGCGAAGATGCTGAAGACGTGATGCAGGACGCGTTCCTCAAGGCGTATGAGAAGCTCGACCAGTTTCAGGGGAATTCGAAGTTTTACACATGGTTGGTTCGAATTGCAGTCAACGAAAGCCTGATGCGGCTGCGCAAGCGGCGCACCGGCAAGATGGTCTCGATCGACGAGGAGATCGAGACTGCGGAGGGCAGCGTCCCTCGCGACCTGGCCGACTGGGCTCCCGATCCGGAGCAGAACTACGGCCGGGCCGAACTCAACAGGATCCTGGAAAAGACCATCAAGGGGCTGCCCCCGGGGTTCAAAGTGGTGTTCGAACTGCGCGATGTGCAGGGACTTTCCACCGAAGACACCGCCGAAGCCCTTGGCCTGAGCATCCCCGCCGTCAAGTCGCGCCTCTTGCGCGCCCGGCTGCAACTGCGCGAACGTCTGAGCCGTTACTTTCACAGGAAGAAGGGAGTTGAAAAGTGACCTGCAAAGAGTTTCTCGCCCTTCTCGACGACCTGATCGACGATACGGTGACTACCGAAACGCGCTCAGAACTGCAAACCCACCTGGGCCACTGCGGGCACTGCGAGGTGATTCTCAACACCACCCGCAAGACCATTGAAATCTATCGTTCCCACGAGATTTACGACCTGCCCGCCAGCCTCCGCGAACGCCTCCACGCCGCCATCATGGCCCGTTGCAAGAAAGGCTGTTGACCTCTGGCACCCCACCCGCCGCATGATTTACCCTCAGAATCAGTATGAAACTCACATACACGCTTCTCGCTTCCGCCCTGGCCGCGGCCTTTGTCACTCCTGCGTGCGCCCAAACGTCTTCCAAACCGGCAGAAGAGATTCCCGACGCGCCACAGGCCACCGCCGCCGCCCTTGTCCATCCCAATGGGCCAACCGTAGTCATGGACACCTCGATGGGCCGCATCACCTGCCAGTTCTTTCAAAAGCAAGCGCCCAAAGCGGTGGCCAACTTCATCGGTCTGGCCGAGGGCACGAAGGACTGGACCGACCCCGCCACCAAAACCAAGCAGCACAACAAACGCTACTACGACGGCACCGTCTTCCATCGGGTCATTCCCGATTTCATGATCCAGGGCGGCGACCCCACTGGCACCGGCATGGGCGACCCCGGCTACGCCTTCGCGGACGAGTTCGACCCGAATCTGAACTTCGATCAGCCTGGCCGACTGGCCATGGCCAACTCCGGCCCCAACACCAACGGAAGTCAATTCTTCATCACCGAACAGGCATACGACTCGCTCAACCAGCACTACACTCTCTTCGGCCAGTGCGACGAGCCCAGCGTCCTGGTGGTAAAGACCATCGCCCGGGTGCAGCGCGACCGCAACGACAAGCCGCTCAGGCCGGTGGTGCTCAAGAAGGTGACCATCGTGCGCGAGGGCCGGCCGCTGCCGCCCTTACCGAACGCTGCGACGCACGCCGCTCCCAATCCGGCGTCGCCCGCCGCGCCCAAACCCTGATTCGCAAATTTACCCAGGAGTCTCAATGGCACTCGCAGCAGGAACCTACGCCGTCTTCTCGACCACCGAAGGCAAGATCACTGTCCGCCTCTTTGAGGCCGACGCGCCCATCACCGTCAAGAACTTCATCGAACTGGCCGAGGGCGCCAAAGAGTGGACCCACCCCGCCACCCGCGCCAAGTCCACCACCAAGCTCTACGACGGAACCATCTTCCACCGCGTCATTCCCGATTTCATGATCCAGGGCGGCGACCCGGCTGGCACCGGCATGGGTGGCCCCGGATACCGCTTTCAGGACGAGACCAAGGGCTCTCCGCACAAGTTCGACAAGCCCGGTAAACTGGCCATGGCCAACTCCGGCCCCAACACCAATGGCTGCCAGTTCTTCATCACCGTCGCCCCCACTCCCTGGCTCACCGGCAAGCACACCATCTTTGGCGATGTGGTTGAAGGCCAGGAGATTGTTGTGAAGATATCCAAAGTGCCCCGGAACCCGCAGGACAAGCCGAACAAGCCCGTGGTCCTCGAGTCGGTCGCTATCGAGCGCGTCAGCTAGAGCGGTTATCGAATCAATGGTCGGGAAGCCGCGCGGACTGCGCGGCTTCCTGGCTTTATGGCTCTGGTAAGTCAGCGCGAATGCGTCAGTGGCTGCTCCCCGGGCCCCACTGGATGCGCAGGCCCACGCGGACGTTCATCGGCAGGCTGGGATAACCGATGGGCGCGATGTGCTGCTCGCTGAGCAGGTTTTCTCCCTGGTTGTAGATGCTCAGCCACGGTAGCACACTATAGCTTACTCCCAGGTCGAGCTTTGCGTAGCCGTGATCGAGATTGCGGTTGGGCAGGAGCAAGCTGTTGGGGTTCGCGCCATACGCATAACCGCCCAAAAAGTCCGAATCGTCCGAGCGGCTGGCAAAGGCGGAGGTAAAGACTCCGGTCAGCCCTTTGGCCGCATAGCTGGCCGTGAAGAAACCCGTGTGCGGTGCGCGGCGGAAGGGGCGTGCGCCCTGAAGCGGTGAATCCACCCCGATGGGAATGCCGTTGGGAATGTCGTCGTAAGTCGGGACGGGGCCCAGCAGAGCCGCGTCGTCGTTGGCAAACGAGCGTTGCACCACCGCATCCAGGTAGGTGTAGCCCCCGCGCAGAAAGATGTTGCTGCCGATTCCGCTTTCCACGGTGGCCTCCACTCCAAGAGCCCGGTAGGCCTCTGTGTTGAGTGTCAGCTCATACGCCCCATTCGCCTGCAGAAACTGCTCCAGCTGGTTTTGCTGGGCAGGGGTGAGATTGGGCAACAGTTCCGGAATCAGATCGAGACCAACATACTCGATTTGGCGGCCGAACTCGTTGTGGAAGAAGCTGGTGCGGAAGACCACCTTCTCGCTGAAAAGCGCCTGCTCCACGCCGCCCTCGTAGGTACGGGCGTCAGGCGCGGCCAGCGGGGTGATGTGCAACTGCTGGATGGTGGATTGCCCGCCGTTGTTTTTCAGGAAGCTGTACAGCGAATAGAACTGGTCAGTCAGCGAGGGTTCCCGCACAGCATCTCCAAAGTTGAACAGGATACGCGTTCCCGAAAAAATGCCCGCCCGCGGACGCAAAGCATAATACGAAAGCCCGGCCCGCGGAGAGGTCTGCGTGCCGAACAGCGAGTAGCGCTCCAGGCTGCCGCCCAGCGTGTAAAAAAAGCGGCTCTTGTAATCGCCATGCACCGCGGCCAGATAGTCGTAGTTGGTTCGTTCCACCGGCGCGTAGTAGGAACTCCCCGGCTCGGCCCCGCGCTCGTCCTCGTAATGGAAACCGATCATCGCCGTCAGATGCGGCGTAAACCGGTAGTCGCCCTGATAGACGATCTGATCGCGATTCGAGACGATCTGGTAACCATTCGAGTAGGGCTCGTAGGTCCCGAAATAGTCCAGCAATGCCTGCCCGCTCACCGAATAGCCATTGGCCCCGGTGATGGTCACCGGTTTGCCAAAGCTGTCTCCGTAGGCATCGAAAGTGCCGCTTCCATCCTGCGCCCAAAGGTGATACTGCTCGCGCTTGCGGGTCAGGCCGTAGCGAATGCTGTTGTGAAAGTCCGCCGTGGTCTGGTTGTCGATCGATGCGCTCATGAAAATGTCCTGGTCCTTCTCCGTCGCATCATCCGTGACGTGATAGAAGTCCCACGCGTTGGGAACTCCAGTCGCATCCACTCCATAGTGCAGCGTGGCGCGAATCTGCGTGGTCCCGCTGAGCTGCCAGCCCACATTGGCCGCCGTGGTGGCCACGTGGTACTCATCCATCGGCAAGGCGTTCCCAGTCTGCAGCCAACTGAAGGCGCCCAGATAATCGAGTTTGTTGTGAGCGCCGGCCACTTCGAGTTCCTCGCGCGAGGTGTTGAAGTTGCCCGTATCGCTCTGCAACAGCAGCGAGGGAAAGCTGGTGGTGCCGTGCGGGGTGGTGAGGCTGACCACGCCGCTTTCCGCATCGGCCCCGTAAAGGCTGGAATTAGGCCCGCGATAAACCTCCGCGCTTTCGACGGCGGTGGTGGAGAGCGGCCCAAAGTCGAAGCGCCCGCCCAGGTCGCCGGCGCTCACCCCATCCACAAGAATCTTGTTTGAATCCGAATCGCCGCCGCGGACAAACAGCGCGGTTTGCGCGCCAAGCTGGCCGTCCTGTACCACAAACGTTCCAGGCATCAGCCGCAGCGCGCTCACAAAGTCATCACGAAGAGCCAGATCCAACGGGCCCAGCACGCTGGTGGCGGCGCTGGTTTGCGGCTGTGGCGTGGGGGTCCCGGTCGCGGTCACCACAATCGACTCTCGTACCCACTCCGGTTCAAGCACCACGTTGCGCTCGATGTTATCGAGCTGGCCACCGTAAAAGCCCGGCGTCTCCAACTGCCGGAAGCTCTTGGCCGAAACCACCAGGAAAAAGCGCCCAGTTGCCCCGGTCAGAATCTGAAAGCTGCCGTCGGCTGTGGAGACGGCGGTGGCAATCACTTTTCCGTTGCTGACCAGAACCACATTCGCTCCGGTGACCTTGGCGCCGGAGGCGTCGGTAACTACGCCGTGGATGGACGCAGCCGGGCACACCGCGCCGAACGCGCTAAGGAGAATGGCGGTGAAAATTGGGGGCAATGCGCGGCTCAGGCGAGTGCGCAGAAATGCGGAAATTGACATGATGACTCCTTCGTTCCCCTCGGAACGCAAGCGGGTTAAAAGCGCCGAGGACCGGTCTCCTGACTTGCGCCTTCTCCAGCCACCTTCCCAAAAGCACGCCCCAAAGGGTTTGCCTTCAGTGGTTTCCTCGGGCCGTCCGCGTTGCGCGGAACAGCCTTAGCTGAAATCCTGCCCTCATCCGGTGACCCAATACGACGGGCACCGGGGCAGGGGCGCTCACAGTTGCGGGGCAGTGGCGGAGTTTCACCGCCTTCCCGAGCATCCTGACGATTGCCGTGGTGAACTGCGCTGCCCCTCGAGGGAGCAGCCGGAATGTCATGGAACAATTTTCCATGACATCAACTTTTATAAACGGGCGCGGGGCGCGAAGTCAAAGCGCGCGAACTCAAATTTCGCGAAGCCGAACCCGCGAACTCAATGCGCACGCCCTGTTGGCCCTGCAGGCCAATGTCGAAAACCTGCGAAAGAAGCAGTGGTGACCCCGGGAAGACTCGAACTTCCGACACGCAGTTTAGGAAACTGCTGCTCTATCCACCTGAGCTACGGGGCCACTTTCCTATAAGGGTAGCATCAGACGAGTAACGCGTACACGCGCCGCGCCCATCGCATATTCCACCGCGCAAGCCCCCTATCTCCACCGGAAGATGCGCAGAGAAACCGCAAACGGCGCCACGAACCACGCCAGCAGAATCCCCACCGGAGCAATCATCTGTCCCAGGTTCATTCCTTGCAGCATGTTCCCGCGCATTGCATCAATAGCCGCCGTCAGCGGCAGCGCCCGCACCAGCGGTTGAATCACCGCCGGAAAGCGCGTCGCCGAAAAGAACACGCCCGACAAAATCCACATCGGGAGCATGACCAGATTCATCAGTCCTGAGGCAGCTTCCATGGTCCTGGCCCGCGAAGACACCAGCAGCCCCAGCGCCGAAAATGCCAGCGAAGTCAGCACGCACAGCAATCCCAACTGCCAGAGCGGCCCGCGAAACGGCACTCCAAAAACCAGCCGCGCAAAGCCCAGAAACACCGCAACCTCGATGATCAGCATCAGCAGGCGCGACAGCAGAAACGACGCCAGATACTGCCAGCGCGGCATCGGCGAAGCCACCATCCGCTTGAGCAGCTTCTTCTGCCGGGCTTCGACGATGGCAAAGCCCAGTCCCCACATCGCCGACCCCATCAGGTTCATGCCCAGCAGCCCCGGCACCACAAAGTCGATATACCGCGAGCCGGTCTCATGCACCAGCTGATTCCCGGCATGAACCGCCTCGCGCCGTCCCGCCGCCGTCTGAATCGCCTGATCGGCCACCAGACGCGCCGTCCGCGCATCGGGATTGGTGTCGTCGTACTTGTACGCCACTCCGTCTGGCTTTTGGATGGCCAGTAGCAGGATGCCTCCCGTGGCCAATGCATGAGTCCCGGCCGCCTCGTCCATCGTGGCCGCCGTCAGCTCCTTGTCCGCGGCCAGCGCCTGCGTCAGTTGCGGTGTCGTTGCGCCCACTTGCAGCACATCCGCAGGCCGGTTGCGGAAGGCAATCCCCAGCCCCACCGCCAGCAGAATCGGAAAGACGAATATCCAGAAGACCGCCTCCGGCTCGCGCAAAATCAGCTTGAAGCGCACCATCGTCAGTTGATAGAGGCTGCTCATCTCCAGCTTATTCATCGCGCAGATTCCTTCCCGTCAGCTTCACGAAGACGTCCTCCAGCGTGGCCGAGTGAGTGCGAAACTCGCTCAGGTGCAGCCCCTGGCCCCTGAGCGCGGCAAAGATGCGCGGGACAGCTACGTGCAACTCAGTGACGGAGAGCCGGTGCAGCCCTTCATCCATATGGAGCGACTGCACGCCGGAGATCGCCCTCAGCAGCTCCGCATCCACCACCGTGTGCCCCAGGTCCGGATTCTCGGACCTGGAAATTGCGGGTGCCCCAGGTCCGGATTCTCGGACCTGGGATTCGCTCGATGCGCCCACGGCAAACTCCACAATGTCTTCCCCGCCCAGAGTCGCAATCAGTTGCTGCGGAGTCCCCAGCGCAATCACGCGCCCGTGATCCATGATTGCCACCCGGTTGCACAGCCGCTCCGCCTCCTCCATGTAGTGCGTGGTCAGGATGATCGTGCGCCCCGTCTGTTTCAGCCTGTCCACCAGGTCCCACACGTGCCGCCGCGCCTGCGGATCGAGTCCCGTCGTCGGTTCATCCAGAAACAGCAGCTCCGGGTCGCCCACCAGCGCCGTCGCCATCGCCAGCCGCTGCTTCTGTCCCCCCGAGAGTCCTCCCACGCGCGATCCCCGTTTCTCCTCCAGTTGCGCCGTTTGGACCGATTCCTCTACCGGGATTCCACGCTTGAAAAAACTCCGGAACAGCCGCAGCGTCTCCTCCACCGTCAGCTTGTCAGGAAACTGCGTCTCCTGCAATTGAATCCCGATGCGTTGGCGCAGCTCATTGGCTCCCGTGCGCCAGTTCAGCCCCAGCACTTCCACCGTCCCGTCATCGGGCGCGGTCAGCCCCTCGCAAATCTCAATGGTCGTCGTCTTCCCTGCCCCATTCGGCCCGAGCAGCCCGAAACACTCGCCCTGCGCCACCTCCAGGTCCAGGCCATCTACGGCCTTCACCTCCGCATAGGCCTTGCGAATCCCGCGCAGCAGCAGCGCAGGGCCGTCCCCAATGATCCCCATCATCGCCCCTTCTGAAAGCTCTCTTCGCTGAAAGCCATGAATTCGTGTGCCCAGTTCGACAGCGGGAACGCCCTTCCAGATAGATCGGTCCCGTCATTGACCTCGACCGCAATGTGCTCGTACCCGTCGTTGTCGTACGAGATATCGTACTCGGTGCCATGAAGGATCATGATGCCTCCTTCGACGAGGACCGTGCCGTATCGCCTTTGGGAGTCCGCCACATATGCGGTGAGCGCAGCGGTAAAGTCGCGATGGAGCCGGTCAAACTGGGAAGAGCTAATCTCCACTGTCTCCCAATGGACATCGAGGAGTTTGACAGCCTCCAGCGGGTTGAGTGGCAAACGGCAGGTAGCTCCAAGGTCGTCCAGCGATTTGAATAGGCTCTCCGGTCGTGCAAGGCGAAACAGCTCAAACCGTTTGCTATCCTGCGCCCTCATTACTAGCTTTGAATGGAAGTAATTCGACATCGTGATAACAATGACGGGGTTCGGTTTGCCTGACGGCAGGATATCGTCCCAGACCGTCTGGTAATACCAATGTTCCGGGTGACCATTTCCGTTACCATTGCATGGAGCATTATTCGGCTGTTGGCCCCACGCTGTCGCGCCTTGCAGCAGAATGATTCCTATCAAAAGCCGTCTGAGTACGGCTACCATTCCGACTTCCCGATTCCCCGTCGTATCGTTCATCGCCCCAGACTACAGCATTTTGGCCACGATTCTTTTGAAGAATTGCCACAATTCTCAAACCGGAAAGAATCGGTCTCATCTTTCTCGCGATCGGGGAGTTCCCCCCGCACCGTACTCCGGATAAACTAGATATATGGCGGAGATTCAGCGCAGAAAAACACCCACGGTCAAAATCGGTCACGTCCGCGTCGGATGGGAGCTTCAGGTCGTCGTCCAGTCGATGACCAACACCGACACAGCCGACATCCCCGGCACCATCGAACAGGTCGCGGCCCTGGCTCTGGCAGGCTCTGAGATCGTCCGCGTCACGGTCAACAACGAGGACGCCGCCGCCGCCGTTCCCCACATCGTCAAGGGTTTGGAAAAGCGCGGCCTGCGCGTCCCCATCGTGGGCGACTTCCACTACAACGGCCATCTGCTGCTCAAAAAATTCCCCGCCGCGGCGTGCGCGCTGGCCAAGTACAGGATCAACCCCGGCAATGTCTCCATCGGCCGCAAGGACGACGACAACTTCCGCATCATGGTCGAGTGCGCCGTCGAAAACCAGAAACCCGTCCGCATCGGCGTCAACTGGGGCTCGCTGGACCAATCCCTCCTCACCCGCATGATGGACGAGAACAGCCGTCAGCCCAGCCCGCTCCCGGCGCGCGAGGTGATGATGGAGGCCATGGTGGTCAGTGCGCTCGACTCCGCCAAGGCCGCCGAGCGCTACGGCCTCGGCCACGACCAGATCATCCTCTCCGCCAAGGTCTCCGGCGTCCGCGACCTCGTCGACGTCTACACCAACCTCGCCGCCCGCTGCGACTACGCCCTCCACCTCGGCCTCACCGAAGCCGGCATGGGCGCCAAGGGCCTGATCGCCTCTACCGCCGGACTGGCGCCTTTGCTTCTCGCCGGCATCGGCGACACCATCCGCGTCAGCCTCACCCCCAAGCCAGGCGGCGACCGCACGGAAGAGGTTTTAGCCGCGCAGCAGATTCTGCAATCGCTGGGAATTCGCAGCTTCATGCCCCAGGTCACCAGTTGCCCTGGCTGCGGCCGCACCACCAGTACCTATTTCCAGGAACTGGCCGAGCAGATCCAGACCTACCTGCGCGCCTCCATGCCCGAGTGGCGCAAGCAATATCCCGGCGTCGAGGAACTCAAGGTAGCGGTCATGGGCTGCATCGTCAACGGTCCCGGCGAATCCAAGCACGCCAACCTGGGCATCAGCCTCCCCGGCACCTTCGAGGAGCCCAAAGCCCCCGTCTACATCGACGGCAAACTCTCCACCACCCTCCGCGGCGACACCATCGTAGCCGAGTTCAAGCAAATCCTCGATCGCTACGTCGAGAGCCACTACGGCCAGGGCGCAAAGAGCGGAGCCCCGGCCGGCGCGCATTGAGAAGCAGCCCATTTCAGGTGCAATCTCGCGCACTACTCGTAAAAATCGAGCCGGGTGCCACAGGTCTCGCCGTTGAGACCTGGGAGACTTCGAATCTCGCCCTGTAACTGCGCTCATTTACAAAATGGGAGATTCGGTCTATCGTTGAGCGCGGGAAGAAATAGACCAGGGGAGGGAGATCATGCACAAAGCATTCGTGTTCGCAGTATGCTGCCTTTTGATGAGCGCAACGGCGGTAGCGCAAAAAGGGGCAGGGGCCGGCCACCAGCAGCAGACGGCTGCTGCCTCCAAGACAACAGGCGACTTCAATCTTGCCAATCGCTTCAGCGTGGAGATCGATGGCGTCTCTGTGGCGGGCGTGCACTCCATCGAGAATCTGAGTGCGCTTGTAACAGAGGCCAGAGGGCAACAGGCGCAGAGTAACATTTCTACATACAAAGATGGAGAGGACGGAGTCAATCGTACGCGTCCGGGCAACCATAAGCCGGGAAAGATCACGCTGACCAAGGATTGGTCCAACACGCTGGAGTGGACTCAGTGGAACAAGCATGTGCTCGATGGCAAGACGGATCGAAGGTCCGTCACGATCATCTTCCATGACGACGCCGGAGTCGAGACGGGCCGCATGAATTTCTATAACTGCTGGCCACACAAGCACGTCGTGCCGTCTTCTGCAGAAGTTAAGTCCGGGCATGCGACGGAGACGATCGAGTTGTCCTATGACTGGCTCGAATGGAAAGGAAAGTAGGATCGAGCGGCCTGCGTTCCCTGACGTCATCGTGAAATGGAATCATGCCGGATTCCGGGTCGCCTGACTCGCAGTAAGTTTGTACCAGCGGCGAACTGGAATCTGCGGATTCAATGGCGGGATTTTTCCGGACGCGCAAATCGACTTACCCTCGTGGCAGTTTTTCCTATGAATCGCTTTGCGCACCTTCGTGTACTGATTGCGGTGCTGGCTCTTACACTTCCGCCAGCTGCCGACTCCACCGCGCCCAGGACCTGCGTCACCGCCGACGAAGCCTCTAAAATGTTAAACAAAGACATTTGCATTACCGCGCATGTCTATGGCGTGGTTCAACTTCCCGACGGGACTCGCTTCCTCGACGTGTGCACGCCCCAGACCCCCGACGAAGCTTGCCGCTTCACCATCATGAGCCTGTGGGAAGACCACGACGAGGTGGGTGAACTGCGCAAATACCGCGACATGGACGTCCAGGTTCGCGGCATTGTCCAGCCCATGCATGGCCGCGCCGGGATGGTCTTGAGCCACGCCCGCCAGTTCTATGGCGGCCCGCCCAAATTCAAGCCCAACCCCATGTTGGCGCACGGTTTCAACGCCGAGCAGAGCCGCCCTCCCGTCAACGACCCAAACCTGCGCTCCCAGGGTGGGCGGCGCGCCTTCATGAACACCCGCGACCAGGAGACCCGGCCCGCGAAATAAGCTTCCTGCCACCTTCCGCCGCGACCGCAGACTGAAAAATCAGCCCGTCTCTTCCAGCGGCGGCGCAAACTTCGCCCCCGTCCGCAGAATCACGCACGAGATGACCAGAAAGATCAGCGTGGCTCCCAGCCCCACCCGCAAGCTCTTCGTATGGTCGGAGATCGCCCCGATAATTTGCGGCGAAAACAAATCCCCAAAGAGGTGGATGCACAAAAGATTGAACGAGATAGCCGTGGCCCGCACCGGCGCGGAAACCGAATTCACGATGGCGGCATTCAGCGGTCCGGTGTTAAGGAAGAGAAAGAACTCGGCGGCAAACAGCGCCGGAATGGCCCACGCGCGCGGCCCGAAGAAGACCAGCGCGCCGCACGGCAGGGTCAGCGCCACGCTCCAAAAAGACAGCAGATATAACGCTCGGTAATTCGTCCGCAGCCAGCGCTGCGCCAGCCATCCGCCCACCAGGGTTCCGGCAATCCCATCCACCACCGTGATCGCGCCCACAACCCGGTCGGCGCTGTTCAACGGCAGCCCGCCGACTCTGTTAAGAAACGTCGGAACCCACGTTGAAATGCCGCCCATGGCAAAGGTGAGCGTCGCCAGCCCGAAGGTCGCCGTCAAAAAAGCCGGATTCCGGAACAGTCCCCCCACTGTTGCGCGATCTGCCGTAGCCCGCACGTGGTCGCTTGCGCCGCGCTCGGGCTCCCGGCCAATCCACCCGTACAGCGCGGCAACCGCCAGCCCTGGAATCGCGCAGAGAAAGAACGGCGCGCGCCAGCCCCATAGCGTGCCCAGTTCGCCGCCCGCCAGATAGCCCAGAGCCGCGCCCACGGGAATGGCCAGATAGAAGATCGAGAGGATGCGGTTGCGATCCCGCTCGGGATAGAAGTCGGCCAGCACGGCCGGCGCAAAGATGCCGAACGTTGCCTCGCCCACTCCCACCAGCGCATGGCGGATGAAAAGCGTCCAGTAATCGTGGACCCACGCTGTCCCCAGAGTGGCCACGCTCCATAGCACCGCCCCCGCGATGATGAGCGGCTTGCGCGGAAAGCGGTCTCCCAGCCAGCCCGTCAGCGGCGCCGCCAGCGTATAAAACGCAAACAACGCCGTCGTCAGCGCTCCCATCTGCTGGTCGGTGGAGTGAAATTCCCGCTGGATTAGCGGCTGTGCGCCGGGCAAAATGTAACGATCGATATAGTTGAGCAGGTTCAGCCCGATGAGCAGCAGCAGCGTCCCCAGGGCGGGGCTCCATCGGACACGCTTTGGCAGAGTTGAAATCGGCAAGAGCCCTCAGTCTCCTGAAATCTGCTGGACCGAGTGTACACAATCCCCGCAAGCCTCCGCGCTGCCTGCCCCACCGCAGGTGGATCCTGCGGACCTCAGGGCGCGCAAGCGCCGTCCGCTCCACCGCAGGTGGCCGGCGGCCGCGGCCAGCGCGCCTCCACGGTGGTCCCGATGCCGCCGCGGGGCCTGAATTCCCCGCGCACCACGGCCCACACCGGGTCGCAGGCCTTGACCACGTCTTCCAGCACCTGGTTCACGATGTTTTCCTGGAAGATGCCCAAATTCCGGTAGCTGAACAGGTACTCTTTCAGCGATTTCAATTCCAGGCACCGTTCGCGGGGCATGTAGCGGATGGTCAGCACGCCAAAGTCGGGCAGACCGGTCTTGGGGCAGACCGAGGTCAGTTCCGGGTCGTCGATCGATATCTCATAACCGGGAAACTGGTTCTGCCAGGTCTCGATGGCGGGAAACGCGAAATCGAGGCCGGCCTTGGCATGTTCGCCGGTATAGCGTGGTTCCAGAGCCATTTTCCTATTGTACGAGCCCGGAGATTGCCGGACCAGTCCCGCCCCCGGATACATTTTTCTGTTTCCAAGGGTTTGTTCTTGAGTCCTATATACTGGCTCTGGTCACTTGAATGGCAGAACACAGAGAACAAGCGGGCCGGCTATGGCTTTGGATCGGCGCGGCCGTTTTTATCATCGTCGTCTTCTTCACTGCGCGATTCCTGATGCGGGACCGGCTGCCGGTGCGAGTAGTGCGTGTGGGCCACCAGCAATTGATCAACACGATACCCACCAACGGCCGCGTGGAGCCGGAGGCGAATTACGAGTACCACAGCCCCGTTTCGACCACCGTCAAAGCAGTCTATGTGCAGGCCGGAGACCAGGTTCCGGCAGGCAAGCTGTTGATGCAACTGGACGATGTGCAGGCGCGGGCGCGGGTGGCCACCGCCGAGAGCGGGGTCAAAGCAGCCCAGGCGGCCGTAGAAGCGGTTACCCACAACGGAACCCAGGAAGAGCGCCTGTTGGCTGCCGCCGATGTGACCCGCTGCCGGTTGGAGCGCGATCAGGCACGCCACGATCTGGATGCGGTGACCAGGCTCAACGCGACCGGCGCAGCCTCGCCCAGCGAGGTGGCCGCCGCCAGGCAGCGGCTGGAAACGGCGGAAGCCGCCCTGCACGCCTCCGAGCAGAGCGCCCAAAGCCGCTATTCGCCGGCCGAGGTAGCGCGGGCGAAGGCAGCCCTGGCTGACGCGGAAGCCAACCTTGAGGCAGTACGGGAAGTGGTGGCGCAATCGTCGTACTACGCCCCCGTTGCCGGGACGGTCTATAGCCTCGATGCCGGGCGCACGGATTTTGTTGAAGGGGGCAAGCTGCTGCTGCAACTGGCAGACCTGAACCATGAGCGAGTGCTGGCCTATTTTGACGAGCCGGATATCGGCAAGTTGGCCGTCGGCCAGCCGATACTGATCAAGTGGGACGCCAAACCGAATCAGGTGTGGCACGGTCATATTGTTCGCACGCCATCGACGGTCATTATCTACGGTACGCGCAACGTAGGGGAGGTGCTCGTGCAGATCGACGATTTAAATGCCGATCTGCTGCCCGATACGAACGTGACTGTCACCGTAACCACCTCCAGCGAACCGAACGCTCTGAGTATGCCTCGCGAGGCTCTGCACTCTGAAAACGGCAAGCCTTACGTCTACAAAGTGGCCGGCAACGAGCTTGTGCGAACCCCCGTGACCATTGGAACCATCAACCTGACCCAGGTGGCCATCCTCTCCGGACTTCAGGAGGGGGATAGGGTGGCAACGGGGTCAACCAATGGACAGCCCTTGCAAGAGGGCATTCCGATCAAGGTTGTGCGGTGAGGCGGTTGCGCTTTGCGGTAACGGGAGTGCCGGCAGGGTTGCTGGTGGCAGCCGTGGCGATTTCGGCGACTGCGCAAACCCCGAGGCCGCTAGCCCAGGCCAACACGGCCTTGCAGGCCGGCGAGGTGGACAAGGCGCTGGCTTTGCTCCAGTCCCTTCCCCAGCCGGACGGAGCCGAGGCGCACAACCTCAGATGCCGCGTGCGTTACATGCTTGAGCAGTGGGATGCCGCCGTCGATGAGTGCGAGCAAGCGGTGCGTTTGGATGGGCAGAACTCCAGCTATCATCTGTGGCTGGGCCGCGCACTCGGCCAGAAAGCGAGCCGGGCCAATTTCCTGAGCGCATTTTCCCTCGCCAAGCGGGTGCGGGCGGAGTTCGAAGAGTCTGTGAGGCTCAATCCAGGCAATGCCGAGGCGCTGGCCGACCTGGGCCAGTTTTACTTCAGAGCCCCCGGAGTAGTGGGCGGCGGAATTGAAAAAGCGCAAGGAATCGCCGCGCAACTGGACAAAGTGGATCCGGCGCGCGCTCATGAACTGCGCGGCGGAATTGCCGAAGTGAGCAAGGACTACGGAACGGCTGAGCGGGAATTCAAAGAGGCCATTGCGGCTGGCGCGCATCCCGCCTTCCAGTGGGTCACGCTGGCCGGCTTTTATGGCCGGCGCGAGCGTTGGACAGAGATGGAGTCTGCGGTGCACAGCTGCGTAAGCGCTGCCGAACGGGATAAACACGCGGGGGTTGCGCTCTACTACGGAGCCGTTGTGCTGACCGGCGCCAACCGCGACCCGGCGCTGGCGGCCAAAATGCTCCAGGATTATCTGGCCGGCTCCACGAAAACCGAGGAGGCGCCGGCGTTCGTAGCGCTCAGCCGGTTGGCGCGGCTGAAGGAAAAGCTCGGCGACCCCGCGGCCGCAAACCAGGAACGGGCAGCGGCGCTCACCCTGGCGCATGAGTTCGCGCCAGATCAGGATGCTAAACATTGATGGGAACGATACACATGAGGATCCCACACAATCCGCGCAGCGCCTGGGCGCTAATTCTCATCGGAATCGCGCTGGCGGCCGCACCCGGTCTCGCGCCGGCACAAGTCTCGCTGGCCACAGTCGTTCACCTGGCCCAGCAGAACTCGAGCGCCGTCAAACTGGCTGACGCCGATCTGCAAAAAGCACAGGCTGCACTGGCGCAGACCCAGGATGTGTATATCCCCAGCCTCGGGATCGGCTCCACGGTCGGCTATTCCTACGGTTTTCCCACCGGTCAGCCTTCGGTCGCGAATGCGCAGTTGCAGTCGCTGGTATTCAGCTTCTCGCAGCGCCAGTACATCAAAGCCGCTCGTGCCGGGATTGAGGCCGCCAACCTCAGCCTCAAGGACGCCCGCGAGCAGGTCGCGCTCGACGCCTCCACGGCTTATATCGAACTGGATACGGTCAAACGCGAACTCGAAGCCGCCCATCAGCAGGAATCCTACGCCGATCGTCTGGTCACCATCGAGCAGGAGCGCACCGAGGCCGGGGTCGACGCGCACAGCGATCTCTTGCAGGCCCAGTTGACGGCGGCTCAGCTCAGGCTCAAACGCCTGCAACTGGAAACCCGCGCCGCCACGCTGGCCAAGCAGCTTGCCGTGCTCACCGGCATGCCCGTCGGCTCCATCACGCCCGACCGCGCCAGCATTCCTGAGATTCCAGCAGTCAAAGCGGATGAGGCGCCTCGCGCGACAGCCGGAATCGAGTCGGCCGGGGCGCTGGCCCTCTCAAAGCAGTTGCAAGCCCGTGGAGACAGACTGGCGTGGCGCACCCCCCAGTTAGGCTTCGGCGCGCAATACGCACTCGACTCCGACAAGCTGAACGATTACGAGAAGTTTTAC
The DNA here is from genome assembly GCA_035315085.1 of Occallatibacter sp. GTDB lineage: Bacteria > Acidobacteriota > Terriglobia > Terriglobales > Acidobacteriaceae > Telmatobacter. The sequence goes on from DATFYK010000101.1 coordinate 40,669, forward strand.
CGGCAGGGCACCTTCACTCCCAACAACGTCAGCTTCGGCCTCCAGATCGCGGTTCCTTTTTTTGACTTTAGCCTTCGCGCCAAGGCCAGAGTCTCCGTCGCCGAAGCCCTCCGCGCCACGGTCGAAGCTGAACAGGCCCGGCAGCAGAACGATATTCAGATTGCCTCGCTTACCGGAAATCTGCGTGAGTTGGATGCCTTGGCCGAGGTTGCGAGTCTAAAACAACAGATCGCCGATGAGCAGCTCAAGACCGTGCTCGCCCAACTCGAATTGGGCAACGGCGCCGGAAGCGGTCGGACCGCTCAGCCCCAGCTCACCCCCAAAGCCGAGCAGTTGGCTCGCATCGAGGAGCGTCAGAAGTACCAGGAAGCAATCGACGCCTCGCTCGACCTCGCCAAGGCCCGCCTCAGTCTGCTGCGCGCCCTCGGCCACATGGAAGACTGGCTGCGCGAACTGCGCGCAAAATAGCCCGGATTCTGTAAGTGGTGCAGTTTCAGTATTGCCTGCCATACGCGCACAATGGCGGCAAGCGCCGAACTGTGTGGCAATCGATATTCCCAAGCCTCCAGGCTCCACGCGCCGCCCCATGGGCAACAACTCCACTCTGCTATATTGACTGTGTTTGGACGGTGCGCGCATGCAGGTTCAACCTCCGCTGATATCCAGCGATCAACTCCAGGGCATAATCTTCGGAACGGTTTTCGTGTTTGCGGGGTTGGCTGCCTGTTGCATTGCGGCCATGCGCCGCCGCAGCGGCGTGCGCGCCATCCTGTGGCTGGGCCTCTGGAGCGCCCTCTATGGAGCCCGGCCCCTGGCCAGTTCGCTGGCGGACGTGGCGCGCATGCCGCGCTGGTTTCTGGCCATTGTGCCGTACGTGGACACGATCAGTGCCTACTTCGTCTTGGTGGTTGCTTCGCTCGCGTTTCTGGAACTGACTGCCGGCAAAATACGGTCCTTTCTCAAGGTAGTGATTCTCGCGGGATTGGTCATTGGCGTGGCCGGGATTGGCCTCTTCGTCTTTACCGGCTCGAAGAACAAATTGATCCTCTACAATCAAATCCTCGCTACCTGCCTTCTTCTTGTCCTGGTGACTGTACTTCTGCTGCCCCGGCTCTCTCGCAAGTATTTCGTTCTGCCGAATCGCGGAGTTCTGGCTGCTGGTACGCTCTTTTTCACCGTGGAGGCTCTGTGTGTCAACGTGGCGCGCCCTCTGAGTTACAAGCTTCCCCAAATCTGGGATGACCTGGGGTTTGCGGCTCTACTGTTCTCTTTGGGCTATGTCGCCATGCAGAGAGTCTATGCCAACGAGCGCCGCCTGCTGTCGATTGAGAATGAACTCGCCATTGCCCACCAGATTCAGGCCTCCATTCTTCCCAGTACCAGTCCCGAACTTGCCCACCTCAGCATCGCTGCCGCCTATCGCCCCATGACTGCCGTGGCCGGCGATTTTTATGACTTCATTCCTGTCGATCGCAACCGGGTTGGCATTCTCGTTGCTGACGTCTCCGGACATGGCGTCCCGGCTGCGCTGGTCGCCGGCATGATCAAGATGGCGCTGCAGTCCATCGTGCCCTGCGCCCATGACCCGCAGGAGGTCATGCGCGGGTTGAATCGCGTCCTTTCCGCGCAACTCCACGATCAGTTCGTCACCGCGTCCTATCTGTGGCTCGATACGGAGAATCGCAAAGCGCGCTACTCCGCCGCGGGGCATCCACCCCTGTTGCGCTTGCGCGGAGACAAACTGGAGCGGATCGAAAGCAACGGCCTGCTTTTCGGAGTGATGGCTGAACCCGACTACCCTGTATGTGAGATGACCATCGATCCAGGCGACCGCTTTCTGCTTTATACCGATGGTGTGACGGAACCCGAGAATGCCAGCGGCGATTCCTTTGACGACTACAAGCTCGAGCAGGTTGTGCGCAATAATAAGTCGCGTCCTCAGTCTGAGCTGGTGGATCAACTGCTCTCCGAGATTCGCCAATGGCAGCCGTCTTCCATGGTCCAGCAGGACGACATCACGCTCATCGTCGTCGACGTCGTTTAGTCTGCCGCCAACGTGGATTGAACTCAACACGATTCGCCGGACGTATCGGTATTCTGGCGGGATTGCCGGCAATCCGAAAACGGTGCATCGTCGGGAATCGACGTATTCCGGCCCCGAAACCTTCAAAATGTTAGAATGAAAGGGATGCCTATGCCCCTGAAGACATTGTTTCTGAATCCCCCCTCTTTCGAAGGTTTTGACGGCGGCGCGGGTTCGCGCTGGCCGGCAACGCGCGAGATCGAGTCCTACTGGTACCCGGTGTGGCTGACGTACCCTGCCGGCCTGCTGGAGGGTTCACGCCTGCTCGATGCGCCTCCGCACCACGTCTCCGCCGAAGAGACCATAAAAATTTGCAAGGACTACGAGTTCCTGGTCCTGTTCACCTCGACCGTGGGATGGGCGGGCGATCAGCGCCTCGCCGAAGCCATCAAGGCGGCCAATCCAGCCATCCGCATCGCCTTTGTGGGGCCGCCGGTAACCACCGACCCGGACCGCGCCCTCAACGAGTGCTCCGCTCTGGACTTCATCTGCCGCCGCGAGTTCGACTACTCCGTGGTCGAGTTTGCCCAGGGCAAGCCGCTCAACGAGATTCTCGGCATCAGCTACAAGCTCGACGGCAAGATCGTCCACAACCCCGATCGCCCGCAGGTGGAAGACCTGGACGCGATGCCCTGGGCCACCAAGATCTACAAGCGCGACCTGGACGTTACGCGCTACAACGTGCCCTTCCTCCTGCATCCGTTTATCGCGCTCTACTCCACCCGCGGATGCCCGGCGCAGTGCACCTTCTGCCTGTGGCCGCAGACCTTGAGCGGTCACGCCTGGCGCAAGCGCTCCACGGATGATGTTGCCGCCGAACTGGCCTGGGCCAAGCAGAACTTTCCCGATGTGAAGGAGTACTTCTTCGACGACGACACCTTCAACATTCAAAAGCCGCGGACCATCGAGCTGTGCGAAAAACTCAAGCCACTGGGCCTTACCTGGAGCTGCACCTCGCGCGTCACCACCGACCGCGAGACGCTCAAGGCGATGAAGGATGCCGGATGCCGGCTGCTCATCGTCGGCTTCGAGTCCGGCGATCCGCAGATTCTCAAGAACATCAAGAAGGGCGCCACCGTCGAGCGCGCGCGCGCCTTCTGCAAGGATTGCCACGACCTGGGCCTCACCATCCACGGCGACTTCATCCTCGGCCTGCCCGGCGAGACCAAGGAGTCGATCCGCAACACCATCAACTTTGCCAAGACCCTGGATTGCGAAACCATCCAGGTCAGCATCGCCCACGCCTATCCGGGGACTGAATTCTACGATTACGCCAAGGCCAACGGCTTCATCGTGAATACCGCGGCGATGATGGACGACGGCGGCCACCAGATGGCGCACATCGAGTACCCCGGCCTGCCCACTGACTACGTCCTGGAAATGGTGCACCGCTTCTACGACGAGTATTACTTCCGGCCCAAGGCCGCATTCCGCGTGGTCTGGAAGGCGTTTGTGAATCGCGATCTGCCCCGGCTCTACGTCGAGGCCAAAGCCTTCCTCAAGCTCCGCGCGCAACGCAACAAGATGGTGAAAGTCGTGCGCAGTCAGCAGGCCGAGCCGCCAGCGCCCGCAAGCGCCAAAGCTTAGCTCCCGCTCTTACTGATTCCCGGGTGCTGGGTGCCCCAGGTCTCGATTCTGAGACCTGGGATAAGCTGAATCACTAACAAATGCTCCCGTGCCCCATCCTTTCCGCTTTTTTCCGCGGAAAGGGTGGGATACTACGAACCTCAAACCAGAGTCCAATTGTCAGGACCAAACCCCCGATGGCTCACGCAAAACTTTCGCCGCGTCAATACATGATCCTGGGACTGGTGGCCGTGTGCGCCCCTCTCGGCGATACCTGCCTTTCGCGCGGCATGACCAGCCTGCCGGCCATCTCGCTGGCCCATCCCGCCACGCTCATCGCGGCCGTCTTCACGCCCTGGATCGCTTTCGGTATCGCGCTGCTCATTGGCTTCTTTGCCAGCTATCTCACCGCTCTCTCCTGGGCCGACCTTACCTATGTGCTCCCCGCCACGGCCTTCGGCAACGTCATCGTCGCCCTGCTCGCCCGCTTCTGGCTGGACGAGGCAATCTCGCTTGAACGTTGGGCGGGGATTGTGCTGATTACGCTGGGAGTGGGCTTTGTCGCGCAGGGACCGTCGCTGACGGAGCGGCCCGCGCCGGAAAAACCCGTCCTTGCTCAATCGACCCAACAGGCTTTTGGAAAGGAGCGGGCGCAATGACCATTCCCGCTTTCGCCGACCAGCCCGGCCTCTGGGCCGCCACGGCCATGATTGCCTCCGTCGTCCTCTGCTCGACTGCCGGCGAAGTGCTGACAGCGGCGGCCATGAAGTCCATCGGCGACCTCGACCAAATCCGCGCCCGCTCAGGCATGAAGGGCGCCATTCGCGCCGTCCTCACCTGTCCGCTCTTCTTTTTGGGCGTCGGGTTTCTGGCCCTGGCCTTCTTCTCCTTGCTATTGGCTCTAAACCACCTCAACCTGAGCCTCGTAGCCCCGGCCTCCGCCTCGCTGACGCTTGTGACCAATGCGATTGCCGGCAAAATCTTTCTCAAGGAAAATGTCGACCGCCGCCGCTGGACCGCCGCCGTATTGGTCTGCATCGGCGTCTATCTTCTCGCGCACTAATCCCATTTCCTTTTCGCTGTTCCTTATCCCTTTTGTCTCTCCGCCTCATGCGCAAACCCGGCAATGAGCGTCAGCACAAACAGTCCCAGCATTGGATAAGAGAGCAACAGATTCAGGTTGGTCAGAATCTGCCTGTGATCGTTCTTCAAATGGAGGATCTGCCCGGCGACGAATTCCCCCGGTACCCATAACAGGGCCGCGGCAAACGACCATGGCCAAAGTGTTGCGAGAGCGCTGTTCACAGCGGCCGGCAGATGCGTTCGCCGCTCTGTGGGCCGCGTGTCGATATTGGCTGCGGCAATGCAGGCCACAATTAGTAGCGAGATTGGTCCGAACCCTCCACCAACCAGTAGAAGAATCACGGACAGCAAGAGCAGAACCGCGGCGCTATACCTTCTCTGAGGAAACCAAACAGACCACAGAACGATCGCCAGGCCGGCAATCATTGCGGCAATGCCCGTAACCAGGAAATTGGGAATCAGCGTCATCGCCGGCTCGTGGCCGAATGGAAACGGCAGCTCCCACCCACTTACCGCTAGTATCTTCAGGCTCTTTGGCGCCACACTGCCTTGCAGCGTCTCAAAGTACCCGTGTTCCATCCCCAGAATCCCTGCATAAACGCCGAATGCGGCGGCAGTCGCTCTCACCGCGTCCACACGGCGACCCATCCCGATTCGATCCTGCGCTCTTGTCTGCGTCATGCTTGAACTCTCCTCGCTCTCTCTCGCAGGAGAGAGATTGTCCTGCTCCGGTTCGATCCACTTCAACGACACAGCCGCATCAACCCCCGCGACTTCAAATCCGCATTGAGAATGGCGCGCCGTTCGCCGATGCTCTCGCAAACAGCCTCCGCCGCCAGATGTCCCGACCGCGCCGCGCTCTCCATCGTCGACGGCCAGCCGGTCGCCGTCCAATCCCCGGCCAGAAAGCAGTTCGTCCACGGCGACACGGATGTTGGCCGCGATGCATCGATCCCCGGAGGCACGCCGAAGGTTGCGCGCATCTCCTTCACCAGCGCAGCATTTTCCAACTTTGCTGAGGCTGCTTCCGGAAAGAACTCTGCCAACTCACTCACTGCCTGCGCGATGGCTTGCTCACGAGTCAGCGAGGCGAAGGCCCGCGAGGCGCTCACCACCAGCTCCAAATAATGACCCTTGCGACCCGGCTGCAGCCGGCTCTTGTTGTACATCCAGTGAATCTCGCGGTCCAGCAGCACGGCGTGATCGAGGGTCGTGATCTCCCGGTCAAACCACAGATGCACGCTGCAGATAGGCCAGTGCTCATGGCGTTCAAGCTGGCTGCCGAGCGCCTCGGCGCCATCGGCCGGCGGCATCTGCGGCAACAGTTTGGCCATGGCCTCAAAGGGCAGCGCCAGCACCAGGAACTCCGAAATCAGTTCACCGTTTCGTGTAACCAGCGTCCATTGCGAAGTCTCTTCATCCCAGGCCGCGCCTTCGGCGTGCGTGTTCAGCAGCACTCTGCCGCCGCGCTCGGAGAGAAATGGAGTTACACCCGCATATAACTCGCTCAATGGCACACGGCTCATCCCCATGCTGCCTGCGTGGGCCGAATTCATGAATAGCTCACGGATCACCTTGGCGGCGTAAGACAATGCAATCGAGTCGATATCCGCGTTGAGTGCGCTGGCGATCACCAGCCGCCAAAAGCGGTCGAGCGCGCCTTTCGTTTGTCCATTGCGCCTGAGCCACGCGCCCAGATTCTCCGTCGAATCACTCCGCACCGGCCGCATCAATCGATAAAACGCCCGCCCCAGCGCCAGCTTGTCGGCAAACGTAAACGCCTTGGCCGCCATCAGCTTTGGCAAACCATGCAAAGGTGCTGGCAGTTTGAACGGACCAACCTTGGACGGCCCAAGCAGCGATCTCCGCCCGCCCGGCTCGATCATCGTCATCTCGCTGCTCCAGTGGATTTGGTCCGCAACGCCGATACGGCGATAGAAACCCTGCAGATTGGTGCAGCAGCCGAAGAGCACGTGCTGGCAGTTGTCGATGACCTCGTCGACCCCCGGATGCAGATAAGAACTGGCCCGCCCGCCCAGGTAGCCGCGCTGTTCGACCAATTGCACGCGAAAGCCAGCCTCGGCCAGCGCGCAGGCCGCGCTCATCCCAGCCACGCCAGCGCCGATGACCGTGACGATCTTCCCCAAACTATGCCGCAAACCGCTCAACGTCTCTTCCATCCTCCGCGGAGAGTTTCTTTTTCGTAGCCCGGGAGCCCACTATCCTCAGTTCTCGAATACTCGCGGCCAGCGTGTCAAACGAACAGCCGCGCCCACCCTATCCGCGCCAGACCTACGGCCAGAATCCCGAGCTTTTGCGAAAGCGGAACGTTGGCGCGGCGCGAGAACACATCGTAGTCCGCGCGCCTGATCCGCTTAAGCAACTCGTGATAGATCCGAACCAGAACCCACAACGCGGGACGGCTTTCCCGATTGATCAGCGGCAGTAACGCCCGCGCCGATTGGTAATAGCCCTCCGCGCGCCGCGCAATCTCCGCAAGCAGTGCCCTCTCGCTGGCCGTTGGCGGCGCACCAAGTCTTCGGTGCAGCAGGGAATCCAAGGCAACCCCATAAGCCGCCAAATCTTCCAGCGGCAGATACACGCGGTTGCGCTGCGCATCCTCGGCCACGTCCCGCAAGATGTTTGTTAGCTGGAACGCGATGCCCGTCTCCTCCGCCAGTTTCTCGGCACGAGGATCGGTGTAGCCGAAGATACGTATGCAGACCAATCCCACGACCGAGGCCACGAGATAGCAGTAACGGTAGAGGTCGTCGAAGGTGGCATAGGTGCAGGGCGCATCGGGCAAATCGGTCGAATCGCTCGTGGCCTGTTTCAGGTCCATCGTAACGCCGGCTACCAGCTCATCCAGTAGGCCGAATGGAATAGCGAACCGCTCCGCCGCATCGCGCACGGCAACGAAAACCGGGTCGCCGGTGGCGATTTCGGTAATGGGGCCCTCGCAAACGCCGCGCCATGCCGCCAGCCACGAGTCCAGCCGGACTCGGCGCTCTTGGCAGGAAATGCTCTCGTCATCGGCCAGGTCGTCGGCCTGGCGCATAAAAGCATAAATGGCGCAGATGGCATTGCGCCGCGGCATGGGAAGCGCAACAAAGGCGTAGTAGAAGTTCTTCGCTTCGCGCCTGGCAATCGCTCGGCAAGCCGCGTAGGCCGCTTCCAATGGCCGTTTGTCCAATGTGGGTTCCTGCCTCAAGCCTCATTCTCTGCATGCAGCCCGCCCCTGTCGAGGCTTAGAAACGGCAGCAGCCGGGCGCCCACGGCCCTCAGCGCGAGCTTGAACTTGGTGCTCTTCGATATGGCCGGCCGGGCGCTCAGCACGTCATAGTCCCGCTCTTCGATAGCCCGTAAAACCTCAAGGCCGCCGCGGCTGAACAGGTCCAGGTCCAGCGCCAGATCGCGGTTCACCATCCCGATCAGCGGCAGTCCCTTTTCAAAAAGGCCGCGCGTGCATTCGACCTCGTAGCGCAACAGCCCGCAAAACTCCGGCGTAGCAATACCCTCGGCAATGTTCACTTCGCTCACGCGAAAAAAATCCATATCGTTTTGGGGAATATAGATGCGGCCCCTTTTGTAGTCCTCGCGCACATCCTGCCAGAAGTTGGCCAATTGCAGCGCCGAACAAGTCGCATCGGATAGCCGGAATTTTTCCTCGTCTGCCTCGCCGCAGGCATAAAGCACCAGCCGCCCCACCGGATTGGCCGAATAGCGGCAGTAGGCCAGCACATCCTCCATGGTTGCGTAGCGCTTAACCGTCTGGTCCTGGCGAAAGGCCGTCAGCAGGTCTGCAAACGGCTCCTTGGGAATCGAGCATTCGCGAATCGTCTCCGCCAGCGACACAAACACCGGATGCCGCACTTTGCCCTCGTAGCAGGCATCCAGTTCGCGGCCCCAAAGATCCAGCAGCGCCAGCGCCTGCGCCGTATCGTCCACCTCGTCGCCCAGATCGTCCGAGATGCGGCAGTAGGCGTAGATAGCATAAAAATGCGGGCGCAGCGCCTTGGGCAGGAACCAGGTCGCCACGTGGAAGTTCTCGTAGTGCGACTCGGCCAGCCGTTTGCAATATGCGCGGGCTTCGTCGAGCGTGGGTGCAACTTCGGGGATGCGATAGTTTTCCGGCAACGCGGCCCAGGCGAGCGCAATCGACGCTTCTTGATTCAACGCTTTCGTCTTATCGCGCGGCTGCTTGGTTGCCGGGGGCAACGCTTCTTTATTCAGCGCTTTCGTTTTTTTGCTAGGTTGCTTGCTTGCCGGGGTCATCGCTTCTCCTTAGGGCACAATGGCGGTCTTGATCTCGCTGCCCCGGTTCATCAGCTTCTCAAACACGCGGTTGAGTTCGTATAGATGAGCGTGGCCGGTGATGAAGGCTCCTGCCTGGAAACGTCCGCTGGCAATCAGATTCAGCGCCTCGCGGCAAATGGCCGGGGTGTGGTGGAATGTGGCGCGCAGCGTGATGTCGCTGTAGTGAATGCGATTGGTATCCAGCATCACGTGAGTTCCTACGGCGCAACCGCCAAAGAAGTTCACCGTGCCGCCCTTGCGCACCAGCTCGACTGCCTCCTGCCACGCGTCGGGCATGCCGACGGCTTCGATCGCAATGTCCACGCCCCGGTTCTTCGGCGTCAGCGCGCGCGTCTCCTGGATAGCCTTGCGGATCGATGGGCCTTGCACCACGTGCGTCGCGCCCAACTGTCGCGCCGCTTCCACCTGGTCATCGTGCTTGACCAGGGCGATGGTCTCGTATCCCGCCAATGCGGCCACATGCAGAATCATCAATCCCAGCGGCCCGCCGCCGATCACCGCGATGATGTCGCCCTGGCGGGGACGCGAATCTTCGAAGCCGTGCACCGCGCAGGCCAGCGGCTCGGTCAGCGCCGCGTGTTCCAATGGCACGTGGTCGGGAACATGCAGTGTATTGTTGCCTACGATCCGCTCGGGAATGCGGATGAACTCGGCATACGCGCCATTGTTGAAGAGGAGGTCGTCGCAAAGGTTCTCCTGGCCGCGCAAGCAGAAATAACATTTGCCGCAGGGCGCGGAGTTGAGCGCCACCACCCGGTCGCCGGCGGCAAAGCCGGTCACTCCCTCGCCCGCCTCCACAACCGTCCCCGCCAGTTCGTGCCCAAAGAGCGCCGGAGGCACGATCATGCGCGCGTGATAGCCGCGGCGGAAAACCTTCAGATCCGTTCCGCAGGTGAGCGCCGCGCCCACGCGAACGACCAGCTCACCGGTTTCAGCTTTGGGAATGGGAATCTGCTCGATGCGGATATCTTCGCGCCCGTGGAGGACGGCGGCCTGCATGGTGCTGCGCCCGCCTAGAAGCGCGTTTTCGACGGTCTTGCGGCCCAGGCTTACGGCGGATTCGACCGTCTGGCGGCCTTTGACGACCACCGCGTCGACTGTATTCAGGCCTGCTTCGACGACCGTCTCGACTGTGTTCAGGCCTCCCTCGACGACATTTTCAACCGTTTTGCGGCCGCGGAGGATTGCCGACTTCATGGGTGTCGCCATCAGCTCCTCCCTCCCGCGCCCAGGACAGGTTCAATCATAATCTTCATTGAGCCGGCTGTGGGGTGCGAAGCAACCGCAACCGCTTTTGCCGCCTGCTCCAGCGGGAAGCGGTGCGAAATCAGTTGTGTCAAATCGAATCCGTTTTGGTAGCCGCCCAGGACCAGATCCGTTACCTCGTCCAGAATCTCGAACGACGACGAGTAAGAGCCGAGCAGAGTCTTCTCATCCATGCACACCGCGCCGGGGTCGATCGTCGCTTCTTCATGCTGGGTCTGGGCAAAGAGCATCACTTTGCCGCCCGGCCGCGCCGCGTCCATCGCCGTGCGGATCAGCGCGTTCCCGCCCACGGCCAGAATCACGGCGTCAGCGCCGCGTCCATCGGTTTCTTCAAGCACCCTTTCGACCACATTCTCGGATTTGGCATCGATCGGGTCTTTCAGCCCAAACTTCGCCGCAATGGCTTGTCGCTCGGGATAAAGATCGGAGGTCAACACGCGGGCTCCGGTACGGCGACAGAGTGTGGCCAGCATCACTCCGATGGGGCCCTGCCCGATGACCAGCACGGTCTCGTCCGCGGCCAGATTGAGCAGCTTCACGGCCTTCAGAACCGTGTTCACCGGCTCGATAAATGCCGCCTGCTCAAAGGGCACCCCATCGGGTATTCGCACCACGCCGCGGTTGGCCACAATCCAGTCCATCACGCGAATATACTCCGCAAAGCCGCCGCCGGAGGGCTCAAAACCGGCCGTCGCGCCAACTTTCTTGTAAACCGGGCACTGCGCAAAGGTCTGTTTGCGGCAGTAGTAGCACTCTCCGCAGGGAACGTGATGGTGGACCACCACCCGCTCGCCCAAAGCAAAACGCGTCACGCCCTCGCCCGCCTGCACGACGGTCCCCGCCATCTCATGCCCGAAGATGCGCGGCGCGGAGTGCGATCCGGTGTGAATTTTTTTCAGGTCCGTCCCGCAGATGCCGCAGGTCGCCACCTTCACCAGCAACTCCCCCGGCCCGATGGCCGGCACGGGCACCGTCTCCACGCGCATGTCGTTCACGCCGCGATAGACCGCGGCCTGCATGGTGGCGGGAATCTTGGTCCCCATCTGGCTTTCAGCGTTTGCGATTTGGGTAGCCATTGCGCTTTCTTACAGAACCTCGGTCATCCAGAAAATCGAGCAGGGATTCCCTTATGCCTTGGGCGGCCTTCCTGCTATTTTCGCCCATCCGCATCAATGCGGGCCAGCGCCACGGCCGAAGAGCGGCAAAAACGAGGAACCGGGCCAGTTGAAATTGCCCATTCTGCGGGATAAAGCGATTGAAATCAGGCAGTTGGTCTCTATAGCCGTCGCTGATTCCCTTCACGCAATAAAAAGGAATGCCGCGCATCTGGGCCAGCCGCGCAACCCCCGCCGCCTCCATGTCCACCAGTCCAGCTCCGTAGGTGGAAGCCAGGCGCAGCTTCTCGGACGCATCCGCGACTCGGGAACTGGTCACCAGCCAACAATCGTTTGGGGGGCCAGAGGCGACAAAGCGTTCCCCGGTGCGGGCGTCGATAACGCAGGAAACGTCGCAGGCCTGTCCGGGCGCAAGCTCCTCGCGCAAGGCTCCCGCCCAGCCGGTGGAGATGACCGAATCGATGGGACCATCCTTTTCGACTTCGGCAAAGGCGCGTGTGGCCGCGGCGACGCCAGCCCCGGCGCAGGCGGCAATCCACTCGCCCTCGTCGAAGCGCCAACTCCAGAGATGCACGCCGTTCGAGCGCTCGTGCCGCCAACCCCGCACCAGCGGCTTCAGCTCGCCTGCCATCGCCGCAATGATTGCAACTCGTGTCATGCTGGGCCCAATCGATTCCTTCTAATCTACGGCGCGTACCCGTTCGCGCGGAACCACTCAATCGCGGCCTTCATGGCCGGGTTGATGGGCACGATGCGGAAGCCCAACTCCTGCTGCGCGCGGGCGCTGGAAGCATACATCTTCTTGCGCCCCATCCGCACCTCTTCCAGCGTCGCCCTCGGCTCGCGCCCGCGAATGCGCCCCGTAATCCACTCCTCGAAAAATGCGTAGGTAGCCGCGACCGCAAAAGGAATCCTCACCGTGGGCGACGGAATGCCGGTAATCGCCGACATCTTGTCCAGAATCTGCTTGAGGGTCAGGTTTTCCCCGCCCAGAATGTACCTGTGTCCCGGCTGCCCCTTGGTCAGTGCGGCAACGTGCGCGCGGGCCACCTCGGCCACATCCACGAGATTCAGCCCGGTATCTACATAGGCGGGAAATTTGCCGTTAAGAAAGTCCACAAAGATGCGCCCGGTCGGCGTTGGTTTTCGATCGTTGGGGCCAATGGGAGTGGTGGGATTCAGGATAATGACCTTTTGCCCGGCCTCAGCCGCGGCCACAGCCTCCCGCTCGGCCAGAAACTTGGAGCGCTTGTAATGGCCGACCATGTCGGCGAGAGAGACGGGCGTGTCCTCATTGATGACCAGGCCGTCGGTGCGGAAGTGCATGGTGGCCACGCTGGAGGTGTAGACCACGCGCTTCACCTTGGCCTCGCGAGCCAGCCGCAGCAACTCCCGCGTCCCATCTACATTGGCGCGGTACATGGCCTGCGGGTCGGGAATCCAGAGCCGGTAGTCCGCAGCCACATGGACCACGGCGTCGCAACCCGCCAGCGCAGGCCGGATCGACTCCGGCTCGCTCAGGTCGCCTACGTGCGTCTCGCCCTTGATGCCTTCGAGATTAGCCTGGTTGCTGGTCTTGCGCACCAACAGGCGCAGCTTCGCTCCATCAGCGGCCAATGCTCGCGCCACATGATGGCCAATAAATCCCGTCGCGCCGGTAAGGAATACTTTCATGGTTAGCATGATAGCGGAGTTGGCAGAGTTGGCGGTATTCGCAAGAGCGCTCCGTGCTAACGCCGTTAGCGAGACAGTGGCCCTACCAGAGCTTATCCCCCGTAGCAACCTTACATTCCTTAACCGGCTGCGGGCGCCGTTCGTCGAAGTTGGTCACCCAACATTCATCCAGCACAGAACAGTAACAGGCGCTAAAGCTCATATCCTTCCTGGCTTCTTCAAAGGCAGGAATAAGCTGATCGCCTGTGCCAAGCAACTTGATGGTGATGAGGTCTCTCGTTTCTCGAGCGGGCAAAACCCCTCCCGAGACATTGCCATAGACGAAGAAATGCCCCTTCGTGCTCATTTCCTGTGCGCAACAAGCACTGAAAAGCGTATCCGGCGTGTTGTAAGCAACACCTTTGTAGCGAAATTCAAACCTAACGATGATGGCCGGACCTACGCCGTCATTCATGAGGAGAATTTTGGATTGTGGCTTATGCGTGACAGGGTCTATGTTGTTCCCCGTCATCGATAATAGAGGGAGAGTACTGGCCACGACCAGCTTCTGGTTTTGCTCCACCATCTCCTTCATGCGCTTACCGTGCTCGATGGAGACAGCAAGTGATAAAAGTGAGATGAAGATTACGCTGACAGCAATGATGCCGTCCAGCCATGGAATTCCTGTTTTGTGTTCAAGACCATGGCCATGCTCGGAAACAGGCATCATTCCAGGCACCTTGTCCTCCTCAGCTGCATCTTCCCTTTGAGGCGTCAACTCAGAAAGTTCTGCATCCTCGATGCCCTCTTCCATACCGCATCTCCCATGCTGCCAGCAAGAGCCGAATCCCTATTCCGCTACTCCAACGCCTCCGGCTCCAGCGCAATCCCCTTCTCGCCGGCAGCCTTCTTTTCGTTGTAGGCCTTCACCCAGTCCTCCCAGTGCTTGCCGGCGGCGCGATCCTTGCCGCTGAACTCAATGCGGGCGATCTCGGCGTAGCTCACCTTGCGCTTCTCGGGCGCGTTGGGACTGTAGTACTGCACCCAGGAGTCGGCCAGCGTGGCGCCGGTGTGGCGGTTGAAGATGTAGGCCTCAATCTTTTCAGGTGCCTCGCCGCGCTCGCCGTTCTTCAGTGTCAGAGTTACGTCGCCGCGATAGTCGAAGGCCTTATCGAGAGCTTGCCGCAGGTCCTCGTCATTGGCCAGCGTGGGAACCCAACCTTCAAGATTCTCGTGCTCAGCGCCGGGAGCCAGCTCCAGCGCCTCCACCTGCTCCAGCGTGTACTTCAGCACTTCGGCGGTCACGCGCGGGTCTCCTCAAGGACTGGTTCTGTCTTTTCCGCGCTGGCGGCGATCTTCACCAGATTCGCCGGCCCGTGCGGCGTCGCTTCATTCAGCAGCTTCAGCGCGTGCTCATCGCGATACAGGCTGAATGTCCCCCGCACAATTCCCCAGAACCCTTTGAGCGACCCGAACCCTTCAATCACGGCGCTCGGCTCATAGCCGCAACTCACCATGCAGTTGGCGCACTTGGGATTCCCGCTGGCCACGCCGTACTCTTCCCACTGGGTGGTTTCGAGCAACTCCTTGAAGCTCTCCGCGTAGCCTTCCTGCAGCAGGTAGCAGGGCCTCTGCCAGCCGAAGATGTTATATGCCGGAGATCCCCACGGCGTGCACTCGTACTTGCGGTCGCCCATCAGGAACTCGAGAAACAGCGGCGACATATTGAACTTCCATGTCGGCTTGCGGTTCGACAGAATGGCGCGGAACAGCCGCCGCACGCGCGCGCGGCCCAGGAAGCGGTTCTGGTCCGGCGCCTTATCGTAGCTGTAGCCGGGCGAAAGCACGATCCCCTCCACGCCCATGTCCATCACTTCGTCAAAGAAGGCGCGTACGCTGCTTGGATCGGTGCCGTCGAAGAATGTGGCGTTCGTAGTGACGCGGAAGCCGCGCTTCACGGCCTCCTTGATGCCCTCGACTGCGATGTTGTAGCCGCCCTCGCGGCAAACCGAAAAATCGTGATGCTCGCGCTGCCCATCCAGGTGGACTGAGAAGGTCAGGTACTTCGACGGCGTAAACTCCGGCAGCCGCCGCTTCAGTTCCAGCGCGTTGGTGCACAGATAAATGTACTTCTTGCGCGCCACCAAACCGTTAACGATCTCCACAATCCGCGGATGCAGCAGCGGTTCGCCGCCAGGAATCGACACCATCGGCGCGCCGCACTCCTCGACCGCGGCAAAACATTCCTCCGGCGAGAGCTGCTTCTTCAGGATGTGCGGCGGATACTGCACCTTGCCGCAACCGGCGCAGGCCAGGTTGCAGCGGAAGAGCGGCTCCAGCATCAGTACCAGCGGATAGCGCTTGTTGCCGGCCAGCTTCTTCTTCAGCACATAGGTGGCGACCGTCCACATCTGAGAGATCGGAACAGCCATCTTCTTCTTTAACCTCCAGCGCAATCTTAGTTAGCGCGTTCCATGAATTCTGTCTGTAGCCGCTAGCTGCTAGCTTCTAGCTCCTGGCTGAATACCAAAACCCCTTTTAAGATGCTCAAACAACCAGCCAAGAGCTAGAAGCTAGAAGCTAGAGGCTAAAAGCTCTTTGCGCGTTCCATGGCTCGCCGGTAGCCGGTCAAAGCCAGCAGCGGAAAGTATTGGCGATACATCGTATAAGCCAGGTAAAAGACTCTGGGGAAGCCTGTTCCTGTCATGATACTCTGACGCTGTCTACCCTCCCCCATGGACTCGTCCCAACTGCCGTCCGGCCGCTGGCGCGTAAGCAGCCAACGCACGCCTTTGGCAAGCGAGTCGGAGCGGTCGTCTCCGGCTGCCAGCAGCCCCAGCAGCGCCCAGGCCGTCTGTGACGGCGTGCTTGGTCCCACGCCGCGCGTGTTCGGGGCGTCGTAGCTGCCGCAGGTTTCGCCCCAGCCGCCGTCCGGATTCTGCACCATGCGAATCCACTCCGCGGCTTGCTGGATCTGCGGCTCGTGATTGTCGATGCCCATCGCCTCAAGCCCGCGCAGCACCAGGAAGGTTCCGTAGATGTAGTTCACGCCCCAGCGCCCGAACCAGCTTCCGTCCGGCTCCTGCTGGCTGAAGATGAACTGGATGGCTTTCTCGACGCGCTTGTCCGCGCGGGTGTAACCATAGCCCGCCAGCATCTCCAGCATCCGGCCGGTAATGTCCACCGTGGGAGGGTCCAGCATGGCGTTGTGGTCCGCAAACGGAATGTACTGGAAGATCATCTTGGTATTGTCTTTGTCGAAGCTGCCCCAGCCGCCGTTCTTGCACTGCATGGCCAACACCCACGCAATGGCGCGCTCGGCCACCTGGTGCTGATAACGCTCGCGGGGGTTGTCCACCTTGTTCAGCGCCAGCAGCACCTGGGCCGTGTCGTCGGTGTCGGGATAAAACTCGTTGTTGAACTCGAAGAACCAGCCGCCCGGTTCGGTGTTGGGAACCTTCACCGCCCAGTCGCCCTTGTGGCGGACTTCTTTCGACAACATCCAGTCGGCGGCCTTGATCATGCGCGGATCGTGGCGCCCGACGCCAGCCTCGCCCAGCGCGTAGACCGCCTGCGCCGTATCCCACACCGGTGAGACGCAGGGCTGCATACGGAAGGTGGGCTCCGGCATCGCGTCGTTGGCAGGCTCCTCGATGCCCAGCTTCTCGAACTCGTCCCGCGCCCGGATCACCTGCGGATCGTCCTCCGAATAGCCCAGGCATCGCAGCGCAACGATGGCGTTGGCCATGGCCGGATAGATCGCGCCCAGCCCGTCCGTCATCTCCAGCCTCTCCAGCATCCATTTCTCCGCCTTGCGCAGCGCCAGCTTACGCACGGGGCGAAGGTGAACCGCTTCGGCCCAGTGCATCAGCCTGTCGAGCACAATAAAAAAGTTTCGCCAGGAGAGGATGGACTTGCGGTCCCTGCGCAGCCGCAGAATCGAGTTGGCGCGCCCTCCGACAAACAACTCATCGATCCCCTGCTCAGGGGGAATCTTCTTGAACGGTTTCTTGGCGTACATGATCGCCAGCGGAACCAGAATCGACCGCGACCAGGACGAAATCTCATAAATATTGAAGTAAAACCATCTGGGAAACAGAACGATCTCGGGCGGAATGGCCGGCACCGCATCGTAGTCGTACTCACCCAGCGCGCAGAGATACATCTTGGTAAAGGTGTTGCACGCCACCACGCCGCCGTGCCGCAGAACCCACTCCCGGCACCTGGCCAGCCGTGGATCGTCCGCGCCAATGCCCATCAGCTTGGCCGAGGAATAACACTTCACCGAAAGCGAAATATTGCCCGGCCCGCCCGGATAAATGCTCCAGCTGCCGTCCTCGTTCTGGTAGCGCATCATCTCGGCGCACGCGCGCCGCAGCCGGCCCGGATCGCCGCTCTCGAGAAGCGTGTGCAGAAAGATGTAGTCGGCCTCCAGCATCGAGTCTGCTTCGAGTTCGCCGCTCCAGTAGCCTTCAGAATGTTGCCGGGAGAGAAGGAACTCCTTCGACTGGACGATAGCCGACTCCACATCCGCCAGGTCAGCGTCCAGCCGCCCAAATCTGGGCGCCACGGATTGTGTCTTCCCCTGTTGAATGCTCATGCGGTTCAACGCCTCAGTTTCTCTTGAGCTACTAGCTGCTAGCTTCTAGCCGTCAACTTTTTATCCTGGTTGCGATTCATCGGAATGCCGCCGAGACCGGCTTCCGCGAGGAACTGCTAATAGCTAGAGGCTTGAAGCTGACAGCTTTCGTCGCTTCACCTCACGGGCACAGGCTCCGCTCCGCCTACTCCGCCGATAGCCTGTACGATCTCAGGCGGCAGGCCGAACCGGACATTTTCCGGCACCACTTCAACCTCTTCGACGCTGTCAAAGCCGTTCTGTCGCAGATAATTGACCACGTCCTCCACCAGCACCTCGGGAGCCGAGGCGCCCGCCGTGACCGCAACATTCGTCACGCCTCGCAGCCAGGCCGGGTCGATAGCCTGGGAGTTGTCGATGAGATAACCGATGGTCCCCAGATTGCGCGAAACCTCGACCAGCCGATTGGAATTCGAACTGTTGGTCGAACCCACCACCAGCACCAGCTCCGCATTGTGAGCCACGTTGCGCACCGCCACCTGGCGGTTCTCCGTTGCATAGCAAATGTCCTGCGAGTGGGGGCCAGCAATGTTCGGGAACTTGAGTTTGAGCGCGTGGATGATGTCCCGCGCCTCGTCCAGGCTGAGCGTGGTCTGGGTCAGGTAAGCCACGCGGTTGGGATCGGGCACCTGGAGCGCCGCGACCTCGGCGACGTTCGAGACCACCTGGGTCGCCTCCGGCGCTTCGCCCAGCGTGCCTTCGATCTCGTCGTGGTCGCGGTGACCGATCAGCACCAGTGAGCAGCCCTGCCTGGCAAACTTGACCGCCTCAATATGCACCTTGGTCACCAGCGGGCAGGTTGCGTCGATCACCTTCAACCCGCGCCCTTTGCTCCGCTCGCGCACCGCGGGCGAAACCCCGTGCGCCGAGTAGATGACGCGCTGCCCGTCCGGCACATCGTCGATTTCATGAACAAAAATCGCGCCTTTCTCAGCCAACTCGTTCACGACATAGCGGTTATGCACGATCTCCCGGCGCACGTAAATGGGCGCGCCGAAGGTTTCCAGAGCGATCTTCACAATGTCGATCGCGCGCACCACCCCGGCGCAAAAGCCGCGCGGCTTGAGCAACAACACCCGCTTCTGACTGGGGGAAGTCCCGGCGTGGGTACCGTTCGAGATGGAATCGAGGACAGTTGTAGTCACATTGCCCAGTATACCAATCGCCGCATCCAGGCGACAGGAAAGAAAAACGAAGACGCAAAGCTTCGGCGCTGCATCCAAGTAGACGATTAGTAAGGGAGCCGGGGAGGTTTCAGACCCATGCGCTTAAGCCGTCTTAACATCTCGATCGGCACGCTCGCCATTGGCATCGTGCTCTGTTTTCTGCTGCTCTCGGGTTTTGCTCTTGTCGTGCGCGCTGGATTGTGGAACCGCTTCGCCGGTTACCTGACGGGCCGCACCACCAGCATCGACGTTTCCTCCCCTTCGGTCGTGGAGAAGATACATCAACTCTCGCGCCTGGAGACGGTGGTTTATTCGCTGGACAAGATCGTGGAGGGAGGGCGCCAGAGCGCTTACCTGCCCGACTTTCTGGCGGGCGACAAGCTCCTTCTGGTGGCCCACGGAGAAGTGATTGCCGGCGTTGATCTGGGCCAGCTCAAGCCGGGCGACGTTACCGTGAAGGGCGATGCCGTTCAGGTTCGGCTTCCCCCGCCGCAGATCCTCACAACCCGCATCGATAACGGACGCACGCGAGTTTATTCCCGGACGACCGGCCTGCTGGTCGCCACCGATCCGAACCTGGAATCCGAAGTACGCCTGACGGCCGAGCAGCAGATTGCCCAGGCCGCGCTCGACGACGGCATTCTCGACAAGGCGCGCCAGAACGCCCGCACCAGCGTCGCCGCTCTGCTCTATGGCCTGGGCTTCCACACAGTGGATGTGCAGTGAGACAGTGATCCGGGTCAGGGGTCAGAAAACCGAAATCACTCAGTTTTTCAGGGAATTCTGACCCAGCTCTCGGTCCGCCCCAGCAGGGAGATGCCGATAAAGCCTCGCATATGCAGGCTGTCCTTCCCCACGGCCCAGATCTTGCCCTTGTATTCCTTTCCATTCTCCGGGTCCACGACGGTTCCGCCCACCCAGTCGTCTCCCTCCGGATGGAAGTTGCGCATCATCACCATGCCCAGGATGAGCTGGTTCTTGTACTCGCCGGAACACTTGTCGCACACATCGCGCGGAGTGCGGCCGGGGCGCACCTCAGTGACGCGGCCAAAGAGTTTGCCCTCCACCAGGTAGGTTTCCGCCTTGCCTCCGGGCGTGCCGTCGCTGTTGACGATCTGCCAGTGCCCGATGGCGTTCTGAAGTTTCGGCGTGAGCTGCTGCGCGCCGGCTGCGGCAATGGAAGCCAGCGCCAAGAGAGCCAGAGCGAAGGCGAAGAAGGATGCGTGTCGAGTGGTTTTCAAGAGATCCTCCCCTTTTGATGGATTGTAGAGCGAACACTAGGCTCTGGAGCACCCGGCCCGCGTACCGCATGGCTCCAATCGGTAATGGGCGGTATATCGGTCGAGTCGATCTCGCTCTCCGGCATCCCGGCCAGAGCATCCAGTTCGGCCTTCAACTCTGGCGTCAGCGGCTCTGGGTTACCTCTCTTCATGTTTTCCACCAGCAAGTTCTATGGCGGCTTTAATTGTCCGCAGAGGCAGCAGTAACGACAACGGCGCATCCAGGAGTGGGACCGCGCCAAAGCTGGCGTACCATTTCGCTGCGCGCTCGTTCTTCGCATCGATCAAGAGCGCCACACCTCCCACCTCCGTTGCCGCGAGGAGGCAGCGACGCCCTGCAGCCAGCAGAAGCTGGCCGCCAAGCCCTTGTCCTTGCGCCTTCCGATCAACGGCCAGGCGCCCCAGCCGGAAGACCGGCACATCGTGGCGGGCCAGTCCACGGCGTACGCTCTCCGGGGTTCGCTCGTAGATAAGGGATGCAGGACTCAGATTGTAGTAACCGAGAATGGTCTTTCCGTCGGCTTCATCGATAGCCAGGAAGGTCTTCGATCCTCCGCGTTCGTGGCTTTTGCGCGCATGGCGGCGCAGGAATTCATTCAACGCTTCTTCGCCACAATCGAAGGCTTCCCGGTCGTACTGCTTGCCGATCGGAACCTCGCGCCAGGCTCGACCGCTCATGGCCGGCACTGTTCCGCGAAGGCCTTGGCGGCGGAAACAAGCCGGTCGTTCGGCTGCGGCGGATTCTCAAGCAGATCCAGAACCATCAGGCTATCTCTTTCTGATAGTTGCACTTGCTCGTGGTCCCGGATCACATCCCTGGCGGCGCGCACGGCGCTCCCAACAACGAAGCCGGTCAAATCCGTGTCCTCGAGAGCCACTGCCCGCATCAGCAGCGCCTTTTCTTTCCTTCGGATGCGCAGAGACATCCGGCTGTTCTCTTCGACGGCTACCCTGGGCATGGATTCCCTCCATTCTTGTACACATTGAAAGCGTACGGCTAATTCCTGCTGTTGTCAACGAGTTGGAGGGGCGGTGCTCCCTGTCATCTCTTCAATGCAGGGGATGGGGAGATCAAATGCCAGGTCTCAAAGGCGAGACCTGGGGCACCAAGCCACCCGAGGCGGACCTCCGACTGGCAAAATCAGATATATACAAACGATTGTGGTGCGCGGATTCCAAAGGCGCTGGCCAGTTCCAACGGCTTCTTGTATATCCTGACGGCTCCTATTGAGATCGCGTGACCGATACCTCGTCCCTTGAAGTATTTAAAGAACATTTCCTGATCGATTCCTGCGTGTTGCCTTGTTCGGCTCCATAACTTCTCCACCGATTCGGAGATGATCTCGGAAACGTCAAACTCTCCTACAACAAGGCTGGTTGGACTCGTGGTATACACGACCACAACATCCACGTCTTTCCGAAAAATCGCCCTGCGAAACTCAAAACGCTTCTCGCCCCGAAAGATTGCCTCAGCGTATGGCGGCCTAATCGACAATAAAGCGCAGGTCTGTTTTTGAGAGTTCCAGGATTTTCGAGAATTGTTCATCTGTGATCCTCTCGAAGCCTCTTGGTGCCGACTCAATGTCTCGGATGATTTCATTATCGATCAACTCCTTCAATGTTGGTCTCCTGAGAAATGAATACGCGTACAAAAACCCGACGATGAAAGGTCGGCTGCTCTTCCGGTAATTCCATTGGTCCCGTAGCTCCTGATCGGAAAACACACTCCGCCTGCGACACAGGCTGATAAAGTGGGCCTCGTCTCGAATATTCTTGTACACGCCGTCTACGATACCAAGTGTAGTCACGACACTCTTATAGTAACCGCCGATCCCAGCAGCGCGATAGAAAACAATTATGTCGCCCCGGCGGAGATCCCTGAATATGGAACGACTGACGTAGACCTTAAGGATTGCATTCCGGTGCGGTTCCTGCTCAACGAAATCGGTCGGAGATTCGGTCCTCAAAATCGAATCTGGCAGGAGACTTGTGTGATAAGTGGAGTAAATCGGCACAAGGAACGCTCTCGATGATCTACTAACATAAGGAAATGTGAGCTTTGGGTCATCGGCGTTGAAGGCTGGAGTCATTTCGCGCACGTAAACCGTCTCTTCGCCGATTGTGCTGATCTTAGTTCCATGTTTCTTGAACCCGAAAGTTTCAAAAGTCTCGATTAGGCGCTTCTGCTCGATAGTTCGCGGAAATATTGTGACGTAGACTTCATCGACCTTCTGCCTTATTGCATTATCGAAGACGATTTTGAGAAACCTTTCCCCGAGTTTGTACCCGTTCAATTCGACTTTGAATGTGCCAATCTTGAGCCTGCGTTTTTGTTCAAATCTTGGTTCGATATCGCCGTAGTACTCCTCTGTACCTTCGACCTTCAGGTAGAGGAATGCTACGAGGTCTTGGCCCTCATAACAAACATAGGCGGGTTCGTCCGCTTTCCTGTTGAACCATGTGTCGAATGCCTCTCCACCGTAATCCTCCCGAAAGCTGTCAAAGAAGTCTGAGTGGACATCGACCTGGCCAAAAGCCACCTGCTTCACGGCCAGCACCTTGTAATCGACAAGTGCAGGGTTCTCGGCTATTGACTTCTCAAGGAAAGCTTCAATAGTGAAAGCGCGATCATCGATCCCCAAAGCGACCGCCTTGTTGTGCAGCCCGCGATCTTCGGATATGAGTAGATCGACCCGACCCGCAAAGAGCTCGTTGACGAGGAGGGTGTCGTTCCGGTCATTCTCCGTCATGTCATTCGCGCCCGCCTGCTGAACCTCGGGAGAAATGGGGGCGGTTGTCCTCAGAAGGTGATAGGACTGGAGTTTCGCCTCGAAGGTGCTACGCACCCGAGGATCGTCGTGTTTCCCTATTTCTTCGAGGCTCACTGGATGAACGCACTTATCGCATCTCAGCTTGTCCAGCCAGAAAAACAGTTTGCCAATGTCCCGACGGACGACCATCGCGGCTTCGCGGTGGATCAGGACGTTAGTGTCAAGAAGGACTCTCACTTCCGGCTCCTTTCATTCACCGGCTCCCGGCGATCATCTGCGCCGCGTGCTGAAGGCTGGTTTCGGTCACCGTCGCGCCGGATAACATGCGGGCTACTTCGTGAGTGCGGGCGCGGTCATCGAGCAACCGAATCTGCATCTTGGTCCGCCCGCCGGATTCGCGCTTCTCGACGGCAAGATGCTGGTCGGCAAAGGCTGCGATCTGGGGCAGGTGAGTTACGCACAGAACCTGCTGGTCCTTGCCGAGGGATTTCAGCTTCTGGCCCACAGCTTCCGCGGCGCGGCCGCCGATGCCGGTGTCGATCTCGTCGAAGACCAGAGTGCGGGGGGTGGGCGTCTTCTTTTTGGGTTTGATTGCGCCTTCTTCCACGCTGACCTTGAGGGCCAGCATCACCCGGCTCATCTCGCCGCCGGAGGCGATCTGGTCGAGAGGCTTGAGGGGTTCGCCGGGGTTGGTGGCGATGCGGTACTCGACCTGGTCCCAGCCGCTCGCCGTCCAGCCCGTCTCCTTCTCGCTGGCCGTCACGGCAACCTCGAACTTAACCTTCATGGCCAGCGAGTTGATCTGAGTTTCGGCCAGCTTGGCCAGCTTCGCCGCCGCTGCCTTCCGTTCCTCGTGCAGCGCGCCCGCCGCTGCCCGATAGGCTACAGCAGCTTCATCGAGAGCCACGCGAAGCGCCTTGAGAATTTCGTCGCGGTCTTCGACCTCGGCCAGCTTGCGGGCTACCTCTTCGCCAAAACCGATGACCTCCGCGATGGTCTTGCCGTATTTGCGCTTGAGCCGGTCCAACGCCGCTAGGCGGTCTTCGATCTCGGCCAGGCGCTCGGGCGAGGCGTTGATGCCCTCGGCGTAGTCGCGCAGGCTCGATCCCACGTCGCCGACGGTGGCGCGAACCGACTCCAGTTGTTGCGCGGCCTCGGTGAAGCGGCCATCGTAGCGGGCCAGCTCCTCCACGTTGCGCACCGCCGCCCGCAGCGCGGCCTCAGCCGATGCGCCGCCTTCATAAAGCTGCTCGAAGGCGCTCATGGCCGCGGCGTAAAGCTTCTCCGCGTTGGCCAATACACGCTTCTCGGTCTCCAGTGCCTCGTCCTCGCCAGCTTCGAGGCGGGCCGAGCCGATCTCCTTGTGCTGGTAGCTCCACAGGTCCACCATGCGCAGCCGGTCTTGCTCGCCCTGAAGCAGTTCGTCCAGCTTCCCGGCGGCGTCCTTCCAGCGGGCGTGGGCCTCGGCCACGGCGTCGGTGGAGAGGCCGCCGAAGCGGTCGAGGAGAAGGCGCTGCTGGGCCTGGTCGAAGCTCGACAGGCTCTCGCTCTGCGCATGAACCAGGGCCAGTTCCGGCGCCAGGAGCTTGAGCACGGCCACTGTGGCCGGCTGGTTGTTCACAAACACCCGCCCCTTGCCCGTGGCCAGAATCTCCCGACGCAGAATGATCTCGTTGCCTTCCGAATCGATGCCGTTTTCTTCAAGAATGGTTTCGGCGCCGGGTGTGGACTCGAAGACGCAGGCCACCACGGCCTTGCCGGCTCCGTGGCGCACCAATTCAGCCGAGGCCTTGCCGCCCATCAGCAGCGCCAGCGCGTCCACCAGGATGGATTTGCCCGCGCCGGTTTCGCCCGTGAGCAGATTCAGCCCCGGGCCAAAGACGGCGATGGCGTGATCGATGACAGCGTAGTTTTCCGCGCGCAGTTCCACCAGCATAGTGAGCGAACCTCTTGAAACCTGTTCAATGACCAGGACAATGGTAAGTCAGGGCTTCAGCCCTGACAATCCGTGCGCAGCATAGCACGAACCCCGCCCCGGCGGCCTACCCGGTCAAATCTGCATGCGCCTGGAGGGACCACATCTGTAACTTGGAAGCGGCCATCCCGTCTGATACCGTGGATACTGAGGTGAACGCCGATTCTTACTGCTGCCTTCCTCTTCCTGTTGCAGGCTGATAGTGGCGCGGTTCCAGCGGCGCCGTCCCCGGCCCCGTTCTGGCATCAGGGTTCCACCGCGGTCTGGGAGATGCTCTACAACATCGGTCCCGTGGCCATGGCCGTTCTGGTGCTGCTGCTCATCGCCAGTCTCTACTCCTGGGCCGTGATTCTGGGCAAGATGTCGTTGTTCCGCAAGGCCACCAAAGAGAGCCGCCGCTTCATCCGCGCCTTCCGCAAGGCCACTCGCCTGCAGGAGATTGCCGCGCTCGCCGCCGACTACAAATTCAGCCCTCTGGCCCAGGTCTTTGAAGACGTCTACGACACCTATAAACGGCAGACCGGCGGCTCGGGACCGCCGCGCAACCTGGCTCCCCTGGAGCGCTCGGCGCAGACCTCAGCCAGCGAAGCCGTCACCGGCCTCGAACGCCGCATGACCTGGCTGGCCACCATCGCCGCCACCAGTCCCTTCGTCGGCCTCTTCGGCACGGTGATCGGCATCATCGACGCCTTCCACGGCCTGGGCACGGCGGGAGCGGCGACGCTGAGGGCCGTCGCCCCCGGCATCTCCGAGGCGCTCATCACCACCGCGGCCGGCCTCTTTGTGGCCGTGCCTGCCGTGGTGGCTTACAACCAGTTCACCGCGCGCATCAGGGTTTTTGCCGCGGCCACCGACGACTTTTCCCGCGAACTGCTGAACTTGCTCGAAGAGATTCCCGCGCGTTCTTCCCCGCCCTCGCGCAACACTGAAGCCGAACTCCCCCGGGAGGCTGAGCGTGGCCTTCACCAGTAACAGCGGTCAAACCCGAACCTCGCTGGCGGAGATCAACATCACGCCGCTGGTGGACGTGGTGCTGGTGCTGCTGGTCATCTTCATGATCACCGCGCCGGTCCTGCAATCGGGGATTGAAGTCTCCGTGCCCAAAACTCGCACCGTCAAGGAGATCACCGAGCAGCGCCTGGTGGTGACCATCGACCGCAGTCAACAGGTCTTTCTCGACGATCAGCCCGTAAACGTCCACGAACTGGCCCAAAAGCTCCGCCAGCGGGGCGCCGATCCGGCTCACCAGGTGATCTATCTCCGCGCCGACGAGCAGGTCCCGTTTGGCGCCTTTGCCACCGTCATGGACGCGGTGAAGCAGTCTGGCATCAGCAACGTCTCTATCGTCACCCAGCCGCTGGAAGCCAAGGCATCCACGGCCGGCGGGAATTAGGGCGCAGGCCTTTCAACCTTTTGTCGATGGGTCCGTCTTGAAGAGAGAGTCTCAGGCGAGCGCATGAACAGTCTGCTGGATGGCACTCAACATCTCGGCGCGCAACTGGAGCGGGAACTGACGCCGGACCCCATCTTTGCGCCCGCGGCAGGTTCGTTTGCGCTCCATGTCGTCCTGTTCGGCTCGCTCCTGTTCTACGGCATTCTCAGCGGTCTCTTGCATCACAACCTGTGGGGCAATCCAGGAACGGGCGGCGCCATTCAGGTAAGCCTGGTCAATGCCCTGCCCCTACCCGCCGAGCAGCAGAATGACAACGTGCTGACCACCCAAAACCCCAGCAAGGCCCCCGCGGAGCCCACACCCAAGGCCAAACAAGCGGTGGATGAAACCGCCATTCCCATTGCCGGCAAGCAGGAAAAATCCAACAAGCAGCCCACTCCCAAAAACAAGCAGCCCCAACCCAAACAGAACAACCTGGCCCAGTTCGGCGAACAGGCCGGCTCCTTCATGCCCCGTGCCGCCATGGCGCAGAATACCGCTTCCAATGGACCAGTGAGCATCAGCAACGGCGACTTCG
>DATFYK010000102.1:0-25928 GCA_035315085.1 Occallatibacter sp.
GATCGTCACCATCCAGTTTGGGCAGTTGCAGGGATTGCGCACGCTGGCCGACTGGGACCCGGAGATCCAGAAGGCTCTGACGTTTCTGCCCGAGGCGCAGGCGCTGGAAGACCATGCGCACAAGGTTCTGACCGAGAAGGCTATAGCGCGGAACGCGGCGCAGTAGGAGAACTAACCGATGAGCCGATTGTGGGCATGGTTGTTTCTTGGTGCTTCGCTAATTGCTTTGGCTCAGCAACCGGTACAGGCCACTTCGCAGGACGCGGACGTGATGCTGGCCGCTGTGTCGCGTAACCAATATATGTTTACTGGCGGCATCGGTCCGGACAAATGGACTGGAAAAGGAACCGTCGAAGTTGAACCCTTGGGTTATATTACGGAGTCCGGTGAGTGGAAAGCCTTGCCATGCAGCAAAGATTGGCTTAAGACCTGCCCCAAGTTTGCTCGCGAATACCTGAGCAAGCCCCATACTTATACCGTTGTTAGCGCCGACGGACAAGGCGCTATGATTCAATCCGCGCCAACCACGCTGAGTGAGTGCCATTTCTATAACGGTCCCGGAACCTACACGGGAGCTTCCATTGCCAACTCGGCAATCGCAGCCAGTTCGACGGACCTGTTTGCAGAGGCCGCGCCGCTGTTGCTTCTCAGCGGGGGAGAGGCCAGGCCGATCCGCGATGCGCTTAGCAGGCTTGTTCCGCAGAAGCTGGACTCAATACATAGGCTTCGCATCTTCACCCTGCGCCTGGAAGGCCAGGAATTGTTGGCTGTGCAAAGAAGCTACTCCGATATTGCCACTGCGCCCGAAGGTGAACGCTACGAGTATGTCTTCGTGGTCGGAAATATGGACGAAAGCCGGTTCCACGTCCTGCATCGGAAAAAGAATACAGAGGACGAAGTGGAACGCATACTCGGAACGATTCATTTGAAGAGCGGACGCGACTTCCTTATTACCACGGTGAGTGATCCAGAATCGCAATGGTTTCGCGTCTACGGCATTCGCAACGGCCACCTGACATTGATTTATTCTGGCGGCGGTTCGAGCTGCTGATTCGCGCAGGCGAGCCGGTCCGAATCGAAACGCACGCGCGTTGCGATCACTGAAGAACTCATTCCCTGCCCTCGCGATCCTGTCTTGATTGCTCTTTACGGCTCGTCGCTGTAGACGCCGATCTCCACCTTTCCGCCTTCCGTCATCTTTGCCCTGTACATGCCGGGCGTATTGAAGCTCCAGGCTAGCTGGCCGTCGGGAGTAATCGCGATAACGCCGCCGTCGCCGTGCAGCGCTTCCAACTCTTTGTGGATGACCTGGTCGGCGGCTTGCTGCAATCCCATGCCTTTGAAGTACACCAGGTTGCAGACTTCGCGGGCCACGCCCAGGCGGATGAAGTACTCGCCGGTGCCGGTGGCCGAAACGGCGCAGGACTGATTCGACGCGTAAGTCCCCGCGCCGATGATGGGCGAGTCGCCCACGCGGCCCCATCGTTTGGCTTGCGTCCCGCCGGTCGAGGTGCCGGCGGCGATGTTCCCTTGTTTGTCCAGCGCGACTACGCCGACAGTGCCAAACTCGTGCGCGTACGGCGCTTCGATTTCAGCCACCGGCACGGGCGGCGGAGGCGGCGCGCCGGCAGGACGTGGCGGGATGGGCCGGCCTTCTTTCTGCAGTTGCCTGACTAGCGACTGCCAGCGGCGCTCGGTAAAAAAGAAGCTGGGGTCAACCTGCTCCAGGCCTACGCTGGCGGCAAACGCGTCCGCGCCCGCGCCGACGAGCATCACGTGCGGCGACTTCTCCATCACCGCGCGGGCCAGGCTGATGGGGTGGCGGGTGCGGGTTACGCCGGCCACCGCCCCGGCCTTCAGGTTGGAGCCGTCCATGATGGCCGCGTCCAGCTCGTTCTTGCCCTCGGCGTTGAAGACCGCGCCGCGCCCCGCGTTGAAGAGCGGATCGTCCTCGAGGATCTGGATCGCGGCCTCGACGGCGTCGACGGACGAACCGCCTTTATCGAGAATTGCGCTGCCCGCCTGGATTGCCTGGGTGATGGACGCGCGATATGCCGCCTCGGTTTCAGGCTTCATGGTGGCGCGCTCGATGACGCCCGCGCCGCCGTGGAGAACAATGGCCCAGTGGCGCGCTGGGGGCTGAGCGGCTGCGGTGACGGCGAGAGTTGCCATAATTGCTCCAGACACTGCGCTACTAAACTTTCGCATGACTTGATCCTCCGGCAAAACCATTTGAGCACGTGCCGAGGTCACTTCTTCGGAATGGTCAGTTCCGCGCCTTCCTCCACTTTATAGGTCGCGGAGAAGTTGCGCTGGTTGATGCCCAGCGAGAGCCGTCCGCGCGAGTCGATGTAGAAAAGCTCCTTGCCCACGGGCACATCGCTGAAGGTCTTAACGAACGGGAAAACGTAGCGCTTGCCGTCGAGCGTGACGGGGACCCTGTCGCCGAGTTTGTAGCCCAGCTGCGCGAAGCTCTCGGCGGGCACGTTGAGCACCAGATTTCCGAATGGTCCGTCTGTGCCGATGACCTGGCCGTGGAGACCTTTCTCATCAACGGTTGCGTTTTTCAGGTCGAGCCGGACCAGCTTGCTCGCGTCGAGCGCGGGGCCGGCGGTGGTCCAGTCGTCGCCGCGGGCCAGGTGGGCGCCAGCCGGAGAGAAAATGTCTCTGCCGTGAAAGGTTGAGGAGATGCCGGAGCCGCTCATCCACTCGGGGTTGGTGATCTCGCGCGCTTCGGCGATCCCGTCGCGGTCTTGGATGAGGGTGAGCAGGCCGTTGTCGGGGAGCACGAAGAACTGGCCCACGCGCGACCTCGCGATGATGGCTTTGCGCGTGGAGCCGACGCCGGGATCGATGACCACGACGAAGACCGCGTCCCTGGGAAAGTAGGGCGCCGACCCGGCCAGCAAGCGCGCGCCCATGGCGATGTTGTAGGGCTCGGTCTGGTGGGTGATGTCGATAATGCGCACGCCGGGAGCAACGCCGTCCATCACCGCCTTGCAGATGCCCACGGCATCGTCCTTCAGGTCGAAGTCGGTCATGAAGCCGATAACCCTTGTGGGAACCGGGGCCTGCTGTTGCGCCACGGCCGCCGCAGTTGCCAACGCCGCTGCCGCCAGGATCGCCCCGATAAATACTTTTCTCATTCTTTGCACGTGTGTGATCTACCCGTTTCCTCCCATGGTATCGCCTGCGGGCGCGCTGCGTTCGGTTCATCTGCTTTGCGGCGCGGCTCTCATCAGCGTTCGCCGTCCGCGCAGTACCGTGGGACTTGGCGGAGCGGGGCCGGACAGTCGAGAATGTTTGAGTTCAGCAAATCTTGCAATCGTTGCATTTTGCGGCTGCCGGGACCGGCCTGCGCGGGCGGAAGCGCAACAGTACGGTGCGGAATCCAGGTAATGTGGAGGCCACTCTTGAAACTCAACTACGGAACGCTGGCATTGGTTGCTGTCTCCCTCCTGATCTTTTTGATGTATTCCTGGGGGCCTCCGTGGACAGTTCCGCGAATCGCCGGACTGGCCATTGCAATTCCGTCTTTCCTGCTGCTCGCCCTGGCCCGCATTCAACTGGGACGGGCCTTCAGCGTGCAGGCCAAGGCAAGCACGCTGGTAACCACCGGCCTCTATTCCCGCATCCGCAATCCAATTTATGTCTTTGGCAGCTTGATGATAGCGGGATTGATTCTCTGGGCAAACAAACCTTGGCTGTTGCTTGGCTTCGTCGTTCTGCTTCCTTTGCAGATTTATCGAAGCCGGACGGAGGAGCGGGTCCTGGCGGAGAAGTTCGGCGCATCCTACCTGGATTACAAGCGACAGACGTGGTTCTGATCCGGTTACGATACTAAGGATGGATCGAGCGCCCATCCGAGGCGCCCGTAACGCATTTTAAGGAAGACGCAATGCATTCTGTCTGGTTCGGCGAGTTTCTGGGCACGCTGGTTCTGGTGCTGTTGGGCACCGGCGTCAATGCCGGCGTGACGCTGCGCAGGTCCTATGCGGCAGATGCTGGCTGGCTGGTAGTCGCCACCGGCTGGGCGCTGGGCGTGCTGTGCGGGGTGCTGGTGGCGCAGGCCTTTGGCAGCCCCGGAGCCAACCTGAATCCCGCCATTACGCTCGCCGCCGCGGTCATCGGCGGAAATTATTCGCAGTTGGCGAGCATGTGGTCGGCGCAGCTATTGGGAGCAATGTCCGGCGCGGTGTTGATGGCCTTGCACTACGCGCCGCACTGGAAGCTCACTCCGGGTCCGGCGGACAAGCTGGGCGTCTTCTGCACCAACGCGGCGGTGCGCAGCCCGCTCTTCAACATTTTGAGCGAGGCCCTGGGCACGGCGGTGCTGGTGCTGGTGGCGGGCGCCATCCTCTCCCACGGAGTTTCTGCCAACGGGCCTGCCGCCGGGCTGGGGCCGTGGCTGGTGGCCAGCCTGGTGTGGGGCATCGGCCTCTCGCTGGGCGGGACCACGGGCTACGCCATCAACCCCGCGCGCGACCTGGGTCCGCGCATCGTTCATTGGCTGTTGCCCATTCCCGGCAAAGGCGGTTCCAACTGGCGCTACGCGCACATTCCCATCGTCGGCGGCCTTGCGGGCGCGGCGCTGGCCGGGCTGCTGCTCCGCTACGCGCATCTTTGATGCCCAGCGGCCGGCCCGGCGGATGCATCGCATCCGCGCCTGTTGTCCGCACCTATGATGGTTAGACAGAAGAGAATGCTCATGCCGGAAACGGTTCTCCAAATCGACGCTCGCGACAATGTTGTAGTGGCGCTGGCGGCGCTGGAAGCGGGCGCGGTGGCGCGCTATGGCCCCGCGGCGTCTCCGGCCTCCTGCATGGTTGCGCAGGCCATTCCCGCCAAGCACAAGATGGCCATTGCGGCGCTCAAGCCCGGCGATCTGATTTTTCTCTACGGCATGGTGGTGGGCGAGGCGGTTGAGGCCATCGAGCGCGGAGGGTTGCTGACGGCGCGCAACGTGCGCCATCGCGCAGGCGCTTACTCCGCTGTACGGCAGCCTGCGCCGGTTGCCGCGCCTGATGCTTCGGCCTGGGCTGCGCGCACGTTCCTGGGCTTCCATCGCGAGGATGGGCAGGTGGGGACGCGCAACTATTGGCTGGTCCTGCCGCTGGTCTTCTGTGAAAACCGCAATGTGGAGCGGATGAAAGAGGCGCTCGAAGAGGAGTTGGGCTACGGAAGCGCGAACAGTTACCGGCAGCATGTGCGGCGGTTGATTCAGCGGCAATCCAATGAATACGGCGCGGCGGAAATGATTGTGCATCCTCATGCGGAGCGGATTTTCAAGAATATCGACGGAATCCGCTTTCTGACCCACCAGGGCGGCTGCGGCTGCACGCGCCAGGATGCGCAGGCGCTCTGCGGGCTGCTGGCCGGCTACATCCACCACCCCAACGTGGCCGGCGCAACGGTGCTGAGCCTGGGCTGCCAGAACGCGCAGGCGAGTATGTTGATGGACGAACTGCGCCAACGCGATCCCGAAATGCGCAAGCCGGTGCTGATCTTCGATCAACAGAAGTCCGGGCGCGAATCCACGCTGCTGAGCCAGGCGCTGGACGAGACCTTTGCCGCGCTGGCGCAGGCCAACCGCATCACGCGCGCCCCCGCGCTGCTGGCGGCCTTGACCGTGGGGCTGAAGTGCGGAGGCTCGGATGGCTTCAGCGGCATCTCGGCCAATCCGGCCGTCGGCTACGTCTCCGATCTGGTGGTGGGCGCGGGGGGCAAGACGCTGCTCTCGGAGTTTCCTGAACTGCACGGCGTGGAGCAGGAGATGGTGAACCGCTGCGCCACCGATGCCCTGGCGCAACGGTTTTGCGATCTCATGCAGGCGTACCAGGAGCGCGCCAAAGCCGTCGATTCGGGCTTCGAGATGAATCCTTCGCCGGGCAACATCGCGGACGGGCTGACCACCGGCGCCATGAAATCGGCTGGCGCGGCGCGCAAGGGCGGCGTCTCGCCCATCCGCTGCGTGCTGGACTTTCCCGAATACGCCGTCACGCCGGGACTGAACCTGCTGTGCACGCCGGGCAACGACGTGGAGTGCGTGACGGCCCAGGTGGGCGCTGGCGTGAACCTGGTGCTCTTCACCACCGGGTTGGGCACGCCCACCGGCAATCCCGTGGCGCCGGTCGTCAAGATCGCGACCAACTCCGCGCTCGCCCGCCGCATGAGCGACATCATCGACTTCGACGCGGGCCCCATCGTCTCCGGCGAGGCGGCGGTCGCGGAGTGCGCGGAGAAGCTGCTCGAGCTTTCCCTCGAAGTGGCAAGCGGGGAACGCTTCACCAAGGCCGAACTGCTGGGGCAAAACGATTTCATTCCCTGGAAGCGCGGCGTTTCGTTGTAGGCGAAGAGTCTTCCCTCTACTCCAGGTACGAAGCCACCACCGCCAGCGCGGCGATAGCCGCCGTCTCGGCGCGCAGAATGCGCGGGCCCAGCGATGCGGCCCGCCAGCCGTTGGCGTCGAAGAGCGCTTCCTCGTCGGGAGCCCATCCGCCTTCGGGCCCGATGGCGATCTCCAGCGTGGGCATCTCCGACTGCGCCGCGGCCATGGCTTCTTCCAGGGCCAGGCGCAGGGTGGTGGTGCGCTCCTGCTCGGCCAGCACGATGCGCGTGGCCGTCGAAGCGGCCCGCACCCGCGCGGACAGCGGAACCGGATCGTGGATCAGCGGCGCATCGGAGCGGCGCGACTGCTGGGCGGCTTCGCGCGCGATGCGCCGCCATCGCTCCACGCGCTTGCTGGCGGCCTGGGCCAGGTGCTTCTCGGTCCGGCGCGCGATGACCGGGGCCACTTCGGCAACGCCCAGTTCAGTGGCCTTCTCGATGGCCCACTCCATGTGATCGAATTTATAGACTGAAACGGCCAGCGTGACCGGCAGCGCGGGATCGGCCTCCAGTTCGGCGATCAGGTTGAAGCGAATCTCGTCCGGAGTGGCGGCGGCCACCTCGGCGTGGAAGACGCGCCCGCCCGCCACCACATCCGCCTCCATCCCGGGCTGGGCGCGCAGCACGCGCGCCATGTGTTCGGCCTGCGCCCCCACCATGGTGGCGGTGGCCTCGTCCCAATGTTCGGCAATCCAGCGGCGGCGGGTCATCTGTTCTCCGGAACGTTCTCGTCTCTCTGAAATCTATTTTAACCGCATAAACACTGAGGGGAACGCTTGAAGCGTCCCCCTGGAGTGTTGCCTTTTTTCAGTTGGATGTTCCGCTACTTTTTCTTTGCGGCCTTCTTTGCGGCCTTCTTCGCGGGTGCCTTTTTGGCTGCTTTCTTGGTTGCCATTTGCCTATTCTCCCTTTTCGATGGGTTGCATCGAGTCTGCAATATTGATATTGCAGTTGATGCATGTATAGATTCATGCAACGACACTGTCAAGAAAAAAACGACATGGTGGTGGAAAAAGTAGCAACAATTTTTTCGACGCGGAATTGAGGATCGGCTTGCGGACTCGGATTATGGGTGGGATTTTAGCGATGCGAGCGCCAGCCCGAGGATGAAATCGTGTCCGCAGTGCGCGAAGATTCCGGGACGCAGAGCGCGGCGCTCCAGCGCGAGCAGGCCGAAGAACACGCCGAATACACCCAGCAAGAACATCCCGCGCGCTCCCTGGTTGGCATGTGCGCAGCCGAATATCGACGCCGACAACAGTATGCCCGCCGCCGCATTTCCTCTCGCCCACGCCGTAAACTGGCGCTGAAGGTAACCGCGGAAGGCGATCTCCTCGGCGAAGCCGGCGACCAGACAGAACAGCGCCCAGGCGGCAATCTCCTCGCCGTTGGAGGGCGCCAGTTGCGCAATCCCCCCCGAGACTCGCTGTGGTGAGCGATCGGGCGAAATCGGCTGGCTGGCTGCGTTTGCCGGCAACCGGTGCGTAAAGACTGTTTCAACGCTGGTCCAGGCAAGAACGCACATGCACAGCAAAATTATCGAGCCGGCCCAGAACAGCAGCGCGCACACCAGGTCCGCCGCTATGGATCGGAAATTGAACGGGAACGGGCCGAGCAGCGAGCGAATGGAAGTTTTTCTCAGCCGCAATCCGAAAACGACCCATCCCAGCATGGCCAATTCCCCGGCGGCGATAAAACCATAGGCCGCCAGCCGGTTGAACGCCGCATGCTCGGGCGAGGACCGCGTGGCTCCGTAAATGGTGAGCGCAAGAATGGCCGCCACCAGCACCATGGTGTGCCAGGCAGGGGCGACCGCGAGCGGCGCGGATGGCCTGGCCGGCGGCGATGGCGGCGTCGCATTGATCTCGTTCAGCTCCACGGTCAGATTTCCTCTGCGAAAGATAGTAGACGAGCCATGGGTCATCGACAAAGCGCCTGGAAACACTCGCCATGAGGAGCCGGGACAGATTGAAGCGTCACTTCCGTTAGCACGCGATCACGTTCAGGGCAAGTCCGGCCAGGCTGGTCTCCTTGTAGCGCGATTGCATGTCCAGCCCGGTCAGGTACATGGTGCGGATGACCTGGTCGAGGGAGACCTTGTGCGCCTCCTGCTCGTTGAGCGCGATGCGCGAGGCTTGCACCGCTTTGGCCGCGCCCATGGCGTTGCGCTCGATGCAGGGTATCTGCACCAGGCCGCCGATGGGGTCGCAGGTCATGCCCAGGTTGTGCTCCATGGCGATTTCGGCGGCGTGCTCCACTTGTCCGTTGCTGCCGCCCAGCGCCGCGGTCAACCCGCCGGCGGCCATGGAGCAGGCCACGCCCACCTCGCCCTGGCAGCCCACCTCCGCGCCGCTGATGGAAGCGTTCTCCTTATATAGGATGCCGATGGCCGCCGAGGTCAGAAAGAAGCGCAGCAGGCCTTCGTGGTCCGCATCGGGTATGAAGCGGTCATAATAATGCGCCACGGCGGGAACCACGCCGGCAGCGCCGTTGGTGGGCGCGGTCACCACGCGTCCGCCCGCGGCGTTCTCTTCGTTCACCGCCATGGCGTAGACCGTAACCCAGTCGAGCGGGGCCAGCGGATCGCCGCGCAAACCGTCCGCCTCTTTTTCGCGCAGGCGTTCGGCCAGGCGGCGCGCGCGGCGGCGCACGTTCAGGCCGCCGGGCAAAATGCCTTCCGCCGCCATGCCGCGCTCCACGCAGGCCTGCATGGCTTGCCAGATCCGTTCGATGCCTTCCCGCACTGCCTCGACCGGCGCTTGCTCCGAGTCGCGCGGAACCAGAGCGCACTCGTTCTCCAGCATGAGCTGGCTGATGGAGAGTTCGTTCGCGTGCGCCGTAGCCAGCAGCTCCGCGGCGTTGTGAAAGGGAAACGGAATCATTGGCTGCTGATTCTGAGCGGACGCGTCAACGGCGTCTTCGGTGATAAATCCGCCGCCGATGGAAAAGAAGGTGCGCTCGTCGAGCACGGCGCCGGCCGCGTCATAAGCAGTAAGGCGCAGCCCGTTGGGATGCTGGGTGCGCGCGCCGGGCGGAAACATCTGGGCGCGCTGAAACAGCAGGTCGCTGGATTCTTGAAAGGGGATGAAGCGGGCGCCTGCCAGATTGATCTGCCGCGCCGCGCGAATTTCCGCCACCGTGCATTCAATGGCCGCGGGATCGATGCCGGCCGGCTCGTTGCCGGACAAACCCAGCAGAACGGCGCGGTCGGTGGCGTGGCCCAGGCCGGTCAGGGCCAGCGAGCCGAACAACTCCGCCCGCACGCGCTCCACCCGATCGAGCACCCCGCGCGCGCCCAGTTCCCGCGCAAAGCGGCAGGCCGCGCGCATGGGTCCCATGGTATGCGAACTCGAAGGGCCGACGCCGATCTTGTAAAGGTCGAACAGACTTGTGGTCACGGATGAGATTGTAGCGTGGAACGCAGATCGGCCGTCAGTGGTCCGATTTCCTGAGCAGCGCAAGCAGTCCGGTCACTTCGACTCCGCGTTCCGTCCGTAAGAATCCCTCTTCCAGTCTGGCGACGAGAAGCCCTGCCTTCGCCGCAACCTCGCGAACGTGGTCGGGATGATGCGTATATCGTCCGGAATCGGTGAGATGAAAAGGATATCTCTCGCCGCGTTCCGTCGTGAAAGCAAACCAACCGCCTGGCTTGAGCCGCTTGGCTGCCGGCGCCGCCACCCGCTGAAGATCGCCGAAATATACCAGGCAGTCGCAGGCGGCGATCAGATCGAATTCCGCTTGCGTTCCATCAAGCCATGCGGTGATCTCGGCCACCTCCAGCCGGTCATAAATGCCTCGTTCCCGTGCCAACTCGATCATCTCCGGAGAAAGATCGATCCCCGCCAGGTGCGCCGCGCGCTCCTTCAAGCCAACTCCCGCCAGCCCCGTTCCGCAACCAATATCCAGAATTTCCAGACCCCCGGCATCGCCGATCTCGGACCGGATCAGCTCTTGAAGCCGCTCCGGGGCCTGGTAGCTCAGATTGTTGCGCATCTTGTCGTCGTAGTGCGAGGAAAAGTCGTTGAAGATTTGCAGGATGCATTCGTCCGGGGCGCGCGGCGGCGGCGCTTCATCCCGCAGGGCCGTCAAAATCTGGCGAATTGCGGCGTCTTCCGGCCTGCCTTCCAGGTATTTTCCGTAAGCTAAACGCGCCTCATCGCGCCGTCCCGCAGCCTGGGCCGCCCAGCCCACGGCGTACCACGCGTCCGCGTCCTCCGGCGTCAGCTCCGCCACTCTTTTCGAGCACAGGAATGCGGTCTCGGTATTGCCGTTGTCGCGAAGGTGTTCGGCCAGGTTGGACAACTCGCCGGCGGTGAGTTCATGGGGCCGGACGATTGCGCCATCGCCCCAAACCAGCAGGCCGGCCTCGATTCCTTCGTCGATCCAGCGATCGATCTCGGCGCTTCGGCCCTCGGGCATCAGCGGTCCGGCCAGGTCGCGGATCTCGTCCATGCTCCGGCTGCCGTCGCACACTTCGGCGAGCAGGGCGCCCAGCGCGTTCATTTCGTGCACACGATCGCGGACGGGATCGTATGCAATATAGCCGCCCTCGACCGGCGACAGCCCGGCATCGGGATTGATGACGGGATTAGCCATGGACGAATCCGAGCATAAAAAGGGCCTGCTTCTACCCGCTGAGTACGGGAGCACTGCCTTGTTCCACTCCAGCGAAAACTGTTCGCCGGGGGCCCGGCTTACTGGCGGGGCTCACCGCCGGCATGGCGAGCCTGTTGGGATTGATGAAGCTGGTTGTCGAGCATCCGCATGCCTGCCGCCCTTGGGTGGAGGCAGATGCTTGTTACCGCTGGCTGTTCTTGATCCCGCCGGTGTTTTCCTTGTATGCTCCTGTGTTTTCCTTGTATGCTCCGGTGTTGGACCTGATCGCGCCGCTGCTGTTCTTGATCCCACCGCTGCTGTTCTTGATCGCGCCGGTGTTTTCCTTGTATGCTCCGGTGTTGGACCTGATCCCGCCGCTGCTGTTCTTGATCCCGCCGCTGCTGTTC
The DNA here is from genome assembly GCA_035315085.1 of Occallatibacter sp. Classification (GTDB taxonomy): domain Bacteria; phylum Acidobacteriota; class Terriglobia; order Terriglobales; family Acidobacteriaceae; genus Telmatobacter. Next base: position 11,391 of record DATFYK010000102.1, read on the forward strand.
TTGATCGTGCTGTTGTTCTTGAGCTGCTGGTTATTCAGTTTGAGTTGCGAGTTTGCGCCTTTGTGCTGATTGGCGCCGTATTTGAGCTGCGAGTTTGAGCCCTTGTGCGCGGCCTGGCTGTTCTTGAGTGCCTGGCTATTCGTCTTATGGGTTACATTGGCCTTCGGGAAATTGGATTTGTTCTCGGCAATCAAGTCCGCCGATGTCAGCAGCGGAGCTGCCGCAACGCCGGCCAGCAACATCCTTAGGAATTTACGCCGATCGGGATCCACATGCGCCAGCGCCGCGTCAAGCGGCGAAGAGGAACCGTTTCCACTCATAAACGCCTCCCACGAAATTTCAAAATCATAGATTGCCAATAAGGCTACCACGGATTGGCTGCATAGCGTCAAGACGAAAGAAATCCGGGTAGTGTCCTAGTTTGCCTTTTCCTTTGCACATCTCTCCTACTGCAGAACATCACTTCCAGAAAATGGACTCCTGACGAGCTTATACCAATCTTCGGGAATCGATATGCTCCCTTGTCCGTGAAGAGAACTAGGCGGGTAGCTAGGCGGGTAGGTGATTGCATCTCCGGTTTTCGGATCGAACCGAACGCTGAAAGGGATATCATGAAGGTCAATGTTGCGTGGGATGAGGCGATAAACAAACCCAGTAAAATAGGGAGTTTCGGAAGAGATGGATTTGTACTGAATGCATCCGATAATGGATTGTGGGAACAAGAATTCCTCTCTCCTCGTGATAGCGGGGGAAGAACCTCGATTATCATTAGATTCGACTGTTGTGAGTTTTGTCACTCCATTCATGGCGTGGTTGAAATCTTTATCGAGTTCTTCATCGGGGAACAGAATTCCACCGTGCCCTCCCCACCTTGGAGAGACGTACCATTTTCTTTTGCAAAGTTCCTGGAGCGATTTAATCTCCACCACCGAATTAGCGAAATCCAAACTGATATTCGTTTCTCTAGCCGGGGTTTTGCCGATGTTTCTCGCCGCGAGGTGAATCACCGTAGAGACCTCACCGGCGCTAGATATCGTGATTGGGCCTACCATTGCGGCGCCGTACACTGCGATCCATGGCCTCTCCGAGACCTCAGTTTGTTGTTGAATCGCCGCCAGTTGCCCATTAGAAGCAGCAGTCTGAGATTGCAGAGCATCGCGGTTCTGCTGGAGAGCGTTCGCCAATTCTTCACGATTTTCCTGCAACACTTCGGCGAGAGCCTGCCTGTTATCGGCAAGCACCTGCTTGTTATCCGAAACCAACTGACCCTGGGCCGTCTTAATGCCATTAGCTGCATTGATGATCTGGTCTGTTTGGGTTCCGCCTCCAACCATCTCTCGCCACTGCAAAACGATAGCGGCAGCACTCACAAGAGTCCCTACAGCGATTACAACCGTAGCCGCAGCCATTATTTTGTCGGAAGTGCTTATCTTCTCGCCGGAGTGGCGATCTTTGTGGGGTGGCTTTGGTGGGGGCGGGAGAGGCTGGACGGGCGGCTGAATGGGTGGTGTGCCATCGGGAGTTTTGTTTTGTGGGTGGCCGGTGTCTTTTTCCTCGTCCATGCCCTGCCGCTCCTTTTTGACTGATAAATTGTACCCCAAATTAGGACACTACCCGGATTTCGGTAGTGGGTCAGTTTGAAGGGTGTCGGCTTCGCAGGCTGCGGAAAAATGCCTCTTTCGTGTTCCCTGACCCCTGTCTTCTGCTACACTCGCTGCAACTCGCCTCCATGCTCTTCAAAGCCCTCAGCGCGGCTGTTTACGGCATCGACGCCAACCTCATCGAAGTCGAGGTCGACTATAGCGGCGTGGCGACCGATCAGGATCACTTCCACACCGTGGGCCTGCCCGACGCCGCGGTGCGCGAGAGCCGCGACCGCGTCCGCGCCGCCATCAAGAACTCCGGCTACCTGATTCCGCCCACCTTCATCACCATCAACCTGGCGCCGGCCGACATGAAAAAGGAAGGCGCGGGCTTCGACCTGCCCATCGCCATTGGCATTCTGGGCGCTTACGGCGCGCTGAAGGCCGACGACCTGAGCCGCTTCCTGCTGGTGGGCGAGCTGGGCCTGGACGGCGGCGTGCGCGCCGTGCCCGGCATGTTGCCCATCGCCATCCTGGCCCGCGAGAAAGGCATTCCCAACCTGGTTCTGCCCGCCGCCAACGCCGCTGAGGCAGCCGTGGTGGAGGGCGTGAACGTTTACCCGGTCTCCTCGCTGCTGGATGTGCTGGAGCTGCTCAACAGCGCCGTTGTGGGCGTGATTCAGCGCGAACCCTTTCACGTGGCCACCGAGGTATTGCTGAACGAGCTGCAACATTTCACCGTGGACTTCAAGGACGTGCGCGGGCAGCAGACGGCCAAGCGCGCCCTCGAGGTCGCCGCGGCCGGCAGCCATAACATTCTCATGATCGGCCCGCCCGGCTCGGGAAAAACCATGCTGGCCAAGCGGCTGCCGTCGATTCTGGCTCCGCTGACCTTCGAGGAAGCTCTCGAAACCACCAAGATTCACTCCGTGGCCGGGGTGCTCGACGCCGCACAGGGCCTTGTCACCCAGAGGCCCTTCCGCTCGCCCCACCACACCATCTCCGACGCCGGCCTGATCGGCGGCGGCATCATTCCCCGCCCCGGCGAGGTCTCGCTGGCCCACAACGGCCTCTTGTTTCTCGACGAACTGCCGGAGTTTCCGCGCAACGTGCTCGAGGTCCTCCGCCAGCCCCTCGAAGACCATACCGTGACCATCGCGCGGGCCTCCATGTCGCTGAGTTTTCCGGCGCGCTTCATGCTCGCGGCTGCCATGAACCCCTGCCCTTGCGGGTTTTTCAACGACAAGTCGCGCGAGTGCATGTGCACGCCGCCCATGATCCAGCGCTACGTAGCCAAGATCTCCGGGCCCCTGCTGGACCGCATCGACATTCATATTGAGGTTCCGGCAGTCAAATATAAGGAGTTGCGCGGTGTGGCGGCGGCCGAGGGCTCGGCCGAGATTCGCGCCCGCGTGCTCTCTGCCCGCGAACGCCAGCGGCAGAGATTTAGAAAATTCGGCGAAAAGATCTACTCCAACGCGCAGATGACCACCCGCCAGATTCGCGCCTACTGCGAGCTGGGCGCCGACGCCGAGCGCCTCCTGGAGCGCGCCATGCAGCAGCAGGGCCTGACCGCCCGCGCCCACGACCGCATCCTCAAGGTAGCCCGCACCATCGCCGATCTGGAGGGCGCCGAGGGCCTGACCGTGGCCCACCTGGCCGAGGCCATCCAATATAGGACGCTGGATCGGAGTTATTGGAGTTGAAGAATCCTGGGCCCCCATCGCGCCTGCGTTTTTGGCGCGATGGGCTGGAGTTCCGCACCCTCGACCGCAGCTATTGGGCGTGACCAGGCAGGTTCCCCCAGGGGCGGCGCGCGGGGGGGTACCGGGCTGCGGGACTCCCGCCGGAGCCCGGAATCGTCCCCGAATTATAGCTTTATCTGATTGATTTAAAATGCTTTATGATCAGGACTCCGGTGCTGGTCCTAACACGAAAGGGGTAGCGAATACCCCCGAAAAACTTATTGACTTAAAAGTCAACTCGGTATACATTCAGTAGTACTATCCATAAGAGCGGATTGCACAGAGCAATCTTGCACAGTCTAGCTGTTGTCCCCCGCATCATATTTGAGCTGATGCTCATCCGTTGATGCCCCGGTGCGTTTCGACCTCCGCCGGGTATGGGAATGTAGGCACATGGATTCCCAAGGCGGTAATGTGGTTCGCGGATACGGCATAAGACTTGTTCCATGGTGTGTGAATGTGCGTCAGGATTTTGAACTGAGGCACGGTTCGCGCGTCTATACCTTGGGAGTGGAAATTTGGGGCAGCCCTGGATAGTGTTGGCTTCCCTGTTGCACCGGCGGCGCCAAGTAGTTCCGGCCGGGCAGGAAACCAAGGAAGGAGAGATTCGTCATGCGTTCTGATTTGGTATTTGCGGCACTTTCTCAGGTGTCCAATCGCTACCAGCTCTGTCAGCTGGCCAGCAAGGCAACCCGCAAGCTGCACAAGCCCAATACACGGCTGCAAGACACGACCAATGAAGTCCTGTGCCGCTTTCAAACCGCCCATCCTGGATCGGCGGCGCGCCTGGCCGAGCCCGCGCCTCAACCGCTTGAACGGCGCCGCGCCGCCTGAGTGCGTCTCCCCAGGGTATAGTTGAATCAGGCAACGGTTTCAAGGCGGCTTCCTGTTGCAGGCGCTGCTCTTTTCCGGAGTTTCGATATTGCACCTGAATTCAGGAGATGCTTGAAGCCCGGCGCGCGCCGGCAGCATCTTAGAACTACCACCCATTCTTCTCCTGGAGCGCTCCCCCTTCCCGTATCCCTCACACACATCCCCGCTTATTGCAGGTGAACATGACCATCGCTGAACTCAAAGAGAAGAACATCACCGAGCTGAGCCGCATCGCGCGCGCCCTGGAGATCCAGGGCACCAGCGGCCTTCGCAAACAGGATCTGATCTTCAAGATTCTTCAGGCCCAAAGCGAAAAGGAAGGCCACATCTTTGCCGAGGGCGTGCTGGAAATCCTGCCCGACGGCTACGGCTTCCTCCGCTCTCCTGACTACAACTATCTGCCCGGCCCCGACGACATCTACGTCTCGCCCTCGCAGATTCGCAAGTTCGATCTCAAAACCGGAGACTCCATCAGCGGCAACGTCCGCCCGCCCCACGAGGGCGAGAAATACTTCGCCCTGGTCAAGATCGAGGCCATCAACTTCGAGTCGCCCGAGGAGACCCGCAACAAGATTCTCTTCGACAACCTGACTCCTTTGTATCCTCAGGAGCGCATCAAGATGGAGACCGTCCGCGAGGGCATCAGCGGCCGGGTGATGGATCTGCTGACCCCGGTGGGCAGGGGCCAGCGCGGCCTCATCGTCGCTCCGCCCCGCACCGGCAAGACCATGCTCTTGCAGTCCATCGCCAACTCCATCTCCACCAACCACCCCGAGGTGGTGCTCATCGTCCTGCTCATCGACGAGCGTCCCGAGGAAGTAACCGACATGCAGCGCTCGGTGAAGGGCGAGGTCATCAGTTCCACCTTCGACGAGCCGGCGACCCGCCACGTGCAGGTGGCCGAGATGGTCATCGAGAAGGCCAAGCGGCTGGTGGAGCACAAGCGCGACGTGGTGATCCTGCTGGATTCGATCACCCGCCTGGCCCGCGCCTACAACACCATCGTGCCCCCTTCGGGCAAGGTGCTGTCGGGCGGCGTGGACTCTAACGCGCTGCAGCGGCCCAAGCGCTTCTTCGGCGCGGCCCGCAACATCGAGGAGGGCGGTTCGCTGACCATTATCTCCACCGCGCTCATTGACACCGGCTCGCGCATGGACGAGGTCATCTTCGAGGAGTTCAAGGGCACCGGCAACATGGAAATCATCCTGGACCGCAAGCTGGTCGACAAGCGCGTCTTCCCGGCCATCGACATCCAGCGCTCCGGCACCCGCAAGGAAGAGCTGCTCATTCCCAAGGAGGACTTGCAGCGCATCTTCATTCTGCGCCGGGTACTGAACCCGCTGTCGCCGGTCGAGGCCATGGAGCTGTTGATCACCCGCCTGGAAAAGGTGCGCAACAACGCCGAGTTCCTGGCCAACATGAATCAGCTCTGAAGCGGACCGCACTCGGTCCGAAAGGCCGCTCCCGCGATCGTGCCCTTCGGCATGCGGGCGATATCTCCATTTGACCGATTGACGCCGTCCGGCCCCGGGAGTACACTTCCCTGCTGTTGGATTGTTGAAGCGATTCTGATGAGGGTTGATGCACGGAGTGCTTCTCCCCGGCAAAGATGCGCAGAGGTGAATTCAACAGAGACCACCATCAGAGGAAAATCATGTTTGATTCGAAGGGAAACACCAACCGGCGAAGCTTCGTCGGTATCAGTGCGGCGCTCGGCGCATGGCTGCTTGCGGGAAGGGCGGCGCGCGCGGTCGGCGCGCCGGCCGCGAATGAGACACTGCGCACGATCCACGCACTGCACACCACCCACGGCGACTTCTCCGAGCGCCAGGTGAGTGAAGCCGATCTGGACGCGATCCTGGACGCCAGCGTGCGGGCGGCAAATGCATCGAACAACCAGAGCTACGCCATCGTGGTCTCGCGCGATGCCGACAAGGTCAAGAAGATCACCACCTACGGCGCGGGATGCATGCTACTTTACTGCACCGACTACACCCGGCTGATCGACACCGCCCATCACATGGGCTACTCCTACTACGCTGACACCGCCGAGCACTTCGTCACCGCCAGCACCAACGCAATTCTGGCCGCGCAGACGGCGGTCATCGCCGCGCGGTCGCTGGGCATCGACGCGCTGACCACCAACGGCATCCATCGCGGAGACATGGGGCGCCTGTGGGAGATTCTCGATCTGCCTCGCGAGTTCTGCTTCCCGCTCATCGCCGTCGTGCTGGGCTACGCCCGCACCGCCCCGGCAGTGAAGCGCGGCCGGCTCGAGCGCCTGGGCGTTGTCTATCGCGAGAAGTACCGCCGCCTGAGCAAGGAGGAGCTTGACGAGCTGGTTCGCGCATACGACGATCCTGAGCAGCATCTTGGCCTGGTCGAGGACTGGAACAAGCAGGGATTCAAGCACTATCTCGACTGGTACTACAAGGTGTGGGCCGGGAGCAGCGCTCCCGCCTCGAGCGAGGGACAGATCCTCAAAGTGCTGCGGCTCACCGGGTACCTGAAAGGATAGAAGCGCGCCGCGGCGACCGAAAGAGACGAAGAGAGTCGATCCCCTTCGCCGTCGCGCCCCGTCGGCTAAGGGCCTCGAGGGAAGATTTGCCGGGTGCCCCATCCTTGCCGCGTTTTTTGCGGCAAGGATGGGATACCACGATGCTCAACCCCGGCGCGTTGCCAGGAACCGGCTCAAGCCGCGCGATTGCAGAGCCGATGAACTGGAAGGATTTGCTGCCCACTGGTAAGATAAGGAAGTCGTGGGGCTGTAGCTCAGCTGGGAGAGCGCCTCGTTCGCAACGAGGAGGCCAGCGGTTCGATCCCGCTCAGCTCCACCATCCATAACCGGCCAGAACCTCCAAATACATCTGCCGACAGATCCGTGTGGGAGCGTCCTTGCGCTCCTTCAGGATGGGGATTTGAAGCTTCCTGTGAGCGTCGGAGGACACGCCAATCCGGCGCGCGGCGAAGGAGCGCAAGATCGGATGAACCAGAAGGCCTTTGCGTCAAAGCTGTACTACGGTTCTTGCTGTTTCGTGCTTTTTTTTGTAGCCGCGGCAGCTTCCTTCAACGGTTACTACGACAAGTGGCGCTTTCGCGAGGCAGGCACAAGCGCATCGATGCAGGAAGCCAGTTTCGATGCAATGGTGGATGGCACAGCCGCGCGTCCATTTGTGTACCGGCAATTGCTTCCGGCGCTGGCAAACTGGATCGACCGGCGGGTTCCGGAGCAAACTAAAGACCGGCTCTTCGCAGCCAGGGACGCTGTCGGGGCGCCGCTTCGGGAACGCCTTTTCAGTTCGCCGGTTGCGCAAAACCGGGCCTACTTCCTGCGTTACTGGATCGTCTATGCCGCGGTATTCCTGTTTGCATGGATTTCGGTCTATGCGATGTACCTGTTATGCAAGTCCGTGGGGTACGCCCCCGTAACGGCTGCTCTTTCCGCAGTCGTCATGGTTCTGCTCATGCCCTATCTCATGTCCGGGGGAGGGTATCTTTACGATTATCCGGAGTTGGCGTTTTTTGCGCTGGCGGCGTGGATGGCGCTCAATTTCGATTGGTGGTGGATGATCCCGGTGGCAGCGCTGGCTGCCTGGAACAAGGAATCTTTCCTGCTATTCATCCCGGCGCTCTATCCGCTCCTGCGCCGGCGGAGTTCCCGCATCAATGCGTTGGCCGGGACTGGGGTCCTCGGACTGACCTGTGCCGCGGTCTATTGTGTGCTCCGGTCGCACTTTCACCACAATCCCGGTGGAACCGTCGCGGTGCACCTCATGGAGCAAATTCAGACCATACCCCATCCATCAAATATGTTTTCTTCGGAAACGACGTACGGCATGGTCTTGATTCGGAGTTTCAATCCTCTGTCGGTGGCCTTGATCGCGTGGACGCTGTGGCGCGGATGGCGCTCTCTGCCGCGGGCGATTCAGCGTCACGCGCAGATCGCCGCACTCATCAATTTCCCGTTGTATTTCCTGTTTTGCAACCCTGGCGAATTGCGGGATTTTAGCCTTCTCTACATCGCATTTCTCTTGCTGCTGGCCGCAAATCTGACCACCTGGGCCGGCGGCCCTAAGATTGCTACCCAGCGATCGGAGTAGAACTGTCGTGCCGGGCGCAGGGATGCGATTCTGCCGTTGGGTTTCGATTCGCTCCGGGGCGACTGTATACTTGTGGGGTCCCGGACAATTCACTGGCCAACTTGTTGAGCTTCAATTGTCTTGATGGGCCGGAACACTCCTGGCCGGCTCTGCCTGCATGGGCCGGCGTTTCCCGGCCATGAGCCAGCGATCCCCAGGACGAGGTGAGCGGTTGCCCCAAATCATCTCCAAGCCCATCTCCCAGCCGGAAACTCCCGTTGCGGCGCTTTGCCCCCTCTGCGTCGATCTGGACGGCACGCTGGTCAAGTCCGATACGCTCGTCGATTCCTTGTTGGTGCTTTCGCGCACGCGCCCCGGACTGCTGTTGAAACTCCCCGGCCGTCTTCTGCGCGGCAAAGCGGCCTTCAAGGCATACGTCGCTGAATCCATCTCCCTCGATGTCGCGCACTTGCCTTACAACCACGAACTGCTTCGCTTTCTTCAGCAGGAGCAAGCCCGGGACCGCACCATCTTTCTGGTAACCGGCGCTGACGCGGCGCTGGCCAGCCGTGTTGCCGCCCATCTGGGCATCTTCAGCGGGGTATTGGGCTCCGACGGCGTCACCAACCTCACTGGAAACAAGAAGCTGAACAGCCTGCGCGGTTGTCTGGGCTCCGGCGCGTTCGACTACATTGGCAACGGCGCACCCGATCTGCCGCTGCTGGCCCACGCCAACGTGGCCATGGTGGCCAATCCCAGCCTGAGGCTGCGGATCAGGCTCCGGCTGCGCGGCATTCGGCCGGCCAGGGTCTTTTTAGAACGCGGCCATTGGCTCAGGTCCCTGCTCCAGGCCGTCCGCGTGCACCAATGGGCCAAGAACCTGCTCATCTTTGTGCCGCTGCTGCTCTCGCATGCCTTGAGCGCCGGCAAGCTGCTCACGGCGCTGGCGGCCTTCTGCTGCTTCTCGCTCACCGCTTCCGCGGCCTACATCGTCAACGATCTGCTGGACATCGAGGCCGACCGCCGTCATCCTCGCAAGCGCCTGCGCCCCTTTGCCTCGGGCGATCTCCAGGCCTTGACGGGAATCGGCATCGCCGCGGCTTTTCTCGCTCTGGGACTCCTGGGCGGACGCTTGCTTCCCGGCGGCTTCTTCGGCTGGCTGCTCGTCTACCTGGCCACGACGCTGGCCTATACCGCGTATCTGAAGCGGATTCCGCTGGTGGATGTGCTCGCGCTCTCCGGCCTGTATATCCTGCGCCTGCTGGCGGGCGCCGCCGCAACCCAGACGCCCATCTCCCACTGGCTGGCCGGATTCTCCATGTTCCTCTTTCTTTCCCTCGCCATCGTCAAGCGCTTTGCGGAACTGGAGAACCTGCGCGCCAGCAATTCCGCGCCGGCCTACGGGCGCGGCTATCTGCTCGCGGATTTGGCGCAGTTGCGCAGCTTCGGCACCGCCAGCGCCTATGCCGCCGTGGTGGTTTTCGCCATCTATATCAGCGGACTCGACGTGATCAAGCTCTACCGCCAGCCGGGCCGCCTGTGGCTGATCGTTCCGCTGATGATCCTGTGGCTCAACCGCGTCTGGCTGCTCGCCTCGCGCGGCCAACTCGACGAGGACCCCGTCGCCTTTGCGCTCACAGACCGCATGAGCCAGCTGATCGGCGTGGCCGTGGTCGTCATCGCCTGGCTCGCGCTCTAGAGCTTGTTGCATAGACATTTTCTGTTATCGTAAATCATTGATTCTAAATGGACAGAATAGACTGATACGTATTTATGCGACAAGTTCTAGTGTCCATATATACTCAGCAATGCCGCTTCCATCGCGGGCGTAACGCGCAGGGTTTCGTGAACTCCACAAGAATTGCAGAACGCAAGCCACAAATGATTTGCAGCCTCCAGATTCTCACATTTCTTTGAAAATACGTTAGTTAGCCGCATGATGAGGCGCATCCATTAGAGTGGAAGCATGTTTGCGCGGCGCATATCCATCCAGCGAATCGATGCCTCCGACGGCCGGCACAAATGCCCCATCGGTTGGATTGACAACTTCGCCATGCGCAACTTCACCAACGACGCGGTCTTCGACGACACGCTGCCCGCCGGCGACGGAGTGCTCGAAGCCGGCAACCGCGTTCCGCTCGAACGCCTTCAGCCGGCCATGGAAGACTGGTTTCGCCGCAAAGGCTACCTCAAGGCCGAGGAGCGCCTGGAGGTGGTGGAGATCGGCGGGCCGAAGCCCTGAGAGCTGGCCGTCGGGCGGCCACCTGCAGCCGGAAATCGTCGCCGTGCCAAAGGTGAAACTCGGCCTCGCGGCGGGCTTTCAAGCCGGCGTTCTCTACGAGGCCAGCATGGTCCCAGCACAGCAATTGCTCGGCGGCCGCGTCATACCGTCCGATGTTCAGCTCGCGCAGCAGCGTGGATGCCGCGAGCCTTGCCGAGCCCAGGTTGAAACAGAAGTCCACCAGCGCGTCGAACTGGCCCTGCGCCAGGGCAACCTTGACCAGGCGCTGGACGGCCTGCCCGGCCGCGCGCACGTCGCCGGCCAGCAGTTCTGTCCCCTGCGCCTCGTCAATGCCGCCGGGAAAGGACTCCGAGGCGAGAATCCGGTGGCCATAGCCGATGGTCGGAAATCCCGCCAAGTCCTTATACGTCTGATTGCGAAAACCTTCCGACCGCTTGAGCAACTCCAGTCCCGCCGCGCTCAGTTCCATCGCTCCCCCGCTCATGGCCATAGATGGCCCCTAAGCCTGACGCTAGCAGGATGTGGAAAATAATCTGCAAATCCGGCCCAGGTATCAGATTTTGCACTATTCCTGGTGCAAATCGCAAGTCGCACAGCATAAACCACTTATGGGCAAATTCCCGAAAAACCGCCCATTTCCAATTCCAGGAAATACCTGGGTATCTCTTGTATTCGATGGGCGAAAGGGGGTCGATTTAGTAAAATAGGCAGATGGTCATAAAGAGGAAATCACGCAACACGAGCTTGAAAACCCCGCTGAGGATTTGCCTGTTGGCGGGAGCTTCTTCGGTTGCTCTGGCCGCTGTGGTGGTGACGATTTCCACGCGGACCGTGCATGCGGATGCGGTGCTTCCCCGGCCCACCGCGACCACGCCCCATACGCCTCCGTTCGCCAGCGCGCCCCCGGCGGCTCTGCTGGTGCCCCAAAAGACCGCCCCCAGGACCGCCCCCAAGACCGCCAGGGAAGAGCGGGCCGATATCCTTCATGGCATCGCCTCCTGGTATGGCGGGGTGTTCAACGGGCGCAAGACGGCCAGCGGCGAGAAGTTCGACATGTATGCCATGACGGCTTGCCATCCCACACTGCCTTTCGGCAGCGTGGTGCGGGTCCACAACCGCGACAACAACCGGTCGGTCGTGGTCCGCATCACCGACCGCGGCGACCTGGTGGTGGAAGGGCGGATCATCGACCTTTCCTATGGAGCAGCCCAGGAGCTGGCCATGACCAAAGCGGGCCTTGCCAGGGTGGATCTGGAAGTCATCTCCCTCGGCCATCCCCGCGGCAAGAAATAAACCCATTAGAATCAGCGGCGGCCAGCCTGAAGGCTGGCCGTCGCTGCTGTTTGGATTCACTGCGCCTCAGTCGTGTTCGGGCAGCTTATAGGGCTTTTGCAGCCATTGCCGGGCCTCGTTGACCGCGCCCTGGGTGTTGTCGTTGGTCTGGACCGCGAGCCGGTACTCGTTCACCGCCCGGTCCCGCTGGCCGGTGATGTCGAATATCTTGCCCAGGGCAATGTGGCTCCAGGCCTCAGTCCAGCGGGGCTCTCCGTCGCCGCGGAGGGCATCGCGGTAGGCATTCACGCTGGCCTGGTAGTTGTGCTGGGCAAAGAGCAGCTCGCCGATACGGTAGCTGGCCAGGGAACTCTGGGGGTTGGCCTCCAGGGCTTTCTGGTACTCGGCCAGCGCGGCGGTCATGTCGCCCTGCGCCACCAGTTGCTGCCCCTTGAGGATGGCGACCCGCACCTGCAGGTCAGGCGTGGTCTTGAGCACCCAGTTCAGCGGATCGATGCTGATGCGGCGCGGCCGGCCGAAGGTGTCGACCACGAACTCCGTGTCGGTTCCAACCACGTCGATCTTCCTGACTTCCGTCTTGCCGTCGGTCTCCACGCGCAGTTCCACCGGCATGCGGAACAGGTCGAGGTCCTGCTGAATCTCGCCGATGGTCCTGAAGCCCTTGTTGTTGCCCAGCCGGTAGACCGCGTACTTATTGGTAAAGACCGGCGCGCCGGTGCCGTCGACCCATTGGGCAAAGAAGGCGGTTAACTGCTGCTGGCTCTGCGCCTCGGCCACCTTCACAAAGTCCGCGGAGCGCATCCCGGTATCGGTGAACTGGCTCAGAGCCCCCTTGAGGGTGGCCAGAAAGGCCTTGTCGCCCACCTCCCAGCGCAGCATGTGGAAGATCATGGCGCCCTTTTCCAGGGTCATGGACTGGAACTCAGGCGAGAACGGGCTGAGGCGCGAGGCGCTCGAAAGCGGAATCGTGTCGTAGGCCAGCGCCCCGGCTGATACGTCAAGGAGCGCCGCGTGCATGGCGCTTTTGCCGCTTTCGTCCTCCAAATACATCAATTCGCCGTAGCGGGCCATGCCATTGGTGATCCAGGCATCGTTCAGGGTCCGCGGGCTGACCTCGGAACCCCACCACTGGTGGGCAATGGTGTTGGCCAGGAGGCGCACGCCGCTCTTGTCGCCCACCCTGGAACCGAGGATGGCCGCCAGCTCCGGCGCCCAAACGGCCGGCAGCGTATCGTCCGGCAGTTCCACCACGTTCAGATGGCTCGTCTCCGGCGCCCCAAAGCTGTCGGTAAAGAAGTCGTACTCTTTGGCCGCCGTCTGCGCCAGCTGGTTGCCTGAGGCCTGGTGGGCCACGGTCAGGTAGACCTTGATGTTGCCCGGACCCGCCGAAACCGGGCCCACATACCGCCCGGCAATCACCGTGCCGGGAAATCCGGGCCTGGTCCAGTTGAAGTCGTACTGGTCGCCGGGCTTCCCGTTGGCCAGAGTCACGGGCTTGGACGCGCCCTGGCTGCCGCTGGCAAAGACCCGCATCCCCTGTGGAACGCGGATGTGCATCTCCGCCGTGAACCGGTCGGTGAGGTAGCCGGTGGAGGGAAACCAGCGCGCCGGGTAGAGCAGATAGCTGATCGGCTCCTGGATCGCGGCCAGCTTCAGCCCTTCCACCGGGCCGTCGTCGTTGCCGGTGATCGCGCCCTCGTACTCGAAGGTCCAGCGCGAGGAGGCCTGGCCCCGCACAAAGGGCGTGGCCGGGGTGACGCGGATGGTTCCGTCCGGCAACCGCTCGCCGGTGAGCACCTTGCCGCTCTCATCGGAGATTTTGGACACCTTCAGGGCGGGGTGGAAGCCGAAGCTGACCGTCTCGGCGCCCTCCGGCGCGGCAAAGCTCACCGCCGCCGTGGCCGCCAGGTGGTGCGTGGCCGGTTCCAGCTCGGCGTCGATCGCATAGCCGGTAATGTTGAGCGCGGGCCGCTCGAGGCGCTGGGCGGCGAGCGGGGCGGCCATCATCAGGGCGCAGGCCAGCCCGCCCGCCAGTGGCAAAATCTGAATCTTCATACGCATGGAAGAACTTCTCGCAGCCATTGTTTTCGCACCATCCCCCGGTTGCAGTGATTTCGGCCGGCTGATACTGAAGGTAGCAGCTTCAGCTCGGAAGGCTGTCGGCGGCTGTTGACTGTGGATTCGCCCGCCTCCTGATATCCACAACGATCGTCTCCGCAAGTCTGTCTTGCGCGCACATTCTGTTCCGGTCCCAGAAGAGCTGCACAAAACCCAAACCGCCTTCCAGCATGGCGGCTCCATAGCCAAGCGCCCGCTCGAAAGATTGCCAAAGTCCCAATCGTTCACTCGTCAGCGACACGATCCGGGTCCGCGCGATCCACTTGCCGGGAGTCCGGCCATTGCCGAAGTAGTTAAACAGCCCCCAATAGAGAAGCATGACGACGATATTGCCGGCCTCATGAAAATCCCATACAGCATGAATGTTGGTCTCGTGCAGCACCAGCAGCCGCCAAGCAAACTCCAGCGGTCCCCAAATGATCACGGCGAAGAGCAGGTCGATATAAAACCCCGCGAACCTCTGCCAGGGCGCTGCCAGCGGCATCCCGTTCAGCGCCTCGGTCCGGGCTGTCTCATGTGCTTGAAAGCCGCGCCGTGTCTTGCCCTTCTTCCCGCTCCCGTTCCCGGTCATGGAAGCAATCATAGCTGAGAGGATTCTGGGAACG
>DATFYK010000103.1:0-7448 GCA_035315085.1 Occallatibacter sp.
CGGCAACGTGGCCAAGGCGCGAGGCATGGCCCAGATCGCCAAAGACTCAGGCCTAGGTAGGGAGAGCCTGTACAAAACTCTGAGTGCAGGCGCACACCCACGCTTCGAAACCATCAATTCCGTTCTGCACGCCCTCGGCGTCAAGTTTGCCGTCGTTGCTGGACGCGAGAGTTGAAGCTAAGCCAATACCTCGCACGATCGAACGAGAAGTGCACCCTGCCTCGCGGGCGGCTGCGAATTCGCTTTCCTGATTTCCGCGGCTGCCCCGTTTCCCCGTTACCCCATCATGTCCTGATAGTTCCGCGTGCTAGAATCATCGGTTTCCGAGCTGCCGCGAACTCCTGGGCACCTCGGACGACTCCGCTCCTATGCCTGAGTTCCTTGCCGACGAAGAGCTGGACGTTCTGCCTCAGACCAAGGCCCTCCCGAACAAGGAGATGCGCACCGACGTGCTCATCATCGGCGCCGGGCCGACCGGCCTGGCTTGCGCCATCGAAGCGCAGAAGGTAGGGCTGCAGGTCATCGTTCTCGACAAGGGATGCCTGGTGAATTCGCTGTTTCACTATCCCGCGAACATGGTGTTTTTCACCACGCCGGAACTGCTCGAAATCGGCAACATCCCCTTCACTACCGCTCAGCAGAAACCGACGCGCGAGGAAGCGCTCGAGTACTACCGCAAAGTGGCCGAGCACTACAAGCTCGACGTGCGGCAGTACGAATGGGTCAAGACCGTGCTCGGCGAGGACGGAGACTTCACCATCACCGCGACCGATCGCGCCGGTCGCCCGCACGACTATCGCGCGAAGAAGGTCATCGTTTCGAGCGGCTACTACGATCTGGCCAACAAACTGGGTATTCCGGGCGAGGAGTTGCCCAAGGTTTCGCACTACTACGGCGAGCCGCATCCCTATTACGACACGGATGTGCTGGTGATTGGCGGCAAGAATTCGGCGGCCATCGCCGCACTGGATCTGTGGCGGCACGGAGCGCGGGTCACCTTGGTGCACCGCGAGGCGCAACTGCACCACCACGTCAAGTACTGGATCAAGCCCGACTTGGAGAATCGCATCAAGAACGAGGAAATCGAGGCCCACTTCAACAGCTGGGTGCAGGAGATCGGCGTGGACCATGTGGTGATCGTCACACCCAGCGGCCCGCTACGGCTCAAGAACGACTTCGTGCTGGCCCTGATCGGCTACCACCCCGATTACGATTTTCTGCGCAGCATGGGCATCGAATTGTCGGACCAGCAATGCCGTCCGGTGTGCGATCCGGTTTCGCTCGAAAGCAACGTCAAGGGAATTTATGTCGCGGGCGTGATTGTGGCTGGATCGCGGACGAACGAGATCTTCATTGAAAACGGCCGCTTCCACGGCAAGCAGATTGCCGCCGATTTGAAGATCAAGCTGAAACCCTAGCGCCGCCCCTCCCCGTGGCCGACTGGCGGAGACGCGCGGATCGTTCTGCCGGCGATCACGAACAGCGGCCTGGCTCCGGTTACACTACTCCGCCTGCAGCCGGTCAATCTTGGCGGCCATGATGAAATCGCTCTCGGTGAGGCCGTCAATCTTGTGGGTCCACAGGGTGATCTCCGCCTTGCCCCAGGCCAGCAGAATGTCGGGATGATGTCCTTGCTCCTCGGCCAGCGCTCCCACGCGATTGACGAAATCGAGCGCCTGTTTGAAATCCGAAAAGCGGAACTCGCGGTGAAGGTGATGTTCTTTGGCGACCGTCCATCGGGGAACGATGCGGTGCAACTTCTCCAGTTCCGCGCCTTTCAGCGGCGGAACGCCTCCACGGCACGGGACGCAGACTTTGTCGGCAAGATGTTCAGTCATGAAAGTACCCCACAGAATTTGGATTGCAGTCTTACCCAAAGCAACGGCCAACCGTTATCCCGCCTGCAGCATCATCCCGCCTGCACCGGGACTGCTTCCGCCCGAGACGGCGCGGGCGGAATCCTGAAGTAGCGCTTTACCCACAGCAGATAGCCGAAGAATATGACCAGCGAAACCAAACTCCACCACAAGATGACATGGCTGCGCAGGAGCGGGCTGGACTGCATCATCTGCAATTGCGCGTCAGACAACCCCATCTTGGAATACGCCTGCATCAGGTCAGCCCTGGCGTAGGTGTATGCCATCGAGAAAAGGCGGACGGGCACGGTCACGGCCGCGATCCACCAGCCCACAGACCTGAGCCGGAACAGGGCGACGGCCAGGTAGGTATCGAGCGCAGCTAGGAGGAGAAAGCAGCCGGCGCCCGCAAATCCGGTGAGATAGCGCCCGAAGAAGGGAAAGACTGGGGTCGAGACGCCTGTGGCCAGCAGATACAGGGCGCCAACGAAAAAAACCAGGCTGGCGCCGAGAACGGGCAGGGGCGTGCGGTCGGTCCAGGGCTCGACCGGATCACGATCGCGGCAGGTCGCGGCGACGTCCTCGCGGCTGTAAAACACGACAAACGCGATGGGCACAACGACCAGAACAATCGTCGAGAAAACGATGATGATGGTGAGAATCACGGCCATCACGCTGGTAGAGACGGCAGCCGGAGGCGCCCCGGGGGCATTCTGCTGCATCTGTAGCGCTGTCCGCATGCTCACCGGCAAGGCCGCGGTCAGCAGAACAGTGATCAGTACACCCAGAATCATCCAGTACCAGGAAACGACCAGCGTGAGCGAGCGCGCCCAGCGTTTCGTGCGCATCGATCCGACGCCCAGCCAGATAAACACGACGGCAAGAAAAACGTAGGTAGCGGTTGCGGACAGGAACTGGCGGGGATGCATGGCTCCGCCCGGAGCCAGACGCGCCATAAACGCGCCCAACGCAATCAGCGGGACCATCAACGCGGCCATCAATCCGAGGATGATCTGGAGCACGCCAAAAATCACCATACCGGTGCTGCGATCGGCATGCGCTGGGGGGCTGGGGACGGGCGGAGATGCTGCGACGGGAAGCGCTGCGGATACTGACGTCGGCCCGGACGTTTGCCGGGACGTCGGCCCGGAAGCCGGCGCGGACGTGGGCTGGGATGCCGGCTCGGAAGCTGGTACGGGCTCGGGCGTGGGTTCGATTTCCACGGAGGCCTCCGCGGGGGAATGCGCTATCTTAGCAGGTTGGCAGGGCTGCGCCTCAAAGCCGGCCGCGGACGAGGCGCCTGATTAGATTCCGCGCGGGCTCTGACTCGCGGCCTCGCATTTGTAGAGGCGAGCCGTGAGGGGTAGTGTCCTAATTTGTCTTTTTTCACCACAGAGTCACAGAGTCACGGAGAAAACCTCGAACCTGTAAGAACCAGAAAAGTTTGCCAAGCAGTTGGGTCTCTCTGTGTCTCTGTGACTCTGTGGTGAAAAAACGAAACTAGGACAGTAACCCACGCGGCGATTCTCGGGCGCGCGCGGCAATAACCCGTATAATTCGGTATTCCACGCCAGGCATCGAGAGGGTAGAGGAAAGCAATTAGTTCCAGCCCTTGTGTGGCAGTCTGAGTTCAAGCCGCAGCAGGAAAGGGAAAGACGTGGTCGTTCTGGTGGTTGGCGGTGCAGGGTATATCGGCTGTCATACGGCGCGGGCGCTCGGGCGCGCGGGTCACGAAGTAATCGTGTTCGACAATCTCAGCACCGGGTATGACTTCCTGGCCGCGGGTTTCGAGCTGGTGAAGGGCGACGTGCTGGATGGAGACGCGCTGGCGCGCGTTCTGCCACGAGCTGACGCGATTATGCACTTCGCCGCGCACGCGTATGTCGGCGAGTCGGTCACGAATCCGAAGAAGTATTTTCGTAACAACGTCGAGGGCGGGCTCTCGCTGCTCAACGCGGCGCTTCAGGCAGAAGTGAAAAGGATCATTTTTTCTTCCACGTGCGCCGTGTATGGCGAGCCGGCCAAAGTTCCGATCGAAGAGAGCGCGCCGCGTCAGCCGGTGAATCCTTACGGAGTCTCGAAGCTCTTTTTCGAGCAGGCGCTGGAGGCCTATGACCGGGCTTACGGCTTCCGCTTTGTCAGTCTGCGCTACTTCAATGCGGCCGGGGCAGACGAAAGTGGAGAGATTGGCGAACTGCATGATCCGGAGACGCATCTGATCCCTCTGGCGCTGGCAGCGGCGGCGGGGCAGGGGCCCGAGTTGGAAGTGTTCGGGTCGGATTATCCGACTCCCGATGGGACCTGCATCCGCGACTACATTCATGTAAACGATCTGGCGGACGTGCACGTGAAGGCGCTGGAGCACCTCGCCGCGGGCAGGGACAGTCTCGCCGCAAACGTTGGCACGGGCCAGGGATATTCCGTGCAGGAAGTAATCTCAGCGGTGGAAGGAATAACTCACAGGCGTGTGCCGCGCAAGATTGGGGCGCGGCGCGCGGGAGATCCTCCGATGTTAGTGGCGAACCCGGCCAAGGCGCAGGCACTGCTCCAGTGGAAGGCGACGCGCGGGCTGCATGATGTGGTGGCTACGGCGTGGAATTGGATGGAGCGGCGGCGGGAAGCCCGCATGCGATGAACGCGCCGCGAATGGTCCGTAAACCACAGGGGGCATGGGGGAATGCCTAAAACTGGTTTCACAAATAGGGGTTTGGAAGGGCACGGCTTCAGTTTCTAGCCTGCCCTGAGCGAGCGCAGCGAGCCGAAGGGTGCCGTTCGGGGCCGCAGGTTATGCGGGCTTTAGCCCCTGAGGGCTCGGTGTTCGGCGCGGGCAAAAGCATTTGTGAAACCACTTCCAGGCTCGGACTCTGTGTCCTCTGTGGTTGAGACTTCGTAAAGTGCTGGTTAGGTATCTCCGAGGAAACTATGGCCAATGATCTGGCAGGGAAGAAAGTAGCGTTTCTGGGTGCGGGGAAAATGGGCGGCATTCTTCTGCAGGCTCTGTTGCGGAAAGGCCTGCTCTCGGCGAAATCCACACGCGCTACGGTGGCGCACCCGGAGCGCGCCAAGGCGCTGGCGGCGAAGCTCAAGGTAAAGGTCGGAACCGACAATGCCGAGGCGGTGAAGGGCGCGGACATCATTGTGATTGCGGTGAAACCGCAGGTGGTCGAAGAAGTGGTGCGCGACATCAGCGCCCACGTTACTCCCCGGCAGGTGATCGTATCGGTGGCGGCGTCGGTGCCGACCGCGACCATCGAGAAAGGCCTGCCGCTCAACGTTCCCGTGATCCGCGCCATGCCCAACACCCCGTGCCTGCTGGGCTGCGGGATGACAGCGGTCTGCAAGGGCAAGCACGCCAGCGCCAAAGACGTTGCCCTCACCTGCCACATGTTTGACGTAGTGGGCAGGACCGTTGTGGTGGATGAGAAGCACATGGACGCGGTGACGGCGCTCTCGGCCAGCGGCCCGGCCTACATCTACATCATTCTGGAATCGCTGGCGGAGGGCGGGGTGAAGGTTGGTTTGCCGCGGGATATCGCGACCCTGCTGGCAGCGCAGACTACGCTGGGCGCGGCGCGGGTAGTACTGGAGACCGGCGACCACCCGGCGCTGCTCAAAGACGCCGTGACCACTCCGGCCGGCTGCACCATTGACGCCATCATGGAGCTGGAGGAAGGAAAGCTGCGCGTCACGCTGATCAAAGCGGTAGTGAAGGCGACGCAGCGGGCCAAGGAATTGGTGTTCGGATAGAGCTGGTTTCACAAATAGGTTCATTGACGGCGCAACCGGGGTTCTGAGTGCTATTTGCCTGATAACAGAAGTTACCGCGCAACCACCTCGGCTTGATGCAAAGGGAAGCCGCCCAGACAGCGGGCGGTCTGCCGCGCATGGGACTCTCCGATGAATTTCCCTCCCTGAGCCCCCGAAGCCAAGGAGAGGCATCGGCCTTGGTGAGCCATTACTTTCACCCTTCGTGCCAAGTAACCCTGCTCACCTTGGGCGCTTTATGTACCTTTCTCTCTAATAGCTCCCAGACCGCAGCGCCAAGCACCACGAGCACCGCCAGCACCGTAATAATGCCTATGGCGAAGTGCTCAATGATGAGCCAGAAAGTCCAATCGTCTCCGGACATCGTTGACGATCTCCTTGTCACCGGAAGCTCTTTCGACACTGCCATGAAGAAAAATGTCTGGAGAGCGTTGATCGAGGTAACAGAAAAGCCGAGCCGGGGCGGCGGCCCGAGTCGGCTTTCTGCAGGAGGCTAGGTCATGAAGAAGCCACACTGCTAGTTAACATGAGCGTGGCCAGTCTTGTCAGTGACGCGCATCACACAGCATCGCCCGCTGACTTCCCAGCGTTAACTGTTGAGACATCGCGATACCATGCATTGACCCCACTCGGCCAACCCTCAGCTTATGAAATTGCCCGGTTGTGCCACCGGGCGCATTGCCGCGCCGGCTGCATTACACTGTGCTCACGGTAGTTTCTGAACGCGCCCTTCTAAGCGCGTTCTGTGATTAAATTCTCGCAGCCATGAAACTACTGATCGTCGTACATCACCGGCTTGAGCTGTGGAACGTTCCCGCGTGGTTTGGGGCGCGGTTGGGGGATGAGTTTCCGCAACTGCAAGTGGTGCAGCGCAATAGCTATGAGGGAATCGAAGAACATCTGCGCGATGCCGAAATCATCTTTACGATTTCGTTGCGGCCGGAGCAATTCGCCGTGGCGCGCAAGCTGCGATGGATCCACGCGCCCACGGCCGCGGTGCATCAACTGTTGTTTCCCGAGCTAATCAACAGCGAAGTGGTGCTCACGAACTCAACGGAAGTGCACGGTCCGGTGGTCGCCGAGCATGTGATGGCGCTGATCTTTGCACTGGCCAAGAAGATTCCGCAGGCGGCGGTGCTGCAGCAGAAACGAGTCTGGGGGCAGGAGACGATGTGGAAGGAGGGCCCGCCTTTGCGCGAAATTGCCGGCGCAACTCTGGGGCTGATTGGCCTGGGCAGCATCGGGCGGCGTGTGGCGCGGATGGCGTATGCCTCGGGCATGCGGGTCATTGGCGTACGGGAACATGTGGAGAAAGGAAGGCCTGAGGGCGTGGAGGTTGTGTTCCCTCCGTCGGCGCTGGACGAAATGCTCAAACAGTCGGATTACGTCGTGGTAGCCGCGCCGCTGATGGAAGCAACGCATGGGCTGATCAATGCCGCCCGGCTTGCGGTCATGAAACCGGAGGCCTGCCTGATCAATGTAGGACGCGGGCCGCAGGTGGATGACGCCGCTTTGTCCGAGGCACTCCGCACCCGGCGCATTGCAGCCGCCGCGCTGGACGTGTTTGAGAAGGAACCGTTGCCGCCGGACTCGCCGCTCTGGGGCGCCGAGAATCTGCTGATCACGCCGCATACCGCAGGCCTCACTGATAAGCTTTGGCCGCGGCACTATGAGCGGTTCTCGGAAAATCTGCACCGTTATCTGGCCGGGCAGCCCTTGCAGTTTGTGGTGAACAAGCAGAAGGGATATTGAGCGTCTGCTTCGTGCTACAGTTCTGTCGAAGGGACTTCACTGGCGCCATCGGCGCGCAGCGAAACCACAGCGAAA
>DATFYK010000104.1:0-59571 GCA_035315085.1 Occallatibacter sp.
GATCGGAGGTTTTTCGATGTCGCAGTTCAGCTGGGAGTCAGAGGGGGTAGCGGAGGCGCAGGCTGAACCGCAGGCCCAGGAGCCGGCGACGCAGACGGAAAATCTGGCCGTGAGCGCGGACGATTTCTTGGCGCTGGAGGAACGGATTCTGCGCGCCGTGAACTTGGTGAAACGGACACGGGCAGCTCACGCCGCGGCCGAGGAGCGCGCTGCACAGGCCGAGGTCCGCCTGCGCGAGCAGGCTCCTCTGGTGGAGCAATTGCAGCAGGAGTTGAACGCGCTGCGCGCCGAACGCGACCAGGTGCGGCAGCGCGTGGAGCGGCTGTTGGCACAACTGGACGCGCTCGAACTGTAAGGGTTGGCATGGAGGCAAGGTATGGCTGAGGAATCCGCCGCGGCGGGCGGCAATGCGGCCGGTTACGTGACCGTTGAGATCTACGACCAGGCTTATCATCTTTCCGGCCAGGACACGGATCACATTCGCGAACTGGCCGCGCGGGTGGATGCGAAGATGCGCGCCGTAGCCGCGCAGGGCCGCACCGCGGACTCGCTACGCGTGGCCGTGCTGGCCGCGCTCAATCTTGCCGATGAGCTGTCCCAGGCCGGCGGCGCCGATGCAAAGCTGGGTCATGCGCGCGCCGCCAACTTGCGCGGGCTGCTGGACGAAGTGCTTGAGGAAGAGCGGGAGACCGGGTCGTAGGCAGATGTTCACCGTTTTGGGCGGGCGGTCCCAAAATCGGCGGGACGAAAACATAGCACATCGCGCCTACCTCGCACAAGACTTGTAATTCCTGGCGCGGCTCCATACCATCCGCATTAGAAACCGGCCTGCAAAGCAGGTGGGTAGTCAACGCTGGTTGAACCAACATCCATGAACAGGGGCTCAACTCGACAATCGGTTCTGTGTGCCGTGTCCGCCAGTCCGGAATGCCTAATGAACCGCGGAGAGCTCCACCGTCTTAGGACGGGTTCACCAGCGCTTTGCTCACGGCCCCGTGGGCCGGATTCTACCTTCCTTCGCGCCTGAGGGTCTATTCTGGCTCAGGTGTATCCAGTCCTCTTCCACATCGGAGTAATTCTGATCCCGGCCTATGGCGCGCTGGCTGCGCTGGGCGTGTTGCTGGCGCTGTTTCTGGCTTCTCGCACGGCGCGCATTGCGGGTGTCGATGCCGGGCAGGTGTGGAATTTGTGCGTAGTGGCATTGTTCGCGGCGCTTCTCAGCCAGCGGCTGCTGCTGGTGCTTGTCAACTGGAGCGAGCTGCGTCATCATCCCTCGTGGATGATGGGGCTGGCCATGATTCATCATCCGCTGCTGGCGGCCGCGGGCGCGCTGGCGGGCGTGGGATCCGCGGTGGCGTATGCATGCTGGCAGCGGCTGCCGCTGGATACGACGGCCGATGCGCTGGCCGCGCCGCTGGCCCTGGGGCTGGCCTTCGAGCAACTGGGCGCATTGCTGGCCGGCTCGGGATATGGGACGGAAACTGGAGTGCGCTGGGCAGTGACTTACACCAATCCGCTGGCCGCGCGCTGGAGCGGGACGCCGCTTGGCATTCCGTTGCATCCTGTGCAGGCCTACGCGGCGCTGGCATTCTTCACTCTCTCGGTTTTTCTGCTGGTCTGGTTGCCAGCGAGGCGGCAGCAGGGCGATGTAGCCGGGCTGGGCCTGATAGGGATGGGCGTGGTTGTCTACATCACCGAGTTGTGGCGCGATCCGGAGGGCCGCGGCGCGTTGCTGGGCGGCGCGCTGGATGGGCCGCAGGCGGCGGCGATTGTGCTGGTGCTCGCCGGCGCTCTCGTGCTGCTGGAGCGCACGGGACCGGGCAAGGGTCAAGGTTTCCCACCCTTTCGCCAGAAAAAAGGCGGAAGGATGGGGCACGGGGCATTTGAAGGGCCACAAGCTAAAGACGAGGCCTCAAATGACTGAACGGCGCACGATCGAAGTGCCCCTGGAGGCTCAAGGGCAGCGGCTCGACCAGTTCCTGACCGCGCAACTGGAGGGCGTTAGCCGCTCGCGCGTGCAACTGCTGATGGAGCAAGGCGATGTGCTGGTGAACGGCGAGCGGGAGAAGGCATCCATGAAGTTGCGCGGCGGCGAGCGGATCGCTGTTACCGGCGAGCCGCATCCCGCGCCGCTGAAGGCAACGCCGGAAGACATTCCGCTGGACGTGGTGTATGAGGATGCGGACTTGGCGGTGGTGAACAAACCGGCGGGGATGATGGTTCACGCCGGGTCGGGGCAGAATGAAGATGCGCGCAGCCGGGGGACGCTGGTGAACGCGCTGCTGTACCGGTTCGAAGCTCTTTCTTCGACTGGCGGGGAGTTGCGTCCTGGCATTGTCCATCGGCTGGACAAGAATACCAGCGGGCTGATCGTGGTGGCCAAGAACGACCCTACCCACGCGGCCCTGGGAGAGATGTTTGCGAGCCGCCGCATCAACAAGACCTACATCGCGCTGGTGCACGGGGCGGTGGCGCGGGAAAAAGGCACCATCAGCGCCGGCGTGGGACGCGATCCGGTGCGGCGGACGCGCATGACCGCACAGCCACAGGAAAACGCGCGCTCCGCGCTTTCACACTACGAGGTGGTCAGGCGAATCAGCAATCGCTTTGGCAAGTTCACGCTGGTGCGGGTGCGCATCGAGACCGGTCGGACGCATCAGATCAGGGTACACATGGCGTCCATCGGCCATCCGGTGGTGGGGGATACGCTGTATGGCGGCGCAGGACAGCTTACGGACCAGGTGGCCGCGCAGTCCAAGGCTGCCCGGCGGAAGTCCGGGGTCCCCGGCGACGGGCCTTTGTCGCCAGGGCGCAAAGCGGAGCCGGAAAGGCTGCGGCTGGAACGGAACTTTCTTCACGCCGCGAAGCTGGAGTTCGCGCACCCGGTGACGGGCAAGCTGCTGGAGCTGGAGGCGCCGCTGCCGGAGGAGTTGGCGAGGTTCCTGGGCCGGTTGGATAGTGAGAGTACGACCGCCGGTAACAGCTGACGCGCTTGAACGGATTCGGACGGATGCGATGGGGCGGGCGCGGTTGATAAAATGAGGAAGCCATGACCAGAAATCTATTAGGCCTCGTGCTTGCAGGGGCGCTTTCAGCGGCCGCACTGGCAGCGCAGCAACCAGCAACCCCTCCGGCAGCCGCGCCCGCGCAATCGCCGGCGACCCAGCCTGCCGAGCAGGCCGATGTAAGCGCGCCCACCATCAAACTGGGCGTGAATGAGGTCAACCTCATCTTCACTGTCACGGACAAGCATGGGCACTACATTCCCAACCTGCGGCTGAGCGACTTTGCCCTGGCCGACGACGGGCGTGAGCCGGCCAAGGTGACCTCCTTCCGCCAGCAGATCAACCTGCCTTTGCGCGTGGGCATCGTGATCGACGCCAGCACCTCGATTCGCTCCCGCTTTCAATTCGAGCAGCAGTCGGCCACCGAGTTCCTGCTGCAGATACTCAAGGCCAAGAGCGACCGCGCCTTCGTGATGGGCTTCGATGTGACGCCCACGGTGACCCAGGACTGGACCAACAACATCGACGCTCTGGAGACGGGCGTGAACCGGCTACGGCCTGGTGGCGGCACCGCGATGTTCGACGCCGTTTACACCGCCTGCCGCGACAAGCTGCTGGACGCTTCGCGCGGCCAGGAGCCGGTGCGCAAGGCGATGGTGCTGATCTCCGACGGCGATGACAACCAGAGCCGAGTCTACCTGGACGAGGCGATCAAGGAGTGCCAGCGGGCGGAGGCCATTATTTACGCCATCAGCACCAACTGGACGCCTAGCCGCGGCAAGGGCGATGAGGTGCTGGCCCGGATGGCCACGGAAACCGGCGGCCAGGTCTTTTTCCCGCCTTCGGTTGAGGAGATGTCGAACAGCTTCCACAGCATCGAAGAGGAGCTGCGCAGCCAGTACGCTTTGACTTATACGCCAGCGAACTTCAAGTCCGACGGCGCCTTCCGTTCCATCTATCTCTTTTGCAATGACCGGCGCTACCAGGCGCGGGCTCGCAAGGGGTACTTCGCGCCACGACCGTAATTTGGGAACGCCCGGGGACAATGCTCAGTTTGTCGAGGACTGCCTCTGTATGGAAGGGGCGCAGTTGAATACGCGTCCCTTCAAGGCCACCGGGGTATACGCTGCATCATTGGCTGCTGCCCGCCGTGGAAATGGATCTTTCCATTGCTCCTGAGCCTTTCTACTGTTCTCTCCGTGCCGTCGAATTGAGCGTTCCGTTTCAGGACGGTCCATGGATATTTGTTCTGATTTGGCTCACCGCCAGATTCTTCCCCTTTCTATCTCACCCATTTCTCCCATCACGCGATGAAATAGAAGAAGGCTATTCCGAGAAATCTCCAATCGGGTTGGCGCGCAGCCTGCTGGGTTTCGAGTCTGCCCGCCGAACCGAGCCAGATGGAGTAGATCGGAATCGGCGAAGCCGCGGAAAGGCTGTGCGGACTGGGGGAAATGCGGTGATCCGGCAGGCGATATCGTGCGACATCTGCGGAACGGAGAAGAAGCAGACGAACCACTGGTTTGTGGCCTATGACCAGGGAGGGGAACTGCGCGTGAGCGGGTGGAACTCGCGCAACCGGGCGCGTCCAGGGTCCAAGCATCTGTGCGGGCAAACCTGCTTGCACAAGCTGGTGGACGACTTCATGGCCAGGGCCGTGGCGGTGCGTGTGCAGCCGGCTGCGGACGAAGACGACGTGGAGGCGCGTGCCGTGGCCGCGGATACCAGCCTGACTTCGAGTGCGGATCATGTGGAGATCGAATCTTCCGCGCGGCTGCTGGCGCCGCCAGTGCCGATCAATCCTCAACGACCGCCTTTCAGGGCGCCGGCTGAACTGGTTACGATGCCGGGAAGGCTTCAAGCCGAGGGGCCCGCGCCGACGCTCGACGAGCCGCCCCGCTATGCGTCGCGCAACTGGCGCGCCGAAGCGTGGAACCGGGAGCGGGTGCGCGCATTGCGCACCGGCGAGCGGCATCCGAATATAGCCGCCCTCCGGCGCTCTGGTTCCTGATCGGGGACAGGAAAATGGGAGGCTGACGTGTGGGTGGACCTGTTGTTGGCTGTTCTAGTTGTGCTTCCGTTGACGCCCTTGAGCCGAGCTGGTCGCAAGGGTTCCGGGATTACCCGTTCCGGGGCGTGTGAAACGCGGTCTATTCTGTCGCCCGTGGGGCCTCGAACAGCGCCAACAGTCCAGCCTCGTCGATGACTGGAACATTGAGTTCCCGAGCTTTTTCGAGTTTGGAGCCGGCTTCTTCTCCGGCTACTACGTAACTTGTCTTGCGGCTGACCGAACCAGCTGTCTTGCCGCCGGCATCTTCAATTCTCTTCTTGGCTTCATCGCGGGTGAGCGTGGGCAGCGTGCCGGTAAGCACAAAGGTCAATCCCGCCATCTGCGCCGAGCGCTGCTTCTTCTCTGCCTTCATGTACACGCCGGCTTTGTCCAGGCTCTCAATGAGAGCCTTGTTCGCCGGTTGGGCAAAAAATTCCACAATTGCCTGTGAGATGCGGGGGCCAACCTCTTCCACGCGTTCAAGTTCCTCCGCGGTTGCAACGGCCAGCGTATCGATGGAGCCGAACTCCTCTGCCAGCAACTCGGCGGTTCGTTCGCCGACAAAGCGTATGCCCAAGCCCATCAGCACTCGGGCCAGGCCGGCGCGTTTCGAGCCTTCAATCTCTGTGATCAGCGTGTGCGCAGACTTCTCCGCAAAGCGGTCGAGGCCGGCCAACTGCTCCCCGGTCAGTTTGTAGAGATCGGCTACGCTGCGCACCAGGCCGCGATCGAGCAACTGTTGCACCACCGCCTCGCCCAGTCCCTCGATATTCATCACCTCGCGGCGGCCGAAGTGGAGCAGGCTTTCGCGCAGCTTGGCCGGGCAGTCCGCGTTGACGCAGCGGAAGTCCACTTCGCCCTCGGCGCGAACGACTTCACTCTGGCACTCCGGACAAACTGTTGGGAAAGAGAAGCGGAGCGTCCCGCGGGGATGGTCGGCGTCTTCGATGACCTCTACTACCTTTGGGATTACATCGCCGCCTCGCTCCACCTTGACCGTATCGCCCAACTTCAGGCCCAGCCGCTCGATGAAATCGGCGTTGTGCAGCGTGGCGCGGCTGACGGTGGTGCCGCCGATGAAAACCGGCGCCAGTTCGGCCACCGGCGTGAGCTTGCCGGTGCGGCCCACCTGCACGGTGATTCCGTTCACCTGGGTTACGCCTGATTTGGCGGTGAACTTGTAGGCAATGGCCCAGCGTGGGGCGCGGCCGGTGTAGCCGAGGCGCAGCTGGGTGGCGTGGGAGTCGACTTTGAGGACCACGCCGTCGATTTCGTAGCCAAGGGTGGCGCGTTTGGCCTCGGCTTGATCGATGAACTGCGTCATCTCCTCGACTGAAGCAACAAGTTTGCGATGTGGATTGACGCGGAAGCCGAGGGCTGCCAACGCATCGAGCGTGGCGCGCTGGCCTCGCGGCCAATAGTCGCCTTCGACGAGCAGAAAGTAGGCGTAGAAGTCCAGGCGGCGATTGGCGACGATGCTGGGTTCGAGCGTGCGCAGGGTTCCGGCAGCGGCGTTGCGGGGATTGACGGCCGGGGGCAGTCCTGACTGCTCTCGTTCTTCGTTCAATCGGAGGAAGGCGGCTTCGGGCATGACTGCTTCGCCGCGGACTTCGAAGGCAGGCGGCAGGCCAAGCTTCTTCAGTCTCTCAGCGGAGATGGTCAGCGGCACGCTGCGGATGGTGCGTATGTTCGAGGTGACGTCCTCGCCGGTCTGGCCGTCGCCGCGCGTTAGACCGAGAACCAGCCTTGAGTCTCCGCCGTCCGCAGGATCGTAGCGCAACGCCACGCTCAGGCCATCGAGCTTCAACTCGGTCATGTACTTGACAGGCAGTCCTCCGGCCAGTTCGCGCACACGGGTGTCCCAGGCGGCCAACTCCTCGGCCGAGTAGGCGTTGTCCAGGCTGAGCATGGGGCGGGAGTGCGCGATTTTTCGGAAGCCCTCGGCCGGCTTGCCGCCTACGCGCTGGGTGGGCGAGTCGGGGGTGAGCAATTCCGGGTGCGCGGCCTCGATCCGTTTGAGCTCGTTCATCAGCGCGTCGTAGGCGGCGTCGGTGATTTCCGGCGCGTCGAGGACGTAGTACAGGTGCTCATGGCGGCGCAGTTCCGCGCGCAACTCCTCGGCGCGCTGGGCCGGAGATGAGCCTGGGTTGGTTCGTTCGCCCATGGGGTGAATTATAGGAGGCCGCGGCGCAGGGTAGTATGGTTGGCAGACCGCTATGGAGCCCCTCACACACTTTCTGACCGGAGCCTGCATCGGCCGGGCGGGGTTGAACCGCAAGACGGCCTACGCCACGCTGGCCGCGGTACTTGCTGCCGAGGCCGCCGACCTGGACGCGCTTTGGTCGTTTGCAGGGCCGGTGGAGGGGCTGAAGCACCACCGAGGCATTACGCACACCTTCATCGCCGTGCCGGTGGTGGCGGCGGCGGTGGTGGGAGTGGTGTGGCTGCTTGACCGCTGGGTGCAGGCGTGGAGAAGGCGCAAGCTGGCCGCGGCGACGCCTCGAACAGTGGACCCAGGCGCGCCTGGCCCAAGATTGCCGCAGCCGGTGCATTGGGGTTGGCTTTACGGGACGGCTCTAATTGCCGCGCTGAGCCACCTGCTGCTGGACTGGACGAACAACTACGGTCTGCGGCCTTTTTCCCCCTTCAATCCGCGCTGGTATGCGGGCAGTTTTGTGTTTATTGCCGAGCCTGTGCTGTGGACGCTGTTCTTCATGGCTCTGGTCCCGCCTTGGTTGTTTGGTCTGGCAGACGCGGAGATCGGTGCGCGGCGGGCAGCCTTTCGCGGGCGCGGCTGGGCGATCTTCGCGCTGACCGGGATGGTCTTGCTATTGGGTTGGCGCTGGGCTGAGCAGGGGCAGGCGCGAGCGATGGTCGAAAACGCGCAGATCACGACGGCTCCGGTGAAGCGGATGGCTCTGGAGCCTTACCAGGTGAATCCCTTCCGCTGGCACGCGATTCTGGAGACGGCTGACTTTTACCAGACGGCCGAGATCGATACTCTGAGCGGCTCGATCGACAGCGACCCTCAGAAGAACGTAATCTTCAAGCCCCGCGCGACCGCGGCCACAGAGGCTGCCAAGCGCACGCTGCTGGGGCAGGTTTATCTCGACTGGGGGACGTGGGCCTTGGTGCGCGATGTGGGCCAAATGCCAGTTGCCGGAATGGCCCCGCCGCAATTGCCGCCCAACCGCCAGTGGACCACGGTCGAGTTCACCGATCTGCGCTGGGACTACTCCTATCTGGGTGCGGGCAGGGTCAAAGCCCGGAATCCGCTTGCCGGTTGGGTATATATCGTGGATGGCCGCGACGATGCGGGCGAGGCGATGAACGGGCGGGAGCAGCGGTAGGCTGTTTTGCTCCGTGTGGAAATAATTGTTCGCTTGGTGAATCGATTCAGGTTGACCCGCTGGCCTGTGGACTCCAAAATGAAAAGAGTGACGTTGTCACCGTCCTGGTCAAGTGCCGGAATGCTTTCCCTGGGAGATGACCCCAGGAACCGAAGAGCCTGAGGTGTTCATGCCTGCTTATCTGCTTTTGCTTGTGGCTGTGTTGAGCCGTGTGCTGCCCCATGCGGGGTGGTGGAACTTTACCGCGGTGGGCGGCGCCCTGCTCTACTTTGGCGCGCGGCGCCCCTGGCGGGAGATGCTGGCTCCGTTGGCCGTGCTGATGGCCACGGACTACTACCTGACCGTTTATGCCTACCACTACAGCTTTCGCTGGCAGGGCTATGTGACGACCTGGGCGTGGTATCTGTTGGCGATGGCGCTGGGGCAGATTTTGCTGCGGAGCCGGACCACTTTTGTGCGTGTGGCCGCCGGAGCGCTGCTGGGACCGACCTCGTTCTTCGTGCTCTCGAACTATGCGGTCTGGGCGAGCGGCTGGATATATCCGCGCACGCTGGGCGGACTGGGCGCTTGCTATGTGGCTGGGCTGCCCTTCTATCGCAACGATCTGGCTTCGACGGCCATCGTTGCCGGGCTGGCGTTCGGGGTTCCGGTGCTGGTGCGGCGGCTGAGCGCGGCGCAGACGCAGGAAGCGCTGGCGGGGAAGTAGTCTTTGTGGTTTCATAGCCTCGCGACACAATGAAGGCGCAAGAACCGGGCGTCGACAGGTCCGGGTTCTTTCTTTCCCAGTTCTCTCAGCTGCGGCGGACGAGAACTGGAGCACCCTGCGGGGATTGAAAAGCTATTGGACGGAACGAACTCTGACCACTGCCTAGCCTTCCAGCTTTCCGGCGCGCTTTTTCCGCATCCACCACCAGGCAAAGCCCACAATCGCCAGGCCGCCTACGACGGCCAGCAGGGTCAGCCGGTGGTGCGCCACCACATCCACCGCTCCCGGCCCCAGCTTGAGCACCAGCATGGAGAGCACCAGCCAGCGGACCATGCGGCCACAGAAGATGGACAGCATGAACGGCACAACCCGCATCTCGAAGACACCGGCGGCAAGGACGAAGGCCTTCCAGGGCGTGGGAGGGGGCAGCATGGAGGGAATCATCATGGCCAGGAACTCCTGGCGCTCGAAGCGTTCGCGCATGCGCTCGTAGCGTTCGCGGTTGACGCGCTTGAGCAGGAAGAGTTCGCCGCCTACCCGGCCCAGCCCGTAGGGAAGCAAGCCGCCGATCGCCGAGCCTGTGGCGGCCAGCAGGCAATAGATCCAGAAATGGCTCTTGTCGTTCCAGACGTAGACGGCCAGAATCGCGTCCGTGGGGACGGGAATGCTCGACGAGTCCAGCAGAGCGACCGCGCCCGCGCCCCAAAAGCCCAGCTTGGCCAGGGCCGGCAGCAGCACGAAATGCCACTTGGCCATGATTCGAGCTAGAAACGACTTCAAACAGGTCCCCTTCCGGCTGGCAATCCGTCTTAACGATCAGGAACCATTGTACGGGCCGGGGCGTTGGAGCGGTTTTCCAATTTGCTCGACCTTGCGGGCTTCGTGCAGGGTGGTTTTTTCTTCCACCCCATCGACGAAGGTCGTCACTGGGGACCCCGGGGTTGAGGAAAAAACCACCTGAGTGCAACGGTTCCGGTTGAGAGTCACTGGAAAACCGCTGGATCGCACGGACATCGGCGGAATGAGAGAATGGATAGAAAGGACTCGAAACGGAGCCGGTGGGCGTGTGTGCGCTCAGGGAGGCTCCCGCGGACCGCATGCCCTCCAGCGAAGCGCCGACCAATGTGAACGAGCCCGGCGGGCCAGACGAAACGAGCCTGGAGACCGGCAGCTCCAGCCTAAGCAGTCCGGCTGCGGGCGAGGAGTTGCGCGAGCCGGAGCACGCGTCCGAGCCGCGGGTGGGCCGGAGTTCGCGCTGGGTGGATTACGACACCCACGAGCTGCTGGAGATGATCAGCGAGCTCGAAGATGAGCGGCGCTGGGCGCGGCTGCGCGAGGGGTTCTGGATCGCCATCCTCATCCACCTGGCCGTGCTCTCCGCGGTTACGTGGATTCCGAAGTATGTGTTCAAGGTGCCGCAGGTGGTCGATTCGACCAACGCGATTAAACAGCACAAGGACTTTACCTATCTGGACACTCCCTGGCAGTTGCCACCCAAGCCCATCGTCAAGCCGGTTCCATTGGAGCGTCCGCTGATCGACAAGCAGACGCTGGAGGCGATGAAGCGGGAGACGCCGCTGCCCGCACCGGCTCCCGCGCCGCAGCCGGCCCCGCCGGCTCCCGTTCAGCCCACGCAACCTATCCCGCCCAGCCCACAGTCGCAGCTTGAGGCGCCCCGTCCGGCGGCGGTGCCGGCCCGGCCCAACTTCGCCATGGGCTCGCAGAATCCGGCCGACCAGTTGCGGGAAGCCATGAAGGGCGCGGCGCGCAACCCCGGACAAGGCGCGGGCAACCTGCCTTCTGGTGGACTGGCTCGTCATCCGGGCGCAGGCACAGGCGGCACTGAGATTTTGTCCGACACCCAGGGCGTGGACTTCAGCGCATGGCTTCAGCGCTGGCATTGGGAGACGGAGCACACCTGGGACCCTCTGATCCCCGACGAGGTGAATCCGCCGATTCTGAAGTCGGGCATGGTGGTGATCCGCTTCAAGGTTCTGCCCAACGGGCGGCTGATGGATGGAAGCCTGGTGCTGGAAGGCCGCTCCGGCGACGTGGCCCTGGACCGAGCCGCCTGGGGCGCGCTCACCGGCTCGAACTATCCGCCGTTGCCCAGGGATTTCCACGGACCGTACCTGGAGTTGCGGGCATTCTTCCTTTACAACATGGAGCTGCGGTAGGCGAAAGGAGCGGGAGCGGTAAGCTCGCTGGATGGCTTTCGGCTTCGCTGGTGGCTTGATTCAGATCGTTCTTGCCATTTTCAACCGCGTGGGTTCCGCGATAGAATTTTGCTGTGCGCTATGTTTAACCGTTCCGCAGTCCGAATTTCCTCGACGCCTCTGCTCAGGCGCTTTCGCCGCGGCCGGCGCGACCGTGGACGGCGCCCCTCCCGCTGAGTAATCTATCCGGTTGAAATCTATTCAGGAGTGCCGCGGACTGTGTGCCGTGCAATCCGGCGGAGTCTCCGCACGACGGAGCTTCCGACTATGGAATTCATAGACCCATCCGCCGAGGCGCGGATAGAAAGGCTTTCCCAAGATGAACAGCTTCGACAGCAAGTCTACGCTCACCTCCAGCAACCTTGCCTATACCATCTATCGTCTGCCGGCGCTCGCGGCGCGCGGCTTCAACCTGAGCCGGCTGCCTTTCAGCCTGAGGATTCTGCTGGAAAACCTTTTGCGCCGCGAGGATGGCGTGAATGTGACGGCCGGGGACATCGAGTTTCTGGCCAAATGGGAGGCCAAGGCCGAGCCCAGCCGGGAGATCGCCTACATGCCGGCGCGGGTGCTGATGCAGGACTTTACCGGCGTACCGGCGATCGTCGATCTCGCCGCCATGCGCGACGCCATCAAGACCCTGGGCGGCGACCCGGAGCGGGTGAATCCGCTGGTTCCGGCGGAACTGGTCATTGACCACTCGGTGCTGGTGGACGAATTCGGTACGGCGGGGGCTTACGACGCCAATGCGCTGCTCGAGTTCCAGCGCAACCGCGAGCGCTATGCCTTTTTGAAGTGGGGGCAGACGGCCTTCCGCAACTTCTCGGCTGTGCCGCCGGGAATGGGCATCTGCCACCAGGTGAATCTGGAATACCTGGCCCGCGTGGTGTTCACCGCGGAGGTTGATGGAGCGCGGCGCGGGGTCCCCAACGACAGGTCTTCGTCGTTGGGGTGCTTAGCGTACCCCGACACGCTGGTGGGCACCGACTCCCACACCACCATGATCAATGGCCTGGGCGTGCTGGGCTGGGGGGTGGGCGGCATCGAGGCCGAGGCGGCCATGCTGGGCCAGGCGGTTAGTATGCTGGTGCCGCAGGTGGTGGGCTTCAAGCTGACCGGCAAGCTGAGGGAGGGCGCGACGGCCACCGATCTGGTGTTGACCGTGACCCAGGCGCTGCGCAAGCTGGGCGTGGTGGGCAAGTTTGTGGAGTTCTACGGACCCGGCGTTGCCGCGCTGCCGCTGGCCGACCGGGCGACGATCAGCAATATGGCTCCCGAGTACGGGGCTACTTGCGGCATTTTTCCGGTGGACGCCGAGACGCTGCGCTACCTCCGCCTGACGGGCCGCAGCGAGGAGCAGATTGCGCTGGTCGAGGCCTACTACAAGGAGCAGGGGTTGTTCCAGACGGCCACGACGCCGGAGGCCGAGTACACGCAGACGCTGGAATTGGACCTGAATGTGGTCGAACCCAGCGTGGCCGGGCCCAGGCGCCCCCAGGACCGCGTGTTACTGAAGGACGCGGCGGCCAATTTTGCGCAACAGTTGCCCAGCCTGCTGGCGCTCACGGCCAAGCCGCTGGGTTCGCGGACCGCGGCTACGTGGCAGCGCGGAGCAGTGACGGATACGGCTCTTGCCCGGAAGGAGTCGGTTTCTTCGGTCGCTGCAGTACCCAATACCGTAAAGGCCAGGTTCGGCGTCGATCCAGACAAGTATCTCGATCATGGCTCGGTGGTGATTGCGGCCATTACCAGTTGTACCAACACTTCGAATCCCTCGGTGATGGTGGCCGCGGGGATTCTGGCGAAAAAGGCCGTCATGAAAGGGCTGACCGTGCCGCCTTGGGTGAAGACGTCTCTGGCGCCGGGGTCGCGGGTGGTGACGGACTACTACACGAAGACCGGCCTGCTGCCCTATCTCGAAAAGCTGCGCTTCAACGTGGTGGGTTATGGCTGCACCACCTGCATCGGCAACTCCGGACCATTGCCTGCCGACGTGTCCAAGAGCATCGACGAGCATGGGCTGGTTGCGGTCAGTGTGCTGAGCGGCAATCGCAACTTCGAGGGCCGCGTGAACGTGGATGTGCGGGCCAACTACCTGATGAGTCCGCCGCTGGTAGTGGCGTACGCTTTGGCCGGTCGGATCGGCCACAACTTCGAGACGGATTCGTTAGGGACTGACCAGGCCGGCCAGCCCGTCTTTCTCAAAGACATTTGGCCCACTCAGCAGGAGGTGGCCGAGGCCATTGAAAAGGGATTGTCCAGCGAGAGCTTTCGCCGCGAGTACGCCACGGTAAGCCTAGGCGACGCAAACTGGCAGGGCCTGCGCTTTCCCACCGGCGGCGTCTACCAGTGGGAGCCGGACTCAACCTACATCCGCAAAGCGCCGTACTTTGACGGCATAACTTCGATTCTTGCGCCAGTCATAGACACTTTGGGCGCGCGGGTGTTGGCCGTGCTGGGTGACTCGGTGACTACCGACCACATTTCTCCCGCGGGTTCCATTAAGGCCAACGGCCCGGCGGGGATGTATCTGGCGGCTCACGGCGTAAAGCAGCCAGACTTCAACAGCTACGGCTCGCGGCGCGGCAACCATGAAGTCTTGGTCCGCGGAACCTTCGCCAATGTGCGGCTGCGCAACAAGCTCGCGCCCGGCACCGAGGGCGGCGTCACGCGCCTGCTTCCCGAGGGCGAGGGAATGTCCATCTTCGACGCCAGCGTGAAGTATGCCGAACGCGGCGTGCCGCTGATCATTCTGGCCGGCAAAGAGTACGGGGCAGGAAGCTCGCGCGACTGGGCTGCCAAAGGACCGAAGCTGCTCGGCGTGCGCGCGGTCATCGCCGAGAGCTTCGAGCGCATTCACCGCTCGAACCTCGTCGGCATGGGCATTCTGCCGCTGCAATTCACAGACGGCCAGAACGTCGCTTCGCTCGGCCTGACAGGCGAAGAGGTCTACGACTTCCCAGGGCTGGCAGCGCTCTTGGCCGGCAAGTTTGCTTCGGGCAAGACGCTCGAAGTGAAGGTCACGGCCGCCGATGGAACGGTGAAGCAGTTCGCCGCCACGGTCCGCATCGACACGCCGCGGGAGATTGAGTACTTCAAGCACGGAGGCATCTTGCAGTATGTGCTGCGGCAGTTGGCGTGCGATGGCCGGTAAGAACGCTCATAGACCGGAAGAATCCGAATCGGCTTGGCCGGTGGCGGAAGACTGCTTCTGGCGTTCCCTATAGAGCACGCCGTTCAGCTCCGCGCCCAGCAGCGCGCTGAAGGACGTGATGTAGAGCCAGACCAGGGTGGCGATTCCGGCGCCAAATGGGCCGTAGAACATCGAATAGTTGGCAATCCGCGTGACATAGAAGCCGAAGGCCAGCGTAGCCAGGAACCAGCCGAGCGCCGAGGCGATTGCGCCGGGAACCACCTTGGACCAATGCTCCTTGCGCTTGGTGCCGAAGTGGTACAAGGCGCTGAGGACCGTGATGCTGGTGACCAGGGCCAGCGCCCAACGCGCCATCCGCCAGAAAAGCAGCACGATATAGCGCAGCTCGTGGCGAGCGTTGTCGATCATCCACGCCTCGATCTGGCGGCCGAAGACGATCGCCAGTGTGGCCAGCGCCAGCGGAACCAACGCGATGAATATCAGAAGCAGAGCCCGGGCCCGCCGCTCCCAAAAGCCCCATTCCTCGCGGGGCAACCGGTAGGCGCGGCGAAAGCCCTCCATCAGCGACAGCATCACGCCGAGAGCGGCAAAGACGCTGAGGCCTGTGCCGGACAAGACCAATTGCGCGGAGAGAATGCGGCGGGTATGAAGCGAATACTGGAGTAGGTCCATCGAATCGGCGGGCAGAAATTGCTCGAAGGCGGCGCGCACCTCGCCCACCAGCGTGGTCCCTTCCGGCGCCTGGGCCAGCAGCGTGGTAAGGACGACCAGTGCGGGGAACAGCATGAGCATGCCGGAGTAGGCGGCGGCCTTGGCGGTGTTGAGCACGTCGTGCTCAAGAACCAGCCAGAGGGTTTTCCGGAAGTGGCGAATAAACGGGGCCATACTCCTCACACGAAAGAGTAGAGCATCGAGCCGGCTGCTGCGAACCTGCCACCGCGCTCAGTGGATCATGACCACGTTCATGCTCCAGGGAGTCAGGGTTAAAGTCAGCGGCAGGGCCGGCGAACTGATATTGGTGGTGGTTGGCGGGGCCCAGGTGCTGGTCCCGTCTGGGTCCGGCGGAGTCCCCGTCGGCGAACCCGACAGGTCGTAGATGGCTTTGTCGTAGGTCTCGACGGTTACGGTTGTAGCACTGGATGGCTGCGGAACAGTGATCACAACCGGCTCGCTCGTGGTTTCGTTCCGGTTGAACACCACCACCGCCGTCCCACCGTTGTTGGTTGCCGCATACGCGACCACGTCCGTCGTATCGCCGGCCACGCTCGCGCTCAGCACGTTTTCGCCGGTAACGGCCACGTTGCTGAAGAGTTCGAACGCGCGCGCGGTGGGAGACATGGTGCCGACGGGACCCGCGCCCGGACAGTCACTATCGGAAGGTCCATCGGAGAAGACATTGTAGGCCCCGAAATCCTGCCATCCATAAAGCGAAGTACTGTCGTTTTCCGTTCCGCTGGTGTTGCAGTTGCCGAACCCAATCCACCAGGTCAGGCGCGAGACTCCATCGTTCATCATCTCGCCTAACACCTGACCGGCATACAAGCCCTGGGTAATCGACCAGCTTTGCTTGCCCGGATTGCTGTAAGGCCCCCCGATCTCGCCCACGTAGATGGGCGTGTTGGGAGTTCCCCACTTGGCCAGCTCCGACTCGATGGTTTTAATGTTCGTGGTCAAATTCTGCGCCGCCGAATTCACCAGGAAGGTGTCGCTTTCCTCGCCCGGCGTCTCCGGATAGTAGTGGTATTCGACAAAATCATAGGAGCCATTGGCACCGGACATCACATCCTCATCCCACGGAGCATAGTCCGGCTCGACGACGACACCCACCAGCGTATGCGGTGACGCGGCTTTGATCAGGTCATAGTAGCCGCCGGCTCCCGCGACCGCGTTGGCATAGGTGGTAGGATCGTGCTGTTTGGAGTGCAGATCGTATTCCCAGGTCCCGTATTCCTCGTTGCCCACCGTCATGTGACTGACGATGATGCCGTCAGAGACGGCGGCCGCTGCCCAGGCTGCCGCTTCGTTGGGATCGCCACCTCCGGTGCAGGCCTCATCCGCGCCGTAGTTGGCAGTGAGGGCCAAGTCGTAGGGGCCTGCCAACGGGATCGTGCTCACAAAATCAGCAAAGGTACTATAGCCGCCCCAGCCGCCGGTGACAGGGGATGTAGTCTGACACATATACGACGGGACCAGTGTGCTGCCGCCGGGTTGGTACCCCCAGTGGTAGTCGTCGGACCAGGAGCCACCCGGCCAGCGGATCGCCTTGATGTCTATCCCATTGAATGCCGAAATGATCGAATTCGCGTTGTCGGGCCAGTCGTACCAGGCGGCAAGATTCATACCAATAATCTGGTCGGTCACGGCCAGGGGAGTGCTCGGCTGACTCACTGTTACCGTGCTCGGCGCAGTAACCGTAACCGCCGGAGATGTGCCCGTGGCTGGGTTGTAGATCGAGGAGCTGGCCGAGTCGGGCGTATAGCTGGCCGTCAATACATCCGATCCCGCAGCCAGCGAACCGCCGGGAATGTTGATCGTTGCGCTGCCGCCGCTGAGATTTGCCGCCGTAGAGGCGTAGCTTCCGCTGCTCAGCGTGACCGTCCCGGTAGGTGTCGCCTCGCCGCTGGGGCCGCTCACTGCTACCGTCGCCGTCAGCGGCTGCGTCGTGCCAATGTTCAATAGAGACGGCGTCACCGTCACTGCCGGCGTGACCTTCGTCACCGTGACTGAATTCGTTCCCGTAGCGCTGCTGTAAATTGGGGAGCTCGTCGTATCGGGGGTATAGGTGACTGTCAGCGTATCGCTCCCCATTGCCAGCGAACCGGCGGGGACATTGATGGTTGCGCTGCCGCTGCTGAGCGTTGCAGCCGCGGAGGTGTAGCTTCCGCTGGTCAGCGTGACCGAGCCGGTGGGCGCCGCCTCGCCGGCAGGGCCGCTGACCGTTACATTCACCGCCAGAGCCTGGGCGGTGGTCATGCTGGAGGAGCCGGGCGTCACCGTGACCGTCGGCGTCACAATGGGAGGATTCACGGTTACCGTGGCCGTCGCCGTGACCGCCGTCCCGCTGGAAGGAGTGACCGTGAGGGTATAGATGGCGGTCGTCGCGGGGCTGACGCTCACCGGCGTTCCGCTGGTGACGGCAAGATTGCCCGGAGTGATCGCGCCTGTGCCGTTGGTGAATACTCCTGTCAGACTGGAACTTTCTCCTGCCGCAATCTTTGCTGGACTGGCCACGAAACTGGAAATGGAGGCTACGGCAGGTGTTGACGAGCCGCCACAGCCGGCCAGAACTCCTGAACCGAGGGTGAGAGCCGCGGTCCATGCGGCAGAAACAACAAGTCGCTTCATGATTTTTCCTGTGTTCAATTCAATTGGTCGCAAATCTTTAATGTCCATCATACAATCTTCGCGGCAGGATTTGCCGGTCTATTCCGGTTTCCGGGAGCCGTCCGAGGTCAGTTTTCCGCGCTGGTTGATTTTCAGGAACCAATGGATAACTTGATGTAAGCGTAATCACGAGCTGTCCGCCGCGCCTATTCAAAACAGCCCGATCTGCATTTCCCGGACTTGTCAGGAAATTCGTTCGAGTTGCCTGCCTCCGCCTCCGGGCAGGTACACTGTCTGCTGACAGGAGATTAACCATGCAAACGCGGATTCAGGGCACGACCATGCCCGTGCTTGAAGTGCAGCTTGACCCCAACGAGAGCGTGTTTTCAGAGAGCGGGGAGCTGTCGTGGATGACGGCTTCGATCCAGATGACGACGCATACGCAGATGGGCGGAGGCGGCGGGCTGTTCGGCGTGCTGAAGCGGGTGGCCGGGGGCGGCAGCCTCTTCATGACCGAGTACCGGGCCAGCCAGTATCCCGGCGAGGTGGCGTTTGCAACCAAGGTGCCGGGACACATTGTGCCGGTGCAACTGGGGCAGGGGGCCGAGTACATGGTCCACCGGCACGGGTTTCTCTGCGCCACCGATGGGGTGACGATCGGGGTGGGCTTCCAGCAGTCGCTGGGCGCGGGGATCTTTGGCGGCAACGGCTTCATGCTGCAGAGGGTGGGCGGCCAGGGAACGGCGTGGCTGGAGCTGTCCGGCGAACTGATTACGAAGAACCTAGCCACGGGCGAGACGCTGCTGGTGCATCCGGGGCACGTGGGGGCATTCCAAGCGTCGGTGGGGTTCCAGATCACCATGGTTCCAGGGATCAAAAATGCGATTTTTGGCGGGGACGGGATTTTTCTGGCGGTGCTGACGGGGCCGGGACAGGTGTGGCTGCAGACGCTGCCGATTTCGCGGCTGGCGCACCAGATCAGCGAGTACCTACCGCGGACCGAAGGGCGAGATGTGAGGACTGCTGCCGGCGGCGCGCTGCTGGGCGGGATTGTGGGGTCGATTCTGGGTGGGGACAAGTAGGGGAATCCAGCGCATGACTCAGTCTTCCGTAAACCCGCGCACTCTTCGCAGCGACATTGTCTTCGCGTTCACCCTTGCCCTGGCTTGCGCCCTGGCGTGGGTTCTGCGCGACGTGCTGATGCTGCTGTATGTCAGCGCGCTGTTTGCCGTGGTGCTGACGCCCGTGGTGCGGTTTACCTCCAGCCTTCGGATTGGGCGCTGGCAACCATTCAAGGGCTCAGCCATTCTTTTCCTCCTGCTGGCGGTGGCCGCCGCGCTTACCGCCTTCGGCTTCCTCGCTCTGCCGCCGGTGATCCGGGACTTGCAGGAGTTCGGCAGGGAGATGCCAACCCGCTTGCCCGACCTTCTGGAGAAGTTTAAGAAGATTCCCTTCGCCGACCAGTTGAATACGGACGAGATCAGTTCACGAGTTCAAGATTTCGCCAGCCAGGCGGCGACTTATCTGCTGCTCTCGATCCGGGATTGGGCCGGTAACTTATTCGATATTGTCATGGGCCTTATCCTGACCGTTTATTTCATTCTGGAAGGCGACCAAGCCTACCGCTGGTTCCTTTCCTTTTTCCCGCCAGAAAGCCGCGACCGGCTTGACAAGAGCCTGCGGCGGGCAGAGATCCGCATGGGCAAATGGCTGCTTGGCCAGGGCAGCCTTATGCTCATCCTTGGACTTGCCAGCACGGCCGTCTATCTCGTCCTGCACGTTCGCTATGCTTACGCTCTGGGCGTGCTGACCGGATTGCTCAACATCATTCCCGTGCTGGGCGCAGCTATCTGCATCGCGCTGGCCTTGCTGGTGGCGGCGATCGACTCGTGGGGCAGAGTGCTGGGCATTGCCGTCTTTTACCTGGTCTATCTACAGGTTGAAAACTCATACCTGACTCCGCGGATTATGAAGAGCAGCGTGAACCTTCCTGGCCTGGCTATTCTGGTAGCCCTGCTGCTCGGGTTCGCGCTGGAAGGCGTTCCGGGGGCCTTGGTCTCGGTCCCCACCGCGGTATTGGTTGCCGTGCTGCTGGACGAGTATCTCGTCCACAAGGATGCGGTGTGATGTTTCCGGGGGACGGGGCGGTGAAGAGGACTGTAAAAGGCCATAGATCGATGGAACTATCCGAACTTAACCGTCCGCTACGGTCCGCCGCGGCGGACGGCGAGGGCGGGGCGCCATACACCCACACCCAGTTTTGTGGGAGGACTCGCTCTACTTTGCTGCCTGGATGGCGGCGTTAACCGCTGCTTTCATGACGCCGCAGTTGGAAAAGAAGCGGACCAGGCTGGCGGTGAGCGGTTCGCCGGCCTCGGACGCAAGAGGTGGGGCGCTGGGGTTTGTGTTGGCTATGCGCAATTCGCCCGCGCCTTGGGCGTCGAGGATGAGGGCGGTGAGTTTGCGGGCCAGGTCGAGCGGGAAGCTTTCGGCGACGAAGACTAATTTGCCGCGGGTGGTGATGAGGACGGGGCCTTCATTGGTGGAGTAGACCTGCTCGTCGACGCCCGAGGGGGTGGAGAGCTGGGCGTCGAGGTCGGGCTTGAGGCCGGAGTATTTGCGGCCCAGGTCGGCGGCGTAGAGCTGGGCGAAGGCCTGGGCGGAAGCGGTATTCTTCCACGCCGACAGGTAGAAAAGGGCAAGGGAGCTTGTGCCGGCCTGCTCGACCGGGGTCCCCATGGAGTCGGGGTCCCCGGCGAGCGATCTTTGCTCGCTGGGGTGAATAGACGGGTCTTTGTCCGTGGGGTGGTGGTCGGCGGGAGTTTTGGCGCTGAGGCGCTGGCCGGCCCAGTAGATGCCTCCATCCCAGGCGGAAGTCAGGTTGCGGGCGGCAGCATCGCCGCCGAAGATCTCGGTGAGAATGTGCAGATCGATCTGGCCGACTTGGCCGATGTCGTAGGGCTTGTAGAGCTTGTCGACGAGGGGATGGATGTCGGGCAGCAGCGGCACGGCGGGGACGTGACGTTTCTCGTATTCGAGGGGGTTGATGATCTCCCAGGATGAGGTGGGGGGGCGGTCCATGGCGCCTGCGAAGGCGGCGGCCTGGCCCTGGTCCATCCACACGTCCTGCTCGAAGCTGAGGCCCTCGCGATAGGGGAAGAGGAGCGACTCGGAGAGCAGGATCGGAGCGCGGGCGAGGATCGGCGAACTATCCGAGGCGGACATTTGCCGCTTGGCGAATTCCATGATCTCGGGATCCTTGATGAGGCTCTTGCCCATGGGCTTGAGGATGTAGTCCATCATGACGGCCGTAGCCTGGCCCTCGACGACGGCGTCGCGGGCGGTGTCCATCTCGTCTTTGGCGATGTGATCGGTGTCGCCGGAGGCGTTGAGGGAGACATCTTCGGGGGTCTGGTCGCTCCATTTCTCAAGATCGGAATGCTGGTCCTGGAGGGCGTGGGTGAGCTCGTGAGCCAGGACGGGCTTTTGCTCTTCGATGCTGACCCAGTCGAGCATGTTCACGGTCTTGGTTTTGGAGTCGTAGAAGGCTTCGACCTGTTCCGTGAGGAGCGCGAGGAGAAAAGGCTTGAGGGCGAAGTCGCGGTCCAG
Organism: Occallatibacter sp.; assembly: GCA_035315085.1. Lineage (GTDB taxonomy): Bacteria > Acidobacteriota > Terriglobia > Terriglobales > Acidobacteriaceae > Telmatobacter. The sequence continues at coordinate 21,412 of DATFYK010000104.1, forward strand.
GAGGCCGAACTTCTTGAGGACGATTTCGCTGCGCTGGAGGCGCTTGGCGCTTTCGTCTTCGTCGAATTTCTGTTTCATGTAGCTTTCGACGGCGGCGCGGCTGATGATCTGGCGCTTGATGGCGCTCTTGATGGGCAGGCCGGTCTCCTGCGAAGAGAACTTGAGCAGTTCATCGACGAGCGAGAAGAGCTGGCGGGCCTGTTCCGGGGTAATGCGGGTTTGGGCCTTGCCCGGGGATGTGGCCGGAGCCTGGTCCTGGGGTCGGGGGGTGGGAGCGGGCGGTTGTTGCGCTGGGGCTGCCGTTGCCGCAGCCAGGCAGAACGCTGCCAACAGCACAAATCTTTGGGTCCATTGGGACCAGCCAGTTTCCACAATTGCGTACTGCTTCGTCATCGACTCTCCATGCTGCCCAAGCTCCAGGCTCCGGGGCCGGGGCGCCTGCATCTTCTTCCAAGGCTATAATTAAGACGCGGCTTGGTGCGAGGTTTCGGGTAGAAATTTCGCGCCAGGCCGAAGAAAAGTTCCCCTATGACTGAAACCGGTCTTGGACAAACGATTCAAGCTACGGCGCTGGCTTTGATGCTTGAATCCGCGCATGCGCAACACGAGCTTGCCGTCTATCGCGGCGCGCTCACGCCCCGGGGATTGGACGCGCCCGAAGAGGAAATAGCGGCGCTGGCTTCAGGAGCCGCGATCCACGACCTGGGCTGGTTGAGGCGCGTGACGGTGCGCGGGGAAGACCGCTTTCGCTGGCTGAGCGGGATGGTGACCAACACGGTCAACGACCTGTTTCCCAACACCGGGGCATGGAATCTTGTATTGAATGCGCAGGGGCGGATTCAGGGCGACCTGACGGTTTGGCGGGAAGGCGAAGAGCTTTCACCCCAGCGGCGAAACCCTGCCGCCGACGCCCCGGGAAACTCAGATCGCGTCGAAGATCGTCTCTTGGGGACTCCTTTCGCTGGGGAATCCGGGCTGGAACTGGAGATTGCGGCCGACCAGTACGACCGGCTGATGGCTCACCTGAACGGCTTCATCGTCATGGACGACGTGGAACTGGTTCCCTTGGACACAGAGCCGCCGGGCGAGGCGGGTTCGGAGACGGCGATTGGGCTGACGGGTCCGCTGGCCGATGAGGTGCTGGAACGGCTGGGCCTGCCCGTGTTGGCGCACTCGATGAGGGGAACCTGCGTGGAGTGGAACGGGTGGGAGTTGAGGATTTTGCGCGGTTACGGCGTGCTGGCGCCGCACTACGAGTTTTGGTTGCCGTCGGCGGGGCTGGGGAAACTGTGGCCGTGTCTGCGCACGGCCGGGGCGACGCCGGTGGGCAGCGCGTCCCTGGAGGCGTTTCGCATCGCCGAAGGGATACCGGCGTACGGGATCGACATCGCGGAGCGCGACCTGCCGCAGGAGACCTCGCAGATGCGGGCGCTGCATTTCAACAAAGGCTGCTACCTGGGACAGGAGATCGTGGAGCGAATCCATTCGCGGGGGAGCGTTCACCGGCATCTGCGGCCGCTGGAGCTGACTGGGCCGGTGCCGGCGGGCGGGACGGAACTGAAGTCGGACGGCGGGGCGGCTGCCGGAGAGATTACCAGCGCTGCGGAGCTGAAGCTGGCGACGGGGAGCCGCGTCTTTGCGTTGGGCATGATTCGGGCAGATGCCGAGTTGCAAAACCAACCATTGAATTACGCTACCGCAACGGTTACGGGGACTGCCCGGATTTTGGCCGCGCCGCCTGAGCTTTGAAGGGCGGGTCAGCAAGTCAGCGAAGAGTGACTCCCAGATCTCTCCGCCGCGGCGGACGAGACTTGGGAGCACCGGAAGAGTCAGCGAGTCAACAAGTCAGCGAAACGGATTGGAAAGCTGGAACTATGAGCGAAACACCTAAATTCACCGTGATTGACCGCCGCAAGTTTAAGGCGGAGGAAGAACACGAGAGCGCGCAAAAGCCTGCGACGGAGCCGGAGACCGCGCCGGTTGAAGCGGTTGAGCCGGGCGAGACGAGGGGCGGACCGCGGCTGGTGGTGAACGAGAGCAAACAGGCGGCGGAAGCTCAAGAGGGCGCGCAGGATGAAAAGATTGCCGGGGGCCTGCCGCCCGCGCCGACTGCCGAGGAGAGCCACGAGCAGAAAACCGCCTACGAGGCCTCGGCGCAGCGGGTGGAAGACCTGCTGCGGGCGCAGAATCCCGCCGTGGGCGCGCAACCGCCAATCGGGTTTGAGCAACTGGTGCAGCAGTTCTACCTCTCCGCGATGATCCAGATGGGAGCGGGGACGCAGGAGGGCCAGCGGCCGCGGGTGGATATTGTGGGCGCGCGCGTCACCATCGACCTGCTGGGCGTGCTGGCCGAGAAGACGCGCGGCAACCTGACGGAAGCCGAGGAGCGCATGCTCGAGAGCGTTCTTTTTGAGATGCGGATGGCCTTCCTGGAGCTGACGAGCATGATCAGCGTGCAGGACATGCCGCCGCCACCGCCGGGAAAACGTTAGAAATTGGATGGACGGCCTGCTGACATTTCTGGGGACGGGAACCTCAATGGGAGTTCCCACGCTGGGGTGCGGCTGCGCGGTGTGCGCCTCGACGGACCCGCGCGACCGGCGGCTGCGGCCTTCGGTGCTGGTGCGCTGGCAGCAGGCTGGACAGAGCGGCGGACGGGAGCGGGTGGTGGTGATCGACACCGGGCCGGACTTTCGCGAGCAGGCTTTGCGCAACGGGCTGACGCACGTAGACGCGGTGTTCTATACGCATTCCCATGCCGACCACGTTCTGGGGCTGGACGATCTGCGGCCTCTAAGCTTCACAGCCGTTCGCGAGGGCGGGCCGATTCCGTTATACGCTTCGCAGGAGACGGCTGCGGCGCTGGAGCGGATCTTCGAGTACACCTTTTCGCCGCAGGCTACTTATTCCACCCGCGCGCGTGTCCGGCTGCAGCCGCTGGCTGAGCGAAATCCGGTTCATGGGGTGGAGTTCCTGCGCGTTCCAGTGATGCATGGGCAGATGGAGATCGCGGGTTTCCGCTTCGGCCGCGCGGCTTACCTGACGGACGTGAGCGGCATCCCCGAGCGGAGCTTTGCGCTGCTGGAAGGGCTGGACCACGTGGTCGTCTCCGCGCTCCGCCACCAGCCCCACCCCAGCCACGCCACAGTGGAGCAGGCCGTGGACTGGGCGCGCCGGATTGGGGCGCGACAGACCTGGTTTACCCACATCGCCCACGAACTGGGCCATGAAGAGACCAACCGCGCGCTGCCGGTGGGGATGGCGCTGGCTTACGACGGGCTTAGCCTGCCTGTGGAATTGGGCTTGTGAATCTATGAGCGATAGCGCCGGCATGATCCCCGTTTACCGGTCGGTGAAGGAGATCCCTGTCCGGTTTGGCCCGTCGGTGGGCGTGATCGGAAACTTCGACGGCGTGCATCTGGGGCACCGGAAGATTCTTGATGCGGTGGTGGAGGAGGCTCGCGGGCTTGAGGTGCGCGGGATGCGGTCGGTGGCCATTACCTTCGATCCTCACCCGGAGCAGTTTCTGCGGCCGGCGCAAGCGCCGCGATTGCTTACGCCGATTGCGGAGCGGGTGCGGCTGCTGGGCGCTACGGGGATCGATGCGGTGCTGGTGCTGCCGTTTGACGCGGCGCTGGCGGGTTTGTCGGCGCGGGAGTTTGTGCGCGGGATTCTGGTGGAGGCTTTGGGCGTCTTGTCCATGCATGAGGGCGGGAACTTCCGGTTTGGGCATCGCGCCGGGGCGGGTGTCAGGGAACTGAAGGAGCTTGGCGCCGAGTTTGGGTTCGCGGTGCATGTGCACCAGGCGGTGCGGGTGCATGGGATGGAGGTTTCGAGTTCGGCGATCCGGGCGCTGCTGGCGGCGGGAGACGTACGGCGGGCTCGGTGGATGCTGGGACGGCCGTTTGGGGTCTGTTCGACGCAGGCGCGTGGGCGCGGAATCGGCACGCGCCTGCAGGCGCCGACGATCAACCTGGCGCCGTATGAAGGATTGCTGCCCGGCTTTGGGGTTTACGTCACGCGGCTGACGGTCGGCGGGCGCTGCTTCAAGGCGGTTACGAATGTGGGCAACCGGCCGACATTTGGCGCGGCGTCGTTTGCCGTGGAATCGCACATTCTGGACTTCGAGCCGGTGGACCTGAATGAGGGAACCCCGATCGAACTGGAGTTTCTGGCGCGGCTGCGGCCGGAAGTGAAGTGGCCCTCGCCTGAGGCGCTCAAGGAGCAGATTTTCAAGGATGTGGCGCGGGCGAAGCGGTATTTCCGGTTATAGAGGTTCCACAATTGCTGTAACCCGAAACCACTGCCCTCCAGTGGCATTTCCCTGCCGGGGTCCCCAGCGAGCGATCTGTGCTCTTCGGGGTGACTGATCCCTGACCCCAGCCCTAGTGCGGTATAGTCAAAAAGGAATGGCCACAGAACCGGACAAGAGCGCGGGGGCTCAAAAGGATTCACAGCAAGGGTACGTTTATCTTCCTCTGATCGCGGGCTGGCTGGTGCCCGGCGCGGGGCATTTTCTGCTGCGCAAGTGGGGCCGCGGAGCGCTGCTGGCGGCGTCGATTTTGGGCATGTTCGCCATCGGCCTGGCCATGCAAGGCAAGCTCTACGCAGGCGCGCACGACATGCTGGACCTGCTGGGACTGGCCGGCGACCTGGGCAATGGGCTGCTTTACATCGTGAGCCGGGTGCTGGGGCTGGGCGCGGACCAGGTGCAGGTGACGACGGCCGACTATGGCACGAAGTTTATTGTGGTGGCCGGCCTGCTGAACGTGATCGCCGCCGTGGACGCGCATAATCTTCGCACGGGGAGGAAAGCCTAGTGTTCCGGCCCTCTCACTTTGCGGCGGTTGTGCTGTTTGCCCTCTTTGCGTCCGTCGTATTCGGCATCACGCAGCGCGAGACGCCGCGGCGCATGATTCGCTACGGAATCTACTGCTTCGCGCTCTTCGTCGGCTCGGCCATTCTGGTCAGCTGGGTGATGTTCCTGATCGCGCGGTAGCTGGAGACCCGTGTCCCGCAAAAACATCTTTCGCATCATCGCTGTTTTGTTTATTGGCGCGGCGATTTACCATGCTGCCGCTTTCCTTGTGCCCGCGTTCAGCCATGGAGGAGCGCACGGGCGCCATGCGGCCTTCTGTGTAATCGATCTTCTTTGCGCCTGGTATCTTCTCCGGCGGCCGCGGTGGTTTGTGGCGGCGTTCGGCGTGCTGACTCTCGAAACGCTGTGCAGTCATGGCGCACATGCGTGGATGTTGTGGCATACGGAAAGGCGCCTGGACTGGCTTTCCTTCGCAGTCCTGATCGGAGTGCCTTTTACGCTGGTCCTATTGATCAGAGACGCACAGGACCAGCGGTCGCGGCCAGTGGCTTGAGCCATTCATTCAGAAGGCGTTCCTGGCCGTGCGGCGTTGGCGGATCTCAACACAATTCTCAGGCCATGCCTTCCCGGCGCCAGACGGCGGCGTCGAAGCGATGCGCGCAGGTGTAACCCTCGGCCAGGTACAGATCGATGGCCTCGGAGTTGGATTCGGTGACGGTGAGGGAGACTTCGGTGGCGCCCAGGCGCATGAAGTGGAAGGCGGCCACGGAGAGCAGCATGCGGGCCAGGCCGCGGCGGCGGAACTCGGGATGGACGCAGACCTGGGTGATGTGGCCGCTCTGCGGGCTGACGCGCGAGCCCAGCACCAGCGCCACCAGTTCCCGGCTGACGCGCTCGACCACCACGTGCGAAACCTGCGCGGAGAAGACGCCGCAACCGGAGTAGCGGACGATGTTGTGGAGAAAGCGCTGGGAACCGTGGGCGGAGCGGTACTGATCGTTGATCACGCTGTCGGGATGATCGCGATAGGCCTCTGAGATGAGCTTTCCGGCGGGGTTCAGGTCTTCTTCGCGCCAGGGGCGCAGTTCGAGGCCTTCAGGCAGCTTTACGCGGGGCGGGTTCCAGAGACCTTGCAGGGGCTGAACCATGAAGAGGCGGCGGAAGATTTGAAATCCGGCCCGGCGGAAGTTCTCGGCGTGGGCGCCGGAAGGGTGCAGCAGCAGTTGCGATTCGATGCGGTCGAGTTGCGGCGAGTTCAGAAGCGTCTCAAAGAGGTGCTTGAGCAGGGTCTCCTCTATTTCGTGCGCCGGGACCGAAGTTTGGCGGGCTGAGGCCGACAGGTCAGCAGAGCCGTCCGGGGGGCTGGGCAGAGCGAAGACGTCGCCGATGACGGCCTTGGTCTCCTCGTAGACGCAGAAGACGTAGCCTATGACCTGGCCTGCTTCCAGAGCCGCGTAGCCGGGCAGCATGTGGTTGTCGAGATACTGCATCAGGAGCCCGGAGGAGCTTCGATAGTCCCAATGCAGGCGCTGCTTCCACAGCTCGCCCTCGGCATCGAGCACAGGGCGGAGCACCGGCGCCGCGAAGTGCCGCAGGTCGAGGATCTCGATGGAAGCAGTGGATGCCATGGTCTTCCCTTTGGCTGCGGGCCGGCTGCGGCCGGGGGGAGAAAGCCGTGCAGGCCCGGATCAGTTGAGGCTTGAGCGGAGGCGTGCAGCGAGTAGCGCCTTCCGATCACCTTGCCAGGAGTTCAAGTACAACTTGACGTTCAGCTTATCAGCTTACCGGCTGCCGACCAGATAGACTACGAGCCCTTGCTCGGGCCATGTGAAGAGTTGCTCATAGCGGCGGCCTTCCAGGTACTCATCGAGGGCGGCTGCCGTGTGGAGGTCTGCGCCGTTGCGGCCGGCGACCCGCACCACCAGCAGGTGCTGCCCATCGGGCACGCCGCTGTCCTCGTAATTGACGACCTCGCGATTGCGATAGAACGAGAGCCCATACTCCATGTCGCGGCGGACGCGAAAGACCGCGACGGTCTCGTCGGCGGGAACCAGAGAGGCGAGCCGATCGGCCAGCGGGCGCGCGGAGTAAGCCCGGTCGAGCAGGTGAATGACGCGCTTGGTGGCGCCGACCTCGGGGATGCCGAAGAACGGGCCTACGCCATAAAGAAAGAGAACCAGCACCACCAGCACTCCGCAGGTAACGAGCCGGAGCCGGGCCACGCCAAAGCCTTTGACCACGATGAGAATCAACAGCGAGGCTCCCAGGGCGGCCAGAAGCGCGGCTACAAGTGCGTGCGCGGGAGGCATCTTGGCACCGTGGGCCACAAACCAGGGCAGAAGCAGGGCGAACATGGTCATTAAGCCGCAAAGGACCGCGTGGCCCAACAGCACCCAGCGATTCAGACCCGGCTGACGGCGGCGGAAAAGGTAGTCTCCGGTGAGAATGGCGATGGGAGGAATAGAAGGAAGAATGTAGCCCGGCAGCTTGGACTTCGAGAGCGAGAAGAAGAGGATGGGAATGAGCGCCCATACCACCAGAAACTCAGGGAAGGCGTCGCCGGGACGGTTGGCGCAGGGCTTGCAACGGCTGGAATGGCGCAGCCGCCACTCGCACACCGAAGTGTGAATGCCGTCAGCGAGTGCCCGTATGGCGATGACGGTCCACGGCATCATGGCCAGGACAACGACCACCAGGTAGTACCAGAACGGCTCATGGTGGTGATAGAGATCGGTGCTGAACCGATCCAGATTATGTTCCAGGAAAAACACACGGAAAAAGTCGGGGTTCTGATGCTGGACGGCGATGAACCAGGGCAGAACGATGGCGAAGTAGAGCAGCACGCCTGGCCACCAGAGGGAGCGGCGCAGGATGGACCACTCCCTGCGCAGGGCGGCAAAGGCGGCCACGATCACGATGGCCAAAAACGGCGCCACGGGCCCTTTGGCCAGCGTGGCCACGCCGGTGAAGAAGTAGATGTCGAAGAGCCAGAACCTGGAATCGGTCTCGTACCAGGCGTACCAGCCGAGCAGGCCGATAGCCAGAGGCGCCGCCATCTGCATGTCAGTGGAAGCGCCGCGGGCAAAGCCGATGATGCCGGCGCAGGCCACGGTGATGAGCGCCGCGTCCAGGTGGCCGCCGGGGCGGAAGCGCCGCATGTGCAGGTAGATGAGCGCCACCATGACGAAGGCGAAAGTGGTGGAGGGCACGCGCGCGCTCCAGTCGTGGACGCCGAATTCCTGAAAGACGGTCATGGCGCGCCAGTAGTAGAGGGCCGGTTTCTCCAGCCAGGGATGGCCGTAGAGATAGGGAGTTACGCAGGCGCCGAGGCGGCCTTTCAGGGTGTGCGCGGAGTCGAACCGGCTCAGCATTTCATGGGCGATCTGAGCATAGCGGGGTTCGTCGGAGCCCACCAACCCCAGGCCGTCCCCGCCCAAAAGAGGGGTTAGCCCGTAGGTGAGAAAGAAGACGGCGAAGCCGAGAAAAACGGCGGCTTCGCAGACGGTGGCCCAACGGGGCAGCCGTTTGCGCCGGTTTGGGGGCGAATCCGGAACAGAGGATTCGAGAGTAGTCTCCACTTCCAGCGTTTCTCCAGTTCCAGCGTCTCGCGAACGGGCGGGCCATCGCCCGTTCCGCGCAGAATATCGATTTCGGCTTTGGTCAGGGCGATTGGGGGTAGGCTGCCCTGGCCTGGTTACGGTCCGCTCCAGCAAGCAACGCGGAGATCGTGCTCAAGTTTCGATAGGGACAAGGCTAACAGATTCGCGCAAAATCTCAAGGGCTCTCAGGCCGCATCGCCGTTGAAACGGGCCACGGCACGGCATTTTCCGGAAAATTGCGGCCTCTGGGAGTGGTGTTCATCTGCGGCTATAGCGGAACCAGGGAGGGTGTATCCCGAAACCGCGGCATTCAAGTCGACGCGACCATCAGACCGGGGTCCCCGGCAACTCGGGGGCCCCGGCGAGCGATTATTGCTCGCTGGGGTGAGGAGACAGTCTTCGTCGCTGGGGTGGAGGAAGCGGCGACCCTGCACAAATCTCAACAGAACACTGTAACCCTGGTTTCGCTCTACTCGGCCGGGGCCGTCTGCTCCACGGGAGGCTTCTGCTCCGATAGAGGCATTTGCTCCGCGGGGGCCTTTTGCCGCTTGCGATGTCGGTCCATCAACTCTTTGATGCGGGCCTCGAAGCGGCCCGAACGGTCGGCGAGGAAGCACAACTCAGGCACGTGGCGCACACCCATGCGCTCCTTCAACTCATAGCGAATGTAACCTTTGGCGGCTTCCAGGCCGGCGATGGTATCCACTTCGGCCTGGGCGATGTCTTCGACGGCGCTGTCCACGGCCACGTAAACCCGCGCCGACTTGCCGCCGGGATTCAGCACCACCTCGGTGACGTAGCAAAGATTGATGCGCGGGTCGACGAGTTCGCCCTCGATCATGGCGCCGATTTCCAGCCGCAGCGTCTCCGCCACCCGGTCCTGATGGTGCTTTCGCCCCCTGTGTTCCGGCATGAACCCCTCCTGGTGCGGGTAGATCATACAGGATAGCAGAGGGGCATGGGCAAAGAGAGCAGCCGTACACCCAGGAAAGGTCCGGCTTCGCGTCAGAGCGATACTCGGATTCGTACCACAATGCCTGAGGCCCGAATCACTCGCATCCACTTACAGCCGTCTCCGTTCACAATTTGAGTAAGAAGACCGGAGCTATGGATGCGAGCATAGCTCCGGCTTGCAGCGCGAGCACATACAGCGTCTGTCTTGGAGCCCGAGGCAGCCATTTGAGCGCGAAGAACGCCAGCACCGGCATCTGTCCAGCCATGAGGATCTGCCAGAGATGAGCCGTGATTCCCTCATCGGCTTCGCGGGCAGCGCCGAAAATGCCAATGTGGACCAGCACAATCGCCAGGGCAGCGATCGACATTACTACTGGAAGAAAAGCGCTAGGCTGCCTGATGATAACGCCAAAAGAACGGGGATCTCGTTCCATTTTGCCTCCTATGGAAACCTCCTGATTATTTGATGGACCTGGTTCTTCAAGCGTATAGAACCGTCGCCTCCGCGCTGCAAGCGGGACCGGCAGCAGATTGCACATTGTAAACACGGATTGGTTGTAAATCGCAAATCAGATATGTAACTTATCTCTACGGAGAACTTGCGCGGATGGGAGCAGCGCGTCCCACGCCTCCGGTTCCGCCGTTCACTTCTCCAATCCATTCCCCGAAAGGAAAATTGAAACGATGAAACTGACAACTTACCTCAACTACGGCGGCAACTGCGCCGAGGCTCTCCGCTTCTACGAACAGCATCTGGGCGGAAAGATCCTCATGATGTCAACCTACGGCGAGAACCCGGGCGCGAAGGAGGCCAATCCGGGTTTGGAAAACTCCGTACTCCACGCCCGCATCGTGATTGGCAACACGACGATCATGGCCAGCGACACCCCTCCGGACCGTTTCCAGCCCATGCGCAGCGTCTATCTTGCTCTTTCCGTCGACAGCAATGAGGAAGCGGAGAGCCTGTATGCACTGCTCTCTGAAGGCGGCGAGATCTTCATGAAAATGGAGGAGACATTCTTTGCCTTCCGCTTCGCGATGCTCCGGGACAAGTTCGGCACATCCTGGATGCTCATTCACGAAAAGCCCATGCCTCGGGGCGCTTGAAGAACCGGAAGCTGCGAAAGGCAGTTGGGAATCTCTCCTGATCTAGGGAGACGCCCAACTGTCGCCTCAGTTCTCGATGTACTCCCAGAAGCTGTCGGCCAGCTCCGCGCCGAGTTCGTTGAGCATGCGGCGGGCCGAGCGCTCCACCTCTTCGATGAGGCCGTGCAGGTAGTCGCGGGAGCGGGAGATGGCCACCACGCCAATGGTAGCCGACTGCCAGGTGACCGTCTCGTCCATCTCGGCCACGGAGATGTTGAAGCTCTGGCGCAACTGATCTTTGAGCGAGCGCACCACCTGCCGCCGGTCCTTGAGCGACTGGGCGTGCTCGATGCGGATTTCAAGGGTCAGTTGGGCGACGGGCATGGCGTCACAGCATTTACACGGACAGTGTAAGCCGGGTTCGAGCGGCCGGGTGGATTTTTTCTTGACCCGCTGGGGTTCACGGCAAGGGAGCAGGTTGCCGGGGTGGAGGCAAACATCCCGCAAAGCACGATGCGTGCGAGAGCGAAAGTAGCGGAGATGCTCTAATCCGAGAACTGCGCCAACTGCTCCGGAGCCGGCCTGGGCGTGAAGAGGCTAACCACCACCATGGCCAGCACGGCCGCGAACAGCGCGGGAAAGATGGCGTCGCGCTGGGCCAGGATGGGCGGGAAAAACGCCTTGACTGCCTCGAACTCCCAGCCCAGTGTGACCACTGTGCCGGCGCCAATGGCCGCCACCGCGCCCCAGGCCGTGACGCGCTTGGAGAAGAAGGCCGCCAGCACCACCGGGGTGAGCGCGGCGGAGTAAATGGTGTATGCCCACAGCATCTTTTCCAGGATGCTCTGGGCGTAGATGGCCTGATAGAGCGCCCAGCAGCCAAGCAGAACGACGGCCAGCCGCGAGACGATGAGCACCCGCCTATTGGATGCCTGCGGAGCGATGTAACGCACGAAAACGTCGTTGACCAGGTTGGTGGCTGGGGAAAACAGGTAGTTCGAGGCCGTGGAGATGACTTTGGCGAAGACCGCGCCGAGCAGGAGCGCGCCCATGAACGCGGGCAGCCCGTGGCGCGCCGTGTAGGGGATGATCTCGTAGGGCTGCCTGGCTACCTCTCCGGTTGGATAGAGCGCCGAGCCAAAGACGGCGATGGCCACGATCAGCGTCTCCAGCAACAATGTGCCCAGAATCCACCCCACGACAGAGATGCGCGCGTCCCGCTCGGATCTTGCGGAGTAGAACTTCTGATACATCACCTGGTTGCCGAGCATGAGCAGCAGGACGGGCACCAGGAACTCGAGCGCGCGGACCAGGGTGAGGTTGCCCAGCACCTGGAAGTGGGAAGCCGGCAGCGCGGAGTGAAGCCCGGCCCATCCGCCGGCCTTGAAAAACAGCATAGGCGCGGCGATGATGCAGATGACGGTGACCAGCGAGCCGATGGCCACGTCCATATAGGCCACGGAAGACATGCCGGCCAAAGCCGTGGTGACAATGACGAAGGCGGCGATGATGTAGGCGCCCAGCTCCGGTGTGACTGTGTCCGGAAAAATGAGGTGCAGCACGTTGCCGCCGCCCTTGAACTGGTAGCTGGTGATCCCGACATAGGCGAAGAGGATGGCGATGGTGCCCAGCACCCGCGCCGTCTGGTTGTAGCGGACTTCGAGCAGGTCAGGCAGCGTGAATTGCGCGAATTTGCGGGCGCGGGGCGCGATGAAGTAGATCAGCAGCAGGCCGAGCCAGCCGCCGGCCGGCTGCCACAACGCCGCAAAGCCGTTCCTGTAGGCGTTCTCAGCGCCGGCAAAGAGCGATCCGGCGCCGATCCAGGAGGTGAGCAGCGTCAGCACCAGCACCGCAGCCGGCAGCGACCGGCCGGCCACCAGGTAGTCGGCCTTGGTCTTCACCTGGGAGGTGCGATAGACAGCAACCGCCAGCAACGAAACGACAATGACGGCCAGAACGGCGACATAAAGTTGGGACATTTGCGGGGTTCCTCGCTGGCGTTTCCCGGGTTCCCGTCAGTGTACCGGATGGAGGAGGCAGCCGGCACAGGCCGGCATTCGACCGCGAGCAATTTGACCGCCATCCGGCGAGTTGATAAACTGAATACGCGGGGTGGAGCAGCCCGGTAGCTCGTTGGGCTCATAACCCAAAGGTCGCTGGTTCAAATCCAGCCCCCGCAACCAAGAACTTCAAGATTCTAAACGGCTTCCGAATATAACGGAGGCCGTTTCCACGTTTAGTGGGAACTTGGGCAAATCCTGGACAAGGAATTCTTTGTCCAGAAGTGCTCCAAGCTCTTCGGCTAGCCGTTTCGTTCGTAAAGCTCTCAATCACTCTCCCCGATTGCGTCCGCTCATGAAGATCGATGCTTTCTTTCCCTTGGTTGTGCACAACGGCTGCCGCCAGCTTCAAAACCAGGCGACATTATCCTACTGTCCGATATCGGACAGTTCATGCCATAAGCGGCCAATAGGGTAGATTTCTGTAACCGCATTCCTTTTCTAAGTGTTTCATTTTCAATGCGGAAGGCTGATTGCCCTTTGGCACGGGAAATGCTTCTCTTATGGTCGATGGATATCGCACGCCCAGACTTATTGCAAAAGAGGAAGCGCCGTTTTGTGGCGTATGTCGCCGTCGCGCTGGTTGTGCTGGCGGTGGGAGTGGTGGCCGTATTGCGGCTCAAACCGGCAGCGCCCACGGTGGATCGCTCGACCATCTGGCCGGATACGGTCAAGCGCGGGCCGATGATCCGCCAGGTGCGCGGATCAACCGGCTCGCTGGTTCCGCGCGAAGACTCGATCGAACTCATTCCCGCGCAAACCGACGCGACCGTTGTCCGCATTCGCGTTTTGCCCGGGACCAAGGTAACCCCGGATACCGTTCTGATGGACCTGGCCGATCCTCAACTCCAGCAGGAGCTGCTCAACGCGCAGTTGGGGCTAAAAGCCGCACAGGCCGACTACAGAAGCCTTCAGGCCACGCTCGAAAGCACGCTGATGGATAAGAAAACCTCGGCCGCCCAGGTGAACTCCGACTATACCCAGGACCAGTTGCAGGCGCAAACCGACAAGGCGCTCTATGATCTGGGCGTCATCTCCGGCCTTGCCTACAGCAAGTCCAAGAGCACAGCCGACCAGTTGACCGCTCAGCACAAGCTCAGCCAGGACCAGCTCGATGTGAACCAGAAGGCCATCGCTGTCCAGCTTGCTTCGCAACAGACCAAGATCGACCAGGCCAAGGCCCTGCTTGACCTCTATCAAAAGCAGACGCAGGCGCTTCAGGTCAGGGCCGGAATCTCCGGTGTGGTCGCACCGCTTGCCACCCCGTTGCAGGTGGGCCAGCACGTCACCGCGGGAACCTCGGTGGCCGAGGTCATACAGCTCGACAAGCTCAAGGCCGCTCTGCAGATCGCCGAAACCCAGGCGCGCGACATCCAAATCGGCCAACCCGCCTCCATCGACACGCACAACGGCATTATTCCCGGCCACGTTACCAGAATCGATCCTTCCGTCGTGAACGGAACGCGCACGGTGGACGTAATGCTGGATGGACCGCTCCCTCCAGGCGCGGTTCCGCAGTTGAGCGTGGATGGGACTATCGATCTGGAGCGCATGACGGATGTGCTCTATGTAGGCCGCCCTGCGCTGGGCAACGAAAACTCCACGCTGAGCCTGTTCAAGATCGATCCCGACGGCAAGGGCGCCACGCGCGTGCCGGTCAAGGTCGGCCGCGCCTCGGTCAACAGCATTCAGGTGCTCGAAGGTTTGAAGGAAGGCGACACGGTGATTCTTTCCGATATGTCGCGCTGGGACAATGTAGACCGCATCCGGCTGGAGTGAAGACAGTGGTCAGTGGTCGGCAAGACGGAGATCATTGGCCAACTATCACTGATAACTGATTGCTGGTAACTGACAACCGATCACTGACAACTGATCACTGACACGAGGGGGACAGAATGGCATCGAACGGCACGCTGATTGAAATTGAGGACCTGACCAAGATCTTCTACACCGACGAAGTGGAGACGCACGCGCTCTCCGGAGTTCATCTCACCATCTCGCGGGGCGAGTATGTGGCCATGTCCGGCCCGTCGGGATGCGGCAAATCCACATTGCTCTCCATCCTGGGCCTGCTCGACACGCCCACCGCCGGCAGATACCTGCTCAACGGCAACCCGGTCGAGAACCTGAGCTTCGGCGACCGCTCGCGCATTCGCAATCAGGAGATCGGCTTCATCTTCCAGAGCTTCAACCTAATCGGCGATCTGACTGTCGAGGAGAATGTCGAACTGCCCCTGACTTATCGCGCCGGAATGCCCTCGAGCGAGCGTAAAAAGCGCGTCAAGGAAGCCCTGGAGAGGGTGAACATGGCGCACCGCATGAGGCATTATCCGGCGCAGCTCTCCGGCGGCCAGCAGCAGCGCGTAGCCGTGGCCCGCGCCCTGGCCGGTTCGCCGTCGATCCTGCTGGCCGACGAGCCGACCGGCAACCTGGACTCGAAGAACGGCGAGGCAGTGATGCATCTGCTCACCGATCTGCACCGCGAGGGCTCGACCATCTGCATGGTGACGCACGATCCGCGCTTTGCTAAGCACGCCCAGCGCGAAGTGCATCTCTTCGACGGCAAAGTCGTCTCGGAGCAGGAGTTGAAGAAGCTGGAAGAAGAAGTGGAGGCGTAGCCATGCTATTTCAGAACGCGTTTCAGGATCTTCGCTACGCATTGCACCAGTTACGCAAGTCGCTAGGATTCACATTCACGGTTGTGCTGATGTTGGCGCTCGGCATCGGCGCCAATACAGCCATTTTCAACGTGGTGAACACCACATTTCTGCGCGCGCTGCCTTATCCGGATTCTGGCCGGCTGCTCTGGATTACAGAACGCAACAGCATCTCCAACCACGATGGGTCGGTCTCCTATCCCAACTTCCTAGACTGGCGTGCGCAGCAGGACAGCTTCTCCGAGTTGTCTGTCTACCAATTCGACAGCGGGACACTGAAGACCACCGACGGCGTGGAGCGGGTCCCCACGTTAATGGTCTCGGACAATTTCTTTGCCGCCTTGGGTGTGCGTATCACCCAGGGTAGGGGCATGATCGCGGAAGACGACAAGGCTGGGGCCGCTCCGGTAGGGTGGCTTTCGTACGCCGCGTGGCAGAGATACTTTGCGGCCGATCCGAGCATAGTAGGCCGGACAATGTCGCTCGACGGGCAATCGATGGCCGTGGCCGGGATACTGCCCGCAGATTTCCGGTTTTCTCAGCCCGCCGACGTGTACCTGCCGGTGGCGCAGTATGCGGACCGGCTCTTCATGAATCCTCGCAACAATCGCAGGAACACATTCGTTGTGGGACGATTGAAGCCCGGTGTGACACTGGAGGCTGCCCGGAGTCAGATGGATACCATCGCACGGCGGCTCCAGACGCTTTATCCAGAGGCCAACACCGGTATCGTGGCCAATGTTATGCCTCTGCGCGAACACTTGGCGGGTCCGGCGCGCACACAGCTTTTGCTGCTACTGGGCGCGGTGGGCGCAATCCTGTTGATCGCCTGCGTCAATCTGGCCAATATGCTCCTGGCCCGCTCGGCGGGCCGGCGGCGCGAGATGGCGATCCGCGCTGGTTTAGGCGCGTCCCGCTTCCAGTTGATGCGCCAGTTGCTGGTCGAGAGCCTCCTGCTGTCGATCGGCGGAGGAGCGTTGGGGTTGCTCTTTGGCAAGGAGGTCTATCATCTGGTTTTTCGCTTAGTGCCGCTCGATATGCAGCAAATGGCAGGGACTGGCGGCGGTCTCGACTGGCGCGTTCTGCTCTTCGTTGTCGCCGTCACGCTGGTCATCGGCATCGGCTTTGGGCTTGCCCCGGCCTGGCAGTCATCGCAGGTGAATCCCAGCGATGCCATGAAAAGCACCGAGTGCCTTACGCGCTCGCCGGGCGGCAGGTTTCGTGCCGGTGACTTGCTGGTCGTGAGTCAGGTGGCCCTGGCTTTCACGCTGCTTGTGGGCGCTGGGCTGCTGATACGCACCCTGGAGCGGCTGGCGCAGGTCGACCCCGGTTTCAAACCGGAACATGTTCTTTCGCTAAAGCTATCCTCTCCGCCTTTGGAGCAGTTCTGGCGCAATCCCTTGAGTTTTACGGCCTACTACGAACGGATTCTGGAGACCGCCGGCAACCGGCCTGAAGTGGATGGGTGCGGCGTCGTCACGGGACTTCCATTTAGCGGATACAGTTCCACGGTGGCCTTCTACCCTGAAGGACGGCCTGACCCGGCGGAGGCCAACGTTCCGAATGCAAGCATAGAGGTTGTAAGCCCGGGGTATTTTCGCGCCATGGGGATTCCGCTGGTGCGCGGCCGGTTGCTGAGCGGCCGGGAACAGCAACCCGCACTTTCCCCCGGCGTCGAAGTCAAGCCACAGGATTTTCTCGCCATGTTTAAGAATCTGACGCTCGATGCGGTAATCAGCCAGCGCATGGCGAAAGAATTCTGGCCGGGCGAAGATCCGGTGGGCAAACGATTCCGTCTCAAGTCCGCCCCGAACGTGCCGCGCCCTATAGTGCAGATTGTCGGCGTGGTGGGCAACACGACCCAGTTTGGGCTGGATCAAGGAGATAATCCCGAGTTCTACTTGTCTCTGCACCAGATGCCCATACCAGGGGATATGTTCCTGGCGATACGCACCAGCAAGGACTCCTCCAGCATCGCAGCCTCGATGCGTTCGATCCTTCGGCCTGTAATCGGCGACCGGCCGATCACCGATATGCGGCCCATGACAGCTCGGATCGCCGATTCCCTCACCGGGCGCCGTTTCAACATGGACTTGTTCACTTCCTTTGCCGGTACGGCCCTGCTGCTTGCCCTGATCGGCATCTACGGAGTGCTTGCTTTCACCATCAGCCGCAACACGCGCGAGATGGGGATACGCATGGCGCTCGGCGCTTCCAGGGCAAGAATCCTGCGAGGAGTCTTGTGGCGAGGATTCAGGCTTATACTGCCAGGAATACTGGTTGGATTGGCCGGTGCGTGGGCAGTCGGCCGGCTCCTCCAGAGCAGCCTGTTCGGAATCACCCGCAGCGACCCGATCACGTACATCGGCAGCACGGGCGCGTTTCTGCTGGTAGCCTTTCTTGCCTGTCTGCTTCCCGCCCGTCGTGCGGCCAAGGTCGATCCGATGGTGGCGTTACGGTACGAGTGAGAGGAGAAAAAATGACGGGACTGCTTCACGACCTTCACTACGCACTACGCCAGTTGTGCAAGTCGCCGGGATTCACATTGACCGCAGTGTTGACGCTGGCCTTAGGCATCGGCGCCGCTACGGCAATGTTCACGATCTTGAACGCGGTTCTACTAAAGCCTCTTCCTTTCCCCGAGCCTGAGCGCATGGTTAGGGTGTGGGAGACTTTGCCGAATGGGACGCCAAACGAGACCACCACGCTGACCTTTCTGGACTGGAAGCGGCAGAACGCGCTCTTCGATGCGTTGTCGATCGAGCAGCGCACTCGAGCCGCCGTGGGAACTGGTGAAGATCTGGCGCACGTTGAAGGCAAGCTGGTGTCGGCCGACTACTTCAAGGTATTCGGCGTGAAGCCTCGACTAGGGCGCGCCTTCGCACCGGGGGAAGATCAGGCGGGAGCATCCCCGGTGGTCGTGCTGAGCCACTCGTTCTGGCAAACGCGATTTGCGAGCGATCCCGGCGTTCTGAAACGCGACTTGGTAATCGACGGTGAACCGCACAGCATCATCGGCGTGTTACCCGCGGGCTGTTTCGATCGGGACGAGACTGCGTTCTGGAAACCACTGATCTTCGCACCGAAGCAAATGAATCGCGATCAGCACTTGCTCGAAGTTATCGGGCGGCTTCGGGCCGGTGTGAGCCTCGAGCAGGCTCGAGCCAGAATGAACATCTTGAGAGCCAGCCTCGCCCCAGTCATGGCGGAGTATAAGGACTGGGGCTTCGCAGTGGAACCGTTTGCGCAACGGCTGGTTGGCGACACACTGCGCCGCTCGATCTACCTGGTGTTCGGAGCGGTACTGATGGTCTTGCTCATCGCTTGCGCGAACGTGGCGAACCTGGTGCTGGTAAAGGGGGCAACCCGGTGGAGAGAGATGGCGCTCAGAGCCGCTTTGGGGGCCAGGCGTGGCCGTTTGATTGGGCAGTTGCTCACCGAGAGCCTGGTCTTGTCTGTTCTGGGTGGCGCCGCGGGCCTTGGTGTGGCCTGGCTGCTGATTTCTGCTGCGATCCCGCTGCTGTCGGCATCGCTGCCGTTTACGGCTGATCTCAGCATGGATCTGCGCGTGTTTGGCTTCGCCGCTGCGGCCGTGATGTTGGTTCTGATACTCGCGGGTCTGCTTCCTTCCTTGCAGACTTCCTTCAGCAGGCTATCAGGCTTGTTGAATCAGGCAGGACGCGGATCGTCGCGTTCGAGCGCAGTTGTGCGCCGGACGATCGTCATCGCCGAGGTCGCGGTCTCCTTTATGCTCGTCTGCGGCGCGGGCCTGCTGTTCAAGAGCCTGGCAAGACTTCAACAGGTGAATGCCGGGGTGAGAATCGACCACGTGATTACGATGTCGGTCGATCTTCCCACGGCCGCATACCCGGATCCACAAAGAGCTACGAGATTCTATGAAGAAGTCGTTGAACGGCTGCGAGCCGTGCCCGGAGTCGAGCAGGCATCCGTCGCGCAAGACCTCCCTCTTCAAGGCGTGCACTGGGGCGAGGGGATGGGCCTTAATCGAGGTGTCGGCTTCGGCGTGGGTCTGAAGCTCGTGGATCCGTGGTACTTCGGCACGTTCGACATTCCCGTGGAATCCGGGCGCGGAATTGAGGACCAAGATCGCGCTGGACACCCCCGCGTTGTGGTCATTAATCAGGAGGTGGCCCGGCAGTTGTCGCACCAATTCGGAATGGCGAACCCGGTCGGAAGAATCGTCCTCATGGATTTGCCTGGCTACGGTCCGATCCCGGAGTCCGTCGTCAACGTGCAGATCGTGGGCGTGATTCGCAGCGAGCGTACGGGCGGGTTGCACGCGCCGCAACAACCGGTGGCCTATGTGCCTCTGGCCCAAGTCCCGCGGCAGGACATTAAGCTGGTAGTCCGTACACGAAGCGAGATGTCGGCGGTAATGCCCGGTATTCGGGAGGCGGTGCGGCAGGTCGATGCCCACCTACCTCTGGGGGACGTGAGGACCATGGAACAGGTAAAGGAGCAGAGCATCCTCTGGTTGAGGCAGCCTACCTGGGTGGTTGGAGCATTCGCGGGGGTAGCCGCTCTCCTGGCCGCGCTCGGGCTTTACGGCGTTCTCGCTTATACGGTAACCGCAATGCGCCTCGAGATTGGCATCCGCATGGCGTTGGGCGCGAATCGGCACCAAGTTTTGTGGTTGGTAGTCAAACAAGGCATGACACTGACGGCTTTCGGTATGGCCATCGGCCTGGTTGCCGCCTTGGCACTTACACGTTTGTTGAGCAACATGTTATTCGGCATTGCGCCGAACGATCCGGCGACCTTTGCTGCGGTCACTATACTGCTGGCTCTGGTTGCGGCCCTAGCATGCATGATTCCCGCCGTCCGCGCCGCCTCCATTGAACCCATGCAGGCCCTGCGCACGGAGTAATGCTCCATCGAGGAGGGACGAAGATGAACACGCTGCTTCACGATCACCGCTACGCGCTGCGCCAGTTGCGCAAGTCGCCGGCCTTCACGCTTACCGTGATCGTCACGCTGGCCCTCGGCATCGGCGCCAACGCCGCTGTCTTCACGCTTTTCGATCGTGTGCTGCTGCGCATGTTGCCGGTCGAGCGGCCAAAGGAGTTGGTGCGTTTCGAGTGGACCGGTGATTTCTCCGGTTCCGCGAGCAGTTTCGGCGGCGACACCGACAACTACTTTTCCTACCCGATGTACAAGGACCTGCGCGACCAGAGCCAGGCCTTTGCGGGGATGCTGGCTGCGGACAAAACCAACGTCGGCGTCAGTTGGCGCAACCAGGCGGAGAATGAAGACGCCGAAGTCGTCACCGGCAATTATTTTCAAATGCTCGGACTCAAGCCCGCGGTGGGCCGGCTGCTCACGCAACAGGACGACACCGCGAAGAACAGCAATCCCGTGGTCGTACTTAGCTACGACTACTGGAAGACGCGCTTCGCCGCATCGCGCGATATCGTCGGCCAGACCGTGCTTATCAACGGCCATCCTTTCATTATCCTCGGCGTCGCGCCCCAGAACTTCGACTCCGCCATCGGCGGCTACAAGCCCGGCGTCTTCATCCCCATCAGCATGGTCGATATTGCCATGCCCTGGATGGCACCTCGCGACGACCTGAACAACCATCAGTCCATCTGGCTCACACTCGTGGCGCGGCTCAAGCCGGGCGTTACCATGTCCCAGGCCGAGGCCAGCCTCGGGCCGTTGTGGCACTCGCTGCGGGCGTATGAGTTGACCCTTTACAAGTCGCGGACCGAGCGTTTCAAAAAACACTTCCTCGATGAATCGCGCCTCAAAGTCCTGGACGATTCGAAGGGATTCTCTCCCGGCCGCACAGAACTGGAAACGCCGCTCATCATCCTCCTGAGCATGGCGGGCCTGTTGGTAGCCATGTGCGCCATCAACGTGGCCACGCTGCTGCTGCTGCGCGCCGCGGGCCGCGCCCGCGAGATGTCCATGCGCTACGCGCTGGGCGCAAAACGCAGCCGCATCGTAGCGCAATTGCTCGTCGAGGGCGGGCTGCTCGGCATTGCCGGAGCCGCTGCGGGGCTTGCTCTGGCTCCGATGGTGGCCACGACCCTGGTTCGCCTGATGACCAGCGCCGATCCCGGCCAGGAGCCCTACTCCGCATCCATCGACGCGCGCGTCCTCCTGTTCACCCTCGGCGTTTCCGTAGTGGTGAGCCTGCTCTTCAGCATTGCCCCGGTCTTCCACTTCCTGCGCCCCGATCTGGCCAATGCGCTGCGCCAGAACACCGGAACCGCATCCAGAAGCTCGCAGCGTTTCCGCAAGCTCGCCGTGGGCGCGCAGATCGCGCTCAGTGTCCTGCTGCTCGGCGGCGCGGGCCTGTTCGTGCGCACGCTCGACAATCTTCGCCACCAGTCCGTCGGCTTCGAGACCGGGGATCTCGCCACCTTCTCGCTCGATCCCACCAACTCCGGCTGCGGCGAGGATCGCACACCGCAGATCGTCACCAACTCGCTTGAAGCACTGCGCCAAATTCCCGGCGTGGTCAATGTAGCCGGTACCACCGATCCCGAACTTAGCGGAGACACCAATGGCTCCAGCTTCACCCTCCAGGGCTACAAGCCTGCGGAAGACGAAAATGTGAACTTCGAAGAACCGTGGGTCACTCCCGGTTACTTCGCAACCCTGAAACAGCCGCTGCTCGCGGGAAGGGAGTTCACCGCCGCGGACACGAAGGGCCAGACAAAGGTTGCAGTTGTTAATCTGTCCCTCGCCAGGAAATACTATGGCACTCCGCAGAACGCGCTAGGCCGTTCGCTCGCCGAGGACCGGGGCCAGACGAACTTCGACACGACGATCGTCGGCGTGGTGGGCGTCGTCAAGCACGCCGACCTGCGCACCGACATGAAGCCTGCGGTCTATCGGCCCTATCTCCAGGATAAGCATCCCGGCGGTGTCATGGTCTACGTGCGCACCGTGCCTCCCCCGGAGACCGTCGAGCCCGCAATCCGCCAGGCCATCCATCGACTCGATCCCACGCTGGTTGTCGATGGTCTGCGCACCATGGACGAACAAGTAGACCGCAGCGCCGCGGACGAACGCGCGCTCGCCTTTCTCGCCATCGGCTTTTCTTTGCTGGCCATGTTGCTGGCGGCCGTCGGCCTCTACGGGGTGCTGGCCTACTCCACCGAGCAGCGCACCCGTGAGATCGGCGTGCGACTGGCCCTGGGTTCGCAACGCTGGGGCGTGATCGTGCTGGTGGTGCGCGAGATGGCCATCATTGCCGCCATTGCCACCGCAATTGCGCTACCGTCCGTTGTCGCCCTGGCTCGTCTATTCAGCAGCCTGCTTTATGGTGTCACAACTTCCGATCCGCTTACCCTCACGGCCGCTGCACTCTTGACGGCGGTGATGGTCGCACTGGCCGCGGCCCTCCCCGCCCGCCGCGCCGCTTCCATCGAACCTATGCAAGCACTGCGCGCCGAATAACGTGCTATCGAGGAGAAGCAAATATGAACACACTACTACAAGACCTTCACTACGCACTGCGCCAGTTGCGCCGCTCGCCGGGATTCACCTTCACGGCAGTGTTCACGCTGGCCCTGGGACTGGGCGCGAGTTCGGCCATCTTTTGCCTGATCGACGGGCTGTGGCTGCGGCCGGTGCATATTCCACGGCAACAGCAGTTGGTGCGCATCTTTGCAACCACCAGCCAGGACCCGGAGGGCTACTTCAATTACTCCGATTACCTGGCCATGGCGGAACGGACCGCGGCGTTCAAGGGTCCATCGGCGGGCATGGTTGCCATCGGCCGCCGCGGCAGCATGATGGTCAATCCAGACGGTACTTCCAAGCTGCTGCTGACTGACGTGGTCTCATGCGATTTTTTCAATGTGCTGGGCGTGCGGCCGCTGCTGGGCCGGACCTTCGCCGCTGAAGACGCGAATCGGCTACGCACGCATCCCGGCGTGGTGTTGGGCTATCGCTTCTGGCAGCAGGAATATGCGGGCGATCCAAGAATTGTGGGCCGCCAGATTGCGCTGCGCCACGGCAAGAGCAGCGTGAGCCAGGTGGACATTTGGGGTGTGCTGCCGCCGCAGTTTCGCGAGATCGACAACGATAGCGACCGCGACCTTTGGATGTCCGTTGAGTCGTGGGCCGCGATTGTGACTCGCGGTGATACGGAGCTGACCTCGAAAGACTTTCGCTGGTTCAACTTGCTGGGCCGCCTGGCGCCGGGCGCAACGGTTGCGCAGGCCAACGATCAGGTTGCCGCGGTGGCCGGCGCTCTGGCCGCCGCCGATCCAGCCAACAATCTTGGACGAGGCGCGCGCGCCGTCTCCGACTTTCGCTACCGCATGGACAGCGCCGGAACCAGCGGCCTGGTGCTGTTTGCCATTGTTGGCGGCGTCGTCCTGCTGGCCATCGTGAATGTGGCTCATCTGCTGCTGGCGCGCGGGTTGGCTCGCGGCCCCGAAGTAGCTCTGCGTTTGTCGCTGGGAGCCAGTAGATGGGCTGTTGCGCGGCAGTTTCTAATCGAATACCTGCTGCTCTCCGTTCTGGGTTGGATGACGGGCCTGGCAATCGCCGCGGGTATTGCCGCACTGCTGCCGCGACTGCTTACCAGGGAACCGGCCATGCTGAATTCGTTTGGGCCGGCGGCCAGCTTCCAGGTGGATTGGAGAGTCTTTCTCTTTGCCGGTCTGTTGGCGTCGGTTACGATGCTGGTGTTGGCTCTGGTTCCGCTCGCCCAGGTGGCGCGGCTGCAACTGCTGCCGGTATTGCAAGCCGGCGCAGCCACGCGCACCGCGGGCAGGGCGCCAATCCTGCGCCGCGCCGCGGTCTGGCTGCAAATCGGCATCTCCTTTGCGCTGCTCGTTTCCACCGGCGCCCTGGTGCGCAGTTTTCTCAATACCCGCACACAGTCCATTGGATTGACGCGCAACCAGGTATTGGTCGCCTTCACGATGGAGCCGGATGCCTCTACCCGCGATGCGGCAATCGCGCGCCTGAGCGCACTGCCCGGCGCCGGGCGCGTGGCCTACGGCATTCGCACGCCGATCATGCTCTCCGAGGACGGCATTGCGGCCAAAGCATTGCTGCCCAGCCATCCCGAGATGCGCGATCCGGTGGAGATCAAGTACAACGCGGTCAGCCCGGAGTTTCTTTCGGTTGTGGGCACCGGCGTCGTGCGCGGCCGCGGTTTTACGGCTGCCGACGATGTGAACGGCCCGCCGGTCGTGCTCATAAGCCAGGCCATGGCGCGTAAATACTGGCCCTCCCGGGATCCCCTTGGCCAGATCGTGCGCCTGCCCGGCTTCAGCAACGGCTCCGATCTGGAAGCCCGCATCGTCGGCGTCGCTGAAGATGCTCCCATCAGCCACATCGGTGAAATTCCCGAGCCCTATATGTACATCCCGTTCCACTTGTCGCAGATGGGAGAGATCACCTTCGCGATGGAGACCAGGCAGAATGCGATGAGCGTGGCCGAGGCCGCGCGCCAGGCGCTCATCCGCACCGATCCTGTCTTGAATCCGATCATGGAGACCTCGCTGCCGGAACTGATCCGCTACTCGGCAGGCAACTACCAGATGATGGCTGAATTGGTCAGCGTGTTGGGTTTCATAGGGCTGGCTCTCACCGTGGTGGGCCTCTACGGATTCCTGGCCTTCCGCGTTACTCAGCGGCGGCGCGAGATCGGCATCCGCATGGCGCTGGGCGCCTCGCGCGAAGCCACGGCCTGGCTGATCCTGCGCGATACCGCGCGCATGGCGGGTATCGGCCTGGCAATCGGGCTAGCGCTGTCCCTGGTCGCCGCGCGCCTTGAAGCCGCGGTATTGTTTGGAGTGCGCCCGCTGGATACGCTCTCACTAGCCGGAGCGCTGTGCATTTTGGCTTTGGCAGTTGCCGCCGCCGCGTGGCTGCCCGCGCGCCGCGCCGCCTCCATCGAACCCATGCAGGCGCTGCGCGCCGAATAACGCACCGTCATTCCTCAGAGGAGAACGAACAATGAACACGCTGCTTCATGACATTCGCTACGCGCTGCGCCAGTTGCGCAAGTCGCCGGGATTCACGGCGACCGTGATTGTCACACTGGCGCTGGGAATCGGGGCGAACACGGCCATCTTCACGCTGGTGCAGGGGATCCTGCTGCGCTCGCTGCCGGTGAGCGACTCATCCCGGCTCTACCGCATCGGAGACACCGACGACTGTTGCGTGGATGGCGGCTTTCCGGGGGACGCGGGAGACACGGGCGACTTTTCCATCTTTTCTTACGAGCTCTACCAACACATCAAGAGTTCCGCCCCGGAGTTTGAACAACTGGCCGCTGCGCAGGCTGCAGATCACTGGTCTTGGAGCGTGCGACGCGGCAATGCCCAGGCCAAGTCGCTGTACGGGGAATTCGTTTCCGGCAACTACTTCACCACGCTGGGCATAAGGCCTTACGCCGGACGCGCGCTCGACGACAACGACGACACACCCAACGCCGCACCCGCTACGGTGCTGAGCTACAAGACGTGGCAGGGCGAGTTTGCCGCCGATCCGGCGATTGTGGGGTCGACTATCTTTATCCAAACCAGGCCTTTTACCGTCATCGGCATCGCTCCACCCGGCTTCTTCGGGGATCGCGTTTCAGACAACCCGCCCGATCTCTGGATGCCGCTCCAGACCGAGCTCTACATCCGCGGCGACAGTTCCATTCTGCATCATGCGGACTCACACTGGCTCTATCCCCTGGGGAGGGTTCGACCCGGCACCAACATCGGCGCGCTGCAGGCCAAACTCTCCGTCGTGTTGCGCCAATGGCTTTACACTCGTCCTGCTTACACATCCAATGGCGGGTCAGCCCTCATTCCCAAGATGCACGTGGTGATGGCGTCAGGCGGAGGCGGCATCCAGATCCTGCAAATCCGCGCGGGCAAGATCTTGAAGATGTTGATGATCCTTTCCTCGGTTGTGCTGCTCATCGCCTGCGCCAATATCGCCAACCTGATGCTGGCGCGCAGCACGGCACACCGAGCGGAGATCGCGGTGCGCATGGCGCTGGGGGCCGGGCGGCGGCGCGTGATGCGGCAGATTCTTACCGAGAGCATCCTGCTGAGCACGATCGGCGGCCTGGCGGGGTTGGCGGTGGCCTATAGCGGAGCACATACGATTCTAGCCCTGATATTTCCCAACTCAAAGAACATGGCCATCGACGCCAGCCCCTCGCCGTTGGTGCTTGGTTTCGCGTTTTTGGTTTCGCTGCTCACGGGCGTTCTCTTCGGAGCCGGGCCCGCGTGGATGTCGTCGCATGCCCAGCCGGCCGATGTGCTGCGCGGGACCGACCGTGGCAGCGGGTCCGTACGCGACCGTTCTTCCTTTCCGCAGAAGGCCCTGGTTGTCTTTCAGGCGGCGCTGTCTCTGGTGCTGCTGGCCGGCGCCATCCTGATGACCAAATCGCTGATCAACGAGGAGCGGCAGGACTTCGGCATGGTCACCGCGAACCGCTACGTGTTGCACCTCGACCCGGATGGCGCGGGCTACACTCTGGCAAAACTGCCCGGTCTCTATCGCCAGATCGAGGACCGCTTCTCTGTAGTGCCGGGCGTGGCTCACGTGGGCATGGCCCTGTACAGCCCGCTGGAAGGCAACAACTGGGGCGAGTGCGTCATCCAGCAGGGCCACCCCGCTCCGGGACCGAAAGACCCGTGCGGCGCAACCTGGGATCACGTCAGCGCCCAGTTCCTGGATTCCGTCGGCGTTCCCATGGTGCGCGGGCGCGGCCTCAGCGAGCGGGATACGGCCACCTCACCCCAGGTAGCGGTGGTCAACGAGACCTTCGTCAAGCGCTTCTTTCCCAAGCAGGACCCCATCGGGCAGCACTTCGGCATCGACCGCCCGCAATACTCGGGCAGTTGGGAGATTGTGGGCGTCTTTCGGGATTTCAAGATAAACAATCCACTCGAACGGATACGCCCCGTCTATCTGCGCCCGCTCAGCCAGCAATTCACCTACAAAGAACCGGAGCTGAATGCCGGCGAAACGCGATCGATGTTCATGAAAGCCATGATCCTGGAGTTCAACACGCCGCAGAATGACGTGGAGGGACTGATTCGCCGCACGCTTGCGGGGATCGATCCCAATCTGACGGTGAGAGATCTGCGTTCGCTGGATGCGCAGGTGGCCGGCAACTTCAACCCCCAGCGGCTGGTGGCGGAGCTCAGCAGCCTGTTCGGGATTCTCTCGCTGATTCTGGCCTCGGTGGGTCTTTACGGTGTGATGTCGTACCTTGTAGCACGGCGCACCGGCGAGATCGGCATTCGCATGGCGCTGGGCGCAACGCGGCAGAGTGTGGTGGCCATGGTGATGCGCGGCGCGCTTTGGCAGATTCTCTTTGGACTCGCGCTGGGCATTCCCGCCGCGTTCCTTGCCGGACATTTTATGGCCAGCCAACTTTACGGCGTCGGCGCCTTCGACCCGCTCGCCCTGGCGGGCGCAACCCTGGTGCTAGGACTCGGCGCCGGCGCGGCTGCATTCATCCCCGCACGCCGCGCCGCTTCCATTGAACCCATGCAAGCCTTGCGCACGGAATAAGAAAGGACACTCACGATGCGATCGATTCTTCAGGACATTCGCTACGCGCTGCGACAGTTGCGTAAGTCGCCGGGATTCACGCTCACCGTCGTCATCACACTGGCGCTCGGCATCGGCGCCAACACTGCCGTATTCAGCGTGATGAACGCTGTCCTGATGAAGTTGTTGCCCGTCAGCCGCGCGGAGGGACTCTCCTATATGCGCATGGCCAACGGTCAGGGCCAGCCGCCAAGGGTCACCAGTTCAGGCGATTCAAGAACCGCGTTTTCCCTGGCAACCTTCGAGGCGCTGCGCCAGCGCACGGATGTCTTCGAGGAACTGATCGCTTATGTCCCCCTCAGCCTTGACGGCAGCGTGGCGGTGCGTCACGGGGAGTTGCCGGATACGGCCGAGGGCGAAGAGGTGAGCGGCAATTTCTTTTCCGGCTTGGGAGCGAGGTTGGAGCGTGGCCGCGGCTTCACCCTGCAAGACGAAAAGAACCACGCTCCAGTCGTCGTGCTCAGTTACGACTATTGGACGCGGAGCTTCGCGCGCGATCCCGGAGTCGTAGGCCAAACTCTCTACATCAAGAGCATCCCTGTGACGGTGGTGGGCGTGGCGGCCCATGGCTTCCAGGGTATTGAGCCAGGCGCTTCAACCGACTTCTGGATTCCCTTGCAAGATCGCCCTGAACTGAACGCCTGGGGAGCAAATTTCATCAAGCTCTACGATTCCCATTGGTTTTGTCTGCGCGTGATGGCGCGGCTTAGGCCCGGAGTCTCGGCGATGCGGGCGCAACAGGCGCTCACCGGCGCCTTTGGCGAGGTCGTCAAACAATCCGTCGGATCTGTCGATCCGAAGGAATGGAAACCGTTGCTGGATTTCGTGCCCGTGCGCGGATTGGCTGGAGCTGAAGATCCCGAAGGTGCGCGCGCACCGATAACTATTCTCATGGGCATGGTCGGGCTGGTGCTCTTGATTGCCTGCACCAACGTGGCCATGATGGTGATAGCGCGTAACACAGTGCGGCAGCGCGAATTCAGTTTGCGCCTTGCGATAGGCGCGGGACGGGCCGCTATCTTCCGCCAGTTGCTTTGTGAGAGCATACTTCTGGTGAGCGCAGGCGCGGCGCTGGGCTGGCTCTTCGCGCTCGCGGCCACGCAACTGCTGGCCACGCGGTCAGGCGTCGAAACGGGTATGGCTCCGGATCGCAGCGTGCTGATCTTTACGCTGCTGATCTCGGCGCTGGCCGCGCTGTTCTTCGGTCTGGTTCCCTTATGGAGCGCCATGCGCGCCCCGGTTGCCGGCGTGCTGCGCGCGACCTCTGCTAACACCACCACGAGCCGCAGCCGCATAATAGGAGGACGCATCGTGCTGGCCGGGCAGATGGCCATCTGTCTTGTGCTGCTGATGGCCGCAATGCTCCTGCTGCGCACTTTGCGCAACTATGCAACGCAGAACCTGGGAATGCAGGCCGAAGGATTGCTGGTCTTCGGCGTAACGCCGCAGGGACAGACCGATGGGCAAGTCTTCTATCGCACTCTCTCCGATCGTTTGCGCCAGCTTCCCGGCGTTGAGTCTGTCTCCATGGCGATATTGCGTCCCGGTACAGGATGGTCCAATAACAGCGATGGATATATGCTCGATGGCGTCGAGAAGCGGGGCGAGATGGTGCGCTCCAACAATGTCGGTCCCGGTTTCTTTCACACAATGGGCGTTCCCATTCTTGCCGGCCGCGACATAGCAGAGTCCGATACGCATGGTACGCAGATGGTTGCACTGGTCAATGAGACCTTCGTGAAGAAGTTTCTCTCCAACACCAATCCATTGGGTCACGTGATGGGCCGCGGTGACTATCGCACTTACATCGTCGGCGTGGTGCGCGATAGCAAATATACCGCGGTGAACGAGGAGCCGATGCCCATGGCCTATATGGCCGCGATGCAGATGCCGCTGAACGCCATGCAAATTGAGGTGCGCGTGCGCGGCGACGCAATGAGTATGCTGCCCGAAGTGCGCAAGGCAGTCGCTTCGCTCTATCCCAATGTGCCCCTCGAGAAGCCCATGACACAACAGGAGCAATTCGATAAATCCTATGAACCGGTGCGGATACTTGCATCCTTGTGCAGTTTCTTCGGCCTACTGGCGGCGCTCCTTGTGGCCACCGGACTCTACGGCTCGCACTCTTTCCGCGTGAGCCGCCGCACCACCGAGATCGGCGTGCGCATGGCGCTGGGCGCAAGCCGTGGACAAGTGCTGGCCATGGTCCTGCGCGAAAGCCTGTGGGTGCTCGTGGCCGGCCTTGCCGCGGGCATTCCACTCACACTATTAGCTGTGCGCCCACTCAAATCGATGCTCTACCAGATGTCACCTTTGGACCCCGTGAGCTTCATTCTGGCGATTGCCATCATGATCCTGGTCTCGGGCTGTGCAGCGCTTGTGCCTGCCCGCCGCGCAGCTTCCATTGAACCTATGCAGGCACTGAGAGCCGAGTAGGCAAGGAGACCGGAAGAGCTAAAGGAAAGGAAACGCGATGAATCGATTGCTTCAGGACCTCCGCTACGCGCTGCGCCAATTGCGCAAGTCGCCTGGTTTCACATTTACGGCCGTGGCCGTGCTGGCGCTGGGCCTGGGCGCCAACATCGCCATCTTCACGGTGCTCAACGGAATTTTGTTGCGCCCGCTGCCCTATGCGCACTCCGATCGCATCGTCGAAATCAAAGGCACCGGCTCCGACCAGTACTACATGATGAGCTACGCGAACATGCTCCAGTTGCGTGACGCGGTGGGCGCGAGGATGCGGATCGGCGTGGTCATGAATAGCTCTATGGCCAGCATCGTCGCTCCCGGAGGCCGCTTTCAGGTACAGAAGGTTGATGTCACCGCCGGGCTGCCTGCAATGCTCGGTGTGCAGCCCATCCTCGGGCGTTCCTTCCGCGACGAGGAGAACGACACGGGCCGCAATCGCGTCGTGCTCATTGGCGAGGAGGTGTGGCGCAAGTTCTACGCATCCGATCCTCAAATCGCAGGCAAGTCCCTCACCATCAAGGGTCAGGCATTTACGATTCTCGGAGTGATGCCCAGGGGCTTTTCGTTCCCCTTTGACGAACAGATGCAGATATGGTCGCCCGCGGCAATCGATCCCGCCAGCCGCTCTTCAATGAGCGGCAAGCAAGTGGCGTGGGGAGATCTCTACGCGCGTCTGCCCGATGGCATGACCGTCGCGCAGCTCA
Source organism: Occallatibacter sp. (assembly GCA_035315085.1). Taxonomy (GTDB): domain Bacteria; phylum Acidobacteriota; class Terriglobia; order Terriglobales; family Acidobacteriaceae; genus Telmatobacter. The sequence continues at coordinate 52,318 of DATFYK010000104.1, forward strand.
CCGATCAGCTCACCCGTACGCAGGCAATTGTCTCCAAAGAGTCCACCGACGGCCCACCCATTCCTCCACGCATCGCGGTCACGGAGTACCAGCAGTCGCTGAACCAGCAGGTCCGCAAGCCGCTCGCGCTGCTCTATGCCGTCGTCCTCGGCATCTGGGCGCTGGCCTGTCTCAACGTCACCAGCCTCATGCTGGCGCGCGCGGTCTCGCGCACTCGCGAGCAGGCAGTGCGCGCCGCGCTAGGCGCCAGCCGCATGCGCCTGCTGCAACAAACCCTCGTCGAAAGCCTGTTGCTCAGTGGCATCGGCGCGGTCTTCGGATTGTTGTTGGGGCAAACCGCCATCAAGCTGCTGTGGCGGCAAATCCAACGCAATCTACCACTGACCAACGCCATTCATCTGGATTGGCGCGTGGTTGCCTGCCTGTCGGCGCTCACGCTTCTCACTGCGATCGTTGTCAGCGTCTTCCCCGCGCTGCGCGCCATGCGCCGCGATGTGCAGGGCGCTCTGCACGGCGTGACGGCGACCGCATCCGCCAGCCAGAATCGCACCCGCGAAGCATTGGTGGTTGCGCAGCTCGCCCTCACGCTGGTCTTCCTTGTGGGCGCCGGGTTGTTCCTCCGCACCATTCACGCCCTGCGCCAGGTGCCGCTTGGCTTTTCGCAGCAGAACGTGCTCACTGGCGGAATCATTCTCAACGGCGGTTCGCAGCTCGACGATGGGGAGTCTTCAGCCGGTCAGCCCAGTGTGGTGCGCAACTCCTACTTGCCGCTGCTCGATCGCCTGCGCGCCATTCCCGGCGTCCAGGTGGCCGCGCTCAGTTCTGTGCTGCCCTTGCGGCGCGAAATGAGAGTCTCCATCATCACCAACCTCGACCACAAGGACGTTCCGTACGGAAAAGAGCCGCGGGCCGACGGTCGGCTAGCATCGCCCGGGCTTGTCGATGCATTAGGCATTCCTATGCTGCGCGGCCGCTTCTTTACCGACGGCGACACACCTTCGTCCCCACCCGTCGTCGTCATTAACCAGGCCTTCGCCAACATGTACCTGCCCAACCAGGACCCGGTCGGCCACTCCGTCTCCATGGGCAATAAAGGCCGCTTCAGCGATATGCGTATCGTCGGCGTGGTCGCGGACATGAAGCAGTGGAATGTCACCGATTCCACCAAGCCTGAGATCTATTTCTGCCTCGCGCAAAGCGAGCCTGGAACACCGCTGTACGGCATCGCAACGGCCTTCATCCAGGTGGCCATTCGCGGCGCAGTTCCTGCTGACTCACTGCGCGCGCAGTTCGACAAGGCGTTGCATGAGGTCGCTCCCGACGCCACCACTACCAATGTGAAGACGATCCATGAAGCCGTGGAAGACTCCTTCGGCAGCCAGACGCTGATCGCGCATCTGCTGGAAACGTTCGCGGCTCTCGCGCTATTGATCGCTTCCGTCGGCCTCTACGGCCTGCTCTCCTTTGCCGTCGCGCAGCGCACGCGCGAGATCGGGCTGCGCATTGCTCTGGGCGCTCCTCAAGCCAACATCCTCTCGCTCATTTTGCGCCGCGCGCTTTTGCTCGTCGCCGTCGGGTTGACCATCGGCGGCGCGCTGGCCTGGTTTGCGGTTCGATTCGCCAGCAGCTACATCTATGGCGTCCAGGCGCACGACGCTCTCACTTTTAACGCGGTGGTTCTGGTTCTTGCCGCGGCCTCATTCCTGGCCGCATGGCTGCCTGCCCGCCGCGCCGCATCCGTCGACCCTATTCTTGCTTTGAGATCGGAGTAACACAATGATCGAACTGAAAAACGTAGAACGCAGTTACAAGACCGGACCCACCGAAACCTGGGTGCTGCGCCGCATCGGGCTCACCATCAAAGAAGGCGAGTTCGTTACTGTCATGGGTCCGTCCGGGGCGGGTAAGTCCTCGCTCCTTAACGTGCTGGCTCTGCTCGACGATGGCTGGCTGGGCGAGTACTGGTTCGGCGAAACGCCGGCGCACAAGCTGAATCGCAAGCAGCGCGCCGACTTAGCCCGGGAGCGCATCGGCATGGTCTTCCAGAGCTATCACCTGCTGGACGATCTCACCGTGGCCGAGAATATTGATCTGCCGCTCTCCTACAAGAACCTTCCCGCCAAGGAGCGCCAGGGGATGGTGGCCGACATTCTTGACCGCTTCCAGATTGTCGCCAAGAAGGACCTGTTTCCCTCGCAGCTCTCCGGCGGGCAGCAGCAACTGGTGGGCATTGCGCGCGCCGTGGTCCACGCTCCCGCGCTGCTTCTGGCCGACGAGCCCACCGGCAACCTGCACTCCACCCAGGCGCGCGAAATCATGAATCTCTTTTGCGAACTCAACCGCGCCGGCACGACCATCGTGCAAGTAACGCATTCGGACGAGAACGCCCGCTACGGGAAGCGCATCATCGAGCTGCGCGACGGCTGGCTGACGCGCGATCAAGCGCTTCAACCAACAACAGTGGAGGTCAACGTTCAGTGAAACTCCTGAAGACATATCCGACCGATCGAGCCTGGACTTGCATTCGGATGCGGGTGCAGGTTTTGACCGCCATTCTTCTGTTGCAGGTGAATCTTGCGCTTGCAGCGGAGCCGCCGGTCACCGTGCAAACGCCCGCGCCGGCAGCCGCCTCTTCTCAAAAGCCCGCCGCGCAGATCCCTTTCAATCAACTGCTCCAGCCTTCCCGCAATCCCTTTGACGCCTACCGCGGCAAGACCGTTCCACCGCCCAGTCTGGCAAACTCGCCACGCCTTGACACGCTGGTGCGCGACGGCAAGCTTTATCTTTCGCTGCGCAACGCGATCGATCTTGCGCTTGAAAACAACCTCGACTTGGTCATCGCCCGCTACAACATTCCCATTGCGCAGATGGACGTATTGCGCACCTCGGCCGGCGGCTCGGTACGCGGCGTAAACACCGGCGTTGTGTCGGGCACGCCCGGCGGCGCCGGTGTCGGCGGCTTTGGCGGCAGTTCGGGCGCCGGAGCCGGCGGCACATCGGGCGGCGCGGGCGGCGCAGGCGCAGGCGCTTCGGGCCTGGTCACCTCTACACTCGGCACCGGAACCAGCGTTTCCGGCTACGATCCATACATCAACGCCAACACATACGTCGATCACCTGACGCAACTGCTCCCCAACCAGACCCTTTACGGCATTCCCGTCATCCACGAGAACACCATCCTGGGCAACATCAACTACCAGCAGGCGTTTCCAACGGGCGGCGGATTCCAAGTGGCTTGGAACAACGAGCGCCAGACCTTCAACAGCCCCAATCAGTCCATCAACCCGCAGCTCACTTCCTATTTCCAGGTCTACGTGCAGCAGCAGCTCCTGGCCGGATTCGGCGTGGGCACCAACCTGCGCTACCTGCGCATCGCCAAGACCAATCAGAAGGTCTCCGACATCGCTTTCAAAGCGCAGGTCATCGCCACTGTCACGCAGATCTGCGATCTGTACTGGGACCTGGTCAGCGCCTATGATGACGAGCAGGTGCAAGAGCGTTCCGTAGGATTTGCCACCGAAACGCTGAACACCACCCGCAAGCAGCTTAAGCTGCAGGCGATTCCCGAGATGGATGTGCTGAAAGCCGAGGGAGAGTTGGCCAACCGCCAGCAGGACCTTACCGTGGCTCGCACCAATCTGGAGTTGCAGGAACTTTATATGAAGAACGCCATCACGCGCTCGCTTGACGATCCCGCCCTGCAGGATATGCCGGTGATTCCCACCGACGCCATCGGTAGCCAGGCCGCGCCCAGCTCTCAATCCGTGCAGGATATGATTACGGATGCACTCAAGAACCGTGTCGAGCTGCAGGAGTCGACCCTGGTGTTGCAGAACAGCGAACTGAGCCGCAAGACCGCCCGTAACGCAATGCTGCCGCAGCTTTCCGCCTATGGCTTCTATGCCGGCACGGGATATGGCGGCACCACCAGCACCTCTCTAAAAACTGGGAGCACTGTGCCCACAGGTTTTGGCGGCGCGGCCGAAAACGCGTTGAACTACTCCTCGCCGGAGTACCAGGTGGGACTCCAACTGAGCATCCCTCTGCGCAATCGCGTCGCCAAGGCCGACCAGTACCGCACCGAACTCGAGTATCGCCAGTCGCAGGTCTATCTTGAGGAGCGGAAGAAGCAGATCCGCATCGAGGTGCAGAACGCCCGCTACGCCATGGAGCAGGGAGTGAGCCGCGTGGAGGCGGCCCGCAAGGCCCGCGACCTGGCAGCGCGGACTTTGGATATCATGCAGAAAGAGCAGAAGCTGGGTGCGGGATCAAATCAACAAACGCTCGCGGCCGAGCACGACCTGTCACTGGCCGAGTCGGCTTTGGTGACGGCCGAGACCGCATACGAAAAGGCGCGCATTGAGGTGCACCGCGCCACGGGATCGGTCCTCGAGGAGTACGGCATTTCGATCGATGCTGCAAAATCGGGCACAGTGGAGGAAGACCATCTCCAGTAAGCAAGAGCCAATCCGCGTCCTGGTTGCCGACGACCAACCGCACATCCTTGAGGCTGTCGAGCTGCTGCTGACTCCGAAAGGGATCGCCGTGGACTGTGTGCGTTCGCCAGAGCTATTGCTGGAAGCGCTGGGCGAACGGGATTACGATGTGTTGCTCATCGACCTGAACTACACACGCGACACGACCTCCGGCCAGGAGGGTCTTGATCTGCTGGCGCGCATCCAGGAGTTCGACGCGCGGCTGCCGGTGATTGTGATGACCGCGTGGGGCAACATCGATCTGGCCGTTGAAAGCATCAAGCGCGGCGCACGCGACTTTATACAAAAGCCGTGGGAGAATGAGCGGCTTATGTCCCTCATCCGCGTTCACGCCGAGCTGCATCAGGTTTTGCGCCGTGCCCGCCAACTGGAACTCGAGAACCGCCTGCTGCGCTCCGAGGGCATGCCGGAGTTTGTGGCCAGCTCGCCCTCCATGCAGCCTGTGCTGGAGCTGATCGCGCAGGTCGGCCCCTCTGACGCCAACGTGCTCATCACCGGCGAACATGGCACTGGCAAGGAAATTGTAGCCAAACTGCTCCACGCCGCCTCGCCCCGCTCGCGCATGGCCCTGGTCGCGGTCAATGCAGGTGGACTGCCGGAGGGAACCTTCGAGAGCGAGATTTTCGGCCATATCAAAGGCGCATTTACCGATGCCCGCACCGATCGGGTGGGCCGCTTCGAGCTGGCCCACGGCGGCACGCTCTTTCTTGATGAGATCGCCAACGTCCCCCTTCGTCAGCAGGCTAAACTGTTGCGTGTTTTGGAGACGGGCGAACTGGAACGCGTCGGCTCCTCGCAGACCCGCCGCGTTGATGTGCGCCTTCTTTCCGCCACCAACGCAGATTTGCAGGAAGAAGCCAAAGCCGGCAACTTCCGCGAGGATCTGCTCTTCCGCATCAACACGGTCGAGATTCACCTACCCGCGTTGCGCGACCGTTGCGAAGACATTCCGCTGCTGGCTCAGCACTTCCTGGCCCGCAACCGCGCCCGCTATCGCAAGCAGGTGACCGGCTTCTCGCCGGCCGCAATGCAACAGATGATGCAGTACGCGTGGCCGGGCAACGTGCGCGAGCTGGAGCACACCGTCGAACGCGCCATCCTTCTCTGCCGCGGCGAGGAGATTGAGCCGGTCAATCTTGCCATCGCCTCTGCCCGCTCTTCCACCCAGTCCTTTGAAAACATGAGCATCGACGAGGTCGACGCTCTGCTCATCCGCAAGGTGCTGCGCCGCTGCGACGGCAATATCTCGCAGGCCGCCGAGGCCCTGGGTTTGAGCCGCGCCGCGCTCTATCGCCGCATCGAAAAATATGCGATATGAGAAAGGTGTGCGTTGGCGTCGCCGCTCGGCGGTCCGCCGGACGTGGCGTTACTGTCTGTTGTTGGCGCTGCCCGCGCTGATCTTTGCAGGCATCTTTCTCTACCAGCGGCAACTCGCTCTTGCCCCCGCGCTGCTTCTCGCGGGCAGCCTGCTTCTCTACATGCTGCTGGTGGCTGCCGCGCTCATTGAAGGCACGGTCCGCCCCTTGCAAACGCTCTCGAACGTGGTCGCATCATTGCGCGAGGGCGACTACTCCTTCCGCGCCCGCGGAGCCGGCTCGCAAGACGCGCTCGGCGAACTGGCCACCGAGGTGAACGCGCTCGCCGATCTTCTGCAAAAGCAGCGCGTCCGTTCGCTCGAGGCCACGGCTCTGCTGGCCCGCATCCTTGAAGTGATGCACGCGCCCCTCTTCGCCTTCGACCGCAACGACCTGCTGCAACTGGTCAATGACGCCGGTGTGAAGTTGCTCGGCCGGCCCCATGCCCGTTGCTTCGGCCACACTGCGCGCGAACTCGGCCTGGAAGAGCTGCTTGCCGCGCCCGACCAGACCATTCACTCCTTCGGCGCCAAATCAACGCGCTGGCTGCTGCGCAAAGCTGCCTTCCGCCAGGACGGCGCGCCCCACACCTTGTTGCTTTTGGCCGACGTAAGCCTCCCGCTTCAAGAAGAGGAACAGATGGCCTGGAAGCGGCTGATCCGCGTCCTGGGGCACGAACTTTCCAACTCCTTGGCGCCCATAAAGTCCATCGCCGGCAGCCTACTGTCGCGGGTGGACCAGATGAGCGGGGAGGAGGCGGTTCTGCATGACTTTCGTCGCGGCCTGGGCGTGGTCGAGAGCCGCGTCGACGCGCTGCACCGCTTTGTGCAGTCTTATCGGCTGTTGGCCCAGTTACCCTCGCCGCAACTCAAGCCTGTTCCGCTGGGGCCGCTGCTGGAGCGGGTTGTGCATCTGGAACAGCGCTTGGCAGTCCAGCTTGAACCGGGACCGCCTCTCGTGCTCAACGCCGATCCCGATCAGTTGGAGCAGATGTTCATCAACCTGCTGGCCAACGCCGTGGACGCCTCGCTGGCCAATGGCGCCCAGCCGGTGCGTGTAAGTTGGCAGCTAGCCGGCGCGGCCGTTCTGGTTTCCATTGAAGACCGCGGCCTTGGCATCGCCAACGCCGACAATCTCTTCGTTCCCTTCTACACCACCAAACCCGCCGGCAGCGGCGTTGGCCTGGCCCTGGCTCAGCAGATTGCCCGCGCCCACGGGGGCGAAATCCGCCTCTGTAACCGCGAAGACGGCCCTGGCGCCCGCGCCACCATCCGTCTGCCCGTGACGCCGCGATAGCACATTCACCCCTCGTGTCTTCCCTTGAAAACCATAGGAAAATCAAAATCTCAATTCATTGTCCTTGGATTCAGAAAGATAACTTAAAGTCTGGCGGAGAGCGGGAT
>DATFYK010000105.1:0-82706 GCA_035315085.1 Occallatibacter sp.
GGCACAGAGCGCAACTCGTTTCTGCTATCCACGCAAAGCGGCGGCGGCCATCGCTACGGCGTCTTCATCTGCTACGAGGCGGTCTTCGCCGACGAGGTGCGCCAATTCGCGCGCCACGGCGCGGAGGTCTTCGTCAACATCAGCGATGACGGATGGTATGGCGACACCAGCGCTCCCTGGCAGCACCTGAATATGGCGCGCATGCGAGCCATCGAGAACCGCCGCTGGATTCTGCGCGACACCAACAACGGCATCTCAGCGGTCATCGATCCCTACGGCCGCGTCCGCCAGAGCATTCCTCGCCACGTTGTCGACGCGCTGCCCGCCGAGTACGGCTTCCGCGACGATGTAACCTTCTACACCGCCCACGGCGACGTTTTCGGCTGGGGCTGTGTCCTGCTGAGTTTGGGACTGGTTGGCTGGGCGGGAGGAAAACTGTTGCGCGTGTGGGGCGCCACTCCCTCGTTGTGATCGCGTGGGCTGTTTCGGAATCGGACGCCCCAGAAGTCAATGTATGACTTGAAAATGATATTATCTGCGTCGGCTATTGCAATCTTAAAAATGCCGTGCCGTAGCCGTTAAGTACAATGGAAATCTGCTGTGCGGCAGTTATGGATGAAGCGGACGGCCCTTTAGTTACATCCGTATTCCCGTCGATAACCAGTAGTGTTGCCGTGGAGAAACTTCCGAATGCCGACGTATCAACCAGCACCGTTCGCGGCGCGCCTCTTCCGTTCACGTCGCTCTGCCCGTTGACTGCATAATTGACAACCATCACAGTGACGCTGCCATCCGAATTCAGAACCGGTAATATCTCGATGTCGGAGGTGTCGGTCGATGTATAAGCCAGCAAGTCTGCTCCTGGCGGCGAAGGGAAATTGCGCGTCAGCCAGTAGTCCACCCAGTAGCTAAGCCAGAACAGACTTGCATTATTCTGGTCAACTTCGCCGTATTGGGGGTTGGCATTGAAAGTGAAATGGTAAAGTGCCTGGGCTCCCGCCTTTCCCAGTTGCGAAAAAACATACGGCCTCCACGCCGCGAAGAAGGCGCTCGACCCGCGCGGATCCGCATCGAGGACTGTGCCATCAGGCGCCTCAACGATGTCGCAGTCCACATTGTTCTCCGTAACCCACACCGGCACGAAAGCCAACGCCGGATTTGCAGCCATATTCGCATAGATCGTCTGCACATCCGACGCAAATCCCGGCACCGTGGAAAACACCTGGGCATCGGTGAATGTAGGAGCCCAGACTGAGTAGTAGTGCGTGGCCATTACGTCCACCTGTGCGGTCACGCCGCTCACGAAGGGCTGAACCCACGCCTGCGTATCCGGCGGCCACCATTGATACGCAAGTTCCATGGCCACAAACTTCAGCGAGGGATCGGCCGCCTGCATCGCCGGCACCACGGTGTTGTACATCTCGACGTATTGTTGCGGTGTCAGGTTGTTGTTTACATCGGGCTCGTTGTAGATGCCCCACCAGGTGATCTTCTGCGTCGGATACGACGGCGAGACGTGAAAGACCCTGTCTGAAGAGGTGAAACCTCCGGTATTGTAGTACTTCACCAGATTCTGGGAATACGTTGCGAATTGCTGGAAGGTTGGATCGGCAAAGCTCTGGGTATTGTCACCATTGACGTACATGAAATCAGGCGCTCCCCGGACCTGGAACTCCGGGCTTTGGTCGCCTATGGCAAGCACGGGCTGCGTCGTGACGTCAAGGGTGGTGAAGTCCCAACTGCTGGCCGACTCCTGCGGGATGCCATGCAATGCTTCCTGCAAGCGAATATGCTGCGGCAAAAGGTTGCCCAGAATCTGAGCGGCTGTCGGGTTCTGGGCAAAGAAATCCACATCCCAGTCGGCGGGCAGAAGCGTATCGGACATGAATTCACTGAATCTGCCGGTCTTGGTGTTGCTGATCTGAACCACCGCGCCGACGGTAAGAGAGAGTGTCGTCGATCCGCTGGTCGTGCCATCGCTGGCGTTGACCGTTAGGGAGTAGCTGGCAGCGGAGGCGGTTCCCGCGGAGAACGTGAGAGAACCCGTGTTGGAAGATCCCGGCGACTGGATAACCACCGACGCGCCATTAGGCAATCCTTGCACGCTCAGTGTGACAACGCCCGTTGATCCTTGACGAGCGAGGCTTGCGTTCACAGTAACCGAAGCCTGCTCAGGATAGACCAGTGTCGCATCAGGTGCGACGGACAATGTCAGGCTTGGCGGCTGGCTTGAGCCGCCGCACCCCGCAAGAAACGTCAGGGTGGCAGCGCCGGTAAAGGTCCAGACTTTCATCGCAAATCTGTGCCCGTCGTTGCAACCAGAACCGCGCCTCGGGCATAAGATGCCACAGATGCGCCGCCGCCGTGCTTGCATCATTAGGATATCCTCTTAGACTACATCAGCCGGATTTTCAATTCTATATCGCCAATTTCAAATAATTGTATCGCAGATATGGTGATATTCTGGATCAGTCGATAGGAAGCAGATTCACGATTCACTGCAAAGTCAGGTCTCAAGAGCCAAGCCATGTCGTTGAACGATCTCGAATTCGCTTATGCTCCCGTGCGCGACCAAGTGCGCGACCTGCGGGAGTATCTTTGACCCTGCTCGCATCCGCAGGGAACTCGCACAAATAGAAACCAAACTGGCCGATCCGGCTCTGTGGTCCAATCCCAACGCGACCAAACCCCTGATGCGCGACAAGAAGCGCCTGGAAGTGATGGTCGCCGATGACGAGGAACTCGTCCGCCGCACCGGCGAGATCGAGACCTACTTCGAGTTGGCCCGCGAGGGCGAAGACGTGCTCGCCGATCTGGAGCGCGAGATCAAGGCCCTGGCTGTTTTTGCCGAGGATTTGGAGGCGCGGACCACGCTCAACGGCGAGGCCGACCCGCTCAACGCCATCGTCACGGTGCATCCCGGAGCCGGCGGCACCGAGAGCCAGGACTGGGCCGAGATGCTGCTGCGCATGTATCTGCGCTGGGCAGAGCAGCAGGGCTTCAAAACCGAGATGAACGACTACCAGGACGGCGAGGAGGCGGGCATCAAATCCGCCACCTTCACCATCATTGGCGAGTACGCCTTCGGCCAACTGGCCGGCGAGAGCGGCGTACACCGGCTGGTGCGCATCTCGCCCTTCGATGCTGCCAAGCGGCGGCACACTTCGTTTGCCTCCGTCTACGTTTCGCCGGAGATCGACGAGACCATCCAGGTGGACCTGAAGCTGGATGATCTGCGTATCGATACCTATCGCTCCGGCGGCAAGGGCGGCCAGCACGTCAACACCACCGACTCCGCCGTGCGCATGACCCACCTGCCCACCGGTATTGTGGTCCAATGCCAGAACGAGCGCTCCCAGCACAAGAACCGCGACAAGGCGATGAAGATGATGCGCTCGCGGCTCTACGAGTTCGAGCTGGAAAAGAAGCGCGCCGCCTCGAAGAAGCTGGAAGACTCCAAGCTCGATATCAACTTCGGGTCGCAGATTCGGTCGTATGTCCTGCAGCCCTACCGCATGGCCAAGGACCACCGCACCAAGGTCGAGGTAGGCGACGTAGACAAGGTGCTGGACGGCTACCTGGAGCCGTTCCTGCGCGGCTACCTGCTGGCCAAGCGCCGCGGCACCGCCATCGCCGCCGGGCCGGACGACGATCTGGATGTGTAACGTCTGAATCGTTCGCTACACTGAAGAGTCCAAGGATGAGGAGACTGTCTTTGTCCGCGATGCGAAGGTTCCGATTGATCTTCGTGGTGTTGGGCTTGCTTGCCGCTGGATTGCCGGCGCGGGCGGCGTCGAGTTCCGCCGATGTACCGCATCTGCGCGTTGAGTTGCTGGTGCCTCGCGATCAGCTTTACTTCGCAGATTGGAACGACGGGGCCCTACACTTCAAGATTGAGCCGGGCTGGCATATCTATTGGAAGAACGCCGGAGACTCGGGCGAGCCTCCGCACATTCACTGGACGCTGCCTAAAGGAATCAGCGCCACGCCCATGCAATTCCCAGCGCCCAAGCGGCTGCCGCTTGGACCGTTGATGGACTTCGGGTACGAAGACGAGGTGCTCTTTCCGTTCAAGCTCGCAGTGGGCGAACCAATAAGGAATGCCGGTCCATACAAGCTGCACGCCAAGGTGGATTGGCTGGTATGTCGCGAGGTGTGCATTCCGGGCAAGGCCGAGCTGGAGGTGACACGCAGGGTATGGATGGGCCCGGCCACGCTCATCGATGGAGAGAAGACGCTATCCGAGAGATTTCTAGGCAACAGTTCGAACGCACTGCCCGAAATTCCAAAGCCTTCACCCTCGAACTTCAAAGCTATCTTCCAACCCGCGAAGGACGGTTTTCGACTTGCCGTCGAGACCGGCCAGCGGGAGACCGAAGCCGTCTTTTTCCCGTCCGACCAAGACATTCTCGACAATCCCGCTCCGCAAAAGCTGACTCCGACTGTGAGTGGTTTTGTGCTGGAACTGAAGAAAGACGCGAACCTTACCGCCAATCCCGCTCAACTGCGAGGTGTTCTGGAGCTTTCGGGCGGGCGGGCATACGAGATCGTGGCGCTACCGGGGACGGTGCTTCCCCCTGGCGGGATGGGCACGGCTCAAGCGCCAGCGGTCTTGTGGCTGACGCTGCTCCGGACCTCCGGCCTGGCTTTTCTTGGCGGTTTGCTGCTGAACCTGATGCCGTGCGTCTTTCCGGTGCTCTTCCTCAAGGGCCTCGCGCTGGTCAACTCAGGCAATGAAGAACGGGGCAAGCTGCGCGCGCATGGCTTGGTCTACAGCGCGGGCATTCTCGTCTCCTTCTGGGTGCTGGTGGCCGTGCTGCTCAGCCTGCGCGCCGCGGGAGCCACGCTGGGTTGGGGATTCCAGTTCCAGTCGCCGTTGTTTCTGTCGCTGATGGCGGGGTTGCTGTTCTTCCTGGGGCTCTCGCTGGCCGGGCAATTCGAGATTGGCTTGACGCTGACCAGCGCGGGCGGCTCGCTGGCGTCGAAACAGGGCTACACGGGCAGTTTTTTCACCGGAGTTTTGGCGGTGGTCGTGGCCACACCGTGCACCGCGCCGTTTATGGGAGCGGCCATCGGCTACGCGCTCAGCGCATCTGCGGCGGTCACCTTCGCCGTCTTCACAGCGCTCGCACTTGGCTTGGCAGCGCCTTATGTGGCGCTCACGCTGCAACCAGCCTGGACGAGGCTGCTGCCCCGGCCCGGCGCATGGATGGAGATTCTGCGCCAGGCCGTCGCCGTGCCCATCTTCGCCACCGTGATCTGGCTGGCGTGGGTGCTGGCCGCAGCTTACGGCGCCGGGATTCTGGCAGCGCTGCTGACGAGCTTTTTGTTGCTGTCGATTGCCGGATGGTTCCTCGGCCGCTGGCCGGGCAGGCGCTGGGCAACGGTTGTTGCTGTGGTGATTCTGCTGGGTGTGGTTGCTCTGGCAGTCTTTGGTGAAAGGCTGGTTGGAGACTCTGCGGGAGCGGGAGTTCAGAGGGGAAGAACAAATTTGGATTCTGTTGCTGCCGGCGGCTGGCAGCCGTGGTCGGCTGAGGCGGTCAGCCGCTATCAGGCACAGGGCCGTCCGGTCTTTGTGGACTTCACCGCCAGCTGGTGCCTGAGCTGTCAGGTCAACGAGCGTGTGGCGCTTAGCCAACCCTCAGTCCAGCAAGCCTTCAAGAACGCCAACGTAGCCCTGCTTCGCGCCGACTGGACCCGTCACGATGAGGCCATCACGCAAGCACTGACGGCGCTGGGCCGCAGCGGCGTTCCGGCTTACGCGCTTTACGCCCCAGGTGAAACGAGCCCCCGGGTCCTGCCGGAGGTGCTGACGCCGGGGATTGTGACGGATGCGGTGGGGAAGTTGCCAAAGGCTGCAACTCAGGCCAACTCCTCGGCGTCCAATCTGAAGTAAGCCAATGCATGTTGATCGTCTTGAATTCCCCTCAGGAGGTTGACTCTCATGAAATTCAGCATTCGTCTTTTGGGATGCGCGGTTATTGTGGCCACGTTGCTGCCCCTTTCTGCCGGCGCGCAAGCCGTTCGCGTGGGCGCACCTGCGCCCGCATTTACGGCCACCGATTCCCGCGGCCAGAGCGAAACACTGGCGCAGTATCGCAGCAAGTACGTTGTGCTCGAGTGGCACAACCAGAACTGTCCGTTTACCAGGAAACACTATGTCTCCGGCAACATGCAGGCTCTGCAGCGGCAGTGGACCGCCAGGGGCGTGATCTGGCTGACGGTGATCTCCTCAGCTCCTGGGAATGACGGTTACGTCACAGCTGCCGAAGAGAACGACTATCTTGCCAGGATGCATGCTGTGCCGACCGCTGTGTTGCTGGACGCCGATGGCAACCTGGGCCGACTCTATAACGCCAAGACAACACCAGCCATGTATGTTATTGATCCGCAGGGCAAGTTGATCTACGAAGGCGCGATTGACGACCGGCGTACCGTGGAACAAGTCGATGTGCAAGGTGCCCGCAATTATGTATCCGCCGCGCTGACTGAGGCGATGGCGGGCAAGCCTGTTGCTACGCCCTACACGCGTTCCTATGGATGCTCGGTGAAGTATAAGGGCACAGACTAAAACGTCAAGATGAAGCGATCCAGTTCAGGACTTTCTTGTGCGAATTTTGCGAATCTCTTCCATGCGCTGGGCGAGGAGTTTTTCGCGGCCCTCCTGGGTGGGGTGGTAGTAGCTGCGGCCGCGCAACGAGTCGGGCAGACAATCCATATCGGCAACCTTGCCCTCTTCGTTGTGGGCGTAGCGGTAGCCCTTACCGTAGTCGAGTTCCTTCATCAGGCGTGTCGGTGCGTTGCGCAGGTGCAGAGGGACCGGCTCCTGGCGGCTCTCTTCGACTTCCTGCTGCACGGCTCCATAAGCGGTGTAGACCGAGTTCGACTTGGGCGCAAGAGAGAGGTAGACTACGGCCTCGGCCAGCGCCAGGTCGCCCTCCGGCGAGCCGAGAAAGTCGATGGCCTCCTTGGCCGAGAGGCAGAGATTCAGCGCCTCGGGAGCGGCCAGGCCGATGTCCTCAACGGCCATGCGCACGATGCGGCGGGCGAGATAGAGCGGGTCCTCGCCGCCGGCGAACATGCGCGCCAGCCAGTAGAGCGCGGCGTCGGGGTCCGAGTTGCGCACGCTCTTGTGCAGCGCGGAGATCAGGTTGTAGTGCTCCTCGCCGGACTTGTCGTACAGCAGCACGCGCTGCTGCACGGCCGTAGTGGCGATGGCTTTGTCGATGTGGTTGGCTTTTCGGGGTGCCTCCGAGGCTAAAGCCCGAGATGATTCTGTTGGCGTTATTCGGGGGTTGAAACCCCCACCTCCCTCCGAATCGAGTTTTTCTGCAGCCGGCTCTTGCGCCAGTTGCGCGGCCACTTCCAGCGTGTTGTACGCGTTGCGGCAGTCGCCACTGGAGTAGCCGGCGATCAGTTCGAGCGCGTCCTCGTCGGCGGTCAGCTCCAGAGAGCCCAGCCCGCGCTCGCGGTCATCGAGGGCGCGACGGAGCAGAGCGGTGATCTGCTCCTCGCTTAACGGCTCCAGCACATAGACACGACAACGCGAGAGCAGAGCGGAGATGATCTCGAAAGAAGGATTCTCAGTGGTGGCGCCGATGAGGCGGATGGTTCCGCGCTCGACGTAGGGCAGGAAGGCATCCTGCTGAGCCTTGTTGAAGCGATGAATCTCATCGATGAAGAGGATGGTGCGGGAGTGCATCTGCGAGGCCCGGGCGGCGGCGACCATCACCTGCTTGATCTCCTTGATGCCGCTCATGACGGCGGAGAACTCGATGAAGGTGGCCTTGGTGGTCTCGGCGATGATCTTGGCCAGAGTGGTCTTGCCCGAGCCGGGCGGACCCCAAAAAATCATGGAGCCGGGATCGTCGCGCTCGATCTGGACGCGCAAGGGCTTGCCGGGGCCGACCAGGTGCTCCTGGCCGCTCAACTCCTCCAGGCTGTGCGGCCTCATGCGCTCGGCCAGTGGCGCGGTGCGCAGCGGGCCTTTGGGGCCTTCGGGTTCGCCATCAAAGAGGCTCATCGCAGACTCCCTCTGTGGTCAATAGGTCCGCCGCTCAAGACGGAACGCTGCCGCGATGCTTCATAGAGCAGCACGCTGGCGGCGACAGCAGCGTTCAGGCTCTCCACTGGGCCGGGGCAGGGAATCGTCAGGCGGCCACTGGCCTTGGCAGCCAGGTGATCGGAGACGCCGTTGCCTTCATTGCCGATGAGCAGCGCGACCGGCCCGGCCAGATCGACGAGATCGGCAGGTTGAGCCCCGCGCACGGTGGTAGTCCATATCTTTACGCCGGCTTCCAGCAGCCTCGCAAAGCAGTCCTGCTCGCTAACCGCGAGTAGCGGAAGGCGGAAGACGCTGCCCGCGGAGGCGCGAACCGCCTTGAGGTTCCAGGCGCTGACGGTTCCGGGCAGGCTCAGGACGCCATCGGAGCCAAAGGCCTCGGCGGAGCGGAGAATTGTGCCCAGGTTGCCGGGGTCCTGGAGGCCATCCAGGATCAGGACGAGCGGCGCGGCGTTGCGGTGGCCGCCGAGCAGGTGCGCCCAGGTCCAATCCGGCGGCTCGACCAGGGCGGCAATGGGCTGCGGCGTCTCGGTGGCCAGCACGGAGTCCAACAGAGCTTTGGGCATGAGCAGAATTTCAGTTTCGGGCGGCAGGGGCAGGGATTCCAGCAGGCGCTCAAAGCCCTGGGCCGCGAAGACGCAAGCCATGCTCAGGCCGGCATGGAGCGCCTCTTCGAGCAGGTTCAGGCCCTCGATTCCGGCCAGGCCACGCTGGTCACGACCAAACTTGGGGCCGGGGTGGGCCAGCGCTCGCCGGAGTTCTTTGAGGCGGGCATTCTGCTTACTCTGTACAATGCGGACAGGCATCTGAAGCGAACCGTTTATTCGCTTAGCCGATTTTAAGCCGTTTTGACGGGCGGCGAGCAGGCGAGTGCGACAGCCCAACTTGCACCACGGCTGGTGCTGTGATAGTTTCCGATTTTATAGCGTCTGCAACTCGGGAACCGAGGTAGACATTCTTGTCCGCGGAGATATTGCGCGTCCATCCCGATGACCCCCAACCAGACCGGATCGACTACATTGTCTCCTGCCTGCGCAAGGGCGATGTGATTGCCCTGCCCACCGACACCTTCTATGGACTGGCGGTGGACCCGGTCAATCTGCATGCCGTGGAACAGATCTACCAATTGAAGACCCGCCAGAAGCATAAGCCTCTCTCGCTGCTGATCTCCTCTTTGGCCCAGGCCTATGAGCTGGCGCGCGATACCGACCCGTTGCTGGACAAGCTGGCGGATCGCTTCTGGCCCGGTCCGCTCACGATTATCGTCCGCGCCGGCGCCAAGCTGCCGCTGCGCTCGACGGCCAATACCGGCAACGTGGCGTTGCGCGTGCCGGACGCGGCCATTCCGCGGGCGGTTGTGGAGCGCTTCGGGCTGCCCATCACGGCAACCTCGGCCAACCTGCAGGGAGCGCCGGAGTGCACCAACGCAGCCTGCGTCCGCGACCAGATCGGCGACCGCATTCCGCTGATCGTCGACGGTGGTCCCACGGTCCGCGCGCAGCCCACCACCATCGTCGATCTTTCGCTGGGCTCCGGCCGCTGGGCGGTTCTGCGCGAGGGCGCCATTCCGACCCACGAGATCGTCACGGCCTTGCAGCGGTAGCCGAGATCAGGGAACAGGAGCAGAGCTTTCATTCAGTGGTACACAGATCGTTGACCGCGGATACACTGATACCTGAACCCTGATCTCTGCATCGGAAGGTTTCGCGTGAAGCGCCGCCGGGCAAACCCGAAGCCGCGCAGGCCAAAGCGCCGCAGCAGGATTCTGCGCATCGCGCTCTTGCTATTACTGGCCCTGGCAATTGGCGCTCTGAGTTGGTGCCGCTGGGTCTATGTGCAAATTGAGACTTATGCCGGCCGGGATCAGGCTGCGCCCTCGGACGCCATCGGGGTGTTTGGCGCGGCGGAGTATGACGGGCGGCCGTCTCCGGTGTACCGAGCCAGGCTGGACCACGCCCTCTCGCTTTACGGCCGCAGAATTGCGCCGCTGATCATCACCCTGGGCGGAAATGGCGGCGATCAATACAACGAGGGCGCCGTGGGCCGCGAGTACCTGATGGGCATGGGCGTTCCCCAAGAAACCATCATTGCCGAGACTGTGAGCCGCAACACCGAGGATTCGGCTCGCCGTATTGCCGTGATCGCCCGCGCCAACGGGCTGCGGCGGCTGGTGATTGTCAGCGACGGAACGCATCTTTTCAGGATTCACGAGATCTGCGCCGCGGATGGCCTCGATGTGTTGACTTCGCCGCGGCCGCGCGTGGCTGTCGAGGGCGGGACAAAAGGGGACGTAGGGGAGGGCGAGCGCATCGCCCACGAGATCCTCAGCTATACGGCCTGGCGGCTGCATCTGCACTGAAGATGACAGCGTGTCAGCAAGTTAGCCGCCTCGCAAGCAGCGTTCGTGAGGTCGCTCGGTGACTATCTTATTCAAGAATGGGAAAGGATCGCCAGCAGGCCCAGGGCGAAGGCTGAGGCACTGGCGGTGGAGAGGAAATTGACCGCGTCGTTGTTGAGCCAGCCACGCCGCTCCAGGGTTGCTCCCAGCAGGCTGTCGAAGACGAAGCCGAAGAGACCTCCGGCGCAACCGATCCAGAACAGGTCAAAGTCGCCGCGCAGGGCCAGGGTTCCAGCAAGAGCTACGATTCCCGCGGCTGTCACGCCGGCCAGGGTGCCGGCCAGGCTGATGGCGCCGTCCGTGCCGGGCTCGACGGAGCGCAGGGTGGTGATCATGCGCGGCCGGCCGCCGAGCACCTGACCCACTTCGGAGGAAACCGTGTCCGCGGCGGCTTCGGTCAACGCCGCCAGCCCCACGGCAAAGAGGGGCATGGGCGCGAGAGTGGCGCGCATGAACCAGTGGGTATCGGTTAACCAGGACTGCGCCAGTTGACCGGAGACGAGCGCGGCCACGCCCAGATTGGCGGCCACCTGGGACGCGGTCCGGCCTTGCCGTCTCTCGGCCGTGCCGAGGCGCTCCTTTTGAGCGCGGCCCAGCCGGGTAGCGAAATAGGCGAGCAGGGAGACCGCCAGCACCGGGATCAGGGCCGTACGCCACGGCTGATAAGGAAACGTTACTGTGGAAAACATGAGGCTGGCGGTGATGACGGCGCCGGTTGCGGCTCCTGTCGGCATGGCTGCCTTCAGCTTGAGGACCACGAGGCCCAGCAGCAGGCTGAGTCCCACTGTCCACACGGCTACTGGAGCCGCTTGCGCGGCCCACCAGGGGGTTTGGAGCACTACGCCGATGGCCGCAAAGGGCAGGACGGCTAGCAGCACCAGCTTCGATTGCCAGGCCAGCTTCATTTGAGCCACGCTTCATCGTATCGTCCGGCGGCAAGGTGGGGAAGACGCGCGAGCCATTCGATTGGGAAAGTGCGAGTGAATCGGTTTACACTGATCTTCGCGGCGCTTCTTTGAGCGCTTGTACTGATTACGGAGTCTTCAATGAAAAGGTTTTCAATCGCTCTTGCCGTTTTGGGCGGAATCGTTCTCACTGCAGTTGCCGCGCTGGCGCAGAATCCCAGCCAGCGGCTCGAACTTAATCGCAGAAGCGAGACCATTGTGCTGGAGCCCTATGCGCCGAACATTCTGCGCGTGACCCTCAGCTTGCAGCGGGAACCGGCGCTGGCCGCTCCCGGCTATGGTTTTGTTGCCGCTCCCAATGGCGAAGGCTGGAGCGCGGCCCGGACGGAGCAGACCGACGTGTACCGCTCGGCAGCGATCGTAGCCACCGTGGAGCGCGAACACCCGAGCAGCGGTCCGCATGATCCCAATCAGGCGGCCCTCGGCAAATACTTCAGCGGCTCGGCGCCTGGCGCACACATTACCTTCACCACGCCGGAGGGCAAGAAGCTGCTGGAGATGACCGGCTGGGAGCAGGCGATTCTCAACCAGAAGGATGGCACCGCCGAACCGCTGCACGACCGGCGCGCGACGGACCCAGAGTTCTTCACCGTGGGAGCGACCTTTGTTTCGCCGGAGGACGAGCATTACTACGGACTGGGCCAAAACCAGGAGGGATTTCTCGACCATCGCGGCCATGTGGTGCGCTGCTGGCACGATTACCTGGCCTCGGTCGGCCAGAGCGTCTGCGTGCCGTTTATGGTGACCAACAAGGGCTACGGGCTGGTGTGGGACAACCCCTCGAAGACCACCATCGAGCCTGGCTTCAACGAGCAAACTCGCTGGACCTCGCAGGTGGGCGACCGGGTCTCCTTCTTTGTGATCGCCGGGGCGACGGCGGACGAGATCTATGCGGGCTACCGGCTGCTGACCGGACCCACGCCGATGCTGCCCAAGGCCGCCTACGGCTACATCCAGTGCAAGCAGCGCTACAGTAGCCAAAAGGAAGTGCTGGACGTGGCCCAGGGCTATCGCGACCGCCATCTGCCGGCCGACGTGATGGTGGTGGACTGGTTCTACTTCACGAACATGGGCCAGTTCGACTTCAATCCCGATTACTGGCCCGATCCCGCAGCCATGAACAAGCAGCTCCACGCGATGGGATTTGAGACGATGATCAGCGTCTGGCCGCGGTTTGTGCCCGACGACCGCTTCTATGCCGAGTTGCGGGCCAAGGGCTGGCTGATTCACCTGGCTGATGGAACGCCGATCGACGGCCTCCCCTACGACCGCGCCGGTTCGGACATCGACACCACCAACCCCGAAGCCGCGCAATGGTTCTGGAAGACCATCCACGAGAACATCATCAGCCAGGGCTTCGACTCGCTTTGGGCCGACGAGACCGAGCCCGACCTGCCTCCCAACGGCGCGTACTTCCATATCGGCCCCGGAACGCAGTTTTTCAATGTTTACCCGCTCTTTCACACCGCGGCGCTGTTTGAAGGGTTCCGCAAGGATGAACCGGAACGGCGGGCACTGATCCTGTCGCGCGACGCCTATCTGGGCGCGCAGCGCAACGGGACGATCTTCTGGTCCTCGGATATCTATCCCACCTGGGATACGCTCAAGCGGCAGATTCCCACTGGTTTGGATTTCGCGGCTTCGGGGCTGACTTACTGGTCCAACGACACCGGCGGCTGGCAATATCTGCCCGGAGAGCACCACCCGGCGCACAAACCGCTGCTAGACCCGTCCGATGCAAGGGCGAATGTGGGCGGCTACGACGACTACCCGGAGTTGTATACGCGCTGGTTCCAGTACGCGACGTTTTTGCCGATCTTCCGCACGCACGGCAGCCGTCCGGCGAATGAAGTATGGTCGTATGGCAAGGAGGCCGAGCCGATTCTGGAGAAGTATCTGCGGCTGCGCTATGAGCTGATGCCTTACATCTATTCGCTCGGCTACCGGACATGGCTCACCGGAGCGCCGTTCATGCGCGCGCTGCCGCTGGATTTTCCCGACGACCCGAAGGTGGCCGACCTGCGTGACGAATACATGTTCGGTCCGGCCTTCCTGGTGGCGCCGGTCACGGAACAGGGTACGACCAGCAGGAAGGTTTATCTGCCGGCGGGGGCCGATTGGTACAACTATTGGACCCAGGAGCGGGTGAAGGGCGGGCAGACCATCACGGTTCAGGCGCCCATCGACGCCATTCCGCTGTTCGTGCGGGCAGGTTCGATCGTTCCGCTAGGAGCGCCGGTGGAGAGCACGCACGAAACGCAGGCCATTGCCAAGGTTCGCGTGTACCCCGGCGCGGATGCGAGCTTTACGCTCTTCTCGGACGACGGCACAACCTATGCCTACGAGAAAGGCGCGGGATCCGTAACGCGGCTGCACTGGGACGAAGCCAAACGCCAACTGAGCCACGAGGGCGAGCCGGCGTGGAGCGGGCCGGACGCCGCGGTCGTTGAGGTCGTCGGGGAGGCCGCCGGGCACTGATTCCCGGCCATGGCATCCTGCCAACGGTCTCCAAGACAAATGGCCGCAGCGGCCACGGGCTTGCCCGCGCCAATACCCTTTCGTGCTCCGGCCGCGTCTAATCCTCCGGTTGCCTGATTTACAATCACGGAGTAAGCAGGAAAGAACTGAATGAGGCTTTTTCCCATGAATTCAGGCCAGGCGCGCGCGCGGTTGGTTCAGGCGGGCTCGGTCCTTGCGGCTGTCGCCCTGATTACCGGTTGCGGGAGCACATATCGGTCGGTGGTGACGCCGATTAGCTCCAGCGGGCCAGCCGCGCAGCCGTCGTCCTATGCGGTGACGGTTTCGGCCCCATCGACAACCACGCCCGGCATTGCCACGGTCATCGACTACTCCGGCGATTCGGTGTTGGCCATTGCGCCCATCGGTCCCGGCCCGACTACCTTTTCCTTGGACGCATTTGGCGCCTATGGCTTCACCGTCAATAGCGACGGGACCTTGAGCAATTTCCCGGTTTCCCCCTCTCTGCAGGCCAAGCAGGTGTCTTATCTCACGCTGCCGAGTACGGCAGAGCCTGTGAACTTGTTCTCGCCAACGAACGGAGTGTGGGTCGCCGATCTCAATGGAAACTTCGTGGACGTTCTCACCGGGATCGTGAGCCCTCAGGTATTCAAGCTGGCCATTCCGGTGGCGCTAACGCCGGTGACTGTCGTGGGTCTGGGCTCTATCGGCCAACGCAACTACGCGATCGGCCAGAACATTCCCAATCCAACGGGCGTGGAGTGCAATACAGCGCCCTCGCCCACGACGATTCCCACCGGTTTGGCGACCCCAATGGAGGTCGCTAGCTATTCGGCTGACACGCCGATACCGTTGGGCCAGTGCCCCGTTTACGCCGTGCAGAGCCCGGACGGAAAGCGATTTTTCGTGCTGAACCGGGGAGACGACACCATTACGGTGATCAACAGCTTTGACAACACGCTGGACGCATGCACTCCGTTCCTCAATCAGAACGGCCAGACAGTGACCTGCCATCCCACTCTGCCACTTTCGCTCACCGCTGTGAAGGCTACGGGCATTACCCCTCCCAACGGAACCAGCGGCATGACCACCATCGCCGGTCCGGTCTATGCCGAGTACAACGCCGCCACCACTCAACTGGTGGTGGCCGACTATGATGGCGGAACCATCAGCGTCATCGACATGAGCCTGGATGAGTACGGCAACGACAGCCCTACCTTCGGCACCACGTATACGATCCCGGTGGGCAACAATCCCGCCAGCGTGACCGTATTGGCAGACGGCAGCCGCGCGTATACGGCCAACCAGACCGACGGAACCGTGACCATCGTAACCCTGAGCAGCCACACGGTGGAAAAGACGCTGCCCGTCATCGGCAACCCCCGCACCGTGGTTTCCACCCAGAATTCGGAGTATGGCAAGGTCTACGTGGCCTCACCGAACAGCCCTTACCTCACCATCCTCCGCACGGATCTTGATATTGTGGACACCACGATTCTGGTGGAGGGCAACATCGTGGATGTGCGCGTGACCACCCAGACCGGGACGAGAGGCAACATCAACGTCATCAGCCGCATCCCCGGTTACGGCCAGCCCTGTAATCTGCCGCCCAGCCTGGAACCCGCGCCCACCGGCACACAGACACTGTTGCAAGCCTGCCAGGCGTTGCCGTAACGAATTTTAGGACCGGTGCGGATAGAAACAGCCAAAGGAATTCTTCCCGCAAGGGAGATTTCCTTTGGCTGTTTCCGCATCCTCTTCAGAAGGGGCGGGGCGGTTTCGTTTATCGCGCGAATCAATGGAAAAGATAACTGGCAGCGGGAAAATGCGCGTGGATCTTCTGCTGGTGGAGCGGGGCCTGGTTTCCAGCCGCGAACGGGCGCGCGCGCTGATCCTGGCCGGGCGGGTTCTGGTGCGGGAACAGAAGGTGGATAAGCCGGGCACGATGGTTCAAGAGGATTCCCCCATCCGGCTGCTGGGCGAGGACACGCCCTATGTGAGCCGCGGCGGGCTCAAGCTGGCGGGAGCGCTGGAGCACTGGCAGATCACCGTAAAAGGCCGCGCTTGCCTGGATGTGGGAGCCTCTACCGGGGGATTTACCGATTGCCTGCTGCAGCACGGTGCCGCGCACGTGACCGCCGTCGATACCGGATTTGGCCAGATTGCAATGAAGCTGCGCAACGATCCGCGCGTGCGGCTGCTGGAGCGCACCAACGCCCGTTATCTTGCCAAGGGAACGCTGGAAGAGGGACGGGGCGCGCCGGCGCTCACGCTGCTGGCGATGGACGTGTCGTTTATTTCGGCGACGCTGCTGCTGGAGCCGGTCTTTGCCGCCGCGCCGGGACTCACAGAGGCCGTCATCCTGGTCAAGCCGCAGTTTGAGGCGGGGCGCGAGCACGTGGGCAAGCGAGGAATCGTGCGCGATCCCGAGGCCCATCAACTGGCGATCGACAGAGTGGCCGATTGCGTCCGGTCGCTGGGTTGGGAGGTGGCGGAGACGATTCCCTCGCCGATTACCGGGACGGAGGGCAACCGGGAGTTCCTGCTTTATGCGCGGCGGCCTTGAGTTCAGAACCTGGCTACGCGCCGGTGGAACTTTTTCCGGGCCCCATCCGGTACACTGAGACCGCATGGATCACGTCGCTATTGTTTGCAAATCGCAGAAGGAAGAACTGACTCGGCTTCTGCCGGAGCTGATCGGTTGGCTGCGCCAGCATGGTTATGAGCCGCTGCTGGACCTGGAGGGCGGCCAGTACACCACGGCCGCGCCGGCAGTGGACCGGACGGCGATGCCCCGCTGGGCGCCGGGGCTGGTGATCGTATTGGGCGGCGACGGAACGCTGCTCTCCGTGGCGCGCATCTTTGCCGCAACGGGCACGCCCATCCTCAGCGTGAATCTTGGACTCCTCGGATTCTTGACCGAGGTTCGCCTGGCCGACCTGTATTCAACGCTGGAGGGCTGGCGCACGGATTGCCACGACCTGGATGAGCGGGCGATGCTGCATGCCGAACTGTGGCGTGACGGCGCGTTGTGCTCCAGCTATGAGGCGCTGAACGAAGTGGTGGTCTCCAAGGGCGACATTGCCCGCATGGGAGACTTCGCGGTGGAACTGGACAGCAAAAGTGTGGCCCGCTTCCGCGCCGACGGCGTGATCGTTTCCACCCCCACCGGTTCCACGGCTTATACGCTCGCCGCCAACGGTCCCATCCTCACCCCGGACGTGGATGCGATGGTGGTTACGCCCATTTGTCCGCACCTGCTTACGCTGCGTCCTATCGTGGTGCGCGGCGACGCCTCGCTGACCGTCCGGGTGGAGGGCATTCCGAATCTGGCTCTGCTGACAGTGGATGGCCAGCAGGCCGTCGGGCTGCAACGGGGCGACGAGGTGCGTTGCCAGAGGTCGCGCTACTCGGTGAAGCTGGTGAGGATGAGCAAGAGCGGCTTCTTTGATGCGTTGCGCAGCAAGCTGAGCTGGGGCGAGCGGTAAGTTTTTGGTAGATATCTACTACGGGCATGAAAAACCTGATCAAGGTAACGTTGTTGCTGGCGGTTCTGGTTGCCCAGCTCGGCGCGCAAAACGCCACTCAGGCGCCGGTAAAGAGAAGCGGTGTGGGCATATCAACCAGCAAACCAAATTGCGGAATGCACTACGGGAAATCACACTTCTTCCAGTATTGCGCCCCCAAGGGCTGGACTTTGGACGCTGGTACTAGCCATGGGGAAGGCATCGATGTATCGATCTATCCGGATGGCTCATCCTGGGATTCGGCCAGGGAATCTGGCACCATCATGTACATCACTACCTTCGAAAAGCCGAACGATAAATACACAGTAGAGAAAGCCATGGCATTCGATGCTGACGATACGAAGCAGTCGGCGAAATCAGCCGTAATCGTAGTAAAGCAAGGGGAGCCGATCAAGCTGGACGATCAAGTCGTGCCCGTACAAGTGTTTGCCCCCGGCGGCTTCAATCGCTATGAAGCTTCTGCCTATATTGACTCGCCAAAAGTCATCATCATGTTCGTAATGACCTCCAAGAACGTAGACGCTTTCAAGCGAGATTACCCGGCCTTTGTTCAATTTGTTCAGTCGTACAAATTCATGAGTTCCAACGTGACCATCCAGTACAAGTGAGGACGCTCTCGCAGTTTGGGCAGGGGGCGGCTCAACCGTCTATACTCTCCTCTGTCGGATTTCTTTGAGAGGGAGTATGCCTATGTCTTCGCCCGCCGTAGCCTATGCCCGCCAGAACCACACTCGCTTCTTGAATGAACTGAAGGACCTGCTGCGCATTCCTTCGGTCTCCACTCTGCCCGAACACAAGGGCGACTGCCGTCATGCCGCCGAGGTGCTGGCCGCGGAACTCACCCGCATCGGCATGGAACACACGCGGCTCATTGAAACCGAAGGCCACCCGCTGGTCTATGCCGACTGGCTGCACGCCGCGGGCTGTCCCACCGCGCTCTTTTATGGCCACTATGATGTGCAACCAACCGACCCGCTGGAGGAGTGGCTCACGCCGCCCTTCGAGCCCACCGAACGCGACGGCAACCTCTACGCCCGCGGCTCAGCGGACGACAAGGGCCAGGTGTGGGCGCAGGTGAAGGGGCTGGAGTCGCTGCTGGCCGTCACGGGCAAGCTGCCGTTAAACGTGTGCGTCCTGCTGGAAGGCGAAGAGGAGGTGGGCGGGGAGGGAATTGCGCGCTTTGTCGCCTCCAAGCCGGCGGAACTGAAGGCGGACTTTGCCCTGGTCTCCGATACCGAGTTGTTCGCGCCCGGTCTGCCGACTCTGTGCGTGGGGCTGCGGGGCATGATCTACACCGAGCTGGAGGTGCGCGGCGCCAAAACCGACCTGCACTCCGGCATGTACGGCGGCGCGGCGCCCAATCCGTTCGTCTCGCTGGCGCAGATTCTGGCCAAGCTCAAGGACGAGAACGGCCGCATTCTCATTCCCGGCTTTTACGACGACATCATCGCTCCCAGCCCCGAGGAACTAGCCGCTTGGCGCAGCCTGCCCTTCGACGAGGAGCAGTACCGGATCTCAGAGGTGGGGGCGCGGCAACTGGTGGGCGAGGCCGGCTACAGCGTCCTGGAGCGCACCTGGGCCCGGCCTACGCTGGACGTGCACGGCATCCCCGGCGGCTTTACCGGGGCGGGCGCAAAAACGGTGATCCCCGCCAAGGCGCTGGCCAAGGTCTCCATGCGCCTGGTTCCGGGCATGACGCCGGCCAAGGCCTTTGCCCTCTATAAGGGCTATGTCGAGAAGATCGCTCCTGCCAGCGTCGATGTCGAGGTGCGGCTGATCCACTCCGGCGACCCGTGCCTGATTCCCGTCGACAACCCCTACGTTCGGGCGGCTACCCGCGCGCTCAAGGAGGTTTGGGGCAAGGAGACGGTCTTCATCCGCTCCGGCGGCTCCATCCCTATCGTAGGCGACTTTGACCGCCACCTAGGCATGCCCAGCGTGATGATGGGCTTTGGCCTGCCCGACGACAACATCCACGCCCCCAACGAGAAGTTCCACCTGAAGAACTTCGAGCTGGGGATCGAGTCGATTGTTCGCTTTCTGGAGGAGGCTGGCAAATGAGACTCTTTCCTAATTCCTCGCCTTGAGTCGCGTCGCCCAATCCAGGCCGATAGGGGCTGCTTCATCAAAGAGATCATTATGGCCGCAATCGGGTATTGAATAGTATTGTCGCGGTTCATTGGCCAATGCATACAGCTGCTTCCCTTGAGAAGGGGGAATGAGTTGGTCCTTGGCCCCATTGACGATCAAGAGAGGTACGTGAATCTTCCCAATCTTCTTGTCACTCTCAAAGCGGTCCAGGGCCAGATATTCCGCCGGAAAATATGGAAACTCGACCTGCGCCATCTTTGCTATCGATAAATAGGGGGCCAGCAGAATGACCCCGCCGACCTGGAATTCTCCGGCCATCTGCACAGCGACGCCAGTTCCCAGGGAATGCCCAAAGAGAATGATCTTATCGCCCTTGATCCCCTGCGCCATCAGCCACCTGATATAGGCCCGTCCGTCGGCATACAGGCCGGCTTCCGTTGGCTTGCCCGGCAATCCGCTATAGCCGCGATACTCCAAGAGTAGAAACCCATATCCTGCGGCAATGTAAGGGTCGGCGATAGGCGACGCGGTATACAAACTATCCCCATTGCCGTGAAAGAAAACGAAGGTGAATGGCCTGCTGGTCGCCGGCGCGTACCAGGCCTTCAGATCAAGCCCGTCTTCCGCTCTCACGGAGATTTCCTGGAAAGCTCTGTTTGCGTGCGCTTCGCTCAGCGGCACATAGATATGGCTGGGAAAATACAACAAGCTTCTTTGAAATGCAAAAAGACAGATCATACCCAAAATGTAAAAGCCGAGAAGAATACCGAGCAGCTTTCGTATTCTCACCCATGCCCCATCCTCCGGCAGCGATTGAAATACCAAACCCATATTTCGCCCCAATTGCCGAGAGTATACTGCCACGACTCCAGTCGCGTAAGCTGATTCTAAGACGATGTCCGACTCTTCCTTCAATCCGGAGCTTTCAGAGACGCTGATTTCTGAGCTTTCCGAGACGCTGGGCGGAACCCAGGACGACGAGCGGGAGTGCACCGGGCAGCAGGCCGCCGAGCCGTCCGGGCCCATCATCTCGTTCAGCCACGTCGCCATCTCGTTCGATGGCCGGTCAGTTCTGGAGGACGTGAGCTTTTCGGTCGATCGCGGCCAGACGCTCTGCATTCTGGGCCGCAGCGGCGTGGGCAAGTCGGTGGCGTTGCGCATGCTGATGGGCTTTCTCAAGCCCGATGAGGGTTCCATCCGCGTCGAAGGCCAGGAGATTACCACACTGAGCGAAGAGGGCCTGCGGGCCATCCGCAAGCGGGTGACCATGGTTTTCCAGAACGGTGCCCTCTTCGATTCGCTGAGCGTGCGCGAGAACGTGGCCTTTCCGCTGCGCGAACGAGGCGGCCTCACGGAGGACCAGATACAGGAGAAGGTAGACCAGTTGATCAACGTGGTGGGCGCCGAGGACGTGGTGGATGCCTTGCCGTCCAGCCTCTCGACCGGGCGCAAACGCGCCGTGGCCATCGCCCGCGCCCTGGCCGCGGAGCCCGATGTGGTTCTCTACGACGAGCCAACCACCATGGTCGATCCCATCATCGCCCGTCGCCTGGGCGATCTGATCGAGATTCTCAAGCAACATCTTGGCAAGACCAGCATCGTCGTTACCCACGATGTGCGCTTTGCCGAGCGGCTCGCCGACGGGGTGCTGTTTCTCGATCAGGGCCGCGCCCAGTTCTTCAGCTCGCTCAAGGATTTTTTGGCGTCGCCGGACCCGCATATTCAGAAGTTTCTAACACTGGACGCATTTCTATTACCTTCGGAATAAGTTATTTTGCCATTTAGTAACCTGAGTTATTTAGCATCTAGTAACCATGGAATCATACGATTTTTCTTGCCAATTTCCGGCCTCCCGGCGATGCTTGAGGAGTCGGCTTTCCCCCCCCGAGGCTTGACAGCGGAGTATCTGGGAAAACAACCCACGGAAGTGGGGATACCGGACCAGACATGGTTTGGTATATTAAGTTTATCCTTGAGTGATAATCATCCCCATCGAAAGCTGTGGAGGGGACTCCGTTTTGTATTTTGCATTCATACGGTCGGGCGAATCCGATCGCAGCCAGACGTGTTTGCTGTCAGGTAATGACGACAGGTTTTATTCGACAGTTGTCTGGCGCCGGCGATGGGTAACGCAGAGTGAGGGTTCTGCCGCGGCAGGACCAGGCCGCGAGGGTTCATTGCTGGTAACCGGTTAAGCTGCATCAAGGTCGGGCAACCCGGAACGACAAAAGGGTGTCAACACACAGGTCCGGCGCTCCGCTACACAAGTTTCTCGTTTTGTTTTCTTGCTTGGTTTTTTCGGGGGATGCCCCCTACTCCCTCCCCGGCGTATTGAAGTCTAGAGGTCTGCGTAACGCGTATGGCGACATCGGAATTCTGGCAAAGAGTTTCAGCTTCAGTCACATCCGCCCCTGAATGGGCGGGGACGGCGGCAAAGTCCGCGCGTAGCGCACGGGGCGCCGTCAATCTATGGATGGTTGTGGATGGAATCACGATCCTTGGGGCTGCGACACTCGCTACACTGTACGAATTTCATACGGGGCCGGTGGCGGGCGCAAGGGGGTTCTGGCATGGCACGCTCATTCATGGCCGTTCAATGGGCATTCTTCTGGCCCTTTTGTGCGGTTTTACAATCTCTCTCATCATCACCAGCCGGCGGTTGCATTTGTATTCCCCAACGCGCCTGAACGGCTTTCTGCATGAGCAGAGGCTAAGCGTACAGGCTTGCTTGACCTCCGGCCTTCTGCTCACCGGCGCACTATACCTGGTTCACGCCGAGGACATTCCCCGCAGCATCGTGCTGATCACAGTGGGGCTGGTGGCCATTTCGCTCAGCCTGCGCCGCCTGGTTTACCGCGTGCTGCTCAACCGGCGCTTCGAGCGCGGCGTGGGCACCCGCAATGTGCTCATCGTAGGCACCGGACCTGAGGCACATGCACTCCGCCATCACCTGGAGAGCATCCGGAATCTTGGTTATACCTTCAAGGGTTTCATCGACTTTCCGGGCGCCGGTTCCGGTTTTACCGCGGCCTCCGGCGACGTGGTGGGGACACTCGACACGATGTTCCAGCATGCGCGCAGGCAATTTGTGGATGAAATCTTCTTCACCGCTCCCTGTGAGCGGGGGATCGTCCACAACGTTCTGACGCAGGCTCGCGCGCAGGGCGTGGACCTGCGGGTGGTTCCGGACATGTATGACGGTCTGGTGTGGAACAGTTCCATCGAGTACATAGGCCAGTTCCCGACCATTCCGCTGCACTGCGGCCACGTGCCCGAGCTTGGTCTGTTGCTGAAGCGAGTGGTCGATATCGTATTTTCCAGCCTGGTATTGACCGTTATTTCGCCGCTGCTGCTGGCCATCGCCATCGCCATCAAGCTGGATTCGAGCGGCCCCGTCTTCTATCTCTCGGAGCGCATCGGAAAGAAGGGCCGTGTTTTCCGCTGCGTCAAGTTCCGCACCATGATCCGCGACGCGGACAAGCAGCGCGCTGACATGATGCACATGAATGAGCGCGACGGTGTGCTGTTCAAAATATCCAACGATCCCCGCATCACCAAGCTGGGCCGCTTACTGCGCAAGTATTCGCTGGACGAATTGCCCCAATTCTTCAATGTTTTGCGCGGCGACATGAGTATTGTCGGCCCTCGTCCGCCCATCGGGAGCGAAGTGCGGGAGTATAAGCTCAGCCACCTGCGCCGCCTGGACGTGACCCCGGGCATCACCGGTCTGTGGCAAGTACAGGCGCGCCAGGACCCCTCGTTCGACAACTATATTTCGCTGGATGTGGCGTATATCGAGAACTGGAGCGTCTGGCTGGATATCAAGATCATCCTGCGCACGATCGGCGTGGTCCTCGCTGGAACCGGGACGTAGGCTTTATTCTTTGCTCGGGGTTCATGGGCCGTCTCTGAACGAGGCGGCCCATTCGTTTTGTGGGATTAAACTGGGAGTGTGAAGATCGCACTGGCCCAGATCAATCCCACTGTCGGGGATTTCAGCGGAAACCTTGAAAAGATTGTCGCGGCCAGCCGGCGCGCCGCGGCCCTGGGAGCGCGGCTCACCATCTTCTCCGAGCTGGCGATCTGCGGCTATCCTCCGGCCGACTTTCTGGAAAAGCCCAGTTTCCTGGCCCGCTGCCGCACGGCAGTGGATGAGCTGGCCGCGGCTACCCGCGACTTGCAAACCGCCGTGCTGGCGGGCGTGGCCCTGCCTGCGGAGGGCGAGACGGGCAAGCCGGCGGTCAATGCCGCCGTTCTGCTGGATGGCGGCCATCTGCTGCTCGAACAGCACAAGCGGCTGCTGCCGTTCTACGACGTATTCGACGAACAGCGCTACTTTGCCGCGTCCCGGCCGCAGCAGGTGGTGGAACTGGACGGTGTGCGGCTGGCCATCACCATCTGCGAGGACGCCTGGAACGACAAGAACTTCTGGCCTCGGCGCCTTTACAAAATCGATCCGATGGAAGAGCTGATGCGCCAGCAGCCGGCCGTGCATATCAATCTGTCCTCATCGCCCTTCTGGCACGGGAAGCCCGCGATTCGGCGCGAGATGCTGGCGGCCATCGCCCGTCGCGACGGCGTGCCGGTGCTGATGTCGAACCAGGTGGGCGGCAACGACAGCCTGATCTTCGACGGCTCCTCGCTGGCTCTCAATGCGCGTGGAGAGTTGATTGCCCAGGCCGCTTCGTTTGAAGAGGACCTGGTTCTGGTGGACCCGTTCGATGCGCCGGTCGTGCCCAACCCGGAAGACGATGACACCGCCGCCGCCTACCGCGCGCTGGTTCTGGGTACGCGCGATTATATTCGCAAGTGCGGCTTTCGCAAGGCCCTCGTTGGACTCAGCGGCGGCATCGACTCCTCGCTGGTGGCCTGCATCGCCGCCGATGCGCTGGGCGCTGAAAACGTGCTCGGTATTGGGATGCCCGGCCCCTACTCCTCCGCGGGCTCCATCGACGACAGCCGCCGGTTGGCAGCCAACCTTGGGATTCTTTATGAGGTAATCGGCATCAGCAGCCTGTTCAGCGAGTACACTCGCGCGCTGGAGCCGCTGTTTGCAGGGATGAAACCAGACGCCACCGAAGAGAACATCCAGGCCCGGATTCGCGGCGGCCTGCTGATGGCGCTTTCCAACAAGTTTTCAGCCCTGGTGCTCACTACGGGGAACAAATCGGAGATGGCCGTTGGCTACTGCACCCTCTACGGCGATATGGTGGGGGCCCTGGCGGTGATCGGCGACCTGGTGAAGACCCGGGTCTACGCAATCTGCCGCTGGCTCAACCGCTCGGGTGAGGTGATTCCCCCGGCGGTTCTTGAAAAGCCGCCCTCCGCCGAGTTGCGTCCGGACCAGAAGGACACCGACTCGCTGCCACCCTACGAGGTTCTGGACCCGATTCTGGAAGCCTACGTGGAGCGCTATGAGACCCCTGAGCGCATTGCCCTGGAAAACGATTTTCCCCTGCAACTCGTCCAACAGGCGGTGCAGCTGGTGGAGCGTTCCGAATACAAACGCCAGCAGGCCGCGCCGGTCCTGAAGGTCACTTCCAAGTCGTTCGGCATGGGGCGCAGATTTCCCATCGCCGTCAAAGTTCAGGTATAAGCTAGAAGTTGGGAGTCTTCCCGCAGTTTGGCTTTTCCGCAATTTAAGGAGAAACAACTTGATCCGTCTGTCCGCCCGTCTTGCCAGCGTCCGTCTTACCAGCATTGTTGCGCTGGTTCTGTTTTCGCTGCCCATCTTCGAGGCCTCTGCCCAGCAGCAGGTTCCGGCCGCGCCAGCAGCACAGGAGCCATCTGCGCCGGCTCCTTCCGCGGCGCCCGCATTTCCCAAGCCCGACCCCGCAAACTTTACCGCCGCATCGCCCACGAAGGAGACCGTGAACACCTTCATCCAGGCCAATCTGGGCTTCGACGACAACAACATCTGGCAGGTGCAGGCCATTCTCAAGACTGAGGTCGAGGGCGTCAGCAAGGTGGTGGTCCTGATCGGGGACAAGAGTGGCAAACAGAAGCCCTATCAGTTCCCGTTCTTCGTGCTCGCCGATGGCAAGCACATTATCGTAGGCGATAAGATTATCCCCTTCGGAGAACACCCATTTGCCGAATACCGCGCGATGTTGCAGCAGCGGGCCGACGGTCCCTATCGTGGAACGGCGTTGAAGGACCTGGAGATCGTCGAGTTTGCCGACTTCCAGTGCCCGCACTGCAAGGAAGCGCAGGCCAACATGGACAAGCTGGCAGTGGATTTCCCCAAGGCGCGCATCGTCTTTCAGAACTATCCTTTAATTCAGCATCCTGCGGCGGCCCGCGCGGCTGCCTATAGCGCCTGCGTGAACAAGCAGGGCGGCAGCAATGCCTTTTTCACCTTCGTCTCGGCCGTTTTTGAAAGCCAGGACGGGCTGGCGACCACGGATGGCGCCACTCTGACCTTGAACAGTGCCGTGGCCAAGGCTGGCCTGGATCCGGCTAAGATCGCTGCCTGCGCAGCAACCCCCGCAGTTGAAGCTTCCGTCGAAGCCTCGGTGAAACTGGCCCAGGATCTGAACATCAACTCGACTCCCACGCTGATGGTCAACGGCCGCCAGATTCCCGCCAACGCTCCCTACGCTACCATCAAGCAGGTCATCGAGTATCAGGCCAAGCTAGACGGCGTGGCTCAGTAAGACCGCAACGGCCGAACGATGGCGAGGGATCGCGTCGGTTGTTTGTGAATTGAACTCTGCGCATATTCGGCAATGCGCAGGGATATATGCCTATTGAGCAGCCGTACCCTTATCCACGCGTATCATCGGCGAGTGGCCGGCCGCCTGCGTGCCGCGGACCACGTGGGGCGTGATGATGATCAGCAGCGTTGCATAGCTCTTCTGGATGTCGTTCCCGGTCAGGTTGTTCAGGCCGGGAATCTCGCTAAGTCCCGGCACTCCGCTGATGGCGCGGCTCTGCTGCTTGTCCAAATCGCTGATCACCACCACGCCCTCGCCCTGTCTGAGCGTCACCACGCCCGAATAGGCGCGATTGTCGAGAACGGGATTGCCATTGATGGACCTTCCGGCGAGGGCATCGATTTTCAAGTCGATGGTGAGGGCAACGTCGTTGTTGCGCATCACCTTGGGGGTCGCCTTGAGGGTCAGGCCCAGGTCCTGATACTCCACCTGCGGAACGTTCGGCACGCTGGTGCTCAAGGACGAGAGCAGCGAGGACAGGCTGCCTGAGGCCCCGGCGCCGGTGAGCCCCGGTATATTCGGGAGGCTACCCGAAAGGCTCGAAAACGATGAGGTCTGGATGGGATAGCGTGTACCCTCTTTTATCGTTCCCGCCTCGCCGTCACCCAGGCGCAATTGCATCTGGTCCAGTTCCCGCGAGTCCGAGGAGTTCAGGTTGAGGTTGGCCGTGATCGCGCCCGGCGCCAAAGCCGATTGCGTGAGGCCGCCGCCAAACAGGGCGATGCCATTGGAGAACAGGGAACTCGAGACCTGGCCGGAGGCCAGCAGAATGGCGAGAATCGCCAGGGTGTCGCCGGGGGCGGCCAGGCCCGAGGAGATGATCTGCTGCACCAGGGCCTGGTTCGCGTTCAGGATGGACTGTTCCTCGGAGTAGACGTTGAAGGCTGATATCGACTGCGGCGGCACGACTCCCGTATTGCGTTCATTGGTGCGCGCAATCTGAATCAAGCGCACCTCGAGCAGCACCTGGTTGCGCCCGTCCAAAAGCTCGCGCATGGTGGCGTTGAAGGCGTTCAGCGAACTCTCCGGCGCGCGAACGGTGATGGTTCCCGCTGAATGGTCAACTGCCGCTTGCTGCATCTGAAACACGTTTTTTGCCAGATTGGCCACTTCGTCCATTTCCGTCGAGTTCAGGCCCGAAAGATAGATGGTTTCCAATTCCTGGCGTATGAATCGCTGGCGGTTCTCGGGAGTGTCGCGCGCCACCAGCACGCGGTGCGCGTCCAGTGGAACGTAGAACGAGTTGGTCATCAGACCCAGGACACGCGTGGCCTGCACAAAGTTGGCGTCGTCCATGTCCAGGCGGATCTGAGTGGAATGGACGCTGTCGTCCAGGGTGGCATCCAGGCCGTAGGCCTTGAAGACCTGCTGGATTGCCTGATGCTGGTCGGTGCGCAGGTGGAAGCTATTCACTTGCGCGGAGTGCGTAGGCTCCGGCGTTTCGCCGGCCTCGCTTGCCGCTTGCTCGTAGAGGGGCCTCGATAGCCCGAGCAGGGCGTCGTCGCCGAGTTCGTGCAGGTGTTCGGCGGCCTGGCTGTTCCTGGGGTCGAGTTCGAGAGCGTGCGCCAGGGCGGCGCGCGCGGCAGCCGCATCGCCGAGGAGCCTGTCTTTGGCCTCGGCCTGAATCAGCGCCGTCACAGCGTGACTGCGGGCTACATCGGCTGCCAGCGGGTAGTTGGCATTGGAGGGGTCCAGCGCGGCCGCCTGCTGGTAATCGCGCATCGCCTCTTCAAACTTCTCCTTCTCAAAAAACTTGCTTGCTTCAAGGAAGAGCTTGACCGCGCGGCGTCGGTCACTACCGCTGGGCTGTTTGGCCGGTTTGGTGTCTTTGGCCAGCGCCGCGGCAGGCGTCGCGCTCGGCGCGGACGAGGGGGGCGGCGGCGTTGGCTGGCCCGGCGGGACAGGACTCGCTGTTTGCGGCTGTGCGGCGCCGGGGAAAATCGCCAGCAGCAGTCCGGCCGCGAAGAAGCACGGCAATGGGTTCGTCCGGCGGCCCGGCTGCGGGCGCGTTTGGGAGCGGAATTGCGATGAATGCGGCGTCACTGTTCGGTCCGTGTGAAGGCCAGGAGATCGGCCAGCGACGAGGCGCAAACCTCCGGCTGATGAATGAGCAGCTCATCGAAGTTGTATCTGCCGGTGGCTACGGCGATCACAGACAGGAAGTTGGCGCGCGCCGCCTCGATGTCGCTTGGGGTGTCGCCCACGACACAGATCCCGGCTTCGCCGCCGGCCAGCTCCCTGGCTTTGCGCGCCGCCTGTCCGATCAGTTCCGAGCGAATGGGAAAGTGGTCGCTGAAGCCGCCGAAGCGGAACCACTGGCGCAGACCTGCTTGCTCGACCTTGATCCAGCCGATCGCCTCCAAGTTGCCGGTAGCCAGGCCCAGCAGCGCGCCGCGCCCAGCCAGATGGGCCAGCACGTCTTCCACGCCCGGCATGATCTGAATATCCATCTTGTGGCGACGCTCGTCACAAGAACGGCGAATCGCTTCGAGAATTGCATCCAGTTGCGGCTCGATGACCTCGCGGGAGATGCCCGCCTTCTCGAAGGCCTCGCTCAGGATCGCCGGGTCCGTGCCGCCAGGGCGCAGGTAAAGAGCTTGCTCAATATCAAATCCCGTCACCTGCTGAACGCCGATGGCGAAAGACTCGCGGTGGATGCGGTCGCGGTTGCGCAACAGCGTGCCGTCGATGTCGAAGAGATAGGCGTCCTGCGCGTCCCAGACAAAGCCCGGCTCGATGGCAACGCGCGCTTCCTGGGTGGGTGGAATTGTCAGCATGTCTTCGTGTAGAGCCGTCAGCCTTGGCGGAAACTCTGGCGTACCGCGCTATACACAGGACGTTCGCTGCGCGGTGGACGCTTGAGCGTGGCGCGCACCTCGGCCAGATTCAGTCCCAGTTCCGCCATGGCGCGGCTGAGCGTGTTGCGGTGCATCCCCAACTCTTCAGCCGCCTTACACTGATTCCCCCGGCATGCCACTAATACTTCGCGCAGATATTGTCTCTTGAAATCGCGCACGGCCTCGTTGTAGCGAATGCCGTTGGAGTGCATTTGCGCCACCAGATTGTCCAGTTCTCGTCTCACATCCACCTCTTGCTGCTGTATGAGTTTGCCAATTCCTGGCCGCCAGGCCCTGCTTAAACTTGCCATCAATCGTAATTGGGGTGCAGCCACCGGGGTGACTCTTCTTCCAGTGTCTTCAGTCCTTGCCGGATGCGGCTGGCCAGCTCCGCAGGGGTCAGATGCGCACTCAGATGACAGGTCCCCAAGAACATTTTGGGCAGTTTAGCCTCCGCCAGCCAGTGCTCTTCCGGAAAGAAGGTCACGATCACCAGGATGCCCAACGTAACCAGGAACACGCCCTGCAAGAATCCGAAGGCTGCTCCGGCAAGTCCATCCAGGCAGCCCAATCCCAGCAAATGAAAAGCCTTCGCCAGAGAGGCTCCGATAACGGCACAAACTGCCATCACCAGCAGCGCAATCAGCACGAATGCTATGGTGTCGGCCACTGCCCGGACGCGGATCGCGGGTATGAACAGCGCCGCGACGTGGCCGTAATTCCAGGCTGCAATCACCAAACCCAGCAGGAGCCCGCCCAGCGAGCTGGCCGAACGGAAGAATCCCTGTGATAGCCCGCCGAGCACAGTTGCCGCCATGATGAACAAGATGGCCCAATCTACCCACGTGCAACCAATCCACGCCATTTTGCGCTCCGTCCACGGTCTACAGATTGAGATCCCGCCCTGTCAAGCGGCGGAAGGCGTCAAGATACTTGGTTTGTGTCTGCGCCACCACCTCGTCCGGGAGAGCGGGCGCGGGCGGCTGCTTGTTCCAGTGGATTGCTTCAAGATAATCGCGCACGAACTGTTTGTCGAATGAAGGCTGGGCGCCGCCGGGCTTCCAAGCCGCACCCTCCCAAAAACGCGATGAATCCGGCGTCAATACCTCATCGGCCAGGATAATCCCTTCCGCGGTTCTGCCAAACTCAAATTTTGTGTCGGCCAGGATCAATCCGCGCGACTCGGCATGTTTTGCCGCTCGCCGGTAGATGGCCAGTGTGAGCCGTCTCAACTCCGCCGCGTCGGCCGCGCCGACTATCGCTTCGGTTGCCTCATAGGAGATGTTCTCGTCGTGCGCGCCGTCCTGGCTCTTGGTGGCGGGAGTATACAACGGCTCCGGGAGCCGCGATCCATCCAGGAGGCCGGCCGGAAGCGGGATGCCGCAAACGGTTCCACTGGCCTGGTACTCCTTCCAGCCCGAACCGGCAAGGTAGCCGCGGGCCACGCACTCCACTGGAAACATAACTGCTCGCTTCACCAGCATGGAGCGGCCTTCCAGTTGGTCCGCGTAGGGCTGCAGCGCGGCGGGAAACTGGGCGACGTCGGCCGTGATCAGATGATTGGGCGCCAGATGCGACAGCAAGTCGAACCAGAACAGCGAAATCTGGGTCAGAACTTTTCCCTTGCCCGGAATGCCGGTGGCCAGCACATGGTCAAAGGCGGAAATGCGATCGGTGGCCACCAACAGCAGAGCGCGGTCCACCGCATACAGGTCGCGCACCTTGCCCCGGCCAAGGAGAGTGGTTGCGCCCAGATTCGTTGTCAGGAGAGCTGTCATGGGAGAGCCTAGCCTCGGAGGGAACTGAATTTCGATTTTCCAGCGCGAGGCTGCGTTTGTCAATGTGCGGTGTGGCAATTGATATGTTTCGAAATTGACCGGCAAGGACGGTGGAGGGAGTGATCCAATGCGGTCATCAGGCCTGGGGGGAAAACCATAGCGCTGTGATGGCCGTCACGGAACACACTTTCCGCATGGGAGACACTCCAGTAGTCAACATGGTTCGGAGGGCATGTACGAAAGCTCTCTTAGAGCCGGGCGACACGAGGCAGCAGTGGAAAGGGGAAGCCGCAGCTAGCTTCGTTTGTGCAGGGATCACCAGTAGCCGCGCGCTACCGACCTCCAGCGCCGGCTACTGGTCCCCGTCTTTATCTTGTATTACGCAAGCGCCTCCGAAGAGACGTATTCCTTCGGGGGCGGTTTTTTGCCCGGAAGCAGTCTCACGGACGAATCAACCTCGACAACTACGGCTCTACATTGCGGATTCCGGAGGGAGCCTGGGGCTTCAGCCCCAGGAAAGAGCCCTATTGGGGTGATTTGCGGCAGAAGCCTTCGAAACCGGACAGACCGCCGGGAAGGCCATCACCGCCCAATCCGAGCCGTGAGCCGGCCGGCAGCCGTTCTTCGCGCTTATCTTCCAGGCGCGGCTCCCCGCATCCACTACAATCGCGCGAAGCTTTTCCCAGGAGTTCCCATTCTGTGCGACAAAATCGCATTTCCGGCATC
Organism: Occallatibacter sp.; assembly: GCA_035315085.1. Taxonomy (GTDB): domain Bacteria; phylum Acidobacteriota; class Terriglobia; order Terriglobales; family Acidobacteriaceae; genus Telmatobacter. The sequence goes on from DATFYK010000105.1 coordinate 31,579, forward strand.
TATGCTGGTATGACGACTACCGCTGCTTCATCTGCCCTTCGCACTCTTGGCAACTCCGATCTGCAACTCACGCCCATTGGCTTTGGCGCCTGGGCCATTGGCGGCGGCAACTGGGAGTTCGCCTGGGGACCCCAGGACGACAACGAATCCATTGCCGCTATCCATCGCGCCCTCGACCTGGGCGTCAACTGGATCGATACGGCGGCCATCTATGGCCTGGGCCACTCGGAAGAGGTGGTTGGCCGCGCCCTGAAGACAACCAAGCACAAGCCGTTGGTCTTTACCAAGTGCTCCATGCGCTGGCGCGAGGACCGCTCCATCTACCGCTCGCTCAAGGCGGACTCGCTGGCGGAGGAGTTGGAGGGATCGCTCAGGCGGCTGGGGGTGGAGACCATCGACCTTTACCAGATTCATTGGCCCGACCCGGAGGAGGAGATCGAAGAGGGCTGGGAGGCGCTGGCCCGTTTCCGCGAGCAGGGTAAGATCCGCTGGATCGGCGTCTCCAATTTTTCTGCCGGGCAGATGAAGCGGGCGCAGAAGATTGCGCCCATCACCAGCCTGCAGCCGCCCTACTCCATGCTGCGCCGGGCCGCCGAGGAGGAGGTTCTGCCCTTTGCCGTGGCCAATGGCATCGGGGTCGTCAACTACTCGCCCATGGTCTCCGGTCTGCTGACGGGCAAGATGACCGCCGAGCGCGTTGCGGCTTTTCCGGCCGACGACTGGCGCCGGCGCGCGGTGGAGTTCCACGAGCCGCGGCTCAGCCGGAACCTGAGGCTGGTGGAGCTGCTGCGGGAGATCGGCGACGGGCACGGGGTGAACCCAGGAGTGGTGGCCGTGGCCTGGACGCTGCATCACCCGGCCATTACCGCCGCTATCGTGGGCGGGCGGAATGGGCGGCAGGTTGAAGGGCTGGCTCCGGCGCTCAATTTCAGGCTCAGCGAGGACGAGTACGGGCGGATCAACGGATTTCTGGCTTCCAGCCTAGACTGAAACCGGTTCGCCCCTGCAAACAAAGACCCCAGCCGAGGCTGGGGTCTTTGCGCCGGTGGAGGAAGCCGGCCTACATGGCCGCCACAAAATCGGGGACAATGACGGCTGCATGATCCTGCAGCAGTTGGGTCATGCGGGCGGCCATGCCGGTGTACATCAAAGCAGCGCGGAAGGCGTTCACGCGGACACCTTCGCTGGCCTTTGAGAAGCCGTACTGGGCCAACGCCATCAGAACGCACACACGAATCTGCATGGCGTCACTGCGCAAGGTTTCGAGAAGCAGGCGGTCCACGCCGTCGGAGTTTCTGGCGGCATAGTCGGCCATTTCCAGCATTACACGCGCGTTCTGGTACATCACCCACAGGCCCCTCGGACCCTTCATGCGCTCCCAGGCGTCTTCGGGGGTCGCGTTAAGCCCTTCTTTCCAGAGGAAATGATCGCTCAGTTCGCGGGCGCTCCAATCGGGACGCAGCCGGGCCAGGAGGGAGTCCCACGATTGTGCATTGCGACGGCGCACGCCACTGCGCCAGCGGCACAGGTACAGCGCCACGACCGCAACTGCCGCAATTTGAAGCAAGAGCAAAATCATTGGTGACCCTTACGCCGGAATTTAGTAACCGCAAAATCGGTCGAGGCAACCCGGAGGACTTTTGCTGCTAAATCTACTAGTAACAGAAAATCTTGCATTTGTGGAGAAAAAAACATCTCTTAGCCTCTTTTTAGCAAAATAAAGTACCAAAAGGTCAATGCACTTAAGTAACCAAGGATACCCAGCCAGTCCAGCCGAAGGTGCCATGGGCCGACGATCTGCTGGGAGTGGAGGACGGTGAAGGCCAGGAAGAGGATGGAGTAGAAGCCCAAACCGATGGCCACCTGGAGCTCGCGGTTGCGTCAACGGAAGCCTTGCAGGCTGCTTCACCAGGGAAGGGGGCGAAGCAGCACCTTACCTCTTTCCCGGCTTCGGTTTTTTGGCAGATGCGGAGTCCGTCAACGCGATGCGCGTGGTCCTTGCGGCTCCTGCCACTGCCAACATCAAACTCTGCATCTGCGGAGTGAATTCCCGCCGCTCTGCTTCCTTGTGCGCAAAACTAAATACCCAATACAGCAAGGAACAGAGATAGCCGGCCACCTCGACCTGGTTCAGGTGGGCATACTGCGGCCACACCGTCAGGTGTGTATGGAGCATGGCTACGGCCATGCCGACGATGGAGTAAAAGCCGAGTCCCGTGGCTATCTGCAACTCGCGATCCCGCCAGCCGATTGAGAGCAACTGGCTGCATCCGGCGATGGCCAGGAAGAAGAGAATCCTGAGAATTGAGGTGGTCTGCTCTAGGCGCATCAAAAGATGCCACTGCGGGGGCCAGTGGCCGAATCCGGGGATGTTTGCAAATGGCCAGATCGCCGCGCCAAGCGCCACGACCAAGCCTGCAACCACCACCAGGGCGCCACGCGGCAGAGACGCCCGGAAGGGACGGAGCACGGACCAGGCCAACTCGACCAGAACACCGATCTCCAGTGCGGAATACACAACTGTAGCCGCGAGATAGACCTTAAAATAGCTGGCCGGGAAGAAGCGCAGAACTGGGAAGGCCACGGCATCGACGAGCCCAAGCCATATGCAATACACGCAGAAGACCGGCAATGTTCTCCAGAGACGCCTATAGAGGAGCAGCCCGACAACTGTCGCTTCCGCCACAAAAGAGGCAAACCAGAGTGTGTTGTCCAGACTCACCGTCAGCATCCCACCCGCACTTATCAATGTGACGTACTGAGTGTAACAGTGAATCTGTTGTGCTCACCCGGTAGAGAGAGGCTATGCTCACACAATGTTGTGTGCGGGCGGCGGCGGCGGCAGAGGAATGCCCGGCACAGTGTTGGCGACGGCGGGCGGCGGCGGCGGCAGAGGAATGCCCGGCACAGTATTGGCGACGGCCACAGCTGTGTGGTTTGTTGGCGACAATGGCGCCAGAGCCGGGCTGGCCAGGGCAATACTAGTGCTGGTCACCAAGACAGCGGCGAGGACGGTATAACGGAATTTCGATACTGAAGAGATCATAGACATAGGCTCCTTCGGGTACAGCTTTGTACCAGAGGGTAACCGAAAAATGGTAGTTTGGCTACAACAAAAGTAACTGTTTTGTCAATTATCGACAAATTGGAGGCTTCCGGCTTGTTGATCCCTCGGGCGGGCTTGAGAGGCCAGATTGCGCTTCTCGATTGGTGGAGGCGGGAAGCGAATGCGCAAACGGCCGTTTGTGGCCTTCGGGCTATCTTGACCAAGAGCGCAATACCGTTCCATGAGGACGAAACATTGATTCCCGAGTTGCGCGCCCAATTCAACAAGGGCTTACCCAGGCCGAGATTCGCAGCATGTACCTATGCCCGGATGGCGCAGCCTGACCCCGGCTCTGTGGCTGGTGCGCCTGGGAGGGGGCATGATGATGGGCGTGGATCACAACAAAAATCAGAAGTGGGTGGGCGCCTCGGCGGCGTTTTTCCCTGCCGGGGGGCTGGTGACCATAGAATCCTGGGAGCAGTGGCGTTGCAGCGATCCGTGCAAGTCAATTGATGTGAACATCTTGCGGGTGCATGAGAAACCGATTACGCCCGCTGATCCAGACTTGAGCATCGGGACAGTGGACAGCAGGTTACCTTCCCGGAAACTTTGGTGCCGTGTGGCGAATTGGGAAAGTTCGTTAGAGTGTTCTATGGGACACTAGAGTGGCCCATGGGACCTCTTGGGTCCGGGATGCAGCCTATGAATGCTACGAAACAAGGGTTACCGCTTCTGTCTGTTCTCCCTGAGCCGGCCATCTCACAGCAGGAGGTGCGTTGTGCGGTTCGCTTTCCCCTTTCGCTTCCGGTGTTGCTGACCATCGGCGAAGAGGAGTTTGCCGCCCACACCCGGGATGTCTCCGCCAGCGGCGTGGTCTTTGAGCTGGATCGACATTTGAAGGTGGGGCAGGAGATCCATTTTTCCCTGCGCATGCCCGGCGCGGTGCTGGGTACCCCAAAAGATGTATTGGTTCATTGTCTGGGGCGTGTGGTACGCTGCTCCATAAGCCAAACTCAGTATCTGGCTGCGGCCACGATCGACGAGTATCGATTTACGGAGCAATGATGGCCCGGGTTGGCCTAGCAGCAGCGAATTATGGATTTCATGGACGACTCCCCCGATGGTGAGACACTTGACGCACCGGTCAAGCCGGGGGCCGTTCGCATTATTCTTGCGGATTCCCAGGCCATTTACCGGGTTGGCATTCGCAAAGTCTTCGCCCTAGAAGACGATTTACGAGTCGTGGCCCAAGCCGATTCTATTGAGAATCTGCGGGCGGCCATTGAGCGCTTTCCCACGGACATTGTTCTCTTGGAAGGGAGTTTGCTGGCCGGCACGGCCAACGTCATTCCCGATCTGTTGCGAATTGCCCCCGAAGTGAAGCTCATTGTCCAGGCGGTGGCGGCAGATGAAAACCACACGGTGGAGCTTTACCGCCGCGGCGTCCGCGGGATCATCTCCCGGGCGATCTCGCCCGATCTGCTGGTCAGGTGCGTGCGCAGAATCGCCGCTGGCGAAACCTGGATCGACAATCAATCGGTGAATTGGGTGATAGAAGCCTATCGCGCCCAGGCTAGCGCGCTGGTGAGCCCGCGTACCCAGCCCCGGCTCTCGCCCAAGGAGATGTCCATCATCACCTGCATTACCCAGGGCAAGCGCAACAAGGAGATTGCCTTCCAGTTGGGAACCACGGAACAGGTGATCAAGAACTATCTGCGCAAGATCTATGACAAGCTGGGAGTCAGCGACCGGCTTGAACTGGCTCTCTATTGCCTGCATAACAAGATTATTCAGACGGATGCGGACGAAGAACTGGTGGCTCAGAGGGTGATAGGCCAGTAGCAGGACAGCGATTTCCACCCCAGCGTCGGAGACCTGTCCTTCAGATCAGAGTGGCTGGGGACCCCGGTTTACCACCCCAGCGACAAGGACCTATCGCTGGGGACCCCAGGTTCCGCTACAACTGACAGGCGTCTGCGGGTCTTCGATGGGCTTGCGGGCAAGCTCCAGCAACCGGATCAGCTCAATCAATTCTGCGCCGTTCAGGCTCCCCAACAGTTCTTGCGGGAGCTGCTGGATGACCGGATCCATCTCGTTCAGCAATTCAAGCCCGGCCGCGGAGATCTGCGTCCAGACCACACGGCGGTCCTGCCTGTTGCGCTGCTGCCGGATGAGTTTGAGTGCCTTGAGCCGCGCCAGCAGTCGCGTAATGTCCGGCTCGACAGTGATCATCCGGCTGCCGATCGCGGAACAGGTAAGCCCCTGGGGCTGCGCGCCGCGTAGAATGCGGAGCACGTTGTACTGCGTGGAGGTCACGCCCCAGTCTCGGGTTTTGCGTTGGAAGGCGCGGTGCAGGCAGTCGGAGGTGCGCAGCAGGTTGAGGAACGCCTCTTCTGCCACGCTGGAAAAAGGGGGCTCCTGCACGATATCGAGTTTCAGGCCCCCCATCAGCACTTTCTCCCACGCGGTTGCGGAACTACGAAGAGCGCGCTGGTTGAAGGGCGCAGCCAAGCGGTTGCCTTTCAACCAGCAACTATTCCGGAGCCGCGCACTTCGCGCCTACTGCTTGACGACTTCCAACTCGATGTCCAGCTTGACCTCGTCGCCCACCATGGTTGCCGGGAACTTGGCTCCAATGCCGAAATCTGTCCGCTTGATGATGGTGGTGGCCGAAAAGCCGGCGTGCGGCTTGTGGTCCATCCCCGGAACCGGACCCGTGGGGCCTTCCGCTTCAAGAACCACCGGCTTGGTGACGCCGTGCAGGGTCAAGCTACCGGCGATCGTCAGCTTGTTGCCGTTCTTCGTCACGCTGGTGCTGGTAAAGGTCGCGGTGGGGAAGGTCGCCACATCGAAGAAATCCGGGCTCTTGAGATGAGTATTTCGTTGGTCCACGCCGGTGTCCACGGTGTCGGCGCCGATGGTGGCCGTCACTGTGGACTTGGTCACGTCGGCCTCGTTGTACAAGATGGTGGCGGCCACTTTGCCGAAGCGGCCATGCACGTTGGAGATGCTCAGATGGGTGATGCTGAAGTCGACCTCGCTGTGCGCCGGATCGGAGGTCCAGGTGGAGGTTTGCGCCAGGGCCAGGGGAGCCGCGAGCGCCAGAATGCCAGTAACGAATACCAAACGCCTCATAGGTCAATTTCCTTTCGATGCCGGGCCGTTAGGCCGCTTTTCTGGCATTTTCACAGGTACTCTGCGGTGTATTGCCTCGCCGGAAGGTCGTCGCTCCCTGCTGATCGCGCCGATTTAACCTTTCTGGCCTCACATTACCCATCTGTGAAAATGCTGTTGGGTTGGGGAAGAGAGGAACACTCTCGCCGGATGCGCGCGGGGACGGGGAAAACCTGCTTTGCTCCGCGCTGGATCTTCTGATGCAATTTGGATGCCGTGGTTCATCTATTTGTTGCAACAAATATTTTCTGGTGGTGGCTTTTTGAGCAACCGCGAGCGAATGCGCTCCCGCTTTCACAGGCGATGCGTTCTAGCGCACCCTTGAAGTGTGGAGTTCGAGTCATGGCGAATCTCGACTGGTCTCAATGCGGCCGTGTAAAGCGTTGCCGGCCGTGCGCACTATCGCTGAAACAAGCCGACCAACTCGCCGCGCGCCAGGATGTGTCCCTGCATTGCGGCTTCGACTTGCGCTCGCGTCGCGCCCACGGGCAGATTCAACTTTGCATCGAGCGCATAGAGCGTGAAGACATAGTGGTGCGGCGCGTGACCCGGAGGACAGGGGCCTCCATAGCCGATGTTGCCGAAATCGTTGCGGCCCTGGAGTGCGCCGTCCGGAAGCTGACTCAGCGCCGGCAACCCCTCGGGAAGCGCCCGCGTCCCGGCGGGCAGGTTATAGAGCACCCAATGCACGAAGGTCCGTCTGGGCGCGTCCGGGTCGGTGACGATCAGCGCTAAACTCGCCGTGCCCGCCGGAGCCGCGCTCCAGGTCAGTTGCGGAGAGAGTCCCGCTCCGCTGCACGTATACTTCGCCGGAATCTGGTCTTGGAAGCTGGTGCTGGTTAGTTTCATCGTCTGTCCCCTCGCTATAGAGTCGCGGCACCCGGGCAGCGCCGCAACCGCGAACAGAAGCCCTGCCGCAACGCCCCACGCCGCCTGGCGCAACTGAATCTTCCCGGGAATCCTGCCCCAGCCCGTCCACACCGCTAAACGCATTCGCTGTCCTTGCCCAAGCCTTCTATTGCCGGCATGAGGGTTTCACCAGCATTGTACAGACGCATCCGGCCTATGGCAGGACGCATTACGGCGTTGGCGCGGATGACTCAGAAGAAGCTCTACTTTAGTCGGATCAACTGAATGCGGACCCAGGTGTTGCCGGCCATGCGGCCTACGGCGTCCAGGCCCGAGGGATCGACGCCAATGTCCGCGGCCAGATCCTCGCGCAGATGAAAGCGAAGCACCTCGTCCGCTGCCAGCACATCCTGCGCAGGCGCACTCGGGGGGTAGGGCTGACGGTGACGGGCTCAGATCCGCCAGTCGTCGGGGCGCCAGTTCCTGATGCGCTCCTTGATCTGCTTGCGGTTCAGGTTCTGTTCGAGCGCCTGTTTGGCCAGCGCCACCACTTCGTCATCCGCGGCAAAGCGCAGGCCGATCAACTGGTCCTCGGTGAGGCGGTAGATCTGCGAGTGCCACTCCTCCGGGGCCAGAGCCTGCAAACGCAGCCGCTCCTCTAGCCGGATAACGCGGTCCTGCACCTTCAGCGGATAGGTGCGCAGCCTGAAGAAGGCAATGAACACGGCCACAGAGAGCACCAGGAACCATCCGGCATGGATGTCATGATGGTGCCAAAGATGGACGAGCGCGAAAATCAGGTTGGCAACCAGTACGAAGAACAGAACCACGTGAAATGCCGGATCGAAGCGGGCATGGTTCTTAAGATTCTGAGGCGTTGATTTACTCATGCGTAGTCTTGGTTTCGAGCAGGCCGGATTTGGCTGTCTCGACCGATTGCGTTTCCGCGGAGCCGCTGGCAGCAGCGCTGGGGACCTGCGCACCCTCGCTGTCAGAATTCTGCGCGTGCAGGGCGGGCGCTGTCAACGCAGATAGGTCTTGACCCAGGACCGGCGGATGCCTGGGCACGAGGCGGAAGCGGCCGCGGGCGAGATAATCCACGAACAGCCCCGCGGCCAGGTATGGATTGATCAGCACCAGGGGGACTGCATAGACGGTTGTGGTGAGCGACTCGGCGATGCACTTGTTTTCGTGGCTCATGCGGCGATAGCCGGGGACCTGGGGAATATCAAAGGCCATCAGGTGCATCTCAGGATGCTTGCGGGCAAAACGCACCAGCTTGTAGGCAATCTGTTTGGGGGTGGTCATGCCGGCGTCCGGGAAAATGCTGCGCCGGAAGGTTTTGGGAAAGTACATGTTAAAAACTACACGCGCGAAATCCGCGCAATTGTTGTAGAAGAGTTCGAAGTGGGAGCGATTTGCGCCGGAGTTCATGCGGGCGATCAAGGCGTCGTCCTGGGCTTCGCTTGTATCAAAGCGGAAGGCATAGATGCGGCGCTCATAGGCCGCGCCCAGCAGTTGGGTCCAGCCGGTATGGAACATATTGCCTGGAGACAGATTTTCTCCCAAAGAGAGCAGATGTGCTTCGTGATACCGTTTGCGCATCTGCATCACGGCATCGTGGTTCACGCGGACCGGAATATCTGTAGTGCTCTCGACCGAATACAGGTAGGGTACCAGCGGGATCGCCACCCAGTCATATCCGTCGATGCCCTGGTAGCGGGCGATGACGACGCCCAGTTCGCCGGGTTCGCAGCGGCGCAGTCTGACCGGTGTCTCGGCGCAGATGCGCGCAAAGTAGATGGCGTCGTGCCCGGTCGGATTGATGGTGCCGAAGAACCCGTACGGCTCCTCCATGAGCAGGGCGGCCTGCGCATTCGAACGCGCACAGCAAAAGGCGAAGAACGTCAAGGCCATGAAAGCGAATGCAGTCGTGCGTCTGCCGAGCATGGAAAACGTCGGTCCTCCCTTGGTCAGAATATCTGCGTTTCCTTCAGTATGCCAGAATCCGTCGAATGCACGGCGTGTTGATCGAGATGCAGGCTGGGAAAGCCTGGTTTGCCTGGTTACAGGGTCACGGAGTGGAAATGCCTTCGGCTGCCTGGATGTATTGGTTGATTGTACACGGGTTACAAGAATATGTTGCGCCCTGATGCTGTGGAAAGCAAGGCAGGCGCGGCGCGCATCAATGAGGCGTCTGGAGCCGTTTAAGGGCGTTTTTCGCTCAAAATCACCAATAACACGCGATTTGCCGTGGTCAAAGTTTACCATTGAGATAACAGGGCGGCCTTTGCGTTTATACGATAAGTCTATGATTCTGCGTCTCTTGTTCTTTCTACCGAAGCGAAGATGCGACAAAGGAATTGGGGATTGCAGGGGGGAGGGGGGTGGACGGTGGCGCCATTGGACAGTGAACAGTGGACAGTGGACAGTGGACAGTGATCAGTAAAGCCCGCTCTTGCTTACTATTCCGATTGTGCGCCGGGCGACGGTAATTCTCTGCAACGGGCACCTGTCCGCGCTTTGCGGCAGCGGCGCGGCGGCCTGGAAACGGCCGTTGAGCCTGGGATATGCCGACCTGGAGGCCTACCTGCACGAATATAAACGGCCTGATTCACTGCAAATTGGCAAGAAAGTCCTGTTGCAGGCGGTCATAAAAACCGTGAAAGCCGCCCTGGAAGTCTACCGATTTGAGCAAAACTGGGAGGCGAGTAGAGATCAGAGATCAGAGATCAGGGACAGGGGATGAGCCAGGCGGGTCGCGAGCCTGGGGCGCTTGATGGGCCGGCACGGCGGTCTGGAAACGGCGACCTGCAGGCCCGCAAACAGCCTGATCGATTACAAATCTGCAAGATAGTCCTGTTGCAGGTAGTCATAAAACCGTGAAAGCCGCCCTGGATGTCTCCCTATTTGAGCAAGAAAAGGCATGAACAAACGTTGTGAGGCGCATTTTGCGCGTTTTACGCGTTTTTTGCATGCATTTTCGATGCTGGGAGAGGCGCTGGAAGGCGAGTAGAGATCAAGGGGCAGGGGCAGGGCGTAGGCAACAACGATAATTGATGTCAGTAAATCAGCGAACGCTGGCCGACTTCACATTAGTAATGCTCGGTTGAATTCGGCTCCTTGGCAGACAAATCCATTGGTACGCGGAAGTGATAACAAGCGACGCCTCGCCTGACTTAGCTATCCTGCACAGCCATGTTCTCGGTGTAACATTCAAAGCATGACTGCTGGCGGGCAAAGCTTCGACCTACCTTGGCAGGCCGTGGATCTTCAACGCGTCATTGATTCTGCCCCTGCGCTGATCCACACCGCTCGGCCGGATGGCTATCTAGATTTCTTCAATCAGAGATGGCTGGAATTCGTGGGTCTATCGCAGGCAGACCTGCTTGGCTGGCAGTGGACTGCCTGTATTCATCCCGAAGATGTTGAGATTTTTGTGGAAAGGAGGCGTGCTTCCATCGCAACGGGGGAACCCTTTGAGGAAGAATCGCGCGTCCGCCGAGCGGACGGTCAATATCGCTGGATGATCCATCGAGCGGACGCCTTCCGCGATCAGGACGGCGCTATCGTCAAATGGTTTGGAGCGAGCATCGACATCGAGGATCGGAAGCGGGCCGAAGTAAGTCTCCAACGTGCACTCGACGAGATCAAGACGCTGAGAGATCAACTCTTCCGAGAGAACATCGCGCTCCGCGACGAAATTGACAAGACATCCATGTTCGAGGAGATAGTGGGCGTCTCACCCGCCTTGAATGCCGTGCTCGCGCGCGTCGCCAAGGTTGCGCCAACCGATTCGACTGTCCTCGTCACCGGAGAGACCGGGACCGGCAAGGAGTTGATCGCCCGTGCCATCCACAAGCGTTCCCGGCGCTCGTCGCGGGCGTTTGTGGGCGTGAACTGTGCGGCGGTCCCGCGCGACTTGATCGCCTCGGAGCTGTTTGGCCATGAGAAGGGAGCCTTTACCGGGGCCACTCAGCGCCGTCTTGGCCGCTTCGAATTGGCCGAAGGAGGTACGATCTTCCTCGACGAGATCGGGGAGCTTCCGCCTGAAACCCAGGTCGCCCTCCTCCGTGTTCTGCAAGAGCGCGAGTTCGAACGGGTGGGCGGGAACGCCATTATCCGCGCTGAAGTGCGCGTAATTGCCGCGACCAACCGTGATCTGGAAGCAGCGGTGGCCGAGGGCACCTTCCGCAGCGATCTCTACTACCGGCTCAACGTTTTTCCCATCGAGATTCCGCCGCTGCGGGAGCGTAAAGAGGACATTCCGCTGCTTGTCGAATACTTCATCGACCGATATGCAAGGAAAGCAGGCAGGACCATCCGGCGGATGAACAAGCGGAGCCTGGAACTGCTGCAAGCCTATCCCTGGCCTGGCAATATACGTGAGTTGCAGAACGTCATTGAGCGTTCAGTGATTGTTTGCGAGTCGGAGAATTTCTCGATCGACGAGAGCTGGCTTTCGAGGCAGTCCTGGGCAGCGGAGTCGAAGGGACGGGCTGAACTCTCTCTGAAGGTTGCCGCGCAGGAGAAAGAGATGATCGAAAGTGCCTTGAAGGAGAGCGGAGGCCGGGTCTACGGACCGCTGGGTGCTGCAACCAGGCTGGGCATACCACGGTCTACCCTAGAGTCGAAAATCAGGTCACTGAAAATCAACAAGAACCACTTCAAACGCCTCAACGGCTGAGAACAGCGGAGGCCCTACTTCTCCCGAGTCGCGTCCGGAAGGTTTCGCTGTTCGCTCCGCAACCTTGCGTAGCATCGTTCCCTGTCAATCCATACTCGAATGTACGCCGGGCTGTTCCGCAGTGTGATGCCGCCCGCTTCACATCGTTCGAGAAATAGAACAGCATCTCGATCCACGAGGGTGAGGTCTTTCAGGTCCACGACAATTCTGATCCCCTCGGACTCATCGCCCAAGAGGCTGTCGAGTCCTGCTGCCTGTTCCGCATCCATCCGGCCGCTTAAGATGTACACCACTTTCCCGTTTGCAAACCGCTGAATCTTTAGCATCCGCCTGGCCCTCTCGGCCAACTACATCGCAATTCCGGTTCCAATCGTAAGTTGCTGACAACAGTCTCTTCCCGATCCCAACTGTGGCGAAGTTTCGCCAATTGGCGAACGTTTGCACAACGGCGGAGCTGCCTTTTTGTGGAGACATTCAGTGTTTTGAATTGCTTACCGTTTGGCGCTCCTCTTGCTTTTACCGGGTCGCAAGACAAATCAAAACAGGAGCACAAGACCATGGACAGAATGTTGGTAGTTGTATTCGACACTGAAGTAAAAACCTACGAGGGAAGGAACGCCCTGCTGCACTTGGAAAACGAAGGTAGCATCGCTGTCTTCGCCTACGCAGTAGTGGCCAAGAACGCAGACGGCACCACGACGGTAAAGCAGGGGGACGACTCCGGTCCGTTCGGAACCCTGGTTGGAACCTCACTGGGTAGCCTTATCGGCCTGCTCGGCGGACCGACTGGACTGGCGATCGGCGCAACGGTCGGACTGCTGGCAGGCAGCGCGGCCGACCTGAACAATGCCAGAATCGGCGGCGATTTCATTGATGACGTGACCAGGGAACTGCTGCCGGGCAAGTTCGCAGTGCTCGCGGAGGTTCAGGAAGAGTGGACGACTCCGGTGGATGTCCGCATGGAAGCGATTGACGGCAAAGTGTTCCGCCGGTCGCTGTCGGACGTGAAGCACACCGTGGACGAGGAAGAGACCGCCGCAATGAAGGCCGACTTGGCCCAGATGAAGGCCGAATTCGCGAAAGCGCACGCCGACCGCAAGGCAAAACTGCAGGAGAAGATCAACCAACTTGACGCGAAGATAGAGGCACGCTTGGAGAACGCGAGGGAGCGGCGTCATGCGGCTGAACTCCAGGCCAAAGCCAAGGTCGAAGCCTTGAAGGCAAAGGCCGCCGCACTGAAATCGAAAGCGGCCGAAGTCCACGTTTAGCGCAGATTGACCGCGCACCCACACCCACATAACCAGCAAAAAACCGGAGAGGAATTATGACCATCGCAGTCGATGCAAAGCAGGCAGTCCACGACAAGCTTGAGTCCCAGATCAAATTGGCTGAGGCCAAGCTGCACACGTTGAAGGCACAGGCGGAGAGCGCCAAGGCGAACGCCGAGATCAAGGCGATCGCCGACCTGGCTCCGAAGAAACACTCCATCGAGCGGAAACTGCAGGAACTGAAGAAGTCCAGCGGTCAAGCCTGGAACCAGGCCAAAGCCGATCTCGAATCCCATATCGCCGAGTTTGAGAAGTTGCTCAAGGGGATCGAGCTGAAGTCCGGGGCGCGGTAGGAGCGACGAGCGGAGCTTCCTTCGCCATTCACACCGAAACATCGGCCCCAGCTCGGGCGCTGAGGGCGAGCAGTCTGCTGAAACCAAAGAAGCAGTCTCCCGCCCTCGTGGCTGAGCCGCCCGATACAACTGCCGCTAGAACGCGAGGCTTCGGGTCCGCGTCCGCGGCTCACAAGAAAGGGAGGAGAGAACATGAATGCACAAAGCACAACAAACATCTTCAAGCAAGCTGCCGGAGCCTCGATCGGATGGGGCATCGTCATGATCCTATTGGGAGTTGTGGCGCTGTTTCTGCCGCTCGCGACCGGCATCGGCGTTTCCATCGCGGTCGCCTGGATCATCGTTTTCGGCGGCATCGCGTACGTGGCATCCGCCTTCGCGGCGCGAGGCGCAGGGTCATTCCTGTGGAGGCTGCTGATCGGCGCGGTCTATTTTCTAGGCGGCCTCTATCTGGCCTTCAACCCGGGACTCGCACTGGAGTCTCTTACCCTGGCGATGGCGGTGATGTTCTTCATCGAGGGAGTGCTGGAGACCGTTACGTTCTTCCAGTTCCGCCCATTGCCCGGCTCCGGATGGGTTCTATTCGATGGGGTCGTAACCCTATTCCTGGCATATCTGATCTGGCGTCCCTGGCCAGGCAGTTCAATCTGGGCAATCGGCGCGATCCTCGGCATCAACCTCATCACGAGCGGATTCACGCGGCTCCTGTACTCCGTGGCAGCACGCAGAACACTGGAAGCGGTCAACTGATCGAACAAACGAGCATTGCCGTCCGAAGGCTTGGGGCCAACTCTCTGGCCCTCCTTCGGGGGGCATACGCGAGTATTCGGAATCACAGTTAACTCTCCAGAAACGCCTATGCCGCTGGGATTCCCGGTTCTTGCGGGATCGCCTTGCGCGCAGGGAGGGCTGATGCTGGGCGGAATGGCTCACGGTGCGAGGAAATCCGTTCTGCCGGGTCTTGGGAATGTCAGGGCTGGAGGGCGGTTGCCGAAGCAGGTTTGCCGGCTGGCGAATCATCCGCGTGGTCCAGTTTGCCGCTAATGCGGAACACCGGTGCCGCGAAAACTTTCCGGCGGCCCCAGATAACTCGCAGGCGCCTCTCCCTGGCTCACAACCAGCTTCTCCAGCACCACACCCGGATCCACCATCCTGAATTTCAGCGTGTGATATCCGGGTGTGTCCACGTTCAACGTGGAGGTCACCTTGCGGACGCCATCGCTGACCGCCTCTTCCCAGCCTTTTTGAGAATCGTTGGCCAGCGCATCGACCACCAGCGGCGGCTGATCGTCAAAGGAGATGGCGTACCTCAATCCGCGCCCCGGAACAAAGTTCAGAGTGGGCGCCAGGATGGCCTCCACATTCAACCTTCCGCTGTCGAAAAGATACATCCGGTACTCGAGCGCTGGAGCGGGCTGCGGCGGCTCGGCGCTGGCGGCCGTGACGGGGAAGATGGTCATCCCCGAGAGCGTCTCGCCAAAGCCGGGAATGCGCTCCCAATGCGCTTGATCTGTCGCGGACCGGCCGGTGAAATCTTCGGCCTCGATGGAGACGTAGTGACGCGCTTCCACGAATCCGTCGAGCGAATCCGGGGCCGGCGCGGCGGGCCGCAATGCCTCGACGCGCACGCGAACCGGAGGACGGCCTGTCTGCGCGATCGTCACGGTGCCATGGTTCGCGGCTTCATGCACCGCATCCCAATCGATGCTCACCCATATCCGATCTTCCTTGGCGACCGTGCCCCGGGTTTCACTCAGCCTGATCCAGGGCTGATCGGCGGCGGCGGAAAACTCGAACGGCTCCACGCCGCGATTGAACACGTCGATGAATTCCCTCTGCCGGTTAAAGCCGTCGAACTCCGGGAGCGCCGCGGATTCCAACCCCGCGAGGGGCGAGCCTTCAACCGCGACGGCCATCCTCGCTCCCACGGCCGGTTGCACTTCGCTCACCGCGGGCATCGCATTCAGCGGCGGCTCGTTCCAGAATGTGTAGCCGATGTGCGTCTGGTCCATCATGTGGTCCCACTTGCCGCCCGCGAGTTTGTGGTTATACTCGTCCGCCAGCGCGGCATCGGCGGCGAACAGGTCGCGCGCCTGCTGGGCCAAGTCGTTCGCGCCGGCCCGCCCTTGCGCCGCATAGAGATGATTCTTTCCCGCGGTAATGTACAGCTCATTCACAAGCGCCGACGCCTTGGCGGGGTACAGCACAAGTTGAAAGAATGCGTCGCGCTTCTCCCGCGGGAGTTGCCGATAGATCGCCTCCACGCGCTCCGCGAGAGTCTTCCATTCGGAGTAAACGCGGTCAGCCTCCTGGAAATGAAGAAGGCTATAAGTGTCCGGCTCCAACTGCTCCGGCTTGCGCCGTCCATTGAACTGGGTATACCGGGAGACAATGTCCGCAATCTCCGGCGCGTGCTCCGGGCCGAACTCGCGCGCCGCCCAAAGCCCGGTAAACTCGCGCAGATTGTCCTTTCCCCATCGATTCGGATCGCGCGCAAAACTCAAAAAGAACTCGATGGGAAACTCCATGGGCTTGAGGTCGCCCACATTCACAATCCAGATGCGGTCGGCTCCGTAGGCATAGGCAAGGTTCATCTGTTCCCAGACTTTGGGGATGTAATTCGTATTGAGCCATTTGTAGGATCGCGGCCCGCCCACGTAATCGAAGTGGTAGTAGATGCCCGCGCCGCCGCTGCGCTTGCGCTCCCCGGGCGTGGGCAACCTGCGCAGATTGCCCCAGTTGTCGTCGCACCAGAGCAGCGTCACGTCGCCGGGAACGCGCATTCCCTTTTCGTAATAGCCCTGCACCTCCTTATACAGAGCCCAGACCTGCGGATCGGAGGCAAGCGTGGGAGTCTTGTGGCGCTCGATGATGGCCCGCTGATCGGCGACGATCTTCTCCAGCAGCGCCACGTCGTCCTGCTCGCTCATCGGCAGGTCGCCGTCGCCGCGCATGCCCAGCGTGATGGCGCTCTCATAGTTTTCGTTGCGCGCGATTCCTTCTTCCCAGAAGGCATCGAGTTCCTTGGAGTTGGTGCTGTAATCCCACGGGCCCTTGCCGTGCCGCTTCCATTCCTGTTGCGCGCGCAACATGGGTTCATGGTGGGAAGTGCCCATCACAATGCCATACTCATCCGCCAGCCTGGCATTCAGCGGATCGTCTTCATTGAATGCGCTGCCCCACATCGCCGGCCAGAGGAAATTCGCCTTGAGCCGCAGGAGCAATTCGAAGACCTTCTCGTAAAACTGGTGATTGAACCCGCCGAACTTCTCCCGCGCCCAGCCGCCCAGAGAAGGCTCCTCGTCGTTGAGAAAGATGCCGCGATACTTGACCGCCGGCTCGCCTTGAACCCGCCTCCCCGGCTGCACGTAAAGAACGCCGCTGTGTTCGACCGGCACATCGGCCCACCAGTACCACGGCGAGACGCCGATCTGCTCCGAGAGATCGTAAATGCCGAAAATCGTTCCGCGCTTGTCGCTGCCCGCGATCACCAGCGCGCGTCGAACTCCCGCCATCGGGTGGTCCACCACCTGGATCAGCGCCGCTTCCCACTTGCCTTCAATCTCACGCACATCGATCTTGTGCGCCCGGATAAGGCGATCGATGGTCTCGCTCTTCCCCACCGTGCCGATCAGGACCACTTCGCCGGATAAGGATTTCCTCTCAGAAACAATCTGCGCCTCGCATCCGCTCACTCGGGCGATGTCTTGCTGCAAATCGTTCATTGCGCGGAGCACACCGCGATAATCGCCTGAGTCGGCAAAGAGCTTTGCGCAGCCGCCTTCGCCCGCCAGCCGCAAACCATTTGAAACTGGCGAGGTTTGCACATAGCGGGGTTGACCCAGCGCAACGCTCCGCGAGGGATACGCCGCAAGCATGATCCCAACGGCGAGGCAAGCTGGCAGTATTCGCGGCAGATGCCTGGAACAGGGTTGGGCAGGGCTGAAACGAGACTCGCCGAGTATAGGCATTACCATCCTCATGACATGATTCGCCTGCGGCCCCAACAATAAGAGCACAGCGAGGGGAGTGTCAATCGATCCGCGAAGGCTCTACGAAACGGGGCTGGGGCCGGCGTCTAAGGCAATGCGGGTTTGACGGCGACGCCTGGATTGGCTGGGGCGGGCTGCGGAGGCAAGGCGGGCCGGACCTGCGGATTGGCTGAGGGATTGGCCGCGGGCGGCGGCGGCGACGGTTTCGGGGCTGGTTTGTCGGCGGGTTGAGTTGGAGGCTTTGCGGCGGGACCGGTCATGGCCGGGGTTGTGGTCGGTTTGACGAGAGAGTTGATCTTCACTGGCTGGGCGGGCGAGCCGCCCGCGGATGGTAGCGCGGCACCAGGCGGTTTGACCGCGGCTTTGAGAGTTTGACTGTCTGGCGCGTTGCCGAAGAACTGCTCGTTGTCCTTGCCGGCGATGGCTACGCGCATCACGTTCATCCAGATGGGCAGGGCGGCGAGGGCGCCGGTTTCTTTTTTGCCCAGAGACTCGCGGCTGTCATAGCCGACCCAGACACCGCAGGTGACGGAGGGGGAAAAGCCGAGGAACCAGGCGTCGGTGTATTCGCTGGTGGTGCCGGTTTTGCCGCCCAGGGGGTGGTTGAGCTGGGCGGCGGCGGCGCCGGTTCCGTGGGCGGTGACGGCGCGGAGAAGGATCATCATGGTGCGCGCGGTCTGCTGGCTGATGACATTGTCCACTGCCGGCCGGTCTTCCCAGAGGGTGACGCCGTCGGCGTTGGAGACCTTGCGGACAAGTCGGGGCGCCACGCGGAGGCCGTCGTTGGGAAAGACGGCGTAGGAGGCGACCTGCTCCTCAAGCGTGATTTCAACCGCGCCGATAGCGACGGGGAGATAGGCGGGGATGTTGGAGGTGACGCCGAAGCGGTGGGCCACGTCGATGACATTGTGAATGCCGACGCGGGCGGCCAGCTTGAGGGCGGGAATGTTGCGCGACTCGGCGAAGGCGTTGATAAGGGTCATCTGGCCTTTGTAGTCGTTCTCGTAGTTATGCGGGGTATAACTGCCGAAGCTGACCGGGGCGTCGACGATGATGTCAGTGGGCTTGGCGCCGTCTTCGATAGCCGCGGTGTAGACGTAGGGTTTGAAGCTGGAGCCGGTCTGTCTTTCCGCTTGTGTCGCGCGGTTGAACTGGCTGAGCGCGTAGTCGCGTCCGCCGACCATGGCGAGGACGTCGCCGTTGGTGTTGTCCATGGCCATGAGAGCCCCCTCGGCGCCGGAGTCCTGCTCGAGGGTGGCGCGGCGGGCAGCGCCGTCCACGACGTCAGCCAGGTGAACGTAGATGATGTCGCCGGGCTTGACGAGGGTGTTGCCGTAGCGCTGGCCGGTCCATTTCCAATCCGCGGGCTGCAGGACGATCTCGCCGGAGCCGATACGGGCGTGAATCTCGAGGGGCAGGGCGCTTGTGACCAGGGCGTGGACGTAGTCGCCGGGACGGGCCTGCACGGCCCAGTCGGGGTGTTTGTAGTCTTCGATGGCTGTGCCGGCTGCGAGGACGTTTTCGAGCTTGCCCTTCCAACCATGCCGCCGCTCGTAGGCAGCCAGGCCGTCGGCCACGGCGCGGTTGGCGGTCTGCTGCAGGTCGAGGTCAAGGGTGGTCTCGACCTTGAGGCCGGCCTCGTGGACCTGTTCGGTCCCGAAGCGTTTTTCGAGTTCGCGGCGGACTTCTTCCTGGAACCAGGGCGCGGCCGAACCCACCGGCTGGGCGATATGCAGGCCCAGCGGTGCATTGCGGGCCTGCTCGGCCTGGACGTGGGTGATGACTCCGTCGGATTCCATTTCACTGAGGACGAGATTGCGGCGGCGGAGGGCTTTGTCAGGATTGAGCAGCGGCGAAAAGGCGACGGGTCCCTTGGGCAGACCGGCCAGCAGCGCCGCTTCAGTCAAGTTGAGGTCTTTGGCGTGCTTGGAGAAGTAGAACTCCGAGGCGGCTTCGAAGCCGTACATGCCGTGGCCGAGATAAATCTGGTTACCGTAAAGGGTGAAGATCTGCTGCTTGGTGAAGGCGCGCTCAATCTGGATGGCCAGGTAGGCCTCCTGGACCTTGCGGGCGGCGGTGCGCTCGGAAGAAAGAAACAGGTCGCGGGCCAACTGCATGGTGAGGGTGGAAGCGCCCTGGATGCGTCCGTGAGAGCGGATGTCATGCCAGACCGCGCCCATGACGCGGAAGGTATTGATGCCCCAATGGGACTCGAAGCTCTTGTCTTCAATGGAGATGACGGCCTGGCGGAGGATGGGCGCAAAGCCGTCGTAGCCGACGATCTCGCGGCGCTCGAGGGCAAAGGAGCCGATGATGCGGCCCTTGCGGTCATAGAGATCGGTGGTGGTGGAGGGGCGGAAGCGCTCGAGGTCGCTGATCTGGGGCAGATCGACGGAGTAGACCAGCGTGAGGCCGGCCAGCGAGCCGGTGATGACGGCCAGAATGAGCAAGGCGGCGAGGGCGAAGCGGCCGGCCAGCTTGCGGTGGCGGTGCGGGGGAACCGGCTCCGCCTGCGGCCGGTGCTGGCGGCGTGGCCGGACAAGGGGTTGCGGTTCGAGAGGCTGTGAAGGGGTGGCAGCCAAGCGATTCAGGCCTCATGAGCATTTCTCCCAAAGACGCGGGGGAGAAGATGCTTTAGCCTCAGGCTAGCATTTTCGCGTTAAGAGAGGATGTGCGGAGGCGCACAGGCGAACCAGACAGAGCAAGATCGGAAGATGCGGATTCGGTTCGGGGAGGAGACCAGGCTTCAGGGTTAGCTCAGGATTGGAGTTCAGGGAGGTTGTTCAAAGACTCCGTGATCGCAATCCAGAGTTCCTCGACGTCTCGTTGCTGTGTTCGGATGTTCCCGATAGCCACGCGAATGGTGAAACGGCCCGCCAGCACAGTGTGAGATACAAAAAAGCGGCCAGAGCGATTGATGCGCCGCATCAGCTCCCTAGTGGCGGCATCTCCCCGCCGCAGGCGGAAGCAGACCAGCCCCATCGTCGCAGGCGCCACCAGGTCGAATCGCGCATCTGCGGCAATCCGCTCGCCCAGCCAGGCAGCCATGCGGAGATTCTCGCGGAGAATGGCAACCAGTCCCTCGCGGCCAAAATAACGCATGACAAACCAAAGCTTCAGCGCGCGAAACCGCCTTCCCAGGGCAAGCCCGTAGTCCATGAAATCAACCGCGTCGGCAGCGTCGGTCTTCAGGTACTCGGCTTCAAGAGAAAAGGCGCTCCGCAGCAGGGTGGGATGCGCGGTATAGAAGAGGCTGCAATCCAGCGGAACCATCATCATCTTGTGAGGGTTGACCACGAAGGAATCTGCGCGTTCCACTCCGTCCAGGAGATTACGGCACTCCGGAACGATTCCAAACGACCCTCCATACGCGCCATCGACGTGAAGCCACAAACCGTTCTCGCGGCAAATGGAGGCGATTTCGGCAACTGGATCGACCGCCGTGCTGGAGGTGGTGCCTACGGTGGCGGCGGCAAAGAACGGCCTCAAGCCTTTGGCAAGATCGGCACGGATTTCGTGTGCAAGAGCTTCCGGTCTCATTCTGAATCCGGCATCGGTAGCAATGTGCCGCACATTCTGTTGTCCGATGCCGGCAGCGATCGCCGCTTTCTCAACGGAAGAGTGAGTGTGTTCCGAGACGTAAGCGACCAGCCGGCCCGAAGGCCCCGCCAATCGGCTTTCCGGTTCCGCACGCTGCCGCGCGGCCACGATCGCTTGCAACACGGCGTTCGATGCGGAATCCACGATCATGCCAAACCACGCAGACGGCAGGCCAAGCCAGTCGAGCACCCAGGAAACTGCGATCTGTTCCAACTCGGTTGCGGCCGGACAGCTCTTCCAGAGCATCGCATTCACGTCCAGCGCCGCCGTGAGCAACTCACCGAAAATCCCCGGAGCCGAGGACGAGATCGAAAAGTAGGCGTGGAATCGTGGATGGTTCCAGTGGGTGATCCTGGGGAGGATCAGCTGTTCGAAGTCCTCAAGGATCGCGTCCATGGATTCGCCTTTCACGGGCCCGGCGGCTGGAAGGAGGCGTTGCAATTCCCCAGGATTGCAGCGGGCCAGCACCGGGTATTGCCTTGGATCTTCCAGATAGTTCGCGATCCATTTCAGCAGGTATTGTCCGTGCCGGCGGAAATCTTCGGGCAGCATGTCCCGGCAAGAAGGTTCAGTGTCGTGATTTAAGTGGGCTATTTCTTGAGTCATTACGGCAGTTTAGCGCGATATTCGCGGCAGTCGATTGCGTATTGAAACAACAAACGATCTTGAAACGGCAGTTTCTGCTGGAAACATCGAGGTTTGACGTAGTATATTGCTGACCATGGTATTCGATGAGCTAGATTACCGGATTCTGGATGTGCTGCAGCGGGATGGGCGGATTTCCAATCAGGATCTCGCCGATCAAGTTGGCCTGTCGCCCTCCCCTTGTCTGCGCAGGATGAGGCAGCTTGAAAGCGCCGGAACTATCCAGAGATATGTTGCTCTGGTCGATCTGGCCGCGGTGGGGCAAGGATTGCAGGCAATTGTGGAAGTCCGCCTCGATCGCCAGACCAGCACCTCAGTGGCAACATTTGAAAAGGAAATCCTGAAATACCCCCAGGTCCTGGAATGTTATTTAATGGCCGGAGACTGGGACTATGTACTGCGAGTGGTGGCTCGCGATCTGGATGAGTTCCGCGAATTTTGCGTGAACTCGCTGGCAAAGATCGCGGGAGTGGGAAACGTGAAATCTAATATCTGCATGAAGCAGGTGAAGTATTCGACCGCGCTGCCACTGAGCCGATAGCGCGGTCTGGATTAGCTATTCTTTGCCTTCAAGAGTTGGAGGGCCTTGTCGAGCGCTTCGTCGCCCTTGGGGGGAGGCGCTTCTTCCTCTTCTTCCTCAATCGACGGGCCTACCAGCACATTGGGGGTGACGGCATCGTCCTGAATCTTTTTGCCGGCGGGGCTCTCGTACTTAGCTACGGTAAGCAGGAGGGCTGCGCCGTCGGGCAGCTCCATGGTTTTCTGGACCGAGCCCTCGCCAAAGGTGCGTTCGCCGACCACGTCGCCGCGCTTCAAGTCTCCAATGGCGGCAGCGGTGAGTTCAGCAGCGCCATAGGTGCCGCGATTGACGAGCACGGCGAGCGGGGCGCCGGTGACAAACTGAGCCGGATCGGCGGTGAAGGTCTGGAGGGGAAATTTCTGGCCTTCAAGCGTGGCCAGAGTTCCCTGTTTGAGGAAGAAGTTGGCCAGCCGGATTCCCTGCTGGGCGTCGCCGCCGGAAGAGTCGCGCAAGTCAAGAAGCACTTTGCGGTTCTTGCCGTCGGCTTTGAGCTTGGCGGCGATTTCGTCGACGCGGGCCGGGGTGAGCAGGCCGGGCTTGAGGTAAAGGATGGTGGAGACTTCGTATTGCTGCTCGCCAAGCGTCGGAGGGGCGGTGATGGCGCGAGTGAGCGTCAGCTTGTCGGGATCGGGTTTGCGCGGGCGGACGACCGTGAGGTTGACGGTGGTTCCCGGCTTGCCATCGAGCATGAGGCGGATGACGGCCAGCGACAGCTCGCGGGTGGACTGGCCGCCGATGGACTCGATGACGTCGCCGTCGGAGAGGTGCTCCTTGTCGGCGGGCGAACCGGGCAGGATGCTGACGATGGTGGCGTAGCCGAAGCGCTTGGAGACGATGACGCCGACCTGGGCGACGCCGGTGACGGGGCGCTCTTTGTAGATTTTGTACTCGGTCGGGGTGAGATAGCTGGAGTCGGAGTCGAGGGACTCGAGCAGGCCGTGAAGAGCGCCGGTGGTGACGTCGTTGATGTTGGGCTCGGTGACGTATTCGGTCTGAATCTTCTTGAGGACCTCAGCGTAGACGCGCATCTGGCGGTAGGCGCCATCCTGCTCGCCGCCGGCATGAACGCCAAACAGGCTGAATTCGCCCAGGACAAAGCCGAAGCCGAGGGCGGCAAAGATTGCCACGGAAAGCACGAAGACAAAACGCTGGAAGAGTCGAGACACGCACACCACCGAGATGGCCCCTTGGGAAAAGGGACACACACTCTATAGACGCAATGATAGCGCAAGAGGTGCGAGAAGGGTGGTTTGGGGACGGTTGCGAGGGGGAATTGGAGTTGGTGAGGGGAAAAGCCGGGATTTTCTGGTGGCGGAGGGCGGGATCGAACCGCCGACCTACGGGTTATGAATCCGTCGCTCTAACCATCTGAGCTACTCCGCCGGAAGGGCGCGACCGATGACCACCCCATCGACTGAGACCCCGCCGCGGCGGGCTGGGGACACCGTGTGTCGCAGCACCAGTATTGATGATACGGGCGGGTGGATTGGAGGTCAAACCTGTCTGGTTGAGGTTTGGACACCGGGGAATTGCCGCAGATGAGTCCTCCACCGCCGCTCGTGTAAACTCGTCTGCATGAGTACCTTGCGTATTGCCGGGGTGATTCCGGCGCGGCTGCGTTCGACGCGGCTGAGCCGCAAGGTGCTGCGCGTGATTGCCGGGCGGCCGATGGTGGAGTGGGTGTGGCGCGCCGCGGCCGGGAGCGGGCTGATGGGCCCGGTGGTGGTGGCTACCGATGCGGAGGAAGTGGCCGAGGTTTGCCGGGAGCGCGGCATTCCCGTGGCGATGACATCGGCGGAGTGCGCGACCGGGTCGGACCGGGTGAGGGAAGTGGCGCGGAAGATCGATGCGGATATTTATGTGAACATCCAAGGCGACGAGCCGACGCTGACGGCGGATTTTTTCCCGCCGATGCTGGCGCTCTTCGACCGGCCGGAGGTGGAGGTGGCGACGCTGGCGGTTCGCTGTCCGGCGCTGGAGATCACCGATCCGAACGCAGTGAAAGTGGTGACCGCGCTGGACGGCCGCGCGCTCTATTTTTCGCGGGCGACGATTCCGTTCGACCGGGATCGGGCGGGGTTTGCGGGCTATCTCAAGCATCTGGGGATTTATGCCTACCGGAAGGCGGCGCTGGAGCGGTTTGCGGCGCTGGAGCCCTCCTGGATCGAACGCGTGGAGGGGCTGGAGCAGTTACGCTTGCTCGATAATGGGATCGATATTTACGTGGCCGTGGCGCCCCGCGACACCATCGGCGTGGATACGGAGGCGGATCTGGAGCGGGCGGAGGCGGCGCTGCGGCGGATTGCGGAGCGGGACGGCGGTTGATCGCGAAGTCTGCCCAAGCAATCGGAATTGCGCGCAAGAAACGGGTAGCGCGGCGGCACACACATCGGCGACGATGGTTTGCATGAAGGGCAGATTCCAAATCGCAAACGCAGGCGGCGCCGGTTTTGCCGATGCAGCGCCCATTGACGCTGAGGCTGCATGGAGACAGGTGCTCGGACGCGATCCGGCGGCTGCGTTCTTCTATGCGGTGACGACGACCGGCGTGTTTTGCCGCCCGAGTTGCAGGAGCCGGCGGCCGCTGCGGGCCAACGTGCGGTTTTTCCGCTCGGCGGAGGAGGCGCGGGCGGCGGGGTTTCGCGCCTGCAAGCGCTGCACTCCTGGCACTGCGTGCAGCAGCCCTTTGGAGAAGGTTCGAAAACACATCGAGGCCAATCTCGACCGCGCGGCGCCGCTCAAGGAGTTGGGGCGCGTGGCGGGGCTGAGCCCGTTCACGGTGCAGCGGCTGTTCAAGCAGGAGCTGGGCGTGAGTCCGCTGCAGTATCAGCGGGCGCTGCGGGCGGGGAGCTTGCGCGGCGCGTTGAAGCAGGGAGGCAACGTGACGGACGCGATTTATGAGGCTGGATTTGGCTCATCGAGCCGCGCGTACGAGGGCGCAGCGCTGGGCATGACGCCGGCGCGGTTTGCGCGGGGAGGGCGGGGCGAACAGATTCGCTGGGCTTCCAGCCCTTCGCGCTTTGGTTGGGTGATAGTGGGAGGGACGGAGCGCGGGCTTTGCTGGCTGGCGCTTGCGGAGACCAAAGCCGAGGCGGAGGCCAGCCTGCGGGAGGAGTTTCCTTTGGCTGCGCTCAAGCGCGATCCGGCGCTTGCGAGGGTGGTGGATGCGACGGTGGAGACGGTTTGCGGCCAGAAAAACTCATCCAAAGTGTTGGCCCCACCGCAGGTGGACTTGCGCGGGACGGCCTTTCAACTGCGGGTGTGGCAGGCGCTGCGGGCGATTCCGCGCGGGCAAACGCGCAGTTACAGCCAGTTGGCGCGGGAGTTGGGAGATCCCAAGGCGACGCGCGCCGTGGCCCGGGCGTGCGCTACAAACCGCGTGGCGCTGGTGGTGCCATGCCATCGGGTGGTGGGGGCGAGCGGCGCGCTGACCGGGTACCGGTGGGGCGTGGAGCGGAAGCGGCAGTTGCTGGAGACCGAGAGGGCTGGTTGAGCCTGGACGGGTGGAGCTCGTGCGATCCCACCCTTTCCGCAGAGAGAAACGGAAAGGATGGGGCACGGGGCCTTTGTGGAATTGTCTCGCAGGACTAATGCGGCTTGTCCGCGACGGCCAGCAGCGTCTGGAACTGCGGAGTCTCCGGCTCTTTGTGGACGACCGAGGTCTGCACCTCGGTGAAGCCTGCTTTTTCCAGCATGGCTTCCAGTTCCGGCTCGCTGAAGCCAAGCCATTCGTCGGCGTAGAGCTCGCGGGCTTCTTCAAAACGGTGCTTGACCAGGTCGAGGATGACGATGCGTCCGCCGGGGCGGAGGATTCTGTTCGCTTCGCTCACGGCGCGCCCGGGGTGGAGCGCGTGATGGAGCGACTGGGAAAAGAAGACCAGATCGACCCTGGCGCCGCGGATGGGAACTTGCTCCATGTCGCCCAGGCGAAATTCAATGTTCAGGACGCCGTGGCGGCGGGCTTGCTCGCGGCCAACTTCGATCATCTTCGCGGAGGTATCGACGGCGATCACCTTCTTCGCACTCTGGGCCAGAAGCAGGGCAAAGCCTCCCTCGCCTGCGCCCAGATCGGCGATGACCAGGGGCGGCATGAGACGCAACAGGGCTTCAGCCACGCCCTTCCACGACTGCCCGGGAACGTAGTCGCGGCCCAGGCGGCCGGCCACCGAGTCAAAGAAGCTGCGCATCTTGTCCTGGCGCTTTTTGAGGACGCGGCGGACGGCGGCCTGGTCGGCGGCGGCTTCGGGAATCTCCTTCTTCGCCTCCGCAAGGAGCTGGTCCAAAACGCCACCCGCACCGGAGGCGCCGGCAGGGCGGGACAGGCGGTAGAGATTGCTCTTGCCGGTGCGGCGGTCTTCGACGAGGCCGGCCTGCTTCAATTGCGAAAGATGCGTGGAGATGGTGCTCTGGCCCATGGCGAGAATCTCCTGTAGCTCGGCGACGGAGAGCTCCTCGCCGCGCAGGAGCAGAAGAATGCGGAGGCGGTTGGGATCGGCGGCGACGCGGAGGATTTTCACAATGGACGGCATAGTTCAACCTTGACGGCGCGGGAATATTCTGATACATATCAATATATCACGATTTGACGATAAGAGGAGAATTTGCATGGCGACGACCACGGTGGAAACGACGGAATTGGGATATAAAGTAGCCGACCTGGCTCTGGCGGAGTGGGGACGGAAGGAAATCACCATCGCCGAGCAGGAGATGCCGGGATTGATGTCGATCCGGAACAAGTACGCGGCCGCCAAGCCTCTGGCCGGCGTGCGCATCACGGGCTCGCTGCATATGACCATTCAGACGGCGGTGCTGATTGAGACGCTGACGAGCCTGGGCGCTGAGGTTCGCTGGGCGAGCTGCAACATTTTCTCGACCCAGGATCACGCGGCGGCGGCGATTGCTAAGGCCGGAGTTGCGGTCTTCGCCTGGAAGGGCGAATCGCTGGAAGAGTATTGGGATTGCACCTATCGGGCGCTCAGTCACAAAGGCGACAAGGGACCGCAACTGGTAGTGGACGACGGCGGCGATGCGACCCTGCTCATCCACAAGGGCTATGAGCTGGAAGAGGGCTATAAGTGGGTGGATGGGCCTTCAGGGAGCCACGAGGAGCAGGTGATCAAGGATTTGCTGAAGAAGGTGCATGCGGAAGACCCGCGGCACTGGCACAAGGTGGTGAAGGAGTGGCGCGGCGTTTCGGAAGAAACCACGACGGGCGTGCACCGGCTCTACAAAATGATGGAACAGGGCAAGCTGCTGGTGCCGGCCATCAACGTGAACGACTCGGTGACCAAGTCGAAGTTCGATAACCTGTACGGCTGCCGCGAGTCGCTGGCCGACGGCATCAAGCGGGCCACGGACGTGATGGTTGCGGGCAAGGTGGCGGTGGTCTGCGGATACGGCGACGTGGGCAAGGGCTGCGCTCACTCGCTGCGCGGCATGGGGGCGCGGGTCGTCATCACCGAGATCGATCCCATCAACGCGCTGCAGGCGGCCATGGAGGGCTTCGAGGTTACCACGGTCGAAGAGACGCTGGGCCGCGGAGACATCTACGTCACCTGCACCGGCAACGTGGACATCGTCACGCTGGAACACATGAAGCGGATGAAGGATCAGGCCATCGTATGCAACATCGGCCACTTCGACAACGAGATTCAAATGGACCGGCTGAACGCGGAGCCGGGCGTGACCAAGCTGAATATCAAGCCGCAGGTGGACTTCTATACCTTCGCCGCTGGTCCTGGCCAGCCTGCCCACGGTATCTTCATTTTGGCCGAGGGGCGGCTGGTGAACCTGGGCTGCGCCACCGGCCATCCGAGCTTTGTGATGAGCAACAGCTTCGCCAACCAGACGCTGGCGCAACTCGATCTATGGGCCAACAAGGACAGTTACAAGATCGGCGTCTACGTGCTGCCCAAGAAGCTGGACGAAGAGGTAGCGCGGTTGCATCTGGAAAAGATCGGCGTGAAGCTGACCACGCTGACGCCGAAACAGGCCGACTATCTGGGCGTGCCGGTGGAAGGGCCGTACAAGGCGGAGAATTACAGGTATTAACGACAGTGGACAGTTGTCAGTGATCAGTGATCAGTTGTCAGTATTCTGGAGTTAGTGAGGTTTAGCGAACAAGGTAATTTCATGTGTGCCCCACCCTAGCCGCGTTCTTGCTTTTGCGGCTAGGGTGGAATAACACTTTTTCAGGGATTTTTCACATGGCTTCGCCGCTGAGTTTTTCTTTCGAGCTGTTCCCGCCGCGCACGCCGGAAGGCGTGGCCAAGCTGCCCTCTGTCATCGGCCAGCTCGCCGCGGTGCGGCCGGACTATTTCTCCATCACCTACGGCGCCGGCGGCTCCAACCAGGACGGGACCTACGAAACGCTGGTGACGGTGGCCAGGCATACCGGCGTGGAGGCCGCGCCGCACCTGACCTGCGTGGGTTCGACGCGCGCCCATATCGCCGCCCTGCTGGAGCGCTACCGGGAAGCGGGCGTGAAGCGCATCGTGGCCCTGCGCGGCGACCTGCCGGCTACGGCCATGAGCGCCTCCGCGCCGGGCGAGTTCCACTACGCCAATGAGCTGGTCAGCTTCATCCGCGAAACCCACGGGGAGGCCTTCAAGATCGAGGTGGCCGCCTACCCGGAGATGCACCCGCAGGCGCCCAGCCCCGGCGCGGACTTCGAGCACTTCCGCCGCAAGGTGGAGGCCGGCGCGGACGGGGCGCTGACCCAGCTGTTTTATAACGCCGACGCGTACTTCGACTTCATGGAACGCTGCGGCAAGGCGGGCATCAAGATACCGGTGGTGCCGGGGATCATGCCCATCACCAGCTGCGCCAACACCGTGCGCTTCTGCGCCGGCTGCGGCGCCGACCTGCCGCGCTGGGTGCGCCTGCGCCTGGAAGAGCTGGAAGACGACAAGCCCGCTCTGCTCAACTTCGGCCTGGACGTGGTCACGCGTTTGTGCCAAACCCTGCTGCGCAACGGCGCGCCCGGCCTGCACTTCTACACCGTCAACCAGGCCGACCCGGCACTGCGCCTGTGGAAGCGCCTGGGGCTGCCCGCGCTTGTTTGAGCTATCGCTTATTGCTATCGAAGATCCGATGCCAGAGCCGCCAGGTGAAGCTATGCAGCAAATGTGTCTGTTCGGCCTTGAGGGCTTTGTAGGAGCGTGTCACGTATTCGTCGAAGGCTGGGGGCCAGCCGATGGTGGAGCGGCGCTCGGAGTAGTCGCCCTCTGCCCACTTGGCCAACACCGCCTTGTAACCGACGACGTGGGTGACGAACTCGAGCAGACACTTGGGCATGTGTTCTTCGACGATAAGGTAGGCTTTCTCGATAATGATCTTCTCACGGATGTCGTTGAGGGGCATGAAGATGGTGGTCATCCAGAGGACCCACTCCTTCATCTCCTCGTCGCGGATGGGATGGCACTGGGTCTTGCCTTGCTTGTCGAGCAGGGACCGGTAGGCGATGTTGCCGGCATGGGAGGCGACGTAGAGGGGGCCGTAAAACTCGTTGAGCCGCCTGTTGACAAGGTCCAGCTTGTCCTTGCGGCGAGCCAGCATGCGGGCGCTCAAGAAGGTGGCCAGATAACCGACAAAGGCCAGGATCACGGTGAGGATCGCCGCGTTTTGGAGGAGACTTGGAGAGGAGAACGTCGATAGGTCCATCGTGTGGTTTGCCTTGCGGACGAGTATACCGCGACAACCGTGCGGGAACAGCGACGAGCAGACGGCTAGTTTCGAAGCCAGTCCCGATTCAGGGAAGAATTCACGCGATTTGTGCCATCGCGGCACAGGGACGCAGGCCCGCGACCCGAGTAGCCGTACCCGTTCGAGTTGGCCGGCCCCGATGGCGGGTCAGTTTGTTCCCAGGTAGATAAAACGGAGCAGAAACAGCCCGGCCAACAGGTAGAGCAGCCAGTCCTGGCGGCGCAGATTGCCGGCGGCCAGGTGCAACACGGCCCAACTGATGATGCCGAAGCCGAGGCCGTTGGCGATCGAGTAGGTGAAGGGGATGAGCACCAGGGTGAGAAAGGCGGGAACCGCAACCAGCGGATCTCGCCAGCGAATCTCGCTGATGGTGGAGAGCATCATCGAGCCTACCAGGATCAACGCCGGCGCGGTGGCGGCCGGGGGCACGATGCCCACAAACGGAGCGGCGCCGATGGCGGCCAGAAACAGCAGGCCGGTGACGATGGCGGTTATGCCCGAGCGGCCTCCGGCAGCCACGCCGGCCGTGGATTCGATGTAGCTGGTCACGGTGGAGGTTCCGGTCAGGGAGCCAAAGACGGTGGCTGTGGCGTCGGTGAAGAGAATGCGGTTGAGGCGGGGAATGGAGTGGTCGGCCTCGATCAGCCCGGCGTGCTTGGTGACGGCCACCAGGGTGCCCAGATTGTCGAACAGGTCCACGAAGAAAAAGATGAAAACGATCTCCAGCAGCCCCTTGTTGAGAGCGCCGCGAATATCGAGTTGGAAGGTTGTAGCGGCCAGGCTGGAGAAGCCCCCCGCAGCGGGCGTCCAGTGCGCGAGGCCCAGCGCCCAGGCCAGGCCGGAGATGGAGAGCACGCCGATCAGAATCGCGCCGCGGACTTTCCTCGCTTCGAGGGCCGCCATCAGGATCAGTCCGGCGAGGGCCAGCGCCACGGTGGGGTTGCGGATGTTGCCCAGGCCAACCATCGTGTTCGCGTCGCCCACCACCAGACCGGCGTTTTGAAAGCCGATGAAAGCAATGAAGAGGCCGATGCCGCCTGCGACGGCGGCGTAGAGCTCATGGGGAATGGCGCGCAGGATCATCTGCCGGATGCCGGCGGCGGTGATGGCCAGGAAGAGGACGCCGGAGAGGAAGACCGCGCCCAGGGCCGTCTGCCAGGGAATGTGCATCTTGATGCAGACGGTGTAGGCGAAGTAGGCGTTGAGACCCATGCCGGGAGCCAGCGCGATGGGATAGCGCGCCACCACGCCCATCATGATGGAGGCGAAACCGGCCGAGAGGCAGGTGGCGGCGGTGACGGCGGCCAGCGGCATTCCGGCCGCGGCCAGGATGGCAGGGTTGACCAGGACGATGTAGGCCATGGTCAGAAAGGTGGTGATGCCGGCCAGGACTTCAGTGCGCCAGCTGGTTCCCAGGCGCGTGAATTCAAAGTAGGATTCGAGTCGCGTGAGCATAGGCGGATACTTTTAGAAGAGCACACAGTTGGCGCAACGCAAAGGGATTTGTGCGGGAACGGCATTCATGAGCCCCCCGATGGATGGGAGGCAGCTGGAGGTCCGTGGACTCAGAGGTCTCAAGATCGAGGCCCTTCGGCAAGCACAGGGTGGGCTCCGGGGCACCGGGCAGCCGACGCACATGCGGTCACAACCTGAGACCCTCAAAGGGCATCCATACAACAGAACGGAAATAGCGCAGGCTTGACGGGCGGCCACGGTTTCTGCACGTGTACAGGCCGAATCCTCCAATCTTCCTAAACCCAACCGGCTACCTTCCCCCCTACCGGCAACAAGGAGATCTTCTTATGCCCACCATTACGACGAAAGACGGAACGCAGATTTATTACAAGGACTGGGGAGCGGGTTAGCCCGTGGTCTTCAGCCACGGCTGGCCGCTGAGCGCGGACGCATGGGACGACCAGATGGTGTTTCTGGGCTCGCGCGGATATCGAGCGATTGCGCATGACCGGCGGGGGCACGGGCGATCGAGCCAGCCCTGGGATGGGAACGATATGGACACCTACGCCGACGATCTTGCGGCGCTGACCGAGGCGCTGGATCTGAAGAACGCGGTCCACGTTGGCCACTCGGCCGGCGGGGGCGAGGTGGTGCGCTACATCGGCCGCCACGGAACGAAGCGCGTGGCCAAGGCGGTGCTTATCGGCGCGGTGCCGCCGCTGATGCTGTTGACGGAGGCCAATCCCGGCGGATTGCCGATAAAAACTTTCGACGATATCCGCAGCGGCGTTCTGGCCGACCGCTCGCAGTTCTTCAAGGACTTGACGACGCCGTTCTATGGCGCCAACCGGCCTGGTTCCAAGGTTTCGCAAGGGTTGAAGGACTCGTTCTGGCTGCAGGGTATGCAGGCGGGATTCAAGGCGGTTCTCGACTGCATCAAGGCGTTTTCAGAGACCGACTTTACAGAAGACCTAAAGAAGATCGACGTACCGACGCTAATTATCCACGGCGACGACGACCAGATCGTGCCCATCAACGACTCGGCATTGCTCTCGGTTGCGCTGGTGAAGGGCTCTACGCTGAAGGTCTATCCGGGGGTGGATCACGGGATTTGCTCGACGCGCAAGGACCAGGTGAATGCTGACCTGCTGGCGTTCATCCGGGGGTAGATGGGCACGCAACGAATGCGAGGCTGATTGAGACAGGTGAACTCCCAGGTCTCAAAAGCGAGACCTGGGGCACCCGGCGGTTATGACCAGAAAAGGCGGTTTATCTTCCTCGTCTAAACGTGTACTCTGGTTTGAGCCTCAAGCGCGTGCAAAACGCATTCATTGACGAACCTGATGGGAGCTCGCAAATGAAGAAATGGAGACGGTGGTTCCTGGCCAGTTGTTTATTCGGAATACTTGGATTTGCTTACTGGAAGTTCGCGATTCCCACCCATCGAGTGGAGACTCACTCCGAACTGATCATGCTCGGCGATCTGGACGGCGATCATCGATGGACGGCCAGCGACCTGAAGATACTGGATGCCTTTCTTAAGGATCCGTTTGCGTTTCCCAACGATGTTGCGCGTCAGATCGACATGAATCAGAACGGCATGATCGACGAAGAGGACATCCGGCTCCTTCGTGCGCTGGTTGCGTCAGGGAGCGACCCCTATGCGGCAGAAGAAACCGCGCGGGCCAAGGGCGAGCCGTTTCCCCGCCCCAGGGAGTTTTATCGATATGTCACGCTCGCCGAGTATCATCCCCGTCCGCTCTGGGCTCTGCCCTATCCGCAGGCGGGCGATTCGGTGCTGAAATGGCTCCCCAGCCTCCATCCGCCTGTAAGCACCAGTTCCTATTCGGAAGCGCTTGACGCCGACATCTACGCGGAGGCCATCCGGTTTGATCAGGATTGGCGCAAGAGAGAGCCGCAGCTTCTCCCCATGGAGCGCGAATACGCTTCCCTGAAGCTGGCGCGCCTGGATGCGCTGCAACAGCATGGCGAGCGTTTCGAGCTGCTCCTGGCTCTTATCGACGGAGTCGAGGATTTAGAAACGCTTACCGAGCGGAATCAGCCGGCGTTTCCGCTGAAAATTCTGGTTTTCCGCGATCACCTCCGCGATACGCTCAAGTCTCCTGTTTATGCTGAGTTCATGGAGGGCAAACAACCCTGGCAAGCGGTGCTCAAAGTCGTTTCTGGTTATCTTCAAACAGACCTCGGACTCACTTACGAATTTGAAACGCTTCCTCCTCCCCGGAATCTCACTCACCTCCAAAACTATCTCCAGCGTTCCGAATGGCAATACTACAAAAGCTCTGTAAAGGATGAAGATTTTCGCGCGCTCATCAACTTCGCACAACATGACCCTCGCTATTTACGCGCTGTCTCAAGAACAACACGAAAGCTCACGGACATGGATGAAATGAATCACAATCTGCCGATGGAGCTATTATTCCGCGAGGCGCTGCGCATCAAGGGCGGCGACAAAAAGAAAGCGGTAGGGTTGCTCGACGAAGCTATTCGCATTCCCTTTCTCTGGGTGAAATCGATACCGCGCGATCAGCTACCAAGTTCTCTGGCTCTGGACAACTTCCTTCTCCCCGGCAACAAGGAGGATGGCTTCGACAAGAGCCGGCATTGGAATGTTTTTGGCGGCATTTGTCTTTATAAGTCACCCCAGGAGTCACTCGATCTTGCCCTCAAGCGCGAGATGCAGGACCTCCGCGACGGTCACTACTCGCAGGAGGAGATGCGGGAGTTTTTTCGGGATATGATCGCAGACTTAAACGGAATTTATTACGTCATGACCGTAAACCCCGATTTGCTGAACAGTCAAAGATAACCCGCGTAAGACGGTATGTATGGCATGAGCCGCCTGGATTGAGGTCAGATCGCCTGCGCACGCAATAGGAATCCGTGACACGGGAGCGGGCTGGGATTGCGATCAGGCGAGTAGTTTGGCGGCGTCTTTGGCGAAGTAGGTGACGATGAAGCCTGCACCGGCGCGGCGGATGCTGATTAGCGACTCTAAAATGGCGCGATCATGGTCGAGCCAGCCCTTCTCAAAGGCGGCCTGGAGCATGGAGTATTCGCCGGAGACCTGGTAGGCGCCGATGGGTACGTCGAAGCGCTCGCGGGCGGCGTGGATGACATCGAGATAGGGCAGGGCGGGCTTCATCAGGATCATGTCCGCGCCTTCTTCGATGTCGAGTGATATCTCGCGCAGGGCCTCGCGCAGGTTGGCGCCGTCCATCTGGTAACTCTTGCGGTCGCCGAACTTAGGAGCGGAGTCGGCGGCCTCGCGGAAAGGTCCGTAGAAGGCGGAGGCAAACTTGGAGGCGTAACTGAGGATGGGGGTATCGCGGCAGCCTTCGTCGTCGAGGGCGCGGCGGATGGCGGCCACGCGGCCGTCCATCATGTCGCTGGGGGCGACGACGTCGGCTCCGGCGCGGGCCAGGCTGACGGCTGCGCGGCCCAAGAGATTGAGGGAAGAGTCGTTCTCGACTTCGAAGCCGTCGCGGGTTTCGACGACGATGCCGCAGTGGCCGTGGCTGGTGTACTCGCAGAGGCAGACGTCGGCGATGAGGACTAGCTTTTTGGCGGCTTCGGACTGCTTGAGTGTGCGCAGGCCCCGTTGGACGATGCCGTTTTCGTCCCATGCGCCCGTGCCCTGCACATCCTTGGTTTCGGGCAGGCCGAAGAGGAGCAATCCGGCGAGGCCCAGGCTGGCGGCTTCTTCGGCTTCGCGGACCGCCTCGTCGATAGAGAGGTTGAAGACGCCGGGCATGGAGCCGACCTCGCGGCGCAGGCCCTCGCCGGGACAGAGAAAGAGGGGATAGATCAGGTCGCCGGGTTCGAGCGAGGTTTCGCGGACCAGGGAGCGCAAAGGCTCAGTGCGCCGCAGGCGGCGCATGCGGGTTTCAGGGAAACTCATGGAGTAGATTGTACTTCGTTCTTCCTGGATTGGCAGCAACTCATCTTTGTATGTAGGATAAGAAACATCTTTTCTTCAGAACAGAAATGTGAAGGTATTTTCGCATGAATTTCAAGGTTGGACTTTCGGCGATTTGTGCAGTGACGTTGTTCGTACCTCTCGCGCCCCAGTTTTGCAGGGCCCAACAGGCGCCGGCGATGAGCAAGGACCAGCAGGAGATGATCGCCGTGATGTTGCGTGAGGCCCGCGACGAGGTCAAGAAGCACTACTACGATGCAACGCTGCATGGCCTGGACTGGGATGCCCTCTACAAGCAATACACCGGCAGCCTTGCGAAGGCGCGCAACCTGGGCGAGGGATACAGGGTTGTCGCGGCCTATCTTGAGGAGTTGAAGGATTCACACACCTATTTCATGCCGCCGTGGAGCCCCATCCATCTCGATTACGGATTCCGTTATGCGCTGGTGGGAGATACCTGCTACATCACCCAACTTCGGCCCGGCAGCGACGCCGCCTCCAAGCTGCAGATAGGCGATCAGGTAGTGAAGATGAGCGGCTTCACGGTGAATCGCGGCGATTTTCACGATATTCAATATTACTTCAACCTGCTTGCGCCTCAGACGGCAGTACGCTTCGAATTGCTTTCGCCGGCGGGCGAGGCGCGCCAGGAGTTCGTGAATACCAGGGTCGTTAGCCGCAAATTGATCCTGGACTTGAACAATGGTGTGGACTTATGGGAGTTTGAGCATATGGGAGAAGAGGAGGCTCTTGCCGCGCGATCCCGCATTGTCGAAATAGGAGATGCCGCCATCTGGAAGCTGAAGGAATTCAACCTGGACAGCGACCAGATCG
This sequence comes from Occallatibacter sp., assembly GCA_035315085.1. Lineage (GTDB taxonomy): Bacteria > Acidobacteriota > Terriglobia > Terriglobales > Acidobacteriaceae > Telmatobacter. The sequence goes on from DATFYK010000105.1 coordinate 67,706, forward strand.
ACCGAGCGTTCGGGATTGTCCACAAGCGCAAGACGCTGATACTAGACCTGCGCGGCAATCCCGGCGGCACGATTGAATCGCTGAAGTGGATGGTGGCAGGGTTGTTTGACCACGATGTCAAGATTGGCGACCGCGCCGGCAAGAAAGAGAAAAAGCCGGTCATCGCCAAGCACAGCGGGAGGCCCTTCGAAGGCAAGCTGATTGTGCTGGTGGATGCGGCTTCGGGCTCCTGTTCAGAACTGCTGGCGCGCATTGTTCAGATCGAGCACCGGGGCACGGTGATCGGAGACAAGACCGCAGCAGAAGTCATGGAAGCTAAGTTTTACAGCGAAACCCAGGGAGCGGACGCAAAAATCTATTACGGATTCAGTGTGACCGACGCAAACCTGATTATGAGCGACGGACAGAACCTAGAGAAGACGGGAGTCACGCCGGATGAATTGCTGCTGCCGACCGCGGCCGACCTAGCGGCGGGCCGCGACTCGGTGCTGGCACACGCGGCGGAACTGGCCGGGATCAAATTGGACCCCGAGGCAGCGGGCAAGCTGTTCCCGTACGAGTGGCAGCCGCTTTAGTGTTTAGACGGTGTGATTTGGTCCTTGTTCCTGAAACAATGCGGGCGTGGACGCCCGCACGACAGCCGGTCTGGAGACCGGCGCTACCATCCAGCCAAACCACAATCACGCGGTCTCGGCGCCAGCAGCGGCCCGCCCGCCTAACTATAACTGCTCGTAGAGCGTGGTGTTGCGGTAGCCCAGCAGAACGACGAGGGTCCAGATGCCGAGGGCGGTTCCGAAAGGAAACTTCAACAGGCTGAGGAAGGCGGCTACGATAGCCACGATGCGGCCCCACGGCGCTCGCTCGAGCAGGCCCCACGCGGCCACCAGAGCCAGACCGGTGCGGAACAAGAGGACCAGCCAGACGAAATGTATGATCGCAGGGCCGAGCCACTCGAAGCCGGGATCGTTCGACCAGGGCCCATGTGCCCAGGGGCCGAAGTGGTTGGAAAAGAAGGCCTGGGCGAAGGTCAGCCCGGCTACTCCGAGCAGCAGAGAAAAGGCTGCATAAATGAACCAGACAATGCTGAGCGCTTTTATCTTGCCGGCGTAGGCTTCGACCTGGAACTGAAGGCCGGGCACCGGGGGAACCGCTGGCGCGGCCGGACGGCAGCACTGGGGGCAGAAAGGCTGCCCGGGCGCTAAAGCTTGACCACATCCACTGCAAAACATGTTGCCTCCTTGAGAGACCGTACTGAGACTACTACGCAAACGGGGAGCGCGGTGTTCCAACGAAATCGGGATCAGGGGTCAGGGGTCAGAGATCAGGAAAGAGCCAATCCGGCTAGCGGCTGGGAGCTGGGGGACGTTTCTTGTGCCTGACCGTTGGCTGCGCCGGCAACCGGCATGAGGCTTTCTTTTGATTCTCCTGAGGGTTTTCTTACGATTTGCGTGAAAGAATCGAAATTGTTATGCAGCACGCGCTCATGAGCACACTGAAAGCCGGAGATACGCTGGACCACTACCGCCTGGATGCGACTGTTGCGCGCAGCGGGATGTCGACTCTCTTCAAGGCTACGGACCTGAAAGACGGCAGGCAGGTGGCCATCAAGGTTCCCCACGCGGAGATGGAGGCCGACCCGGTCCTTGTGGAGCGCTTCAAGCGGGAGCAGGAGATCGGGCAGGAACTGGACCACCCCGGCGTGGTGAAGACCTTCGACGGGGAGGAGCGCAGCCGGCTTTACATGGTGATCGAGTGGGTGGAGGGGCGGCTGCTCAGGGCGATTCTGAACCAGGAACCGGGCCGGGAGCGCAAGCTGGAGATCGAGCGGGCGGAGCACTATGCGTTGCAGATTTGCGATGCGCTGGATGCCATGCACAAGCACGGCGTGGTGCACCGGGATCTGAAGCCGGAGAACGTGATGGTGGACGACCAGGACCGGATCAAACTGATCGACTTCGGGATCGCGATGAAGGAAGATGCGCGGCGGCTGACGCACGTGACGATGTCGCCCGCGCTGGGGACACCAGATTACATTTCGCCGGAGCAGGTGAAGGGGCAGCGCGGGGACCATCGGAGCGACATCTACGCGCTGGGCGTGATGCTGTATGAGATGCTGACCGGCGAGGTTCCTTTCAGCGGACCGAATCCTCTGGCGGTGATGAACGAGAGGCTGCTGAACGACCCCAAGCCGGCGCGGAAGCTGAGGCCGGAGATTTCGGCCCAATTGCAGGAGATACTGAACCGGGCGCTGGAGCGGGACCCGCGGCACCGCTACGCGACGGCCAACGAGATGGCGTGGGAGCTGGAGCACCAGGAACTGGTGGGCGTGGAGGAGAACGAACGGCGGCCGGTTTCGCGGGGACTGCATTTGCCGGACAGGCGAAAGATGCTGCTCTACGCGGGGCTGGCGCTGGTTCCGGCGGTGCTTTTTGGATTGATGATGGCGCTGGCGCGCTAGCGGTAGGATTCGTCGCGGTGGATAACGAATTCGGGATAAGCCCCGCCGCCCAGTTCGTGGAGGTCCATGCCGATGCGCTCGCCGTCGGGGTCCACGCGGAAGGGGACTACGCGGTTGAGCAGCCAGAAGAGCAAATAGACCAGAGGCAGAATGACGCCAAGGAGCGCGGCGATGCCGACCAGTTGGGCCAGGAGCTGGCCGGACTGGGAGGCGAAGATGCCTACGGCCAGAAGGCCCCAGAGGCCGGCGACGGCGTGGACGGAGATAGCGCCGGAGGGGTCGTCGATGGAGACGGCGAGTTCTAGGAGTTCGACCAGGAGCGGGGTGACGATGCCGGCGACGAAGCCGATGAAAAGCGCCGGGCCAGGCGAGACGATGCCGGCGGCGGCGCTGGAGGCGACCAGGCCGGAGAGCCAGCCGTTGGCGCAGAGGCTGGCGTCGGGTTTTCCGAAGCGGATGCGGGTTACGGCGAAGGTGGCGGCGAGAGCGCCCGAGGCGGAGAGCAGCGTATTGAGTGCGGTAACGGGCAGAGCGGCGAGGGGCGCATGGAGCCAGAGGATTGCGCCGGCGACGTTGAAAGCGAGCCAGCCCACCAGGGCCAGCAGGCAGCCGAAGAGCACATAGACGGCGTTGTGGCCGGGCATGGCGGTGGAGAAGCCTTCCTTGGGGAATTTGCCCCTGCGCGAGCCGGCGATCCAGACCACGGCGAGGGCGCTGAGGCCGCCGAGGACGTGGACGGTGGCCGCGCCGCCGGGGTCGAGGAAGCCCGCGCCGAGGGAGAAGTTGACACCGAGCTGAGACAACCAGCCGCCGGTCCACACCCAATGCGCGAGAAGAGGAAAGACGGTTGCTGCCAGGACCGCTGCGGCGGCACAGCCGGCGGTGAGCCGCCAGCGGTCCGTTCCGGAGCCCCAGGGAATCAGGGCGGCCAGGGCTACTGCCAGGAATTCAAAGAGCAGCGCGAGCTGGGACTGGAACGGAGCGCTGCCGAAGCCTCGGAGCAGAAGCGGACCAGCGCCGAGCCAGTTCCAGGGCTTGCCAGCCAAGTAGAACGTGTGGCCCGTGCTGCCGGGTGCGCCGAGTGGATTCCCGGTAATAGTTGCGCCGACGAGGGCGAAGGCGATGGCGGCGACGGCGACAATGGCCAGGCTTCCGAGCAGGGACTGAGCTGCCGAGCGGGAGCGTCCGAGGCCAGTATTGATGAGGGCCACGCCGGCGATGGCCAGCGGGGCGAGAAGCAGCAGAACCAGACAGAGCGCGAATGCGGTTTCGGAGATGACAAAGGGCGAGGGCGCTATAGGAGTCATGGGCGGCTTTCTCCGCGCGCTTCCATGTGGCCGCAGACCGCGACGGCCAGACCGAGGGCCTCGACGGCCAGGCCGCAGAGTACGAAGGCCGCCCTCAGCGCCGGGTCGGGGAAGAGCACGAGCGCGGCGACGGTGAGAAAGAATCCGGCTGGCATGACGAGCAATCCCGCGTATTTCATGGTCTTTCCTTTTCGAGTCTCACAGGGCCAATCCGCATGGCCTGACGGGTGAAAGGCCACCCTCCGGACCCGAGTTCGCCTGGGGGTCCGCAATGCTAGTGATTTGTGATTGAAGGCAACCGGCTGCAACGCCTTTATGAATTCTAAAGCATTTGGTTGTTACGATTGCGGCACGAAGGCCCGGATGCGGTGGAGTTGCGCATGGTGAGACTGTGACGGTTGCGATTCCTTGCATTGTTTTCAATTTTTTCTGGAGGTCACCTCTCATGAATATTCTTGACCGGCTGGTCGCGAACCCGCTGGGCGCGTTTGGCGTTCTTACGCTGGCCGCATTCCTTGAGGCCTATGGGGACTCGTTTTTTCAGGTCAGCTTTTACCGTTCCTCGGGATTGGGGCGGGTGCTGGCGTTTGTGGCCGGCGCGGCGGTGCTGGCGGCCTATGGGTCGGTGGTCAACGCGCCGCGGTGGGATTTTGGCAAGCTGCTGGGAGTGTATGTGGTTCTGTTTTTCCTGATGGCGCAGTTGCTGGCCAGGGTGCGGTTCGGCCAGTCGCCTACGCCGCCGATCTACGCGGGCGGCGCATTGATTGTGGCCGGCGGGCTGGTGATTGCGTTCTGGAAGGGGTGAGCGAGATTTCCGGGGGAGTGGCGGTTGGGGATTTCGCACAATATTTGGGCGCCAATTTCCCATTCTCCGGTACGCTGGGCGCCACAGAAGTGCAACTGTTTCCGCCGCGCGGGAATCTATCATAAGGAGTAGTCTTTTCAGCGGATTACGAAGCTGCATGGAAAACAAGGTTTTTATCGGATTTTGTGGCTGAAAGCTGCCGCAATGGAGTCTCCGGCTGCTATCTTGAATTTCGGGGTTTTCCGCATAAGAGGTGAGTTGTGTCCAAGAAATATTCTTGAACGCAAATAGTGTGACCGCCGTCACGGCAGGCGCATCCAAAGCGAAGACGAACAGCAAACAGGGAAAGCATTCATGGCGCAGATATTCGACCGCAGCTCCAATGCTCTAGCTCGCATGAGCCTGGTGTTGACGGGGCTGATCGTGATCGCCCTGGGGGTCACTCTGGATGAATTGCAGCGCTCGCCATGGGTCACGCGGCAGGGCCAGCGCCCGGACCAGCCGGTGCCCTTCAGCCACAAACATCATGTGCAGGGACTGGGATTGCAGTGCCAGTACTGTCACGTCACCGCGGAGAAGTCGAGCTACGCGGGAATCCCGCCCACGAAGACCTGCATCAACTGCCACTCGCAGATCTGGACCAACGCGCAACTGCTGGAGCCGGTGCGCCAGAGCTGGGTGAACGGGCAGTCGCTGGTTTGGACCAAGGTTCACGACCTGCCTGATTTTGTGTATTTCAGCCACGAGATTCACGTGAACAAAGGGCTGGGCTGCGCCACCTGCCACGGGCGCGTGGACCAGATGCCGCTGATGTACGCGCAGAACACGCTACAGATGGAGTGGTGCCTGGACTGCCACCGCAATCCGGCCAAGTATCTGCGGCCCACCAGCGAGATTTACAACAACGCCTGGGAGAAGCCGGCCGGGGAGAGGCCGGTGTGGTGCGCGGTGGGCGAGGAGAAGAGCGGCGTGCCCACGGCAGAGAGCGTGAAGTGCGTGACGAAGGACCCGGCAGAGATTGCATCGTTAGAACTGCCAGCCGTCGGGACTCAAGGCGTGGCCCTGAATGCAGGCCATGACGTTCTCCCTCTGCCGGTTTACAAGAAGTTCACCAGCCAGGATGAGTTGGGGCATTTTCTGGTGGATCACTACAAGATTCGCACCCCAAAAGAGCTGACCAGCTGCGAGGTCTGCCACCGATGAGCGAGACGAAAAACAATTTGGTTGCCACGATTCAGCCTGCGCCGATGACGCTGGAGCAGGTGCGCGAGCGGTTGAAGACGGTGCGCGGCAAGAAATATTGGCGGTCAGTGGATGAGCTGGCGAATACGCCGGAGTTTCAGGCGGCGGTGGAGCGGGAGTTTCCCGGCTCGCCGCATGGGTGGGGCGATGACGTATCGAGACGGGGATTTCTCAAATTCATGGGCGCATCGATGGCGCTCGCGGGGCTGGCGGGATGCACGAAGCAGCCAGACGAGCCGATTTATCCCTACATCAAGCAGCCGGAAGATCTGATTCTGGGCAAGCCGATGTACTTTGCCACGGCGCATCCGTTTGTGACCGGAGCGGTGCCGCTGCTGGTGAAGAGCGACCAGTTCCGGCCCATCAAGATCGACGGCAACCCCGAGCATCCTTATAACCAGGGCTCGTCGGACCCGTTCACGCAGGCGACGCTGCTGGACCTTTACGATCCCGACCGCTCGCAGCATGTGACCTTCCGGGGAGAGAACCGGGAGTGGGCGGAGTTTGCCGTAGAGTTTCGCAATAAGGTGATCTCGACCAAGGACGGAACCGGGATTTATTTCCTCAGCGAGACGATTACTTCGCCCACGTTGGCGCGGCAGTGGCGTGAGGTGCAGACGAGGTTTCCGAAGGCGAAGCTGGTGCAGTATGACCCGGCGGTGGCAGGGACAGTCGCCGAGAATAGCGTGAGCATTCTGTACTCGCTCGCAGATGCCGATGTCATTGTTTCGCTGGATGCGGATTTTCTTTCGGGCGCGGCGTTCCCGGGCTTTCACAAGCTGGTTCGCGAATACGCGGAGCGGCGCAAAAATCCAGAGAAGCTGAACCGGCTGTACGCTATCGAGAGCACGCCGACCACGACAGGGTTGAAAGCGGAGCATCGATTGGGGCTGCGGGCGAGCGAGATTCCGGCGTTTATTTATGAACTCGCCAAAGCTCTGGGCGTCTCTGGCGCTACGGTTCCGTCTTACACTTCTTATAGCTGGACGAATGAGCAGAAGAAGTTCCTCGCCGCGCTGGTAAAGGACTTGAAGGCCCATGCCGGCAGGTGTGTGGTGATTCCGGGGTTGTATCAGGATATGTCGGTTGCCGCGCTGGCTTTGGCGATCAACAATGCGCTGGGCAAACTCGAAAAAACGATTGCCGTGGCATTTGAGCCGGTGAATTCGTTGCCGTCCAATCAGAGCGGTGATTTGAAGGCGCTGGTCGCCGATCTGTATGCGGGCAAGGTGGATTGGCTGGTGATTCTGAATGCCAATCCGATTTACAATGCGCCTGCGGATTTGGAATTTGCGTCGGCATTTGAAAAAGCGAAAATGACTGTGCATCTAGGCTCGCACGTGGACGAGACCGGGCAGAATGCGCAGTGGCATATTCCGGCGGCGCACTTTCTGGAGTCGTGGTCGGATGCGCGTGCTTATGATGGGACGGTTTCGATTATTCAGCCGATGATAGATCCTCTTTATGGCGGGAAAACGGCACACTATATCTTTCAAGCGCTGCTCGATGAGCCGGGATTGAGTCCGTATGAAGCGGTGCGCACAACGTGGAAGCCAGTCATCAAAGGCGACTTTGAGACGGGCTGGCGCAAAGCGCTCCACGCGGGCTGGATTGAAGGCACGACGTCTTCGATGGCGGCTGACCTTGGGGGGGAGGCGGGCAGTATTCATGTCCCCGCGCCATCGCCGAAGGATTCACTGGAGATTATCTTCCGGCCGGACCCGAATGTGTATGACGGGCGGTGGGCCAACGTCGGCTGGCTGCAAGAACTGCCCAAGCCGGTAACCAGCCTGAGCTGGGACAATGCGGCGATCGTCTCCGGCGCGACGCTGACCAAGTATGGCCTGGAAGAAGACGACATCGTCGAGTTGACGGTGAATGGGCGCAAAGTGAATGCGCCGGTGATTGTTGCGCCGGGGCATCCTGATAACTCGGTGACGGTCCATCTGGGCTATGGGCGGCAGACGGGCCGCGTCGCAGGCGGAGCGGGCTTCAACGCTTATCTGATTCGTACATCGGATGCGCCGTTTTACACCGTTGGCTCGATCAGGAAACTTGAAGGCAAGTGGGGCGTGGCGGTTACCAAGAGCCACTACCAGGACCACAGGCCGAAGCTGTTTGGCGGGCAGGGCAACGGGAACAACTCGATGGAAGCCGATGAGGCCATCGGCGAGCGCGGCATCATTCGCTACGCAACGCTGGATCAATACAAAGCTGATCCGGGCTTTGCGAACGAAGGCGAGACCCACACCACGACCGACAAGAGCAACACGCTCTTCCCCAACTGGGAGTACAAGGACAATGCCTGGGGCATGTCCATCGACATGAACAGTTGCACGGGCTGCAACGCGTGCATTGTGAGCTGCTATGCGGAGAACAACATCGCCGTGGTGGGCAAGCAGCAGGTGCGCATCGGGCGCAACATGCAGTGGCTCCGGATCGATACTTACTTTGAGGGCGATTTGGCTGCGCCGCGCGCGCACTTCCAGCCCATGGCCTGCCAGCACTGCGAGAACGCTCCCTGCGAGCAGGTTTGCCCGGTGGGCGCAACGGTGCACACGCCCGAGGGGTTGAACGCGATGGTCTACAACCGCTGCGTGGGCACGCGCTACTGCTCGAACAACTGCCCGTACAAGGTGCGCCGCTTCAACTTCCTGCTGTACTCCGATTACGAGACAGAGAGTTTGAAGCTGATGCGCAATCCGGACGTCTCGGTTCGCTCGCGCGGAGTGATGGAAAAGTGCAGCTACTGCGTGCAGCGGATCTCGGCGGCCAAGATCGCGGCCGACAAGGAGAACCGGGCCATCCGCGACGGCGAGATCGTGACCGCGTGCCAGCAGGCGTGCCCGGCTTCGGCCATCACCTTCGGCAACATCAACGACAAGCAGAGCCGGGTGGCGAAGCTGCACGCCGACGAGCGCAGCTACCAGGTGCTCGCCGATCTGAATACGCGTCCGCGGACCAAGTATGTGGCCGCGGTGTTGAATCCGAACCAGGAACTCGAAGCAGCGCCGGTGGAATACAAGACAGTGAAGAAGTGAAATAGTGAAGAAGTGAAGAAGTGAAGAAGTGAAGAAGTGAGTTAGTGAGTTAGCGGAGCACGAGGGCAAGCAGTAAAGTGAAAGACAACCACCAACTCGAGAAGCGGATCGATCCGGCGACCGGAGAATATCGGGTCATTGCGCCGGGGCAGACCTTCAGGTCGGTTACCGAGAAGATTACGCGCATTGTGCTCACGCCCCGGACGCCGCTGGGCTGGTTTGCCTTGTTCGGCGTAGGCGGCGCGCTGGCGACGATGCTGCTGGTGGCCCTGACGTGGCTGTTTCTGATCGGCATCGGCATCTGGGGCGTGCAGCAGCCAGTGGCGTGGGGCTTTGCGATTATCAACTTCGTGTGGTGGATCGGCATCGGCCACGCGGGGACGCTGATCTCGGCCATTCTGCTGCTGTTCAAACAGAGCTGGCGCAACTCCATCAACCGCTTTGCCGAGGCCATGACCATCTTTGCAGTGGTCTGCGCCGGACTGTTCCCACTGATTCATCTCGGCCGCCCGTGGCTGGGCTACTGGCTGTTTCCGTATCCCAGCACGATGACGGTGTGGCCGCAGTTCCGGTCGCCGCTGATGTGGGACGTGTTTGCGGTGTCCACCTACGCGACCATCTCGGTGGTCTTCTGGTACATCGGCATGGTTCCGGATTTCGGCACCATGCGCGACCGCGCGGAGTCGAAGATCGCGCAGTACTTCTACGGCCTCTGCTCGCTGGGTTGGCGCGGATCGGCGCGCCACTGGATGCGTTACGAGACAGCTTCGCTGCTTCTGGCCGGCCTGGCCACGCCGCTGGTGCTCTCAGTGCACACGGTCATCAGCTTCGACTTCGCCGTGGCCGTGCTGCCGGGCTGGCACACGACCATCTTTCCGCCCTACTTTGTGGCGGGCGCGATTTATTCAGGCTTCGCCATGGTGCTGACGCTGGCCATTCCGCTGCGCAAGTTCTATCACCTGGAGGCGCTGGTCACCGAACGGCATATCGACAACATGGGCAAGGTGATGCTGGCGACGGGGTTCATTGTGGCTTACGGGTACGCGATGGAAGTCTTCATGGCCTGGTACTCGGCCTCGCATTGGGAAGCCTTCATGATGTGGAACCGGATGTTCGGGCCGATGGGCTGGTCCTACTGGGTTCTGGTCACATGCAACCTGGTGATTCCGCTCACAACACTGTGGTCGAGGAAGCTGCGCACTTCGATCGCGTTTATGTTCTTCATCTCGATCGTGGTCAACACGGGCATGTGGTTTGAACGCTTCGTGATTGTGGTAACCAGCCTCTACCGCGACTTCCTGCCCTCGGCGTGGGGAACTTACCGAGCGACGAGATGGGACTACATGACCTATGTGGGAACGCTGGGACTGTTCACGTTCCTGTTCCTGCTGTTCGTGCGCTTCCTGCCCATGATTCCCATGTCTGAAATCCGCATGATGCTGCCGGGCGCGAAGATTACGCCTAAGAAGGCGGCGGAGACTGGTGACTGATGCCTCCACGCGAAGGAACCTACGGCCTGCTGGCCGAATTCGATACGCCGGGCGAGCTGATCCGCGCAGCGCGTCAGGCGCGGCTGGATGGCTGGCGGCGGCTGGACTGCTACACGCCCTACCCGGTGGAAGAGGTGGCCGAGGCCATCGGCTTCCATCGCAACAAGGTGCCGCTCGTTACGCTGGTGGGCGGGCTGATGGGATTGGTGGCCATGTTTCTGCTGGAGACCTGGATCTCGGTGTGGGCGTATCCGTTGAATATCGGCGGGCGGCCGACTTACTCGTGGCCGGCCTTCATTGTGCCCGCGTATGAGTGGACGATTTTGTTTGCGGGGCTTTCGGCGGCCTTCGGCATGTTGGCGCTGAACGGGCTGCCGGCGCTTTATCATCCGCTGTTCAACGCGCCAAACTTCCGCAACGGGGCGACCACGGACAAGTTCTTCCTGTGCCTGGAGGCGCTGGACCCGAAGTTCGATCTGGTGAAATCAAGGGCTTATCTGGAAAGCTTCAAGCCGGTTTCAGTGGTGGAGGTGGAGTACTGATGACCAGGGATCAGAGATCAGAGATCAGGGATCAGGAAACCGCCTCAGGGTGTGGTGGATTCCCAGGTCCCAAAATCGGGACCTGGGGCACCCGCGTTGTCATGCTTGCGCTGCTGCTGATTGCCGGATGCCGCCAGGACATGCAGGATCAGCCCAAGATCCGCTCGCAGCGCGGCTCGGAGATGTTTGCCGATCATCGCGGCGCGCGTCCGCAGGTGGCGAACACCGTGGCCCGCGGCCAGTTGCGCGAGGACAGCTACTTTTATACCGGTGTGGTGCAGGCCGCGAACGGCTATCGCGAAGAGAAGAACGAAATGCCCTTCCCGGTGACGCTCGACGTGCTCAAGCGCGGGCAGGAGCGGTTCAACATCTACTGCACGCCATGCCACTCGCGGGTGGGCAACGGGCTGGGCGAGATTGTGCAACGGGGCTACAAGCCGGCCGCGAATTTTCACGACCAGGTGCGCCTGTCGCAGCCCATCTCGCACTACTTCTACGTGATGACGAACGGGTACGGGGCCATGCCGGACTACTCGGCGCAACTGACGCCGGTGGATCGATGGGCGGTGGCGGCTTACATACGCGCGTTGCAGTTGAGCCAGGCGGCGACGGAGAAGGATGTGCCGGCGGGCGTTCAGGTGAGAGATCTGAAGGAGATTGCTCGCGAGAAGAATTTGCCGGAGAGCTTTGCCGAACCGTGGACGCTGCCCGCAACGGCGGTCCAGGGGTATCTGCCGGCTACTACGGAGGGGACACCGGCGCTGGCTCCGGCCAATCCAGCGCCCCCGAAGATTTCGATTCCCGCAAGCAAACCGGCCACGAAGTAGGGACTAAGGACTAAGGACTAGGGACGAACGGAATGGCTCACGAGACGCACGCCAAGTCACTTCCCGCCGAGCTCGGCGCACCGGCCTTTGTGGACGGCTGGAAGACGCGCGCGCTGGCTATCGGGTCGGTCTTTTCAGTCGTCGCCGTTGTGCTGGCTGTCGCCGACGGGTCCATCGACCACTTGCTGCGGGCCTGGCTGCTGGGCCTGATGCTCACCTTTGGCTTTTCGGTGGGCGGGCTGGCCCTGCTGATGGTGCAGTATTGCACGGGCGGCAAGTGGGGGCTGCTGCTGCGCCGGCCGCTGGAGGCCATGAGCCGGACACTGCTGCTGGTCTTCGCCTACTGGCTGGTGATTGCGTTCTCCCTCAAGAAGCTTTATCTGTGGGCAGCGGTGACCGATGTGGATGCGGCGCTGAAGTCGGGATGGATCAACGAAGTTCAAGCACACGCGATCGAGTTCAAGAGGCCGATGCTGAATCCGGAGATGTTTTGGCTGGTGAGCCTGCTGTGCTTCGCGATCTGGGCCTTCTATACCTGGCGGCTCAACGATCTGGGCTTGAAGCGCGGCGCGGAATCGGCGGATACAACACCTTACTGGATCAAGAAATTTGAAAATATCAGCGGCCCCGGCATCGTTGTCTATGCCATCACCATGTCCGCCGCCGCTATCTATTGGGTGATGTCGCTTGATCCCACGTGGTACTCGTCGGTGTACGGACTGCTGTTCCTGGTGGGGCAGGGGTACCTGGTGCTGGCGCTGGGGATCATCGTCGCGGTTTCTCTGTCGAAGGGCGAGCCGTTCAAGACCATTCTGCGGCAGACCGAGCAGCACGACCTGGGCAAGTTCGCCTTCGCCTTTGTGATGCTGAACATCTACCTGGCCTTCGGGCAGTTTCTGATCATCTGGTCGGGAAATCTGCCGGAAGAGATTCCCTGGTATCTGGACCGCATTCGCGGACACTGGGGCGTGATTATTACGCTGGACTTTATCTTCCACTGGCTGATTCCGTTCACGCTGCTGCTGTCGCGGGATCTGAAGCGCAACAAGAAGCGGCTGGTCCGGGTGTGCCAGTGGATGGTTTTCGCCCGCGCCTTCGACTTGTTCTGGCTGATCGAGCCGAACTTCAAGGACGCGGCGCGCAACCTTCACTTCAGTTGGGGAATTCTCGAGTATGTGGCCGTGCCGGTGGCGATGGTGGCCTTCTGGGTCGCCTTCTATTGCACGCAGTTGAAGACGCGCGCGCTGGTGCAGACCAACGATCCGCATGTGGCGGAGATTCTGGAGCCTGAGCATGCAAACGCATAATCCACACGAGCCGGACAAACACGAAGCAGGGCACGAGCCGGAGGAGATCGACGCGTCGCACGGCTACGAAGCGACAGATGTCCGCATCTCCGGCGTGGTGGTTTTCCTGGTCGCGCTGAGCATCTTTGCGGTGGTGACGGCGGTGCTGGCCTACGGAATCGGCAAGGTCATTAACGCGCATCTGGCCAGGGAAAACGGGCCGCCGGGCAAATGGGCGAAGACGGTGGATATTCGCCAACTCGGCAACATGCCCAGCAATCCGGAGATGCAGAACAAAGTGGCCGAGCTGACGCAGCAGTTTCCCACGCCGAGGCTGCAAACCGATGACGGCAGCGAGGACATCGCTAATCTGCATGCGAGGGAGGATCTGCTGCTGAAGAACTACAGCTGGGCCGACAGGGCGCAGGGCAAGGTTAGGATTCCGATCGAACGGGCGATGGAGCTGATCTCGCAGAGCGGGTTGCCGGTGGCGCCCGAGGTGGACCATGCGCCGCTGATGACGGGGGACAGCAAGCCGGTGGTGGCGTATCCGTTGACCAATGGATTTGCGCGCACCGGCTATGAATTGGACGAAGCAACAACGGAGGCAGTGGCGGGCAAGCGCAAGTGAAAAGCGAACGCAGGTCCTTCGACTGCGTCCGCCGCGGCGGACTTCGCTCAGGATGACAGCAATTGAGGGAGTGGCAGAAGGGAAGCGGGAAAGATGCAGAAGGCAGGCACAATGCGGAGAGGTTGGCGAAGTGCGGCGATGGCCGCGGCGGTCGCAGTGGTGCTTTGCCAAGCGTTGCTCACGCCGTCGCTTAGGTCGCAGGTCTCGCGCTACGACGAGAAACAGATGGCGCCGGTCAGCGACAAGCCTCCGGCGATCCTGAATAAAGTGGGTATTGCGCAGCGGCTGAACGAGCAGCTGCCGCTCTCGTTGACGTTTACCGACGACCAAGGCAAACAAGTGCAACTGGCGAGCTACTTCGGCAAGCGGCCGGCGATTCTGGCGCTGGTTTACTATCAGTGCCCCATGCTGTGCTCAGAGGAGCTGAACGGGCTGACGGGCGCATTGCAGATGGTGAACTTCGTCCCGGGCAAGGACTTCAACGTGATTGTGGTGAGCATCGATCCCACGGAGGGAACGGAGCTGGCGGCGGCCAAGAAACGCACCTACCTGAAGCGGTACGGACATCCGGAGACAGCCTCGGGCTGGCACTTCATGACCGGGACGCAGGCGAATATCGACGCACTGACCCAGGCTGTGGGCTTTGGGTACGTGAAGATTCCCGGACCAGACGGGAAGCTGACGCAGTTTGCGCACGCCAGTTCGATTCAGATCGTAACCCCGGAGGGCAAGCTGGCGCAGTATTACATGGGCGTGGAGTATTCGCCCAAGGATCTGCGGCTGGGGCTGGTGGAGGCTTCGGCTAACCGCATCGGCTCGCCGGTGGACAATATTCTGACCTACTGCTACCACTACGATCCCCAGACCAACAAGCACTCGCTGATCGTGGCGCGGGTGGTGCAGCTGGGCGGGCTGGTGACGATGTGTTCGCTGGGCGGATTCATGCTGGTCATGTTCCGCAGAGACGCGCGGAAGGACGACCAGCCGAAAACAGGAACGAAGGTGAACGGATAACGGGATGAGCCACATCAGTCCAGTAATCTGGCAATTTCTCATCAAGTGGATGACGAACTTCCCTCTGCTTCCGCCGGAGGCGTCGCGGCTTGCGCCTCAGATGGACGCGCTGCTGTTCTTCATCACGCTGGTGAGCCTGATCGGGCTGACTATAGTGGTTCTGCTGATCGTGAGTTTTTCGATCCTCTACAGCAAGAAGCGTCACCCGGTTGCGGTGCAGATCGAGGGATCGACGCTGCTGGAGGCGACCTGGACGATCATTCCGCTGGGGCTGTTCCTGGTGATGTTTGTGTGGGGCGCGCTGATTTATTTCCGCGTTTACACGCCGCCGGCCAACGCCATGAACATCTACGTGGTG
>DATFYK010000106.1:0-11127 GCA_035315085.1 Occallatibacter sp.
TATGCCGCTCCTGCTTCAACGCTGGCTGTCTGGTTCTTGCAGTTCTTCTCCATCTCGTCGAAGCCGGGCCGCACGTGTGCGGGAATCGCGCGCCGCCCCATCTCGATGGCGATCATCGGCGCCGAGCCTTTAAGAAACGACAGGATCAGCACCCGGAGCACATGGAGGTATTCGTCTTGCGCTTCGGCGGTCTTACCCATGTTGGAACTGAGGGGACCGGCCACGCCATAGCACAGCAGAATGCCCAGGAAGGTGCCCACCAGCGCGGCCGCCACCTTGTGGCCGATCTCCTCCGGCGGGCCGCCCAGCGCGCCCATGGTGATCACCACGCCTAGCACCGCGGCCACAATGCCCAGCCCCGGCAGCGCGTCCGCCACCGTTGATAGCGCGCTCACTGGCTGCGATGCTTCGTGGTGGCTTACCTCCATGTCCAGCTCCATCATCTGGTCCATGTCGAACGGATCCACGCCTCCGGTGATGGCCATGCGCAGCGTGTCGCACACAAAGTCGCGCGCATGATGGTCGTTGAGGAAATCCGGATAGTCCTTGAAGATGGAGCTCGTGTCCGGCTGCTCCACGTCCATCTCCACACTCAGCAGACCCTCTTTTCGCACCTTGTTCAGAAACTGATACATCATTTTGAGCGTGTTCAGGTAGCGCTGCTGGCTGAATTTCGACCCGCCGATGACCTCCTTGAGCCCGATGACAATCTCCTTGAGAATGTGCGCCGGATTAGCCGTCAGCAGTGTGCCCGTGGCCGCGCCGGCAATGATCAGCAGTTCGGCCGGCTGGAGGAGCACCAGGATTTGGCCTTTCTCCATGAGAAAGCCGCCGATCACCGATGCAAAGACCAAGAGAATGCCTATGATGGCAAACATGGCTGCCCCCCTGGCGCGAACGTGATGTGGTTACCGCCAGCATGGATGCTCGATACCATGGCTTCCTGCGCCCGTTCAAGAAGTTGCGCCAACGATTCGGCCGGGGCCGCCTGAGCCGCGCCGATGCTCACGGTGAGCGATACCCGGTCGCCCCACCAGTGGAAGTCGGCCGTTCTGGCCAGGCCGGCCAGCACCTCCGCATGTGCGGCGAGCATCTCTGGCGTGAGCTCATGCGATATCACCAGAAACTCATCCTCTCCCCAGCGTCCAAGTTCCTCGCCCGGCCGCAGTTTACTGGCCAGCGCGTGTACTGCCCTTTCCAGCATTGCCTCGCAGGCCC
Organism: Occallatibacter sp.; assembly: GCA_035315085.1. Taxonomy (GTDB): domain Bacteria; phylum Acidobacteriota; class Terriglobia; order Terriglobales; family Acidobacteriaceae; genus Telmatobacter. The sequence continues at coordinate 1,219 of DATFYK010000106.1, forward strand.
TTGCTCCATGGGTCTTGCGCAGTTCGTGCGCCTGGTCGACGGTAATCCATAGAACGCCGAATGGCAGACGTCCTCGCACGAAGTCGTCAAACTCCGCCTCAAGCCTGTCCTCGAGCTCCGCTTGGCTAGTCTCCACACCCTCGTTCTCGCCACATTGCCCGTGCGGCAGCTCATCCACCCGCTCCGCGGGATGAAAGACGGCCGCCGCGCCGATGCGCTCGCCCAGCCCATCGCGAAGCACTAGAACCCGTACCATCGCCGCCACGTCATGGCCCAGCCGATGGTTCACGTGAACCAGCGACCCGCGGCCCGGCTGTGCCTCCGCATCTGTCTGACTCGACCACTGCTGAGCGCCGCCCACAATGAGTGCATCCAGCGTGTCGCGGACAGGCCGCCCCAATAGTTCCGCGCCCGCGTGCCCGGTAATCGCCTCGGCAGCCCGGTTCCAGAACACCACCCGGCCCTCCAGGCCGGCCAATGCAATGCCCTCAGGGAGACTGTCCAGCGCGGCTTCAAGCAACTCGGCGCGATCTGTCATCCATGGCTCTCCATCCACTACATCGGCACATGACAGACCAACTTCATCGCCTTCCGGCGCTGAGAGAAGATTGGAATTTGCTAATGGAAACAAGGGTCGGCGATGGGCACTAGACGTATCGATAACCCCAACGTTTACACTGTGTCTGACCGGCGCCGTTTGCGAGATGCCGTCGGTGAACAGCAACACCAGCAACTGGTCCGGCGTCAATTGCCGCTCAGTGAGCAGCTTCAGGACATCCTGGTCGCTGAAAATGTCCAGCCAGCGCTAGAGCACATGGGTGTGGAGAGAATGCCGCGCACCTTTGCCACAGGGGTTTACAGGGTCTACACTTCCGCGCACGATTTTTCGTGACCGTTCGGGTCAACAGGCTGTAATCTCGTTTGTAGGAAAATCAACTGAGGGTAACGGTTCTCTGTTTCGAACCGGTAAGAAAGGAATTCGAGTCAAACCGCGGTGTCGCATATGCAGACAATTCCAAGATTTTGCGTCGTTGTGCCGATAGTGCCGCAAGAGGCACAAAAAGATGCCTACGCTTAAACCGCCGTTTCCGGTTTTGCCGGAGAGGAGGATTGAGCCGGCGGCAAATTGTTTCATCGGGGCATGAGGCAGATGAGGCGCACACCATGAACAAGATCATTCTGGCCGATTCGCAGGCAATTTTTCGGGCTGGCACCGCCAAGGTGCTGGCCATGGACGAAGATTTGCGCATCATTGCTCAATGCACGGATTTGGATCGCATGTACCATGCCGTGACGACTTTTCCCGGGTCCATCGTCTTGTTTGCCACTTCGATACGTCCGGATCTGACCCGGTTGCGGCTTCTACTGGAAACCGCGTGCAGCCGCGGTATCGTGATTGCAGAGAACAACGAGTCTGCGAGTACTTACCTGCAACAGGGCTTTCGAGGCGTGGTCTTTCGCAACGTCACCGGGCCGGCCCTGGTGGAATGCGTGCGCCACGTCGCCGCCGGCAATACATGGGTGCCCCCTCAGCTCATGCAGACCGACTCGCTGGAGGACGATATGGTGGGAATGCGGGTCCGCGACCGGCTTACTCCCAAGGAGATGCGCATTGTGGCCCTCATCGTCCAAGGCTGCAAGAACCGCGAGATCGCCATCCGTCTCAAGACCACCGAACAGGTGATCAAGAACTATCTTCGGTCGATCTACGACAAGACCGGGGTTAGCGACCGCTTAGAACTGGCGCTGTTCACCATTCACCATCGGGTGCTGGCGCAGGCCGCCTCCGAGATGGGCAGCAGACTCGAATCCGAGGAACAGGCAGCGCCCACGGCCGCGGCGTAAAGACCAACTGTGTGCCTCCGGCACCGGTAAACGCATCAATGAAGCCCGCGCGAGCGATCAGCGAGCGTCTGCCGCACGCAGTGCCTCTGCCACGCTCTTGGCCTGGGTGAACAAGGTCAAATAATCCGGGCCGCCGGCCTTCGAGTCGGTGCCGGACATGTTGAAGCCGCCGAACGGGTGCGCTCCCACCATGGCGCCCGTGCATTTGCGGTTGATGTACAGGTTGCCAACATGGAACTCGCGGCGGGCGTGGCCGATGCGAGCGCGATCAGCGGTGTAGATAGAGCCGGTGAGGCCGTATTCGGTGTTGTTGGCTACCTGAAGACCCTGCTCGAAATTTTCTACTTCGATGAGGGCGAGCACGGGGCCGAAGATCTCTTCCTGGGCGAGCGCGGCGTTGGGGGCAATGCCGGCAAAGACCGTAGGCTCTAGGAAATAGCCGCCTTCCGGGGTTTCAAGAGCATGGCCGCCGGCGATCAGGCGGCCCTCCTGCTTGCCAGTCTCAATGCAGGCCAGCATGGAGTCGAGGGCGGCTTTGTTGATGACCGGGCCGAGGTCGTGGTTGGCGGCCGGATCGCCCACGGTAAGCCGCGCCACGCGCTCGCGGAGTCGCTCGGCAAATACCTCATAAATCGGGGCTTCGACGATGGCGCGGGAACAGGCGGAACACTTCTGCCCGCTGAATCCGAAGGCCGAGGCGACCACGCCCTCGACGGCCGCGTCAAGATCGGCGTCGGCGCAGACGAGGATGGAGTCTTTTCCGCCCATTTCGAGGATGGTCCGCTTGATCCAAATCTGGCCGGGACGGACTTTGGCGGCGCGCTCATGAATCTCCAGGCCCACGGCTTTGGAGCCGGTGAAGGCGATGAAGCGGGTCTTGGGATGCTCCACGACGGCGTTGCCGAAGGTCGAACCGGAGCCGGGGCAGAAGTTCACAACTCCGCCTGGAAGTCCGGCTTCCTCAAGGACCTCGACGAATTTGGCGGCGATGGTGGGGGCGTCGCTGGAGGGCTTTAGAATCACCGTGTTGCCGGTGACGATAGAGGCCGCGGTCATGCCCGCCATGATGGCGAAGGGGAAGTTCCAAGGGGAGATGACCGCGCCCACGCCGAGAGGGATGTAGAGGAGTTCATCGCGCTCGCCGGGGTACTGGATGGGCGTAACAGCGGCGGCCAGGCGAGGGGCCTCGCGGGCGTAAAACTCAAGGAAATCAATGGTTTCGCCCACGTCTGCGCCGGCCTCGGCCCAGTTCTTGCCCACCTCGGAGGTGAGCCAGGCGCAAAACTCGAACTTGCGGGCGCGGATGATCTCCGCCGCGTTGAGGAGGAGGGAAACGCGCTGCTCCATCGAGACTCTACTCCAAAACTCAAAAGCGCGGAGCGCCGCAGCCATGGCCTCCTGGGCGTGTTCAGCGCCGGCTTTCTGGTGCACACCGACGATTTGGGCGGGGCTGGCGGGGTTGAGAGAGCAGATTTTGCCCTCGGTTTTGAGGCGGCGGCCGCCGATGATGAGATCGTATTCGCGGCCTAACTGGCTGGAGACCAAGTCCAATGCAGCCTGCATCTTGCGGGCGTTTTCAGGGGCCTTGAAGTCGATAAACGGCTCATTCACAAAGCCGCCTTGGGGCGAGCGAGACTGAATCCGGGTAAGAGGGGAAGCGGTAGTCATAACTGAAATAGTGTAGACCAAGCAGGGATCAGGGAATAGCCACCCCAGCGACGCACCCAGTGGAGCACCCGGCTCCTTTTCCAATGTCCCGGTCTTACCCTTCGCCGCCTTCTCAAACTGTTGGGATTGCCGCCAGTGTACAGCTCTATGGCAGCCGGGCGCAGTTCCCCCAAACGCACAACGGCCACCCCGAAGGGTGGCCGCTGCCGTCTAGCTTGCTGAGTAAGCCTTACCGCTCGCTCTTGCGCAAGTTGATCAGGTCGCCAAGAGTCGTGGTGGAGCTGGAGACGGGCTGCTTGTGGCTTTCCTTCTTGTAGCTCTCCACCTGTGCGCGGCTGGCCTCGCGGCCCACTGCGCGCAGGCTCAAGCCCACCTTCTTCTCTTCCACGTTGATCTTGATGATCTTGAAGTCGTGCTCCAGGCCGGTTTCGAGCTTGGACGCGCTGCCCGGCTCGTCGCCGGCCTCGGAGATGTGGCACAAACCCTCCACGCCCTCCGCGATCTCGACAAAAGCGCCGAACTGCGCCGTCCGCAGCACCTTGCCGTGGACCACGTCGCCGACTTTGTGCGCGGCAAAGAAGCTCTCCCACACGCCGGGCTGCAACTGCTTGATGCCCAGCGAGAGGCGACGGTTCTGCGGCTCAACGCCCAGCACCACGGCCTTTACCTTCTCGCCCTTCTTCACCACCTCAGAGGGATGCTTGACGCGCTTGGTCCAGCTCAGGTTGGAGACGTGAACGAGGCCGTCGATGCCGTCCTCGATTTCAATGAAGGCGCCAAAATCGGTCAGGTTGCGGACGCGTCCCTCGACCACCGTCCCGGCCGGATAGCGCTCAGTCAGGTTCTCCCAGGGATTGTCGAGCAACTGCTTCATGCCCAGCGAGATGCGGCGGTCGGCCGGATTCACGCTCAGGACCACCGTATCGACCTCGTCGGCTGGCTTGACCAGCTTCGACGGATGCTTGAGGCGCTTGGACCAGGTCATCTCCGAGAGGTGAACCAGGCCCTCAATGCCTTGCTCCAGCTCCACAAAGGCGCCGTAGTCGGTGACGGAAAGAATCCGTCCATGCACACGCGCGCCCACCGGGTAGCGCTCCGATGCGTCCAGCCACGGGTCCGGCGTCAACTGCTTGAATCCCAGCGAAACCCGCTGCTTGTCCTTGTCGAACTTGAGCACCTTCACCTGGATCTCGTCGCCCACGTTGACGAGATCGCGGGGGTGCGTCAGTCGACCCCAGCTCATGTCGGTAATGTGCAGCAGGCCGTCGATCCCGCCCAGGTCAACAAACGCGCCGTAGTCGGTCAGGTTCTTCACCGTGCCGGTCAACACCGCGCCCTCGCCCAAGTGCTCCAGCGTGGCGGAGCGCTTGGCGTTCTGCTCTTCTTCCAGAATTTCCTTGCGGCTGACCACCACGTTGCCGCGCTTCTTGTTCAGCTTGATGACCCGGACTTCAATCTGCTGGCCGAGATAGCCGTCCAGGTTGCGGACGGGGCGAATCTCAAGCTGCGAGCCGGGCAAAAACGCCTTGATCCCGATGTCCACGGTCAATCCGCCCTTGACGCGGCTGACCACCGTGCCCATCATCGGGCGCTTGTCGCTGGCGGCCTTCTCGATCGTGTCCCACACGCGCAGCCGCTGCGCCCGCTCGTAGTTCACCAGGTAGCCGCCTTCCGGCTCCTCGCGCTCGATCACCACGTCGATCACATCGCCGGGCTGGAACTTTACCGCCCCGGTGTGGTCCAGAACCTGCTCCAGGGGCACCAGCCCCTCAGACTTCAGGCCCACATCCACCACCAAATGCTTCTCTGTCTGCTTGATCACCGTGCCGGCGACCAGCTTGTCGCCAAAGGCTTCAACGGCGGCCGCCTCGGCGGCCTGCTCCCGTTCAAACGCCGCTAAAGCGGCGGAAAAGTCGTCCATGGACTCAAGTCCATGCTCGGGCGGCGAAGCAGCTTTCACGTGCGACGGCGGGGCGGCAACCGGTTCGGTTGCAACGGACCCTTGCGCAGGAGCAACGGAGGCTTCCGGTTGAGGCGCGGCCTCAGCCTGCCCGGCTTCGGCTCGCGGAGCCGCTTCGGCTTCGGGAGTTGCTTCGACAACGGGAGCTGGTTGGGCGGGAGGAGCTGCCGCGGCTACGGGAGTTGCTTCAGCTGGAGGAGCTGCTTCGACCACGGGAGCCGCTTCGGCTTCTGGAGCTGCTTGGGCAACGGGAGCTGCTTTGGAGGGAGGAGCTGCTTCAGCTGGAGGAGTTGCTTTGGCTGGAGGAGCTGCCGCGGCTTTGGCGCGCGAAGTTCTGGCTCTGGCTCGCGGAGCCGCTGCGGCTTTGGCTTTAATCACGGGTTCGGCTTGGACTTGAGGCTGGGGTTGCGCGGGAACTTCCGTTGCAACTTCCACAGCGGGCGCGGCCTTGCCTACAGGCTCGGTTGGGGCATCGGCGTCCAGCGCGTTAAAATCGACAACTTCGGCGGTCTTGGTGTTGGACGTTGATTCGGACGACGGCTGCTCAAGCTCCGTCGCAGGGTCTAGAGTGGGCATTTCCAATTCGGTGTTCAGGGTTGTGCTCTCGGGTTCGGGATTGAGGACTTTTGCCATTGCTACAGCTCCGGAATTCCTTGCTCCCGCGACGGATAAAGCCTGCCGCTGGGTGTGCCTCCCGCGCCGTCCGCTATGGCGGACCGCCGGCGGAGAGGCTTTCAGACCGTGTTCCCGCCGCGAGTCTTGTGACGTGTCGGAGCGTTTTCACGAAGGACAGTCCCCCAGCCGGTTGCGCTGGAGTGGTAAGCGACTGATCTCCTTGGGAAACACCCGACAGGCAACGGCTTGCTGGAGGGCGGCCGAAACTCACTGCTGGAATCCGCGCAGTAAGCTACGCTCTCGAGTGTAGCAACCTCTGCTTTTCCGCGTCAATCCAACAGCTTGGCCACACCGCGCCCGAACGGAGCACCCGCGGCCTCTATACTGTTCGTACGGCGCAACTCTCATGGACCATCTCTGGACCCCCTGGCGCTATGCCTACATCACCGCGACGGAAGGCGCCGCACGCTCCGGCGTTCCGGCCAGCCTTTCCGCCTGGCCCGGAGACCTGGGCTGCGTCTTCTGCAACCTCATCGCTGCCATCGACTTCGCCATCGCCAACGGCACGAGTCCAGACGAGGCCGAAGCCGCCGGCGGCCTGGTTCTGCGCGGAAAGCACTGCTTTGTCTGCCTCAACGCCTTCCCCTACACCTCCGGCCACGTGATGATGATGCCCTACGCGCATCTGGACCGGCTGGCCGACCTGCCCCCCGAAGCAGCCCATGAACTCATCGATCTGGCCCAGCGCACCGAACGAGCCCTCCAGAATGTCTACCACCCCCACGGCCTCAACTTGGGCATCAACCTCGGCCAGGCCGCCGGAGCCGGCGTCGCCGGACATCTGCACCTGCACGCCCTGCCCCGCTGGGCCGGCGACACCAACTTCATGACCACTGTCTCGGAGACACGCATCCTGCCGGAGGATTTGGAAACGACGTGGAAGCGGATGCGGGAGGCGTTTGCGGAAGAGCGGTGTTAGCGGAGCTAGCGCGGTTAGCGAAGCTAAAGCGGTTAGCGGAGTTAGCGAAGTCAGCAGGCCCGCGAGTTAGCGGGGTGCGTTATTCCGCTTCGTCGCTCTCCTCCGCTTCGGCCGCCAGCGCCAGCCCGGATTGCGACCACTCTGGCGACTCCATTTCGCGCACATCGGGTTGCAGCCTGCCGATCTCGGCTAACTCGCCATCGGAGTGGGCTAACTCGCCCAACTGCCTTCCGTAAGAGAAGACTCCGCCCTTGCCTTCGATGGTGCCGAGAAACCTATTGTAGTAATCGACGCTGCTGCCGAGCGCGTTGCCGAGCTTGGTAACATGGCCCTGCGCAACGACAAGCTTCTCGTAAATCCTGAGACCCAATTCATGGATAGCTTTCGCGTTCTTGGTGATTTCCGATTGCTGCCAGCCGAATTCAACGGCGCGCAGCAGGGCAATCAGGGTAGTCGGCGTCGCCATAACCACATGGTTCTGCGCGCTAAATTCAATCAGCGACGGGTCAGCTTCGAGCGCCGCGCTGAATAATGCTTCGCTGGGCAGAAAACACACCACGAAATCAGGTGCCTTTTCAAATTGCTTCCAGTAGGCCTTGCTTGACAAGTCCTTCAGATGCGCCTTGACCCGCTGCGCATGGGCCGTAAAGCGGAGCGTTTGTGCGGCTGCGTCCGTGGCGCTGCCGGCATCCAGAAAGGCATCCAGGGGAGTCTTGGCGTCGACCACGATCTCGCGGCCATTCGGCAGTTGAATAGTCATATCCGGTCGCAGCATCTTATCGTCTTCGTCGCGCGCGGTCACCTGCTCGGAAAACGAGCAATACTGCACCATTCCGGCGTATTCCACACAGCGCTTCAGTTGCAGTTCGCCCCAGTTGCCGCGCGTCTTCGGAGCCCGCAAGGCTGCGATCAACTGGGAAGTCTCGCGCTTGAGATCGTCAACAGACTTCGGAATGGCGTCTTTGATCTCACTCACGAGCGTCTCGACCCTGCCATAAGCGCCTTCGCGCGCTTTTTCCATCTCCCGAGTCTGCGTATCCAGCTTACTCAGTGTCTCTTTCAGCGGGTCCAGCAGATTCTTGATTGCCAGCTCCTTTGCTCCCAAGGTCTGCTTGGCTTCGTTGGTCTGTCCGCCAAGCTCTTGCTTCGCAAGGGTCAGAAATGATTCCGTGTTGGCGCGGAGAGCATCGGCGGCAGCTCCCTTGAAGGCTGCGTCCAGGTCGGCCTTCATTTGCGTATATTTTGCTGCTTCGTTGTCGAGTAGACCCTGAGCGCCTGCGCGGCCCTGGCGGAAGCCCACCCAGAGCCCGAATACGAAGAAAAGAATAGCAACGGCAACCAGCGCGAAGAAAACAGTAGAGCTTTCCATGACAAAAAAATCCTCTTCGCCTAATGTACGCCTTCCACCTGTGCCTTTACCGCCTGGTTTTGGCGAGTTTTTTATTCCCTGTTCCCTATTCCCTATTCCCTCGGCCCCCCGAGCCTTTACACACCCCGGCCCGCCCGGTAGACTTGGAATTTCGGGGCCATGCGCTTTTTTTTGCGTAATGGTTGTCTTCCCCTGCCACGAGCCGGTATTGTAGGCTGGCGGAGCCTGAACAGGGCAGCCCCGGAGAGATTCTCAAGTTCTGAACAAATACGAGGAGAAACACGCATGGCCGTTGAAGAGAAAGTCAAACAGATCATCGTCGAGCAACTGCAGGTGGACGAAGCCGAAGTGACCCCCGGCGCCAGCTTCCAGGAGGACCTGGGCGCGGATTCGCTGGACGTGGTCGAACTGGTGATGCAGTTTGAGGAGGCCTTCGACCTCGAGATTCCCGACGAAGACGCCGAGAAGATCAAGACCGTCAAGGACGCGATTGACTACATTGAAAAGAACGCGAAAGCAGGCAAGTAGCCTTTGAGCCGCAGAGTCGTCATCACCGGCCTGGGGCTGGTATGCGGTGTGGGCAACACCGCTCCCGAAGTGTGGCGGCAGCTTTTGGCCGGCGCCAGTGGCATGGGTCCCATTCAGGGCTTCGATACCACTGGCTTCCCGGTCACCTTCGCCGCCGAGGTCAAGAACTTTGACCCGCTCGACTTCGTGGACAAAAAAGAAGCCCGCAAGATGGGCCGCTTCATCCATTTTGCCTTCGCCGCCACGCAGGAAGCCATGGCTCAGTCCGGCCTGGAGATTACCCCGGAGATCGCCGACCGGGTGGGCGTCTTCATCGGCTCCGGCATCGGCGGCTTCGAGATCATCGAGCGCGAGCACTCCAACCTGCTGCAGGGCGGCCCGCGCAAGCTCTCGCCCTTCTTCATTCCCTCGGTCATCGTGAACATGGCGGCCGGCCAGATCAGCATCCGCTACGGAGCCAAAGGCCCCATCTCGGCCACGGCCACGGCCTGCGCCACCTCTGCCAACGCCATCGGCGACTCGGTGCGCATGATCCTGCACGGCGACGCCGACGCAATGATCGCAGGCGGCACGGAGGCCTCGGTTACAGCCCTGGCGGTGGGCGGATTTGCCGCCATGCGCGCGCTCTCCACCCGCAATGACGAACCCACCCGCGCCAGCCGCCCCTTTGACAAGGATCGCGACGGTTTTGTGATCGGCGAAGGCTCCGGCATTCTCATTCTCGAAGAATTGGAGTTCGCCAAGGCGCGCGGCGCAAGGATTCTGGCCGAAGTGATCGGCTACGGCATGAGCGCCGACGCCCACCACATCACGGGCATCGCCCCCGAGGGCCAAGGCGCCCAGCGCAGCATGAGGGCGGCCCTCAAAGACGCCGGCATCGCCCCGGAAGAGGTGGGTTATGTGAACGCCCACGCCACGGCCACGCCGGCCGGCGACGGCAACGAA